>DBOC01000010.1 GCA_002299895.1 Sphingomonadales bacterium UBA656 | reverse complement strand
TGGCGCACCCAAGAGGATTCGAACCTCTGGCCTCTGCCTTCGGAGGGCGCTTAGCGATTAAAATAATCTTTATAAATCAATAATTCATTATACATTTCTGGGTCGTGTGCACGATTTGTGCATTTTTTAGGTGTGCAAATATCGTCATATTGTGACTGTTTTACAGTAGGTTATTGTAATTTTGGCGGCTATTTTTGGTTGCCAAATGTTCTGACGACGGACGCAGCTGGCAAGGCAAATCCAACAAAGGCGCTTGCAACACCGCCAGCTCGCCGCCTACAATTATCCCAACTGATGAGGCCAATGCTGCAATAATTTACGGAGCCATCAGTTCCGAATGTTCTGACGATCGATAACGGTTAGCGATGAGGAATGTATGTCAAAAAAGCTTTTTCTGTGGGCTCTGAGTTCGCCTTTCGTTTTGTCTCTCTCGACGCCAGCCAACGCCGGAATTGACAAAATTGATTTCAAATATTCGAGCATATCCCACCTTGGGTACGCCGAGTCCGTTACAACCACCCCCTCGACGCCCAAGGACAGCCTCGAGTTCGTCGCTAACTTTCTGCGGTCCAGTGGTGTCACCGTGACTAAAATTAGCGAGGGTCAGGCAAGATTTTTCCAGACTGAAGGCGACAAGGGGTGTGAAGCGTGGACGCACTCGATTATTCGAGCCGAGTGGGCTGCATTCTCAAGGAATAAACTGAAGGAATACAAAAAGATCGATAGATCAGGTCAGCCAGCAGGTTGTTCTGTGCCCAAGGCTTCCTTTATCCAATATGGATATTCGGCCGAAAACTCTATCGACGTAACAAGCTATACTATTGAAGCGATTGTCGATCGGCCTGCGAATTTTAATCAGAGTGGCGTCCGGCCCTCGTTCGGAACCATTTTCAACGGATTTAATATGGCTAGCGTGATCAGTATGGTTCCCACGCAATCCTCATACAGCGTGAATTTTCAAACACGGCTCGTTGTCCACATCTGGAGAGGTTCACAAGACGCAAGGACGTCTGTTTTTGTGCTAGGAATTCCCGTTTCCGACGGCATAGAAGCAAGGCCAGGAGCGTCGATCGGCTCCTTATATCGACCGTTTGCCGATGGACTAATCGAAAAGAGAGCAGCTGAGAACATCCTAAGCTTCGTTGCCCAAAATGCTATTATGGCGAAATAATAGTCTTTATACTGCGTTGGCGTTCCATTACCTGAAGCCGTTATGGCCCAGCCCTGGATCAAATCCCGCCGACAACTGACTTGGCAATGTTCGCTTGATTTTTCGGCAGTGAGGGAATTCGGGGTTTCTGCCGCTGCCCTTCGGAGGGCACTTAATGATTAAAATAATTGTTATAAATCAGTAATTTATGATACATTTCTGGGTCGTGTGCACGATTTGTGCATAGCTAAAAAGCTTTATTTAAGCCGCAGTCGGCACATCGCTGCGTTTGAATATTGTTATATACCAATGATTTGAATGGCGCACCCAAGAGGATTCGAACCTCTGGCCTCTGCCTTCGGAGGGCAGCGCTCTATCCAGCTGAGCTATGGGTGCAGGCCGAGATCGGTTAGCAGGCATGACGCCCTTGCGCCAAGTTTTTTTTAGGCCCGGTTGATGTTTACGCCTCTGCCTTAACTCAAGCGCATCGAAACAGCGTCGTTTGCGCGAACGAAATGGGCGGATGCACGGTGCCCGCGATACCGATAATGTTCCCAGCTAATATCTGGATAACTCAAAATGGCGATGCTAGGGCGATCATATGCAAAACCAGTTTGAACTCACCGATGATCAAGTCGCCATACAGGATATGGCGCGTAAATTTACCGCGGATGCCATCACTCCTTTTGCCGCCGAATGGGACGAAAAGTCGCATTATCCGGTCGATGTGTGGAAAGCCGCCGGCGCGCTTGGCTTTGGCGCGATTTATGTTTCGCAAGAATCGGGCGGCACTGGCCTTGGCCGGTTGGAGGCGGCGTTGATTATGGAGGCGATGGCTTATGGTTGTCCCACCACCAGCGCGTTCATTTCCATCCACAATATGGCGGCGTGGATGATCGATACTTTTGGCAGTGCTGAGCTAAAGGCGCGATATTTGCCCGACCTTGTGTCGATGCATAAAATCGCCAGCTACTGCCTGACCGAACCGGGCAGCGGGTCGGACGCTGCGGCGCTGAAAACCAGCGCGCGGCGCGATGGTGATCATTATGTGCTGAACGGCACGAAGCAGTTTATCTCGGGCGCCGGTTATAATGACGTCTATGTCGTGATGGTCCGCACGGGTGCAGAAAAGACCAAGGGCGTGACGTGCCTTGTCGTCGACAAAGATACGCCAGGGCTGAGCTTTGGTGCGCCGGAGAAAAAACTGGGCTGGAACGCATCGCCAACGGCGCAGGTCATTTTTGAAGATTGCCGCGTGCCCGTTGCCAATCGCGTGGGCGCAGAAGGGGATGGTTTCCGCTTTGCGATGATGGGCTTGGACGGTGGGCGGTTGAATATCGGTGCCTGTTCACTGGGCGGCGCGCAAAGATGCTTGGATGAGGCGATTGCGTACACCAAAGAGCGTCAACAATTTGGTCAGCCGGTAGCCGAGTTCCAGAATACGCAATTCATGCTGGCCGACATGGCGACCGATTTGGAAGCAGCGCGCGCATTACTGTATATCGCCGCGGCCAAGGTCACGGCCAACGCGCCAGACAAGTCCCGCTTTTCGGCGATGGCAAAGCGCCTGTCGACCGACAGTGGCAGCGAGATTGTCAACCAGGCGCTGCAGCTTTTCGGTGGTTATGGCTATTTGCGGGATTATCCCATCGAACGTTTCTGGCGCGATTTGCGCGTCCATTCCATTCTTGAAGGGACCAATCAGGTCATGCGCATGATTATCGGCCGGGATCTGTTGCGCCAATGACCGATGATATCTTAATCCACGTAGAGGGGCATGCCGGTTTCATCAGCCTGAACCGGCCATCGGCGTTGAATGCGCTGACATTGCCGATGGTGCACGCGATGACCGCGGCATTGCGCGCTTGGGCTGACGATGCTGCGGTGAAATGCGTGGTGATTGATCATGCCGATGGGCGCGGCTTTTGCGCAGGCGGCGATATCGCTTTCTTACGCAATTCGGCCATTAATGATGGCGGCGTGTCGGGCCGAAAATTCTTCCATGACGAATATCAATTGAACCATTTGTTGTTCACTTTTCCCAAACCTGTCGTGGCGTTCATGGATGGCATTACTATGGGCGGCGGCGTTGGTATCAGCCAACCTGCGCGTTTCCGCGTAGCGACCGAGAATACCAAATTTGCCATGCCTGAAACGGGTATTGGCCTGTTTCCAGATGTCGGCGGCGGTTGGTATTTGTCGCGGCTGGAAGGGCGCATGGGGCAGTATCTGGCACTCACCGGGGCACGCGTGGCTGGTGCAGAGTGCCTCGCGCTTGGCCTTGCGACCAATTATCTGCCGAGCAGTGCGCTTGCGGACGCCAAGGCACGGATTGCCAGTGAAGATGTCACGCGTATTGATGGCATATTGGGCACATTGTCCGAAACGCCTGAGTCGAAAATCGTCGAAACGCTGTCGCACATTAATCGCCATTTTGCCGCCGACCAATTCGAAGATATTCTCCTAAGCCTTGAAGGTGATAAGAGCGAATGGGCGATGAAAGAGCTGGCTACCTTAAGGACCAAAAGCCCGCAAACCTGCAAAGTCGCCTTACGCCAATTGTCCGAGAGCCTGAAGCTGACCGACTTTGCCGATAATATGGTGATGGAATATCGCATTGCCAGCCGCGTGCTCGTTCGTCCCGATTTCGCCGAAGGCGTCCGCGCCGTTATCGTCGACAAGGATAATGCGCCCCAATGGGATCCAGCTATGCCGGAAGGCGTTACCGAAGATCTCATTAACGATATTTTTGCCGCTTTGCCGGCACAGGAAGAATGGAAGCCCCTATGAGCTATGAAACTTTATTAGTCGAACAACGCGGCGCGGTGACGCTGATGACGCTGAATCGGCCACAGGCTTTGAACGCATTGAACAGTCAGGTGTTGGCTGACCTCATCGCGGCCTTTGCGGCATTTGATGCCGATGATAGCCAGAGATGCGCCGTCCTGACCGGCAGCGAAAAAGCCTTTGCCGCGGGCGCGGACATTAAGGAAATGTCGTCGCAATCTTTCGCGGACATGTATGGCGCAAACTTCTTCGCAGGCTATGACCGCGTGACCGCCACCCGCAAGCCATGGATTGCGGCGGTCAACGGCTTCGCGCTCGGCGGGGGATGCGAATTGGCGATGATGGCAGACTTCATCATAGCCGGCGATGCGGCCAAATTTGGACAGCCTGAAATCAAGCTCGCCGTCACGCCCGGAATGGGTGGGTCCCAGCGCCTAACGCGTGCGATTGGCAAAGCGAAAGCGATGGAAATGTGCCTGACGGGCCGGATGATGGATGCGGCCGAGGCCGAGCGTTCAGGCTTAGTTGCCAAGGTTGTTCCGGCAGGCGAGTTAATCGACGAAGCCGTTAAGACCGCCACGGCCATTGCCGCCATGGCGCCTTTGGCCGCGCTTGCGTGCAAGGAAATGGTCAACGCAGCATTTGAAACGACATTGCAGCAAGGCGTCGTTTTTGAACGCCGCCTGTTCCATGGCCTATTTGGTACAGAAGATCAGAAAGAAGGCATGGCTGCGTTCGTTGAGAAGCGGCCAGGCAACTGGACAGGGAAATAAAGCTTGGCTGTGCCCGCGTG
This sequence comes from Sphingomonadales bacterium UBA656, assembly GCA_002299895.1. GTDB lineage: Bacteria > Pseudomonadota > Alphaproteobacteria > Sphingomonadales > Sphingomonadaceae > Sphingorhabdus_B. Next base: position 107,150 of record DBOC01000010.1, on the reverse strand, counting down.
GTAATCGCACCGCAGCCTTCGTCATCCTGAACTTGTTTCAGGATGACGTAAGAGCGGCCTTAGCGGACTTGATTTTGGGCGCGGAGGTTTTGGGTTTGAAGCGGCATAGGTCAGCCACGGGACAACGCCAGCATTCGGGCGTACGCGCCTTGCAGATATAGCGGCCATGTAAAATCAACCAATGATGCGCGCCCACGCGGAACGGGTTTGGCGTAGTTTTCTCCAACGCTTTTTCGACCGCAATCACGGTCTTGCCCGGCGCAATTCCGGTGCGATTGCCAACACGGAAAATATGGGTGTCGACGGCGAAGGTTTCTGCACCAAAGGCCGTGTTCATCACCACATTGGCAGTTTTCCTGCCCACGCCGGGCAAAGCCTCCAGCGCATTTCGGTTGGCGGGCACTTCGCCTGCGTGATCACGGACGAGGATTTCCGACAGAGCGATGACGTTCTTCGCCTTGTTATTATACAGGCCGATGGTTTTAATGTGGGCTTTCAAGCCCTCTAGCCCAAGCGCGACCATTTGCGCGGGCGTCTTCACCTCTTCAAACAAAGCCTTTGTCGCCTTGTTCACCCCGACGTCGGTCGATTGCGCGGAGCAGGTGACGGCCACGAGCAATTGATAAGGGTTACCATAAGCTAATTCGGTTTCCGGATCGGGGTTGGCCTCCGCCAAGCGCCGGTAAAATTCGAATATATCTGCTTTCTTCAAAGGCCAAGGACCTCTTGCATATTATATCGGCCGGGCTTTTGCTGCGTTAGCCAGACCGCGGCTTTCACCGCGCCGCGGGCAAATATTGTGCGATTTTCGGCGCGATGGACAAGCTCGATGCGTTCATTGTCGGATGCAAGGATGACACTGTGGTCGCCCGCCACGCTGCCGCCGCGTAAGGATGCAAAGCCGATATCACCGGCCTTGCGTGCGCCGGTGATCCCGTCGCGGCCCCGGTCGCTATGATCTTTCAAATGAATCGCGCGACCCTTGGCGGCGGCTTCGCCGAGCAATAATGCTGTGCCCGATGGCGCGTCGACCTTGTGCCTGTGGTGCATTTCCAGGATTTCGATATCCCAGTCCGCGCCCAACTGTCGCGCGGCTTGCTCCACCAAGGCGGCAAGCATGTTTACGCCCAAGGACGTATTGCCCGTTTGCAAAATGGCGATGTCGCGCGCAGCGTCGTCGATGAGGAAATGGTGGCGTTCTTCCAACCCTGTCGTGCCGATGACGATGGGCTTGCCTGCCGCCACGCAAGCATCGAGATTAGCTTCCACCGCATGCGGGCTCGAAAAATCGACAAGCACGTCGGAGGCGGCAGTCAATGCGGCGAGATCGCCATCCTTATCCACGCCGCCTGCATATACATGGCCGTCTAAGGCGATCGCATCGACCAAAGCCTGTCCCATGCGCCCTTGGCTGCCAATTATTCCAATTTTCATATCTCTTGCCCTGACCTATTGTTCGGGTCTTACTATATTAGCCATCTGAAACAAGTTTTGGGTGACGTTGAAGGAAAGCATGTGGGTCAAGTCATCAAAAACATCGTCATCCTAACGGGCGCTGGCGTCAGCGCCGAGAGCGGGATTGATACCTTCCGCAGCGCAGGGGGGCTTTGGGAGCAGCATAAGGTAGAAGATGTGGCCACGCCCGAGGCCTTTGCCCGTGATCCTGACCTTGTATTGCGCTTTTACGATATGCGCCGCGAACGTATTCAGCAGGTGGAACCAAATGCCGCGCATTATGCATTGGCACGATTGGATGCAGCATGGTCAGGCAATCTGCTGCTGGTGACGCAAAATGTCGACGATCTGCACGAACGGGCAGGGGCCCAGCGCCTGTTGCATATGCATGGTGAACATTTGAACGCTTGGTGCAATGCCTGTGATGCGCGCCATAAATGGCGCGCAACCTTAATCGATCGGCCCGCCTGTCCGGCATGTGGTGTGGCGGGGCAGTTGCGGCCGGACATCGTCTGGTTTGGGGAAATGCCCTATAGGATGGACGAAATTTACCATGCGCTGGATCATGCGGATTTGTTCGTCAGCATTGGTACCTCTGGCGCGGTCTATCCCGCCGCTGGTCTTGTGCGCGAGGCGCGGCAAAAGGGTATCAGGACGTTGGAGCTGAACCTTGAACCATCGCACGGCAGTTCATGGTTCGAAGAATCGCGGCACGGCCCCGCAACCGAATTGGTGCCAGAATGGGTGGATGAAATATTAGGCGGTTAAGGCGCTGCAGCTACTGCAAGCAGCGTCTTTTGGCAGGCGGATAGACCGCATTGCAGGGCCCATGCCGTCGAACAAATGCAATTTGCCGATTTGGGCCTCGCCGAAACCGGTGAGCGCACGGATGGCCTCCGTCGCAGCAAATGCGCCCATTATGCCGCACATCGCCCCCAAGACACCCTGCGTGGCGCAATCATCGCAATCATCCGGGTCATGCGCATCGCCGACAAAGCAACGATAGCAAGGCGCGTCGGCTTGCCATCCGGTAAAGGTGCCAATCTGGCCATGAAACTGGCCAATCGCGGCGCTGACCAAAGGCACTTTGGCGGCAAGGCATAGGTCATTGACGATCAAGCGCGTTGCGAAATTATCGCAACCGTCGATGACGACATCAACGCCCGTTAGAATGTCTGCCGAGGTGGCGCGGTCAATCCGCTGCTTGTGGCCGTTGAATATCACATCAGGGTTCAACCGCGCGACGGCGGCGCCAGCGGCATCAACTTTTGCCGCGCCAATGTCGCTTTCACTATACAGAATTTGCCGTTGAAGGTTGGACAAGGAGACAATGTCGTCATCAACCACGCTGATCGTCCCGACACCCGCCGCCGCCAGATATTGAATGGCAGGGCAACCAATGCCACCCGCGCCAATCAGGAGTACATGGCTCGACAGCAATTTGGCCTGACCCGCCCCGCCAATATCGCGCAGCACAATATGCCGGGCGTAACGGTCAAGCTGTTGGTCGTTGAGCGTCATACGCCAGTCGAACCAAAGCCTCCGGTGCCCCGCTCGGTATCGCCCAAGGCGTCGACTTCAACCATTACCCCTTGCGTGACCGGTGCAACAACAATTTGCGCAATCCGGTCGCCGGTGTTGATTACGAAATCTTCATCGCCCAAATTGGCAAGAATGACCTTCACTTCGCCGCGATAATCGCTGTCGATGGTGCCGGGAGTGTTGAGGCAGGTGATGCCATGTTTCAGGGCAAGACCGGAGCGCGGACGCACTTGCACTTCATAGCCATCAGGAATGGCAAAGGCGAAGCCGGTTGCCACTGCGTGGCGTTTTCCGGCGCGCAAGGTGAGGCTTTCGGCCGCGCTAATATCCATGCCCGCTGCGCCTGATGTCGCATAAGCCGGCATTGGCAGGCCAGCACCATGATCCAGTCGCTTGACGCGAATATCAACCATTTGCGAGGGCATCGGCAACCTTCTCCATCAATTTACGGGCAATCTCGTCCTTTGCGCTTTCGGGCCAGCTATCAACGCCGTCCTTGGTGACGATATGAAAGGCGTTATTTGCACCACCCATCACATCGCCCGATACGTCATTGGCGACAATCCAATCGCATCCTTTTTTGACGAGCTTTGCCTGCGCATGTTCGACAATTTTCTCTGTTTCGGCCGCAAAGCCAATCAGCAGCTTTGGACGATTGGCATGCGCAGCGAGGCTGGCAAGAATATCCGGATTTTCGGTTAGGTTGAGCGCGGGGATGTTGCCGCCGTCTTTTTTGATTTTTTGTTCGGGCGCTTGCGCTGCACGCCAATCCGCGACGGCGGCGACGAGGATCGCGGCATCGACGGGCAAGGCCTTTTCCACCTCTGCCTGCATTTCGAGCGCAGTTTCCACATCAATGCGCGCAACGCCAGGCGGTGTCGCCAGATGTACAGGACCAGCAATGAGCGTGACCTCTGCGCCAAGGTCTGCTGCGGCGGCAGCGATGGCAAAGCCCTGACGCCCCGAAGAGCGATTGGCGATGTAGCGCACAGGGTCAATCGCCTCATGCGTTGGACCGGCGGTGATAAGGATGCGCTTGCCGGACAAGGGACGATGCGTCCGCTCCGCCGTGAGCGCTCCGCCGCCCGGGACGGTAGTTGGTGAACGACCCGTTGCCAGCATCATATCGAAATCATGCCCCAACATCGCGCAAATCTGCTCGGCAATGGCGGGTGGCTCAGGCAAGCGTCCGGGGCCAAACTCGCCGCAGGCCATCGCGCCTGCATCAGGATCCATGATGTGGACACCATCGGCGCGCAATTGCGCTAAATTCCGCTGGGTAGCTGGATGGTTCCACATGCGGACATTCATCGCGGGAACCGCAAGCACTGGCTTGTCGGTTGCTAGCAAAATGGTGGTTGCGAGGTCGTCGGATATGCCCGCTGCCATTTTTGCCAATATGTTGGCGGTGGCAGGGCAGATGACGACCAAGTCGGCCTGTCGGCTCAATTGAATATGCCCAATCTCGCGCTCTTCCTTGAGGTCGAACATATGACCATAGACTTGGTCTTCGGTCATGACGGACATGGACAAGGGCGTGACAAATTCGGTCGCGCTTTGCGTCATGACCGCGCGCACGGATAGGCCTTGCCGCTTAAGCAAGCGGACAAGTTCAAGCGACTTATATGCTGCAATGCCGCCAGTGACGATTAGAAGGATGCGTTTGGTAGACATTAGCTTAACCCCATCGCCCACATACTAGCCGCGCCCAAGGCCCCCGCCAACGCCGCGACCAATATATAGCGCCCAGCATTGCTCTTGCCCTTACGTTCCCAAATCAGTGGGACGGTCGGCAAGGGGGGTGGTTCGGGCGCGCCGCCTTTGCGGGGGAGCTGCTCATCCAAACGGCGGATGAGGTCGGGTATCATCTTTAACGTATCAGCCTGCTTACGCAATCCGTCGGCGAGCATGGCTTCTGGCCCCAGCTCGCCGCGTATCCATTCACCCACATAAGGCGCGGCCACGTCCCACATGTTGATGCTTGGGTTTAACGAGGTCGCAATACCTTCAACCATCACCATCGTTTTTTGCAGCAACAACAAATGTGGCTGTGTCTGCATATCGAAATCGCGGGTGATCGCGAAAAGACTGTCGAGCATTTGCCCGACCGATAATTCGCTAACGGGCTTGCCGCGTGTTGGTTCGCCTACCGCGCGCAGCGCCGTCGCGAATTCGTCGACATTGTGATAGCTGGGCACATATTGTGCTTCAAAATGGATTTCGGCGACGCGCTTATAATTGCCGGTGGTCAGGCCGTAGAGAATTTCTGCCAACCAGAAACGCGCTTGCCGGTTGATCCGGCCCATGATGCCGAAATCAATGGCAACAATCGTACCATCGGCGCGGACGAACAAATTGCCCTGATGCATGTCGGCATGGAAAAAACCTTCCGAAATGGCTTGGCGTAAGAAGGTGAGAACAAGCTTTTCGGCCAATTTTTTGAGATCATGGCCCGCTGCCTTGAGCGCATCCACGTCGGAAATCTTAACGCCGTCGATCCATTCGAGTGTCAGCACGCGGCCCGACGTCCGATCCCAATCGATGGCCGGAATATTATAGCCTTCGACGGCGACCATCGCGTCCTTCAGTTCGGACGCGCTTGCCGCCTCGCGCCGCAAATCGAGCTCGCGCAAGGTCCAGCGTTTCAGATTGGCGATAACCAGTTGCGGCCGCAACCGCGCCGCTTCGCCGCCAAGCGCTTCCAAATGCGCAGCTGCCCATTCATAGGTTTCAATGTCGCGGGCGAACTGTTCACGAATGCCGGGACGAAGCACTTTGATTGCGACGTCCTTGCCTTCGGTCGTGCGCGCACGGTGCACCTGCGCAATGGACGCTGCGCCCACAGGCTCCGGGTCGATATAATCAAATAACGCCGCCGCTGGCTTATTCAAGCTGCTGTCAATCTGCGCATAGACCTTGTCAAAGGGCGCGGGTGGTAACTGGTCTTGCAGCATAAGCAGATTACGCGCTGCCTCTTCGCCAATGATGTCCGGCCGTGTCGCCAATGTTTGCCCGAGTTTGATGGCGGCGGGACCAATGGCGCGAAATGCGCCTGCATAATCGGGCACTTTTGGCTGGATCGTCCCAAAGCGCGCGATGCGGCACAGCCGCTTCACTTGCGCAGGGGTGTTACGATCTGCCTCAATGGCGCGAAGCGCACCGTGGCGCGCCAATATGCGGCCCCATTTGAGCAAGCGAAGGATGTGGGTAACGGGACGCGTCATGAGGTGCGGCGTTAAACCTTCCAGCCGCTGTGGATCGCGACCAGACCGCCCAATATGGGTTCGACCTTGGTTTGCACAAAGCCGGCCTCTCCGATCATGCGTTTAAAATTCTGCATATCGGGGAAGCGGCGGATGGATTCGACCAGATAACGGTAGCTGTCTTCGTCGCCGGCAATGGCCTTACCCAGTTTCGGCACCAACTTGTCCGAGTACACATCATATATTTGCGCAAGGCCAGGCCATTCGACCGTAGAAAATTCCAGGCAGAAAAAACGCCCGCCATAACGCAGCACACGATGCGCCTCACGCAGGGCCTTAGGAATGTCCGTCACGTTGCGGATGCCAAAAGCAATGGTGTAGGCATCAAAATGCGCATCGGGAAAGGTCAGCGTCTCAGCATTTTGTGGAGACCAGATGAGGCTGTCGATGCCGCGCTCCATCGCGCGTTCCATACCGACATCCAACATGTCTTCGTTAATGTCGGAAACCGTGACCTGCGCGCCGGATTTTTCCATGCGGAATGCAATGTCGCCCGTGCCGCCGGCCATGTCGAGAATATCCTCGCCCGCGCGCGGTTTTACGCGACGTACAAAGGTATCTTTCCATAAACGGTGCAAGCCGCCCGACATCGCGTCGTTCATAATGTCATATTTACGCGCGACATTAGAAAAGACGGCGCCAACGCGCTGCGTCTTTTCTGCGGGGCTAACTTCCTCATAGCCAAAGGATACGGTGTCATTCATCCTGCTGCCTCTAGCCGATTGTTGCGCCAGCCGCAAAGACTGTTAGGTGGGCCTGTCCCTTAGGTGCAAAATCATATGCCCGAATTACCCGAAGTCGAAACCACTGTCTCCGGCCTGCGCTCGGTCTTGGAAGGTGAGCTTATTGTTCGCGCCGAACCGCGCCGGGCGGATCTCCGCTGGCCTATTCCGCCCGATTTGCGCCAGCGGCTAACGGGCGCGCGTATCGAAACGCTTGGACGGCGGGCGAAATATGGATTGATCTACACCGACCGGCAGGACGTGTTGATATTTCATTTAGGCATGTCCGGCCGTTGGCGCGTTGACCCGGCTGATATCGAAAAGCACGACCATTTCATTCTGGAAACTGCAAGTGGACGCGTGGTTGCATTGAACGACCACCGTCGTTTCGGGTCGCTGGATATTATCGATTCGCAACAGATTGACGATTATCGCTTCTTTGCCAAAATGGGACCAGAGCCGCTGTCGGATGCGTTTGATGCGTCTGTTCTGCAAAAGGCACTGCACGGCCGCAAAGCGCCGATAAAGGCTATGCTGCTCAATCAGAATGTCGTGGCCGGCTTGGGGAATATCTATGTGTGCGAGGCGCTGCATATGGCAGGCATTGACCCAGTGGCCAGCGCCGCAAGCATCAGCAAAGCGCGCCTGACCCGATTGGTCGCCGCAATCAAGGAGGTGCTCATTGCTGCGATCGCCGCGGGCGGATCTACTTTGCGCGATTTTGCCGCGCCCGATGGGGAGCTTGGCTATTTTGCAAAGGACTGGCGCGTCTATGGCCGCGAGGGTGAAGCTTGCGCCTGTGGCAGTATCATATTGCGACGTGTTGATTCGGGACGATCAACCTTTTACTGCCCGAAATGCCAGCGATGAGGCGGCATTATGAGGTTGACGAATCTATTGGGCAGGGTTAAGGGCCGCTCCTTCAACAGGCGCACCGCATGGGCGCGCCTCTTCAGATATTGAAATTCGAGGACAAAAATGGCCAATACGCCGCAAGCAAAAAAGCGTATCCGTCGCAACGCGCGTCGCACTGAAGTGAATGGCGCACGCGTCAGCCGCATCCGTACTTTCATTAAGAAGGTCGAATCGGCGATTGAACTTGGCGACAAGTCTGCGGCAACTGCTGCATTGGCCGCAGCGCAGCCTGAATTGGCGCGTGGCGTATCCAAGGGCGTCCTGCACAAGAACACAGCTTCGCGCAAATTCGGTCGCCTCACAAAGGCGGTCGGCGGTCTCGCTTAAGCGATACCGATAACGCCGGACCTTCCGGTTTTAGACATTCATAACCCGCCGCAAACACGGCGGGTTTTCTTTGTCAATTGTCACAAAAGTGAAACGTTAGGATTTCCCGCGATTCGGGGCTTGTGCAATTCAATATTTATAAAAAATAACAGTATATCAAATACTTAATAAATTGATAACGCATTTGCTTGGCTCCCAGCGAGTCAATGCCATTTATTTCATTTTTTTTGCTGCGCGGCTCTTGATAGACTCGTTTTTTGCTGTCTAAGAAATGTATTCCAGCAACGCATGGCGACAGTCGCGCAATGCCTCACATGGAGAATGATCAGGTACCGTGGCTGCATTTGGTAACAAATGCGTGGCCAGCCCCCGTTCGTCCCCTGTTCGGTAGATAGCGCGCGGTTTTGTGGTACTGGTTGGGGTGGAAAATGGGGGCAGGCACGTTGGCCGAAGGCAATTCAGTATCGCACAACAAAATCGGTCAATCTGGCAGTGGGCAAGATGCGTCTTCATCGCACGCCCGTTTTGACGCCGATTGGCATAATATCTCCTCCGGCTTGCGTCGCGATTTAGGTGCGCAGGTTTACGGCCAATGGATTCGCTCTATTAGCCTGGGCGATTATTGCGATCTGACGGGCACGCTGGAACTTTTATTGCCCTCGGACTTTTCGGCAAGCTGGGTCTCTGATCATTATGCCGACCGCTTGCGCTTGGCATGGTCCAGCACAAATAGCAGCGTCAAGCAGCTGAAAATTCGTACACGTCCCGGTGCCCCACGAGTCGAATTGCTCCGCGCTTCAACCCATGCAGAACGCGTGGTCGCGCAGGAAAGCAGTGAGGCACAAGCCACGCGGTCGGCGCTTGACCCGCGCATGACCTTTGCCAATTTCGTGAAGGGCCAAACCAATGTTCTGGCGCTAAGTGCCGCAGAGCGCGTGGCGTCGAAAGACAAGCCCTTATTCAACCCGCTCTATCTGCAAGCCGCCACGGGCCAAGGCAAAACCCACCTGATGCATGCCATCGGCCATGCTTATGCTGAGGTAAATCCCGACGCACAGATTTTGTATATGTCCGCCGAAAAATTCATGATGGAATTTGTAACCGCGATGCGGCGCAAGGAAGTCATGGAGTTTAAGGCACGGCTGCGTGCCGTTGACGTGCTGCTGATCGACGATATCCAGTTCATCATTGGCAAGGTGTCGACGCAGGAAGAGTTTCTGCACACGATCGATGCCATCATTGGTGCAGGGAAACGTTTGGTGGTTTCCGCTGACCGCGCGCCGCAAGCATTGGACGGCGTCGACCAGCGCATATTGTCGCGTCTGTCGATGGGCCTAGTTGCCGACATTCAACCTGCTGATCTGGAATTGCGCCGTTTAATCCTAGAACAGCGTCTCGCCAATATGCCAGAGGCGCAGGTGGGTGAAGATGTGGTCGAGTTTCTGGCCCGCACCATCAGCCGCAATGTCCGCGAACTGGAAGGTGGCTTGAACAAGCTGCTCGCTTATGCCCAGTTAACAGGCAAGCCGGTGACGCGGACATTGGCCGAAGAGCAGCTCAAGGATATTTTGAGCGCCTGCCGTCGCCGTATCACCATCGATGAGATCCAGCGGGCGGTTTGCGAATATTATCGCATAGACCGGAGCGAAATGTCCTCAAAGCGCCGTGCGCGTGCCGTTGTGCGTCCGCGCCAAGTCGCGATGTACCTTGCTAAGGTGATGACACCGCGCAGCTACCCTGAAATCGGACGCAAATTTGGGGGACGTGACCACAGCACCGTTATCCATGCTGTGCGCTTGGTTGAAGGGCTTCGGCAGCAGGATAGCGATATGGACAATGATGTGCGCGCGTTGCTCCGTCAGCTCGAAGCCTAGGTCCCGACCCTAAATTTCCACCCCTTTTCAACAGGCTTTCCAATGATTATCCCAAAGACGTGAGTCGGAGGGACGATTATGAGTCAGTTGTGCGCCTCGTGCGGAGCGGCTTCGGCCAGTGATGCCGCTTTCTGCGCCAGCTGCGGGCGTGCGCTGAAGCCAAAAATTGCCGCAAAGTCCCTCAAATCGGCCGCGAATAAAGGCCGATGGTCGGTGCCATTTGTGGCGATTGCTATCGTGTTGGTCGTGGCAGCCTTATATTTCTGGCTCTTCATTGCGGACGATTTGAAACGGGATGCAGATATGCCCGCAACCGAAGCCGGAGAGGCTTCAAATCCCAATGCCCAGATATTTTTCGCAATCACCGATGCGAACTTGCGCGATAAGCCGGCGATAAATGGCAGTGTCATATTGGGCAAATTGCCCCGTGGCTCGCAAGTGACTGGCACAATTCAGCCAGGTTCAAGTGTTGATGGCGGGTGGCTTGAACTAAGTGATGGCAATGGCTTCGTTGCCTTGGTCAATTTGTCGCAAAATCAACCGCCGGTTTTGGTAAAATCGCTTAATGATCAACCTTGGGTTGCAGATGGATTTATCGATGTCTGGGCCACTACCTTATCCGATAGTGTTTTGCTTGACCGGCTGCGTGAGGGCGCACAGTTGACTCTGGTAGGGACCACGGCAGATAATTTCATTGAGGTGAAGCTTGCCGATGGTCGCTTCGGATATCTTGCCGACGCACCGTCGATCTTGGCGCGCCTTGGGGGTAAGCCAATTACCATTGGTTTCAATCCCCAGACCTGCGGATTTTCCGGCGAAATAGGTGCCGAATTTGCCAAACTCAGCGGGCAGTTACGGACACAATGGCAGGCATTGGAGGCAAAGGAATTTGCCAATGAGTCTGCCCGTCAAAAGGCCTACGCAGCGGTGGAAGGTAAAAGCAAATTTCTGCGGCTACGCCGATCGTTCGAAGGATTGTCGTTGACGGGCATCGCGCAACATTATGAATCGCAATCCTTATATTTCGATGACGCACCAGCGAAGGTTATGGACGTATTTCGCGCGCAAGGCTTCGCCATTGGACGCGATGGATTGTTCACGGGTACGGATCTTTATGCGGGCATCGCCGCTACACGGGGTGAAGGCGCGGCTTATGGAAAATCCGAACTCGGCTGCGGCGTATAAAGGCGACAGCCTGAATAACGCTTAGCGCTTTTCCTCGGGCGCGACGGAAATCCGGACGGTCTCACCACCATTTCCGGGGAAGCCTGTGAACATGGCTTCAACCAGATTCGGCACCAGATAAGGCAGTTTGTTCGAACGCGACTTGGCTTCTGCCTTGCCTTCGAACAGGCGTTTTCCGTCGCCATTGCGGTCAATTTTTAGATCCAGATTGGCGGTATATACGGTGAAACTATCCACGTCATATGGCCGGTTGAAGCCGCTGTAGAGGAACGGGTCATAAAAACCCATGACATAGCGCGCGCCGCGACGTGTACGCACAACATAAGGGCGATAAAAGCTGCCAAAGCCCCAATAAGGGTCGTAAAACGGATCCCGGCGCAAGATATCGCGTTCTTTGCCTGCATCGACGGCATAATCCAGTGATACGGTCATGTCAGCGGTGTCGCCCGATGCGGGCACATAACCAACTTTCTTTAGTTCCTGCGCGACCAATGCGGCATATTGCCCAAATTCAATGCCACCTGCATTGGCGGGATTGGCAGCGCGGATCGCAAAGGTCTGACCCTGCGGCGCGGGCAGTTCCTGAAAGCGCGAAACGTCGGCGTTAAAGGGCGTTGCGCATGCACCCAAAGCAAGCAGTGCCAAAGGAGCGAGAAAAGTTGTGACCTTTTTCATCCGTGCATTCCCTTCAAAAGCGGCGCGATGCCGACTTATCATTCACCCGCAAAAATTAGGGTCGTTTCGCTGAACTGCGGTTGAACAACGAAATAACATTAATCAACGCAGCAAGCCAAGTGCAGCATAAGCTGCCTTTAGCGTTGGTGCGCTCAATTCGCGCGCTTTCGCTGCGCCCTTGGCCAATGCCGCATCAATCTGTTCATGGTCGTCTTTGAGCGCACTAAAGCGTTCCGAAATGGGGCGCAGATGTTCGACCACAATCTCTGCCAGTGCCGGCTTGAATGACCCAAAGCCCTGACCGCCAAAGCGCGCCAGCGTGTCCTCTACGGTCTCGTTCGCAAAGGCAGCATAGATGCCAACTAGATTTTTGGCTTCTGGCCGACCCTCAAGACCATCTGCCTCCGATGGTAGCGGCTCTGGGTCGGTTTTCGCCTTTTTGATTTTGCTTAGGATCGTGTCGGCATCATCGATCAGATTGATGCGGCTCATATCGCTTGGGTCTGATTTGGACATTTTGGCGCTGCCGTCGCGCAAGCTCATGATGCGCGCGGTGGCTTTGGGAATGATTGGGTCGGGCAATGTGAAAATCTCGGTGCCCTTGCCAAAATCGGTGTTGAACTTTTGCGCGATGTCGCGGGCAAGTTCCAAATGTTGTTTCTGGTCTTCGCCCACAGGCACATGCGTCGCTTGATACAGCAGCACGTCGGCGGCTTGTAAAACAGGGTAGGTGAACAACGCAATGCTCGCGCCTTCGCGATTCTTGCCGGACTTATCCTTGAACTGGGTCATCCGGTTCAACCACCCCATGCGGGCGGTGCCCGTGAGCAGCCATTGCAACTCGGCATGGGCAGGGACTTGCGCCTGATTGAACAGGATTGCCTTATTGGTGTCTAGCCCGCAGGCGAGCAACGCGGCCGCCATTTCGCGGGTGTTTGCGGTCAACTCCTCGGGCACATGGGGCATCGATATGGCGTGCAAATCGGCGAGGAAATACAGGCATTGCATTTCATCCTGCATCTTCACCCAGTTGCGGATTGCGCCCAGATAATTGCCGAGATGAAGGTTGCCCGTTGGCTGAATACCGGAAACGACGCGCATAGATATTACTCGCTTGCAGGAGCCGCAGGCGCCGTTGCACGCCCGCGGAAAAGGGATTTGAGCTCGCTAATCCGATAGGCCCCGAACAGCAATATAGCCAGTGCATAGACGGCACCGCCAGCGGTTACCAAACTGACCAAAACGGCAATGCGGCGCCATAAGCCGGCACCAACTTGGCCTTCAATAAGTGCATTTCCGAAATAGAGCGCGATGCCCATAAGGACCGCCGCCAAAACTATGCGCCATGCCTTTTGTTTTAAGCGCGCATCAACCGCGATATGGCCGCGTTTGCGCAATGTGACCCACAGCAATACGACATTGACCCAAGCCGAAATGGCTGTCGCCAGGCCGACGCCAATATGCGCCAAGGGCCAGATGAGGATGAGGTTGCCGACAAGGTTGACCAGCATCGCCCATAAAGCCAGGCGCAACGGCGTTTTGGTGTCGCTGCGCGCGTAAAATCCTGGGGTAAGCACCTTGATGAGCACATAAGCGGGCACGCCTGCCGAAAATGCCATCAGCACTGCCGCGGTTCCTTGTGTGTCGGCCGCGGTAAAGGCGCCATGTTCGAATATGCCATGGACGATCGGGATAGCAGACACAATCAACGCAACCGTCGCCGGCATCGCAAAGAAAAGGGCCAGCTCGACGGCGCGGTTTTGTGTGTCGGATGCCGCTTTGCTATCTGCGCCGGCAATCTGCCGAGATAAGGCTGGCAAAATAGCGGTGCCGATTGCGATGCCAATCAGGCCCAGTGGCAATTGGTTCAAGCGGTCAGCATAATAGAGCCACGATACCGAGCCTTCGGGCAGGAACCGGGCCGCGAGTGAGGTGGAGATTAGCAAATTGAACTGGATCGCGCCTTGGCCAATTGCCGCGGGTGCAATCAGGGCGAGCATTAACTTCACATCGGGCGTGAGGCGCGGCAAGCTAAGTTTCAGATTAACGCCCGCGCGGTGACAGGCCCAGATGAGCCACAATAACTGCAACGCGCCCGACACAGTCACTGCAATTGCTTGTGTGACGGCCGTTTCGACTTCGGTATCGCCGCGGAAGAATATCAGCGCGATAATCATGCAAATGTTGAGCAAAATTGGTGCGGCTGCATTGACCCAGAATCGGTTGAGCGAATTCAATATCCCGCCAAGCAAAGAAACGAGCGAGATCAGCGCCAGATAAGGGAAAGTGATAATCGTCAAATGCCGCGCCAGCGCGAACTTCTCCGGCCCGCCATCGGGAAAGCCGCCCGTCATGGCCCAGACAACAGGGCCGGCGGCGAGCATCATGAGCGCAGTAAAAAGCACCAGAAACGGGAATAAAACCGACAGCACTTGGCTCGCGAAATGGCGCGCGGCGATTAGGCCTTGATCCGCCTTCTCGCGTTCGGCTTCGGTCATTTTCTTGTTAAATAACGGCACGAATACCGCCGCAAATGCGCCTTCGGCAAAAAGGGCGCGGAACAGATTGGGTAGTCGCCACGCAATCAGAAAGGCATCGGACGCGAGGCCCGCGCCAACAAAGCGCGCCATCAACATGTCACGCAATAGGCCCAAGACGCGGCTGACCAAAGTCAGCCCCCCGATGGTAATGCTGTTGCGAACCAGGCTCATCTGCTCACCTGGTGCCGTCGGCTTCAGGCTTCGCCGGCAGGCTGCGTCTCTGCCATTTGCTGTGCTTGGGCAAGCTGCTGGATGTAGAGCGCGTTGAAATCAATCGGTTCAAGCACCAGTGGTGGATAGCCGGCATCCCGCACTGCATCCGCAACGATGCGGCGCGCAAAAGGGAACATCAAGCGCGGTGCTTCGCCAAATAAGAACGGGTGCGCTTGCTCTTCGCTGACATTACGCAGGCCAAATAAGGTACCATAATCCAGCTCTACCGAGAACTGCACGCCATCGTCCGTCTCTGCCTTGACGGCGAGCCGTAAGGCGACTTCATGCACTTCGTCTGTAATCGCGTTGGCTTGAATATTTACTTGCACATCAATTTGCGGCGGGCCTTCCCAGTTGAAGCTGTGTGGCGCGTTCGGATTTTCAACCGACAAGTCCTTGATATACTGGCTCAACATGCCGACAGCGGGCGCTGTGTCTTCGCCATTAGCTTTTACTTTGTCGGAAACGATGGTGCCTGTTTCGTCGGCCATGATGTGTCGTGCTTTCTTGTTGTTTGTCTCAGCCGCAATAAACGACCCTTGATGGCCGTCGCGCCTAGCAGGCGTGGCATCAAAGGGCAATGATACTTGCGTTTGCGGTAAAGCGCAATTTTCTTTGGGCAAAGCCCTTTGAAACCCGTATCATTCATTCCTATATGCTTTTATGAGGAACCTTCGCGATCAGATTTCGCTTAGAAACCATATTGAGCTTTTGCCGCATGGAGGCGTTGTGACGTTTACTATTGTATTGCTTGCGCTAGTCGCCGCTTTCTTGGGCCTTCGCCTTTACGCAGTGCTCGGCAAACGTACCGGGCATGAACAAGAGCCCGTTGCGCGCCGCCCTGTTGAAGCGCATGCATCGCCGTTGTTGCGGCAGCCATCGACGAGTGCCGATGCGGCCTCTGTTGTACCTGGGACGGACCTTTCGAACGTCGAAACGGCCGCGCAAAGTGGCGTTAAGGCAATTTCTAACGCCGACCGCAATTTTGATTCCACTTCCTTCTTAGAAGGTTCAAAAACCGCTTATAAAATGGTGCTTGAGGCTTTTTGGAAGGGCGACAAGGAAGCGCTTCAATTCTTGTGCGATGACGACGTTTATACAAGCTTCGCCGAGGCCATTGATGGTCGTGCAGAACGGGGTGAAACCCTCGAAAATCGTTTGGTCCGCATTGATGAAGTTCGTATTGTCGACGCAAGCTATGATCACCCCATCGCCCGTATCTCGGTGCGTTTTGACGCCGACATTGCCGCGATGGTCAAGGACGCCGATGGAAATGTTATTGGCGGGTCGATGACTGACGCGGTTGAAACGCATGATATCTGGACCTTCATGCGCGATGTGAAATCGGACAACCGTAACTGGAAGCTTGACGAAACCGACTCGGTCTGATTCATCTGGGCGATGAAACGCGCCCTTTTCACGCTCAGCCTATCCGCGCTCACTTTGTCCGCTTGTGCAAGCGCGGTAGCACCAGTTGCTGTCCCTGCATCGTCATCATCGGCAATAGTCGCTAAACCGTCTGTTGCAGACAAAGCATTAGCGCCTGCGGCCGATGTTTCCACTGCGGCGGGGCTTGGCGTAACACGCGGCCTGCAAATAGCTACTTTGCAAGTTGATGCAGGCAAAGCGGCACGTGCGTTGGACAGTTTCCGCACTAGTTGCCCGGGCCTTGTCCGCCGCACAGACAATAGCGGCCTCACGCAAGGCAGCGATTGGGGCGCAGCTTGCGACGCCGCCAAAACATGGACTGGCGATGCTCTTACGTTTTTCGCCACGCATATGGATGCGGTGCAAGTCGGCACGGGCAAGGCCTTTGCTACCGGCTATTTTGAACCCGAAATCGCCGGTTGCCGGAAGCCGCAAGCGGGTTGCGGGGTGCCCGTCTATAAGCGCCCGTCGGACCTGATTGATGTCGATCTTGGGCAGTTTTCCGATGAATTGAAGGGGCGAACCATTAGGGGCAAGGTTAGCGGCACAAAATTTGTGCAATATGATGACCGGGCCGCGATTGAAAATGGGTCCTTATCAGGGCGCGGCCTTGAGATTGCTTATGCCGCAGATGCTGTGGAATTTTTCTTTCTACAAATTCAGGGTTCGGGTCGGTTGAAGCTGCCCGACGGCAATGTGATGCGCATTGGTTATGACAGCCAGAATGGGCGTGGTTATACCGGCATCGGTCGCCTGATGCGCGATCGCGGGCTGGTTACTGATCCGTCGATGCAGGGTATCGTCGCCTTTTTGCGGGCCAATCCTGAAGAGGGTCGCAAGATCATGCAGGAAAATAAAAGCTATATTTTCTTCCGCGAACTGACCGGCGCGGGTCCTTTAGGCGCGATGGGCTATCCTGTTGTGGGTGAATCAAGCATTGCGGTGGACGTGAAATTCATCCCGCTGGGCGCGCCTGTATGGTTGTCGATGGACCGTGCGGAACCCAATGGCATTTGGATTGCGCAGGATACGGGCGGCGCCATTAAGGGGCCGAACCGCATCGATACCTTCTGGGGCGCTGGCGACCGCGCACGCACGATTGCGGGTGGCATGGCGGCGCGTGGCGCTGCGCTTATTTTCTTGCCCAAGGCTGCGGTTGCGCGGTTAGGTCTGTAAAGCGGCTATGGCACGGCCTCTCGACAGCACCGAAAAGTCGCTTTGGGGCAGGGTCATTGCGACCGTCAAGCCAATGCATGGCGGCAAGCCAAAGCCGGCACCGGTTGCGACTCCAGCGACAGATAAAGCGGTGCTGGCGAAGTTTCTCAGCGCCAAACCTAAGCCTGTGCCTGCCGACACAAAGCCGAAACATACGCCAACGCAAGGCAAGATTGCGCCAGTTCCGCACAATCTCGACGGGCATTGGGATAAAAGGATTACGCGGGGTAGCATCATTCCCGATGTCAGCATCGATTTACACGATGCCTCCTTGTCACTGGCATATAACCGTCTCGACGGCGCGCTGGAGCAGGCGATTGCCCAGCGGATGAAGGTGATATTGCTCGTGACCGGCAAGCCGCGCGCGCATGATCGGGCCAGTGGCACGGGCCGGGGCGCAATTGCTGCTGTTGTTCGCGACTGGCTGGCGGCGTCGCGGCATGCGCGGCATATTTCGGCGGTGCGCAACGCCCATCCACGCCATGGCGGCGCAGGCGCGCTTTACATCATGCTAAAGGGCTAAGCCGCCAACATTTTAAGCGCGATCCGCCGGTAAATTTCGGTCAGCGCCGACAGGTCCTTTATTGCCACAGCCTCATCCAGCTTATGCATCGTTGCATTGCACAGGCCAAATTCGACTACCGGGCATATTTTGGTCAGGAAACGTGCATCGGATGTACCGCCCGTCGTCGATGCTTCGGGTGCGATACCGACGACTTGCTCTACCGCCTCTGCTATAGCCGCTGAGAACGCACCAGGAGGGGTCAGGAAGGCTTCTCCCGAAACCATGGCGGTCAGAGTGCCCCCATGGCGCTCAACAAGCTCACGGAGCCTTAGAACAAGCGCATCGCCATTTTGCAAATCATTGAACCGTATCGACAATCGCGCTTCGGCTTTTGCGGGAATGACGTTGGTTGCCGTGTTGCCGACGTTCAGGTCGGTCACTTCGATATTACTTGGCTGGAACCAATCGGTACCTTCATCGAGCGTGATTGCCTCGATCTCCGCCAGGATGGCGATGAGCCTTGGAATTGGGTTGTCCGCCAGATGTGGGTAAGCGACATGGCCTTGGGTTCCCGCGACCGAAATCCACATATTGACCGATCCGCGACGGCCGATTTTCATCATATCGCCCAAGCGGTTGACGCTGGTGGGTTCACCGACGAGGCAATAATCAGGAATGCTGCCCCGTTTTTGCATATGGGTGATCAACGCCCGTGTGCCGTGGATGGCAGGCCCTTCTTCGTCGCCAGTGATGATCAGGCTGATAGTGCCCGCATCCTTGGGAATGTCATGCAATGCAGCGACAAAGGCGGCGATGCTGCCCTTCATATCAACTGCACCGCGTCCATGCAGCAAATCGCCCTTAATCTCTGGCACAAACGGGTCGCTAGTCCAGCCATTGCCGGGCGGAACAACATCCACGTGGCCTGCAAAGGCGAAATGCCCACCAATTGTGCTTTGCCGGATTGCGAATAGATTTTCGACGGGCGCGCCATGGGCAGGGTTGTCGTCGTCTTCGCCTGACATGAAGCGTTCGACGGTAAAGCCAAGTGGCACGAGCATATCTTCAAGCGCGTCAAATACCCCACCACTGGCGGGTGTGACGCTTTCGCAAGCGATCAATCGTTGGGCATAAGCCAGTGCAAGAGCGTCCGTCATGAAGTGGCAGCGTTACGGATTAATGCTCGCCAAAACAAGTCAGACATCCACCTTGACGACAAGCCCCTTTTATCAGCGCATCATTGTAGAACGCGGGCAAGTGCATCGGCCCATCCTGCCAAGCGGGACGCACGGGCGTCATTGTCGAGCATGGGTGCAAAACGCGTGACCCCGCCTCTCATGCTGGCCGCATGCTCCAAGGTAGAAAATAGTCCGCAACCCACCGCCGCAAGCATCGCTGCGCCTAGCGCAGTTGTTTCGACAAAGGCCGGGCGTTCGACATCAATCGCCAACATGTCGGCGAGATCCTGCGCCATCCAGTCATTCGCGACCATGCCGCCATCGATACGCAATTCGGCCCAATCTGCGCCATCGGCGGCAAAGGCGGTTTTGAGGTCATAGGTTTGATGCGCCATCGCCTCCAGCGCGGCGCGGGCGACATGCGCCTTTGTCGCGGCGAAGCTCAATCCGCTGATCGTTGCACGAGCGTCTGGTCGCCAATGAGGCGCGCCAAGACCCGAAAGCGCCGGCACCAGATAGACGCCGCCATTGTCTGCTACGCTGCGTGCGAGCGGTTCGGTCTCGGCAGCATGGGATATCAGGCCCAAATCATCACGCAGCCATTGGACGAGGCTGCCGGCAACGAACACCGACCCTTCCAGCGCATAATGGCGTTCGCCATTCAACTGGTACAATATCGTCGACAGCAAGCGGTGACGCGACTGGCGCAATGTCGTGCCGGTTTGCGTGAGCACAAACGCGCCTGTGCCAAAGGTCGCCTTGGTCTGCCCAACGGCAAAGCACCCTTGGCCGATAGTTGCGGCTTGTTGGTCCCCCGCCATGCCCGAAATGCGGATTGCGCCGCCGAAATGTTCGGGCAAGGTCGTGCCAAGGTCGCCTGCGCAATCGGTGATTTCTGGTAATATGTCGCGTGGGACGCCAAACAGGTCCATCAACCCGTCATCCCATCCGCCGCTGCCAATCGCCATGAGCGCGGTCCGCGCGGCATTACTGGCGTCGCTGATATGGCTTCCGCCTGTCAACCGATAGACAAGGTAGCTTTCGACCGTGCCCACCGCCAGATGTGCGCCCGTATCCTTCAGCTGCGGCCAATTCTCCAACGCCCAGCCAATTTTTGATCCGCTGAAATAAGGATCAAGCAATAATCCGGTTTTCGCCTGCAGTACGGGCTCTTCGCCTTTCGCTTTCATCGCCGCGCAAATGTCTGCCGTCCGCCGGTCTTGCCATACAATGGCAGGGGCGAGCGGCTTGCCCGTGCGTTTGTCCCAGAACACAATTGTCTCGCGCTGGTTGGTTATGCCAATGCTTGCGATACGGTTTGCGCCGCCCGCTTTGGTAACCATCGCCTGCGCACAAGCGAGCGTGAGGTTCCAAATTTCCTCCGCATCATGTTCGACAAGGCCGGGTTGCGGATAATGCTGCGTTAGCGGGAGCTGGCAACTGTACACAGCGGTGCCGTCTGCTGCAAATAAAACGGCGCGTGTTGATGTCGTACCTTCGTCTATGACCAATATATATTCGCTCATGCCTCTGCCGCGCGTAATGCGCGCTCCTCCCTTGAAAACATAAAAATCGCGCGGTTGCCGAAAACCAGACGGTTGACCGCTAGCGCCAACAGCACCGAACTAATCAGCAGAAAGACCATCACGTCAATATAATGCAGCTATGGCAGGACAAAATGCTGAAAAAATGTTTCGCCCGCATATCGCCTGTCCGAAGCGTGCAATGCAAAATGGTGAACGCCAACTGCGCATCAACATTATGAAATAGCAGCCTTGCGATTGGTTTACATTGCCCTTGCTGCACCCCATATCAAGCCGCAGAAAAGGAACGTTATAATCGCCCGAACCGTCGCCCAACATTGGATCGAACCACATGCGCATGGCATTTATGTCAAGCCAGCGGACATGTGGATTGATCCATCGCGCCCTGCCGAGCGCGCCTTGGTGACGCATGGCCATGCGGACCATGCGCGCAGTGGCCATGGCACTGTCTGGGCGACGCCAGAGACGCTGGCGATCATGGCGCTGCGTTATGGCACGGAAACGGGCACGCCCATGCGCTATGGCGATGGCTTTGAGGCAAATGGCGTGAAAATCAGCTTTCATCCTGCCGGACATGTTTTGGGATCCGCGCAAATCTTGCTGGAACATGCGGGCGAACGCGTGGTTGTGACGGGCGACTATAAACGACGGTTCGACCCGACCTGTGCGCCGTTTGAACCCGTGCCTTGCGATGTTTTGATTACCGAAGCGACCTTTGGCTTACCCGTTTTCACCCATCCGCCGATCGAGGATGAGATTGCCAAATTGCTCGCCGCGCGCGAAGCCAATGGCGATGGTTGCATCTTGATAGGGGCCTATGCGCTGGGTAAGGCGCAGCGTGTCATCGCGGAACTACGGCGCGCCGGCTATGACGCGCCCATTTACATCCATGGCGCGATGCAGAAAATGTGTGATCTTTATATGGCGCATGATGTGCCTTTGGGTGAACTCATATTGGCGACGGGGCTTGCCAAGGCCGAGATGAAAGGCGGGATTGTCATTGCCCCGCCATCGGCGATGAATGACCGCTGGGCGCAGCGTTTGCCTGACCCGATCACCGCCATGGCGTCGGGATGGATGCGGGTGCGGCAACGTGCGCGACAACGAAATGTTGAACTGCCTTTGGTGATTTCGGATCATGCCGATTGGAACGAGTTGACCGACACATTGTTGGAACTTCGGCCGAGCGAAACATGGATCACCCATGGCCGCACCGACGCCCTTGGCCGCTGGTGCGAGCTACATCAATTAAAAGCGCGCGCGCTTGATCTGGTTGGCCGTGAAGAAGAGGATGAGAGCTGATGCAGGCTTTCGCCGCACTCATCGACGGGCTAATCTACACGCGATCACGCGACCATAAGGTCCGGCTGATCGCAGAATATCTGCGCGATACGCCTGACCCGGATCGCGGTTGGGCGTTGGCGGCGCTTGCGGGCACACTCAGCATTGCCACAGTTAAATCGGCGGCCATCCGCGCCATGGCCGAGGAACGATTTGACCCGATGCTGTTCCGCATGAGCCGCGATTATGTTGGTGACACGGCGGAAACGGTTGCCCTGATGTGGCCTGATATTGCCGCCGAAGCAGTGGCGCCTACGGTGTCGGAAGTCATTGACCTGCTTAACAATACAAGCCGTGCGCGTGCGCCTAACTTGCTGGCCGAACTAATGGACAGGTTGGATGCCAATGGTCGTTATGCCCTGCTGAAGCTCGCAACAGGTGGCATGCGCGTGGGCATATCAGCACGGCTGGCCAAAACCGCCTTTGGGCAAGCCTTTGGGGTGTCGGTGGACGATGTTGAGGAGGTCTGGCACGCGCTACGCCCGCCTTATGCCGAATTATTTGCTTGGGGCGAAGGCAAATCCGAGCGCCCCGATCCAGCCGATAGCGCGTTTTTCCGGCCCTTCATGCTGGCCCACCCGTTGGAAGATGGAAGCGTAAATCTGGAAGATTTTGCCGCCGAATGGAAATGGGACGGCATCCGCATTCAGATCGCCTCAACTGGCGGGGAAACGCGTCTTTTTAGCCGTGGTGGTGATGAAGTGACCGCAGCCTTTCCTGAAATCGCCGCCGCCTTCAACGGCATTGGCGTGGTCGATGGCGAATTATTGGTCCGTGGCGATGTGCAAGGTGGGGAGGCGGCAAGCTTCAACGCGCTGCAACAGCGTTTGGGCCGTAAAAATGTAACGGCAGCGATGCAGGCGGAATATCCGGTATTTGTGCGCCTATATGACATATTATTCGACGGGGCGGAGGATATGCGCAGCCAGCCTTGGACCGTGCGGCGGGAACGGCTGGAGTTATTCGCGGCCAGGCTAGACCCGGTCCGGTTCGACCTGTCTGCAATCATCGAAGCGCGGGACTTTGACCATCTGGCGGAAATGCGCGCCGCGGCGCGTGCGGCGGCCATTGAGGGCGTCATGTTGAAACGACGCGACGCGCCTTATCTGGCTGGCCGCAAGGTCGGCCTTTGGTACAAATGGAAACGCGAGCCGCTCGTTGCCGACTGCGTCATGATGTATGCGCAGCGCGGCAGCGGGAAACG
Organism: Sphingomonadales bacterium UBA656; assembly: GCA_002299895.1. Taxonomy (GTDB): domain Bacteria; phylum Pseudomonadota; class Alphaproteobacteria; order Sphingomonadales; family Sphingomonadaceae; genus Sphingorhabdus_B. The sequence continues at coordinate 84,024 of DBOC01000010.1, read as the reverse complement.
CTCGTCTTTTTATTCAGATTATACCTTTGGCTGCTGGACACCAGACGGCGTCTTGTTGCCCGTGGGCAAGGCTTATTCGGGGTTTAGCGATGCAGAATTGAAATGGCTGGATCGTTTCGTGCGCGACAACACGGTGGCGCGTTTTGGCCCTGTGCGTGAGGTCGAAAAGTCTTTGGTGCTGGAGGTTGCTTTTGACGCGGTGCACGAATCCAAGCGGCATAAATCGGGCATAGCGATGCGGTTCCCACGTATCTCCCGCTTGCGCCGCGACAAGCCAGCGGATGAGGCAGACAGCATTGCCAATTTACGCGCTATGATTGGTTAAAGAAACGCCCGCACGTCGGCCATGAAGCGATCGAATTGGTCATGGTGCAACCAATGGCCGGCATTTTCATATTCAATGACCTGAGCCGTTGGGAAATGCGCGATGCGGCCATCCTTTTCAGGGTTGGAAGCCCAGCTATTGGCACCATACATCATCAACATCGGGCAGGTGATGGATTGCCAAATCGCCAGCAAATCCTCACGCGGCATATCGAAGATTGCCCAGATGTTGAGGTAGTTGTCGAACTTCCAACTCCAGCTGCCATCTTCATTGCGGCTGATACCATGCACGGTTAAATGCCGCGCTTGTTCGTCCGTCAAATAGCTATTTTCGGTCTTCATCCGTTCATAGGCGGCTTCGATATTGGGGTAGCGCTTTGGCGTGCGTCCAGCGGCGTTACGCTTATCCTCTATCCACTGGCGGAAACGGGTTTGTATGCCGATGGCGTCGCGTTCGGCCTGCATTTTTGGGGACAGGCCGAGCCCTTCGATATTCACCATCTTACGGACATTTTCGGGGAACAGGCCAGCATAGCGGGTTGCGATGTTACCACCCATTGAATGGGCAATGATGCTGACCGGAGCAAGGTTGAGTTGATGGACCAACTGCGCCAGATCGTAAACAAATGCGGACATTTCGTAATTGCCATCGGGCGACCACGCGCTGTCGCCATGGCCCCGCAAATCCGGCGCAATGATATGCCAGTCATGACGCAATTCTTCGGCCACCCAATCCCAGCTGCGCGCGTGATCGCGGCCGCCATGGACCAAAAGCAAAGGCGGCGCGTCGGGATTACCCCAGTCGACATAGTTTAGCCGAAGGCGTTGCGAGATAAAGCTGTTGGTGATGGGGCCATGCAAAGTCATTCTGCGGCCAGTAATTGCTCTGCGCCCCCAAGGTCAACCGATACCAGTCGGCTGATGCCCTGTTCAACCATCGTCACGCCGAACAAACGGTGCATCCGGCTCATCGTCACGGCATTGTGGGTGACGATGAGGTAGCGTGTCTCGGTCTCCTGCGTCATCGCCTCGAGCAAATCGCAGAAGCGTTCGATATTGGCGTCATCCAAAGGCGCGTCGACTTCGTCGAGCACGCAAATCGGGGCAGGGTTGGTCAGGAACAAACCGAAGATAAGCGCAACAGCGGTCAGCGCCTGTTCGCCGCCCGACAGCAAGGTGAGCGACTGCAATTTTTTGCCCGGTGGCTGCGCAAAAATTTCGAGGCCAGCTTCCAACGGATCGTCGCTGTCGATCAATGCCAGATGCGCTTGGCCGCCATTGAACAAGGTCGAGAACAAGCGGCGAAAATGGCCGTCTACCGCCTCAAAAGCCGTTAGCAATCGTGCGCGGCCTTCGCGGTTCAGACTGCCAATGGAGCCGCGCAAGCGGTTAATGGCGAGCGTCAGCTCTTCGCTTTCGGCAAGGCCGCTGCCTTGCTGCATTTCCAATTCTGCCAGCTCGTCGGCGGCGATCAGGTTCACAGGGCCGATACGTTCGCGTTCATTTTGTAGGCGATCGAGGCGACTGGATTCCATGCCCGCATCGTCCATCGCATCTTCATCAAAGTTCAGCTTTTCGGGCAGTACGGGTGGCGGGCATTCGAAGCGCTCCCCTGAAATCCGGCCCATTTCGACACGGCGTAGTTCCTGATTTTCGGCGCGCGCTTCGGCGCCGGCGCGGGCTTCGCGGGCGACCGATAGCTGCTCGGCTGCTGCGGATAATTCGCTTTCAAGGGCGCGTAACGCCGTTTCATGCGCGGTTTCGGCGTTTTGTAGGCCCATAAGCTTCTCGGCCAACTGCTCTTTATCAGCCTGTAGAGTAGCAATATCGCGGGCCAGCATTTCCGGCCTTCCCGACAACTCAGCTTGCTCAGTAGCGATGTCGGCGCTGCGTTTGTTCATTTCGGCGATCCGGCGTTCGGCTTCGCCTGCACGGTCCTGCCAACTGCGAATTTCCGCCATCGCCACGGCGCGGCGCTCGCGGCTTTGCGCTATGCGTTGTTCGAGCGCAGACAGGTCCGCCTGATTGCGCGCCAGTAAGTTGCGCGTTGCTTCATGCGCAGCGGTGAGATTTTGCACAACATCTGCGTGATGCGACCCATCGGGCAGGGATCGACGTGCCGCCTCGGTCGCTTTGCGCTCGGCTTGCGCCTCGGCCAAATCTTGTTCGGCGGCAGCCATGCGGTCGCCAAGCGCGGCCTTTGCTGATTTGAGCCGCGCTAAAGCGTCTTCGGCTTGATCTACTGCGCGTAAGGCTTGCCGCAACTGGCCTTCGGTCGCCACACGCGCCGCGGCAGCGGTGCGGACCCTGTCCTGCGCCGCGTCAATCTTATCGGCCATCTGCGACAGGCTTTGCGCCTGCGCATCCAGCGCGGCTTGCGCCGGTGCAATGAGCGTTTCCAATTCGGCCAAACGATTGGCGCGCACCAGTTGCTCGGCAATCGTCGCACCGTCGCCATCGGTGGCAAAGCCGTCCCAGCGGCGCAGCTTGCCCGCCAGCGTCACCAAACGTTCGCCGGGGGCGAGTGGTTGGCCATCATCGGTTTCAGCCACACGCACCATAGACAGTCGCGCCGAAAGCTCTGCCGGGGCGTCGACAAAATGGATCAGGGCACTGTCGGCGACCTTGCCAAAAGCAGCAGCGCCGCCCAGCCAGCGGCGCCCCGTTTCCCCGCCAATGCGCGCATCCGCATCTTCCCCCAACGCAGCGGCGAGAGCGCGTTCATAGCCTGGCTTGACCGAAATACGGTCGATTGCTTTGTCGCCTTCGCCCTTGGTCAAGGAACGTTGCAGTGCGCTTTGTTCGGTCAATAAAGCGGCGAGTTCCGCCTTGGCACTGGCGATGGCAACTTGGGCGACATCGCGGTCGGAGATCAACGCGACGCGCTGCGCCTCGGCGGCGTCATGCGCATGGCTCTCTTTTTGCAATTGGGCCTGCAGCTTTTGGACGTCGGCATCGGCTTGGCTTTTCGAGGCAGCATATGCCGCCTCATCCCCCAAAGCGTCTCGTTCGGCATGGATCCGCGCGCAGACCTGCTCGGCCCGTTGCACGCGGGTTGCCGCCGCCGCCAGTGCCGCGTCGGCCACGCGCAATTCGGCATCTGCGCGCGCTTGCTCTGCGGATGCATTGGCTAAGGCAATTTCGCTTTCCCTTGCTTGCCGTTCGGCATTTTCCGCGGTGCGCAGCAAAGCAGGACGCTCCTCCTCTTGCGCTTTAATCTCGTCGGCAAGCTTTACGCTTTCTGCCTGCAAACGGGCGAGTGCATCTGCCGCATCATGCGTCAGCTTGCCTTCGCGTGCGCCATCATCGGCCATGCGCGCGGCCTGTGCTGCGAGGTCGGATTGGCGTTGGATGATCCGTTCATGCTCGCCGGTCAGTTGGACAAGCTTGTTGGACAAGTCGCTAGCTGCATCGCGTGCCGCCATCGCCAGCGCCCGTGCGTCGGCAAGTTGTCGCACAGCCTCTTGCTGCTTTTCGGTGAGGACGCGCTGGGCAACGGCGGCGTCCTCAACGGCTTTAGCCGCAATATCGGCATCGGCCCGCGCGACATCTGCTGCGGCCTTGGCTTCACGCCAGCGCACGAAAATCAAACGCGCTTCTGCTTGCAATATGTCTTTGGTCAGGGTGCGATAGCGCTCAGCTTGCTTGGCTTGGCGGCGCAACTGGCTCGCGCGCGCATCCATATCGGCCAGAATGGTCGCCAACCGTGCCAAATTGCTTTCGGCGGCGCGCAGTTTCTGTTCGGCATCCTTGCGCCGGACGTGCAAGCCGGAAATGCCCGCTGCCTCCTCCAGCATTTGGCGGCGTTCCTGCGGTTTGGCCGATATGATTGCGCCAATGCGGCCTTGGCTGACCAAAGCAGGGGAATGTGCGCCTGTTGCTGCATCGGCGAAGATAAGCGCGACATCCTTCGCCCGCACATCGCGGCCATTGGACCGATAGGCGGAGCCTGCCCCCCGTTCGATCCGGCGGGTGACTTCCAATTCTTCGTCTGTTTCACCGTCAGCGCTACCGTCGTCGCGTTCGGCCAATATGGTAACTTCTGCGAAATCGCGGGGCGGGCGCGAGGCGGTGCCGGCGAAGATCACATCTTCCATGCCTGCGCCGCGCATTGACTTGGCGCTGCTTTCCCCCATCACCCAGCGTATGGCTTCCAACAGGTTGGATTTGCCGCAGCCATTTGGCCCGACAATGCCCGTAAGCCCGCTTTCGATCCGAAGTTCAGCGGGCTCGACAAAGCTTTTGAAGCCGACAAGTTTCAGCTTCTTTATCCGCAAGGGACTAACTCCGTTGCGGCAACAGCAATGTCATGGCCCGCCAGAGCCATTTTTAGCGTGCGCCGGCCTCGACCAGCTTGCTCTTCACTTGCACCCATGAACTGGCGTCCAATTTGGCGCCGTTGAGTAAGAAGAATGGCGTGCCCGCGACTTCGTCTTCCTTCGTCCCGCGCTCGGTGGTTTTGATCAGTGCATCAATTGCGGCCTTGTCCGACAAGCAGGCTTTGGCTTGGTCTTCGCTAATGCCCCGCGATTTTACAAATTCGATCAAGCCCATTTTGGTGCCGAGCAAAGTTGCAATCTGTTCCGGCGACATTTTCTGCATCGCTTGCTGGTCAGCCTCGGTCACCGTGCTGATTTTGCCAAGCCATGAAGGCTGCTCGGCATAGAGCTGTTCGGTCAGCGGGAAAAATGCCTCCGGACCGCTGCACTGCGCCAAAAGGAAGCCGGGGACGTCTTGAATCCCATGGACGAGGAATGGACGAAATTCCATTGATACGGTGCCGTCATTAACCAGCTTGTGCAATTCCTCGGTCGACTGCATCGAAAATTGCGCACAGCCGGGGCAGGTGATTGCGCCATATTCGACCAGCTTCAATTTTGCATTTGGGTTACCCATTTGATAGCCACCAATTTCGGTTTTGGTGACAACATCGATCCACGCTTTATCCGCAGGGGCCGCAACCTTTGCCAATGGTTCACCCTTAGGTGCGCCAGATGTATCGGCACCACCACATGCCGCGAGTGCAAATGCCGCGGCGGTTGTCAAAATGAATGTCTTGATATGCATGTGATATCCTTCTGTCTGGGCTTCTAACTGTGATCTTGGTTTACTTCATTGCCGCCTGGAGTTCGGCAACATTATGGACGTGGTCTTGCAAAACACCATTGACCAAAAATGATGGAGTGCCGCGCACGCCAAGTGCCGATCCTGATTCCGTCATGCTAATGATATTTTTTAACGCTGTCTTGTCGGCCAAGCAGGCTTTAGCCTGCGCCGGCGTAATTCCGCGCTGTTGCATGATTGCACCAAGGCCGATTTCGTCAAAGGTGCCAATCATAAAGCCGGCATAATCTTGCGCCTTCAGCTTTGCCTGTGTGGCCGCACTAATGTTTTTGGTTTTACCCAGCCAAGTTGCTTGGGTCGAAAATAAATGCCGATGATTGCCGAAAAATTTTGCCTTACCGCCGCAGCGGGCCAGCATGGCAGCAGTCAGATCCACCGGGTTGAGCACCATGTTACGAATTTCAAGACTAGCCTTTCCGGTGGCAACAAACTGCGTTTTGAACGCGGGTGCTTCGTTCATTTCAAAATCGGCGCAATGCCCGCAGGTGTAGCTGAGATATTCGACCACTTTGTTTGGCGCGGCTGGGTTGCCGAGGACAACTGCACCCTTGGCCGTGACGTTTACTGTCGACAGCCATTTGCTCGGTGCGGGCGCGGCAACGAGTGTGGTCGAGAGCGCCAGTGCGCCCACCAAAACGGCGCCCAGATATTTTTTCATATGCGACATATGGATGGACCTTTTTCTTGGAAACTTGTCTTGCGCATCTGGTATCACTCGCCGTCTTTGGCAAGGCTTTTTGCGAGGTTTTCGAGGACGGCAAAAAGCTCGGGATCCCCGATTTCACGCAAGGATTCGCCCAATTCCATAGGCACTGGCTTTAGCATCGGCGCGGCGGTTGGTTGGCGCAGCTTTGGCGCGGCAACAGGGCCTTGCCGGACTTTCACCCGCGCAACCGCCCCATAACCAAAAAAGCGGTTTACCCGGTCGATGATTTCGGGAAGCACATGCTGGATCATCGTAGCATGTGCGCCTTCGACCGTCAGTTCCAGCGTACCGTCGGATTTCTTACCAATGGGGAAGCGTATGGCCTCCGGCGCGGACACAGCGGCATAGCGTGCGCCGACAATTTCGTCCCAGCGGCTCACGACAGAGCTTTGTACGAAACCAAATTTGCGAAACGCAGCGCGGCCAATATCGGGCATGAGCGACGATACAGACTTTGCCTCCCCACCGCGTGGACGCTGAAATGTTTTGGGCGCCGTTGCCTTTTGCGTGCCTTTTGGCGGTGGTGGTGACTTGCCTTTGTCCATCCCCTGTTCCATGCCATTTTTCATGACAGCCGTCCAACAAGCCATCGATAAATCTGGGGATATCGCGCAGGCCTTGCTCACGCATTATGACGCGCATGCGCGGTCGCTGCCTTGGCGTGCGCCGCCGGGGCAGGGTGTTGCCAACCCCTATCATGTCTGGTTGTCGGAAATCATGCTGCAGCAGACGACGGTCGCGGCGGTGGGGGCCTATTTTCAGAAATTTACGCAGATGTGGCCCGACTTTGCGGCACTGGCGGCGGCCGATGATGCCGACGTCATGGCGGCATGGGCTGGTCTTGGTTATTATGCGCGTGCGCGCAATTTACTGAAATGTGCGCGGGTCGTCGTGGCGGAGCATGACGGGCGGTTGCCGGAGACCGAAGCGGCGTTGCTGAAGTTGCCGGGTATTGGCCCCTATACTGCTGCTGCCATTTCCGCGATTGCATTTGGGCAAAGGGCGGTCGTCGTTGACGCCAATGTCGAACGTGTCATCTCACGGCTATTTGCGATTTCTACGCCTTTGCCACAATCCAAGCCCCTTATTCGCGCGGCGACCGATAGCATTACCCCCGATGCCCGCGCGGGCGACTTTGCGCAGGCGATGATGGATTTAGGGGCGGGCATATGTTCGGTGCGCGCGCCGTCTTGTCTGGTCTGCCCACTAACCTTTGCTTGCGATGCTGCGCGTTTGGGACATCCGGAAACCTATCCCGCGAAAACGCCCAAGGCCGCCAAACCGCAGCGCTCTGGCACTGTCTATTGGATCGCGCGGGACGAACATGTCTGGCTGGTGCGCCGCGATGACAAAGGCCTGTTGGCGGGCATGCGCGCGTTACCGGATGATCAATGGACCGCGCGATTGGATGGCCATGCGACGCCGCCTGCGCCTGCCCATTGGCGAAAATTGCCCGTGCATGTGGCACATGTGTTTACCCATTTTTCGCTTCGGCTCGACATTGCCGTTACGTCATGGCCAGCGGACGCAGATGACCTCGGCGATGGCGAATGGTGGCCCGTAAAATCGCTCGACAAGGCTGGTCTGCCGACCCTATTCAGAAAAGCAGCAGAGGCGGTATTAGACGCAGGGGGAAAGTATGAATATGCAGGTTAATGGACAGGCCATGATTGGCCGGCGCGGGTTTTTGACATGGGGCGGCCAATTGGCGGCAGCGGGGGCCATTGGTGCACTTGCGCCTACGCGTGCTTGGGCACGTGCCACTGACCTATACCCCACCGTCCGAGCACAGTTGGAAAGCTATGTTTCTTCGGGCAAGCTTCCTGGACTTCTCGCAACGATTGGCCGCGCGGCGGGTATGCCTGATGTCGTCGCCGTTGGCACGCAAGGACTGGGCGAAACCACGCCTGTGAATATCGACACCTTGTGGCGCATTTATTCGATGACAAAGCCTATCACTGGCATTGCCGCGATGATCCTGGTCGATGAAGGCAAGATGAAGCTCGATCAGCCGATTGCCGATTTCTTGCCAGAATTTGCCAATATGACGGTGCTGACCGATCCGGACAAAAATCTGAATGCGGTGCCCGCCAAGACGCAGATCACATTGCGGCATTTGCTCACACATACCGCCGGTTTGGGCTACTCAATCATCACAACGGGACCATTGCTTAAGGCCTATCTGGACAATGGCATTACGCCCGGCATCGTCAGCCGCTTTCCCATTCCGGGTCAGCCGACAAGTGCGCCGACGCCTGATCTCAAGACATTTTCCGAACGGCTGGCCAAGCTGCCATTGATTGCCGAGCCGGGCACAAAATGGAGCTATTCTATCTCGCTCGATTTGCTAGGCCGCGTGATTGAAGTTGCCAGCGGCATGGATTTCGAAGCCTTTTTGAAGGCTCGCATTTTTGAACCGCTTAAAATGAACAGCAGCTATTTCCAAGTGCCTCAGTCGGAAACCAAACGCTTCGTGTCCAATTATGCGCCCGTCAACGGTGTGTTGTTCCCGATCGATCCCGCGTCGACCAGCATTTACCTTAACAAGCCCGCCTTTGCCTTTGGTGGCGCTGGCATGGTGACGTCTGCGCGCGATTATGACCGTTTCCTCAACATGTTGGCCAATTATGGTGAATTGGATGGCGTCCGTGTCATGTCAACGGCTGCTGCCAAGCTCGCTATGTCTGATTTGCTGCCGTCGGGCGTTTCCACAGACGGAACGTTCGCCGCCGGCGCAGGCTTTGGCGCGGGTGGCCGGGTCGGCAAGGGCGCGAATGACGGTGTGTTCGGCTGGGGCGGTGCGGCCGGCACGGTGGCTTTTGTCGATCCAAGAAGCAAATTGCGCGCCATCTGCATGGCGCAATATATGCCCAGCAATGTCTATCCGATTCACTCCGATTTCGCCAAATGGGTCCAAAAGGACCTAGGCTTGCCCGCTTAATACCATGATGGCTCCAGGTTTTACGGGCTCACCGCTCGACCGCGCTGACCGCGTCCGCAATGATTCAGAGGCGTATGGCCTGCTATTGGGGGACTGGCGCGCGCGGGTCTTGGGGCTAGACGGGCTTGATCCTCGGGTCAGCGATGCTGGCGGATTGCACTGGCATTCCTTGGCTGAGCTTGAGGGTTCAGAAGAACTCATCCTGCTTGGCCTGTCCGACGATAAGCCGCATTTTGTGGCGTTGGTTGATGCCACCGGCGACGCGTTTCGTTCGCCAGCCATCTGGCGTGCCTTGTCGACGCTGCCTGCGGGGGACGCGGCGATTTACGGCACGGCACGCAGCCTGATCGAATGGCATAATGGCCACCGTTTCTGTGGGCGCTGCGGCGCGGCGACGGTGCTGTTTCGCGCAGGCTGGGGCCGCAAATGCGGCAATTGCCAGAAAGAGCATTTCCCGCGGACCGACCCTGTGGTCATCATGCTCGCCGAATTTGAAGGCAAGGCACTGGTCGGGCGGCAATCCCGCTTTCCACCGGGCAATTATTCGGCGCTGGCGGGCTTTTTGGAACCCGGCGAATGCATTGAAGAGGCCGTGCGCCGCGAAATTCATGAAGAAGCGGGCGTCACCTGCGGCGCGGTGCGGTATGTGACCAGCCAGCCATGGCCCTTTGGCGGGTCGCAGTTGATGATCGCGTGCACCGCCGACGCCTTGTGCGATGCACTGACGCTCGACACTGATGAGATTGAGGACGCGATGTGGGTGACGAAGGAGGAGGCAAAGGCCGCGCTGGAAGGCGCATCCGACCGCCGTTTCAACGCCCCGCCGCCCTTTGCGATTGCACATAGCCTTCTGCGCCATTGGGTGTCGCAATGACGGCTGGCGGAGTGCCTCTACGCATAGACATTGTATCAGACGTGGTGTGCCCCTGGTGCATCATTGGCCTGAAACAGGTGGAGAAAGCGCTGACTTTAGTTGGCCAAGACATTGCCGCAGAAACATACTGGCATCCCTTTGAGCTCAACCCGAACATGGTGCCCGAAGGTGAAGATACCGCGGAGCATATTGCGCGCAAATATGGCAGCACGCCCGAACAAAGCCGTGCCAATCGGAGCAGGCTGTCAGACATCGGCAATAGTGTTGGCTTTGCGTTCAATTATGGCGAAGGCATGCGCATTTATAACACGTTCAACGCGCATAAATTGCTGACTATGTTTCGCAGTGAGCGTGGTTGGCGCGCGCAGACGGCGTTGAAAATGGCTTTATTCACGGCTTATTTTCAGGACCGCCGTGATGTGAGCGACATTGATGTTTTGTGCGACATTGCGGAGACGCAAGGCATGGACCGCGATGTGGCTTTGGCATGGATCAATGACGCTGCGCTCACGACCAGCGTGCGCGCCGAAATGGCGCATTGGATCGATCAGAATATTACGGGCGTGCCCGCGATCATTTTCGATCAAAAATATATGGTCCCCGGCGCGCAAAGTGCCGAAACCTTCGCCGATGTGATTAACAAGGTGCTGACGAAGCGCACGGCGGCTTAAACCAACCCCATCTTCATCAGTTCATTGAGCATTTTGGGCGACATTTCGTCGCGGCCATCGGTTTCTACTGCATCCAGATCGGGTGGCGCGTTGGTGTCTTCGAGATAGCGCCAGCCCTGATGCGCACGCTTGGGCGTGGAGCGAACGGCAATGAGCTGCGGTACAATGCGGATCCAATGCCGACCAGCGCCATTTTCCATGAAGCCGATGATCGGGCTTCTGCCGATGATGGTATGCGCGTGGATCCAATAGAGCGAGCCGCCCGCCATTTCGTCGACGCGCTTGGGCAAATAGCGGGTAGTTAAGCGCACTTCGCCATCTTGGGCATAAGCCGCTAGGCGCTCGCGTAAATGCTGCGGGCTTTCTGCGCCAAAGGCGATTTTGGTCATGTGCAATGGCATGAGCGGGATTTGGGTGCTGCGCGGCTAACCGGCAAGGCCGCTGAAAACCGCAAGACCGAGAAAAATGAGAAAGCCCATCGAATCGGTAATCATCGTTACAAAGATGGAACTTGAAACCGCAGGGTCTTGGTCGAGCCGGTCCAGTAAAACAGGAATGGCCACGCCGGACAATCCAGCAAGCGTAATGTTGCACAATATCGCAGCGGCAATGACGCAAGCGAGCCGCCAATTTTCGAAAATCAGGCCAGCGCCGAGACCTGCAATCACCGCGATTGTTGCGCCAATGAGTAAGGCGACCCGTATTTCGCGCCAAATCGAGCGCATGGTGTTCGATTGCGTCAACTGATTGGTGGCCAATGCGCGCACCGTTACGGCCAGTGTCTGTGTCCCTGCATTGCCGCCGATGGACGCAACGATGGGCATCAAGACCGCGAGCGCCACCATCGTTTCAATCGCTGCACCAAATTGGGCAATGATGAAACTTGCGACCATCGCCGTGCCCAAATTGGCAATTAGCCAGCGCACACGTGCTTTATAGCTGTCTGAAATAGGCTCGTTAATGTCGCCTTCGCCGGCACCCGACAGCCGCAAAATATCTTCGTCGGCTTCTTCCTGCACAATGTGGACGATGTCATCGGCGGTGATAACACCCACCAACCGCCCAGTGCCATCGACAACAGCAGCGGAAATGAGCGCGTATTTTTGGAAGCGTAACGCAACCTCTTCCTGATCCATATCGACCGGGATGAGCGTTTGTTCATGCATCATGATTTCGCTGACCGGAACCTTGCGCTGGCTGCGCATGATCCAGCTCAATTTGCATGTGCCCACGGGCTTATGCTGCGGATCAACGACAAAGATTTCCCAAAACTCTGTGGTCAGATCCTGATTATCGCGCAGATAATCGATAAGCTGACCAACGGTCATATGTTCGGGCACCGCGACCAGTTCGCGCTGCATGATACGGCCAGCAGACTCTTCGGGATAAGACAGCGCATCTTCAATGACGGCGCGGTCTTCGGGGTCCAGCTCGGCCAAAACGGCTTGCTGGTCCTCTTCTTCCATATCCTCGATAATCGCAACCGCGTCATCGGTATCCAGTTGTCCCGCAAGCCCCGCTACTTGGGATGCAGGTAGGGCATCGATAATATCTTCGCGGACATAATCATTGACCTCTGCCAACACCTCCGCGCTCATGAGGTCGCCAAGGCTGATCGCCAGTACGCCACGCCGTTCGGATGGGGTTAGTTCGAGAAGGTCGGCAATGTCGGCTTCGTGTAAAGGTTCAACAAGCCGATAAACTTCGTCCAGATCACCTTCATCGACAGCGTCGAGAACGCGGTCGACATAATCGCGCGTCAGGCGATTGTCTTCATCCAACGTTTCTAGGATTTCGGGGTCAAGGACATTCGGGTTGGCGATTTCGCTGGTCAATTGCGGGCCTCCCGTTTTTCCATTTGAGACGTTGAAGTTAGAATTCGCCCCTCCTAAGCAGGCGGCGATAAAATGCAATGATTTTGGCTTTGCACCTCTGCGATGCTTCCCCTAGGGCAGCCGACATCAAATTTACACGCCAAAAGGAAACTCAATATGGCCGATCAAACACTTACTTTTTCGCTCGACAGCGGCGACGTTGTTATCAAGCTGCGCCCTGATTTGGCACCGAACCATGTCGCGCGTATCACCGAACTCGCCAGCGAAGGCTTTTACGATGGCGTGAAGTTTCACCGCGTCATCCCAGGCTTCATGGCGCAGGGCGGTTGCCCCAATGGCACAGGCATGGGCGGTTCTTCCAAGCCAAATCTGAAGCAGGAATTTAACGCCGAGCCGCATGTACGCGGCGTTTGCTCGATGGCGCGGACCAATGATCCAAACACTGCCAACAGCCAGTTTTTCATTTGCTTTGACGATGCCACCTTCTTGGATCGTCAGTACACCGTCTGGGGTCAAGTGATCAGCGGCATGGAACATATCGACGCTTTGCCAAAGGGTGAGCCACCTGCGAACCCCGGCGTTATTCGCAAGGCGACCGTCGCTTACGTCGCTTAATTTGCCAAAACACAATATAAAACGCGCGGGAGGCCAATGGGCTTCCCGCGCGTTTTGTTTTTACCAAATCAGGTAATGATTAGTTGTTGCCTTGTGCGGGCTCTGGCGGGCGCATTGCTGCAATCGCGGCTTTCAACTCGGCCATGGAAATCTTTTCATCCTTATCCGCATCAATAACCGCGAAATAATCGACCAACGGGCCTTGCGCTTCGTTCCGGGCAATAAAATTGTCCTTATCGGCATCGAGAAACGCAAAAATCTGTTCTGGCTGTGGTGCGCCACCACTTGGCGGAGCTGACGGGGCATTTTGCGCCATCACGGCGGGTGAAAGTAGGAGTGCCGACAAGACGGCGAATGACTTCAGCATGAATGATCCTTTGAACAATGGAATGTCGTTGATGGTCAGCGCAAGCTGAACATTCCCTTTACTACCGTAAAACAATTGCCTGACAACCAAACTTTGTCGCCCTCCAAATGGCAGCCCAAATAGCCGCCACGGGCCGAGGCCTGATAGGCGGTAAAGCTGTCGCGACCAAGGATTGATGCCCAATATGGCGCGATTACCGCATGGGCGCTGCCGGTGACGCTGTCTTCATCTACGCCAGCACCGGGCACAAATACGCGGCTGACGACGTCGGTATCGTCACCGCGTGCGGTGGCGGTGAAGCTGTCATCGCCTAATGCCGCCAGCGCCTTCATATCGGGCTTGAGCGCCAAAATTTCGGCGGCGGTTGCATAAACGAACATATTATAGCTGTCGGGATTGCTGCGCATCGCCAAGGGCTTGCCGCCCATCGCGGCCATCATATCCGGATTATCGACTTCTTCTGTAGGAATGGCGGGCAGGGCAACAGCATAAGCATCACCTTCACGGCGTACTTCCAATATTCCAGCTTTGCGTGTGCGTAATGTCACGCGGTCCAGAGCGGGATTTTGGCTCAAAATGATATGCCCGCTGGCCAATGTCGCATGACCACAGAGGCGAATTTCTACCGCCGGTGTAAACCAACGCAGCTCATAATCGGCCTCGCCAGTTGCATCTGGCACATAAAAGGCGGTTTCCGCGAAGTTGTTTTCCTCCGCAATCGCCTGCAGCACGGCATCATCCAACCACTCCGAAAGCGGCATGACTGCAGCTTGATTGCCGGTGAAGGGACGGTCGGCAAAGGCGTCTACATGATAATAAGGCAAGTCAGTCATGGATGTCCTTTTCATGCGCAATGGTTTTTGACGGGATATAGCCCTTCTCATCCTTATGGCCTTCGGGGTCAGGGTGGATCAGAACTTCTACGCCAGGAAAGGCGTCCATCAACGCTTGCTCTACCTCATCCATGATATCATGGGCGGCCGCGACCGTCATATTGGGGTCAACCCACACATGGAATTGGCAGAAATCATGCGCGCCGCTCGAACGGGTGCGCATGTCATGGATGCCACGCAATTCGGGATGGCGCAGCGCGACTTCGATAAAGCGTTGCCGTTTTTCCTCTGGCCATTCACGGTCAAGCAATTGGTCCAGCGCCGCGCGGGCCGCGCGATATGCGCCCCATAACAACCATGCGGCAATCGCAATGCCGAATAATGGGTCAGCGCCGCGCACATTCAACATCGTGTCGAGCACAATCGCGACGATCACCGCGACATTGAGCAAAAGATCGCTTTGATAGTGGACATGGTCGGCTTGAATGGCGACCGAGCCGGTCTTGCGGACCACATGCCGTTGATAGGCCAGCAAGCCCAAGGTGGCGAATATGGCAATGAGCGAAACGCCAATGCCATATTCGGGATGTGCGGTCTGTTCCTGCGCGCCCAAGCGCACGATGGCCCGCCATGCAATCAAAATGGCCGATACGGTGATCAAAACCACTTGGAATAGCGCAGACAGTGCCTCTGCCTTGCCATGGCCGAATCGGTGGTCATCATCGGCGGGCATCGCGGCATAACGGACGCTGATTAAAGTGAGCACTGACGCCAGAACATCAAAGCCCGTATCCGCCAACGACGCCAATAAGGCGACGGAGCCGGTTTCGGCTGCGGCAAAAATCTTTAGCGCGAGCAGAAACAAGGCCATGGTCACGCTGGCAATGGCCGCGCGGTTGGTCAGGTCGCCATGCGCATGATGATGGTGATTATGGGCAAGGCTCATCGCGGTATCTTCATGGGTATAACATCCCCGTGGTCCAGCCGTCGCCATCGCGTTCATACAGCCAGCGTTCGTGTAGGCGGAATTCACGGTCTTGCCAGAATTCGATACGGTTCGGGGTTACCATCCAGCCAGACCAATGCGGCGGACGCGACACGTCTTGGTCTTCAAAAAGGGCCTCCACCTCAGTAAAACGCGCTTCGAAGGTCGCGCGGTCAGCCAAAGGGCGGGACTGGTCGGATGCCCATGCGCCAAGCTGCGAATTGCGTGAGCGGGTTGCAAAATAGGCATCGGCAGTCGCATCATCGACGGGGCTTGCCGCGCCCTCAATCCGAATTTGCCGGCGCAAGGATTTCCAGTGAAACAGCAAGGCGACATGCGCATTGCCAGACAATTGCGTAGCCTTGCGGCTTTCGAAATTGGTGTAGAATATAAATCCGCCCTGCGTGCCAAGGTCGCGGCCATGGCCTTTCAACAAGACCATCCGCACCGAAGGTTGGCCATCAACACCCGTGGTCGCCAATGCCATGGCATTGGGATCATTCACTTCGCGCGCCTGCGCTTCGGCAAACCATGTGTCGAATATGCTAAAGGGATCGGGTCTTTCCATAATCCTCCGATAGGCTAGACTGATGCGCGTTAAAAGGGGCTAGTCAATAAATTGAACTGGGCCATGATATTGGGGTTAACCAATATATGGGCTTTGCTTGGCTTGCTGACCTATCTTCTGCTACGCGGATCCAAGGATGGAAAACCCGAAAACGCGGTGCGGCCAAGTTGACTCGGCGTGCTTTAATACCAATCTAAGACGGACGAGTTATTAACAGGGACAAGAATGGCAGATCCTTATTCCACATTAGGCGTGTCCAAAGGGGCCGACGAAAAGGCGATCAAGGTCGCCTATCGTAAGCTGGCGAAGGAGTTG
The DNA here is from genome assembly GCA_002299895.1 of Sphingomonadales bacterium UBA656. Lineage (GTDB taxonomy): Bacteria > Pseudomonadota > Alphaproteobacteria > Sphingomonadales > Sphingomonadaceae > Sphingorhabdus_B. The sequence goes on along the minus strand of DBOC01000010.1, from coordinate 67,866 downwards.
CACCCCGACAAGAACAAGGACAATCCGAAGGCGTCGGAACGGTTTAGCGAAGTCACGCAGGCCTATGACTTATTGTCCGACCCCAAAAAACGCGGGCAATATGATCGCGGTGAGATTGACGAAAACGGGCAGCCGCGCTTTTCGGGCAACCCTTTTGGCGGCGGCTATTCCCAAGGCGGCCCTGCAGGTGGCAATTTCGGCGGTGGCGGGATTGATTTGGGCGACATATTTGATGGTCTGTTTGGCGGGGGCGGTGGCCGCTCAGGCGGTGGGCCCGGCCCACGTCCGCAGCAAGCCCCGCCCAAAGGCGCGAATATCGCTTATGCGCATCTGGTGTCGTTCACCGACGCCGCCACGCTTGCGCCGCAACGCATCATGCTGGGTGATGGCAAGACGGTGGAGTTTAAATTGCCCGCTGGCATAGTTGCTGGGCAGCAAATCCGCATTCCCGGCAAGGGGCAACCTGGCCCCGGCGGCTATGGCGATGCGATGGTAACGTTGAAGATTGGCAAGCATCCGCATTTGGTGCGCGACGGCGACAATGTCCGCATCGATCTGCCGATTTCGCTGAAAGAGGCAGTAGAGGGCGGCAAGGTTAAGGTGCCAACGGTGGATGGCGCAGTCATGCTCACCGTCCCGCCACGTACCAATTCCGGCGCTGTGCTGCGGATCAAGGGGCGCGGCTTTACCGCCAAGACCGGCGTGCGCGGGGACCAGCTGGTGACATTGATGATCCATCTGCCGACAGACACGGCGGAATTAGCGCGGATACGTGATGTTCTATCGGACAGCTCTGTCCGGGAGAATATGGGTGTCTGAAATTTCGCCTCTGTCACCGGAGGCGCGCGCGCATCTTCCGGCGACGACGCATGCGGATGAAAGCGAAGCCACATGGTTTGCGCGGCTTAGTCTTCCAGGGCAGGTCGTTGAAGTGGCCAAGCGCGTTGGCATGGGCGTCTATAGTGACGGCTTCATTCACGCGGGCAATTTTGCTTATCTGTCCTTAGTGTCGCTCTTTGCCTTTTGCGTGGTGGCGGCGGCGATCGCGGGAGCCTTTGGCCAAACCGAGTCAGGCCTCGCGTTAATCGAAGCCTTTTTCAAAACGGTACCGCCAAGCGTCGCCAGCGCGCTGCAAGGCCCCATTCAGTCCGCCATGACCGCGCGCTCCGGCCCGTTATTGTGGTTGAGCGCGGGGGTCAGCCTGTGGACGGCTGCCAGCCTTATCGAAACTTTTCGTGACGTTTTGCATCGCGCTTACGGCGCAACACCCAGTCGCGCTTTTTGGCATTACCGGTTGGGCTCGTTGGGCGCGATCATCGCTTCGGTGGTTCTCGCCATGGGTGCGTTTTCCGCGCAAGTGATGGTCACCGCGGCGGAGGATTTCGTCTACCGCTTCATCCCAACCGCGCAGACAGTGACCAGTTATTTCGCGTGGGGGCGTATCATTCCCTTTGTCACGCTTTTTGCCGCGATTTACGTCATTTTCGCAGGGCTGACGCCGACCAAATATCGATCTTCGGATTTTCCAAAATGGCCGGGTGCGGCTCTCGTCAGCCTTTGGTGGCTTGGGTTAACCGCGTTATTGCCCATCTTCCTATCCCGTGTGAGCAATTATGATCTCGCTTATGGCAGCCTGGCAGGGGTGATGTTGGCGCTGATTTTCTTTTACCTGATCGGGCTTGGCTTGGTAACAGGGGCGCAATTAAACGCGGCGCTGGCCAACGCCCATGAAAATGGACTAAGGCAGTTCAAAGCAAATATAGCTGACGAATGAGGATATTATGACCGGATTGATGGCTGGTAAACGCGGACTGATTATGGGCCTTGCCAATGACAAGTCGCTCGCATGGGGTATCGCAAAGCGCTTGCATGCCGAAGGCGCCGAATTGGCCTTTAGCTATCAAGGCGAAGTCATGGAAAAGCGCGTGCGGCCCTTGGCGGCGCAGCTGGATTGTGATTTCCTGATTGACTGCGATGTTGCAGACATGGCCAATCTCGACCGCGCATTTGAAACGCTGGCGGAAAAATGGCCAACCATCGACTTCGTCGTGCACGCCATTGGCTTCACCAATAAAGAGGCGTTGCGCGGCAAATATTATGATGTCGGCTTAGAAGACTTTTTGTTGACCATGAATGTCAGCGTCTACAGCTTTACCGCGGTCGCGAAGCGTGCCGCTGCGATGATGAAGCCGCTTGACCCCGAAACCGGGGAAGGCGGCGGGTCGATGCTGACATTGAGCTATTATGGCGCGGAAAAGGTTATGCCGCATTATAACGTCATGGGCGTGGCAAAGGCTGCGTTGGAAACTTCGGTCAAATATCTGGCCAATGACGTGGGGCCGCAGGGCATTCGCGTGAACGCCATTTCGGCTGGCCCGATCAAGACGCTGGCGGCATCAGGTATTGGCGATTTCCGTTATATATTGAAATGGAATGAGCTGAACACACCGCTGCGCCGTAATGTGACGATTGATGATGTCGGATCCTCAGCGCTGTATTTCCTGTCCGATCTTGCGGCAGGGGTGACGGGAGAAACCCACCATGTTGACGCAGGCTATCACACCGTCGGCATGAAGCAGGAGGATGCTCCTGATATCAGCACATTGTGATGTTCGCAGAGCGAGTGTTCCGAACAATTGAAGAAGACGGAAACAGCAAATGAGCTTTAACACCTTTGGCCGCGTCTTCCGTTTTTCGACTTGGGGCGAATCGCATGGTCCGGCGCTTGGCGCGTTGGTCGATGGCTGTCCTCCCGGCCTTGCTTTGTCTGAGGCGGATATTCAGCCGTTTCTGGACCAAAGGCGTCCCGGCACGTCGCGCTTCACGACGCAGCGGCAGGAACCCGATGCGGTGCGGATCTTGTCCGGCGTATTTGAAGGCCGCACGACAGGCACACCGATTTCGTTGATGATCGAAAATGTCGACCAACGGTCAAAGGATTATTCCGACGTCGCCAAGGCCTATCGCCCCGGCCATGCCGATTACAGCTATGACGCCAAATATGGCTTTCGCGATTATCGCGGCGGTGGCCGGTCCAGCGCCCGTGAAACCGCCGCACGTGTGGCCGCAGGCGCAGTTGCCCGCGCCGTCATACCCGATGTTGAAATTATGGCTTATGTCGCCGAAATCGGCGGTGACGCGATTAATCGCGATAATTTCGAAGCGTCACAAATTGATAAAAACCCGTTTTTCTGCCCCGATGAAGCGGCGGCAGGGCGTTGGGAAAAATTGGTCGACGAAGCGCGCAAGGCGGGATCCTCGCTCGGCGCAGTCATCGAATGTGTGGCAACGGGCGTCCCTCCCGGTTGGGGCGCGCCGCTTTATGCCAAGCTAGATAGCGAGCTCGCGTCGGCGATGATGAGTATAAACGCCGTTAAAGGCGTCGAAATCGGTGCTGGCTTTGGCGCAGCGCGGTTGCGCGGCGAAGAAAATGCTGACCGGATGCGACCCGCCAGCGAAGGGTCAAATCATCCTGAATTTATGGCGAATAACGCAGGCGGCATCGCGGGCGGCATTTCGACAGGGCAGCCCGTTTTGGTGCGTGTGGCGTTCAAGCCGACCTCCTCCATCCTCACACCGGTTGAAACCGTTACACGTGACGGCGACGCCACCGACATCGTCACCAAGGGCCGCCACGACCCTTGTGTGGGCATCAGGGGCGCGCCCGTGGTCGCGGCGATGATGGCTTTGGTGCTGGCGGATCAAAAGCTGCTGCACCGCGCGCAATGCGGCTAGGGAGCGATTAAGTAAAAGCGCTCTCGATGCGTTCTATCGTCCATGGCTCTTCCGCTGCGGCGGCATACCATTGTTCCATCCATGGATGCGCCATGATGGCGTCTGCATAGGCTTGGGCAAAGCCGGGAAGCGTAAAACCATAGGTTACAAAGCGCGTGACAACAGGCGCGAACATGATGTCGGCCGCGCTGAATGTGCCAAACAGATAGGGGCCATATTGACCAAAGCGCGAACGCGCCTCTGCCCAGTTATGCAATATGCGGACAGCATCGGCCTGTGTTTCTTCGGATAATGTGACGTTAGCAACAGTCCTGCGCGTGTTCATGGGGCATTCGCGGCGCAAGGACAAATAGCCCGCATGCATTTCCGCCGCCATGGAACGCGCCAGTCCGCGCGCGACATCTTCCTTGGGCCAATAACGGTCGCGTCCGACCTTATCCGCGAGATAATCGATAATCGCGAGGCTGTCCCAAATCACCGCCTCTCCATCCCACAAGGTCGGCACCTTGCCAGCAGATGGCGCAAGGTCTGGCTGACGCTTACGTTGTTCCCAATCTTGGTCAAACAAGGGAACTAAGACCTCTTCAAAATGCAGGCCGGATTGCTTCGCCGCAAGCCAGCCGCGCAGCGACCAGCTTGAATAGGCTTTGTTTCCAATGATCAATTTCAAAGTCATGCCGTCTACATGGCCGCTGTTTGCTTTTCTGTCGAGAGGGCAGAGGCCTAAAGGCGCAACCCCTTTTTACGACGCCACAGCTTCCAATACCGCAGCGCGCAATTCTTCAATCCCGCCTCGCTTTTCAGCAGAGGTGACCGATAGGTCGGGATAAGCCGCAACATGCTTGCGTAATTTTGTCATCGTGTCGGTTTGAACCGCGGCTAAGTCGCTGGCTTTGATCTTGTCGGTCTTGGTCAGTACGATGCGATAGCTGATGGCGGCGTTATCGAGCATCGACATAATGTCATGGTCGACCTCTTTAATGCCGTGGCGGCTGTCGATCAGGACGAACACGCGTTTCAAAACAACGCGGCCTCGCAAATAATCGTTAATCAAGTAACGCCATTGCTGCACGGTTTTGATCGGCGCTTTGGCATATCCATAGCCCGGCATGTCGACGATACGAAATGCCGCAGGGTCGCCCACATCAAAGAAGTTCAATTCCTGTGTGCGACCCGGCGTATTCGACGCGCGCGCCAGATTATTGCGGTTGACGAGCGCATTAATCAGGCTCGACTTGCCGACATTCGATCGACCCGCAAACGCGATTTCCGGCACCGTTGGTTCGGGCAGAAATTCCAGCTTTGGCGCAGATTTCAGGAAGCTAATGGGGCCTGAAAAGATTTTAGTCGTCGTTTCGGTCACGCCTTGGCATTCGCTTTCGCTTGCGCCTTTTCCTGAGCTTCACGGGCCATTTGCTCACGCAAAATGGGGTGCCGCGAATATAGCCACTTTTGCTGGGCAATCGAAACGAGGTTGGACATCACCCAATAAAGCTGAAGTCCAGCGGCAAATGGGGCCATGATGAACATCAGGAACCATGGCATGACGGCAAAAACCTGCTTTTGCACGTCGTCCATGGGCTGCGGGTTCAGGCGTTGCATCAGCCACATCGTCACGCCCAACAAAATGGGCAATATGCCGATGGCGATGAAAGATGGCGGATCGAACGGCAGCAAACCAAACAGGTTGATGGGCGTCAACGGGTCGGGTGCAGACAAATCCTTCAACCACAAGACAAAGGGCTGATGACGCATTTCAATCGACAGCAATAGAATTTTGTAAAGCGCGAAGAAGATCGGAATTTGTAGCAAGATCGGAAGGCAGCCCGCGAGCGGGTTTACTTTTTCTTCCTTATAAAGTTGCATCATTTCCTGCTGCAGACGCGGCTTGTCGTCTTTCCAGCGTTCTTGCAGCGCCTTGAGCTTGGGCTGCACCGCACGCATTTGCGCCATAGACGCGAATTGCTTTTGCGCGACCGGATACATGAACCCGCGCACGATGACGGTCAGACCAATGATCGCAACGCCAAAGTTACCAAACACCTCAAACAACCAATGAAGGATCCAGAAGAACGGAATGGCGATGAACCAGAACCAACCCCAGTCGATGGCATAGTCCAAATAAGGAATGCCCAAATCTTGCGAATAAGCGGCGAGGACAGCCATTTCCTTGGCGCCTGCAAAAACGCGCGCGCTGCTGTCAAATGTCGCTCCGGCGGAGACACTCGTGTTACGCGTAGGGATGACCTGCGCTTGATAAACGTCGCCGCTTGCACGGAACTTCGCTGAGACAGGTGTTTTTTGATCCGGAATCAGTGCGCCCAGCCAATATTTGTCGGTAAAACCAAGCCAACCGCCGGTGCTGGTGAAGGCTGCTTCACCGTTATTTTCTGCGACATCGACATAGCCCCAGTCATAATTGGGATGGTCATCAAACACACCCACGGGCCCGATATGAATATGGGTGAAGATCGAGCCACCTGATGTCGCATCGGCGGGCTTGCCGGTGCGGCTAAGCAATGCGAAGTTGGCGATTTCGGCAGGGGTGGTGCCATTATTGGTGAAGCGCTGCTTAGCTGTGATCATGAAGTTGTCGTCAATTGACAGCGCGATTTCGAATTTCTGACTTTGGGCATTGGTCCAGCTTAAGGTGACGGGCGTGGACGGTGTCAATTTGTTGCCGCTCGGTGTCCAGACAGTCTTGTCGTTTGGCGCTGTGATGCCACTGCCGGCCCAGCCAAAGCGTGCGAAATAGGCATTTTTGGTGCCAGATGGCGCAAATAGACGGACGGGCGGAGAATCCTTGGCCAATTCTGTACGGTGGGTCAGCAACACGAGGTCGTCGATTTTCGCGCCCTCCAGATTGATGGAGCCTTTCAGCTTTGGCGTTTCGACCAAAATGCGCGCAGACGATTGTAGCGCGTTGGCGAGCGGTATGGCTTGCACTTGGGCGGGCGCAGCTTCGACAGCCACGTCGGACGTCGCCGCGCCTGCAGGGCTGGCCGTCGATTTTGCTGTGCTGGCGACTGGCGCAGCGGTGGGGAAGAAATAGCTGGCGACATAGGGCCAACCAAACAGGATGAGGCCCGTCAGCAATACTGCAAAAATCAGGTTGCGTTTTTCGTCCACGTATAAAATTCCCCGTTAATCCGTAATTGGAGCTTCATGGCACGGGATCATATCCGTGCCCACCCCATGGTTGGCAGCGCAATAGCCGTTTGATGGCCAGCCAGCCACCCTTAATTGCGCCATATTTTTGTAGAGCACTAATCGCATATGCCGAACAGCTTGGGCTATATCTGCAGGTCGGCGGCAAAATGCGCGATGGGCCGATCTGCCAGGCCCGTGCGACCAGGATGAAGAGCTTTGCGATCATAAGCTATCTCCCTGTCGACTTGCGATGGGGTGGATTGGGTTATTGGCCGTCAGTCGCATAATTTGCCCAACGCCTTGATCATATCGCTGCGCAATGCGCCAAAGTTCCGTTCGATCCCACTATCGCGGCCAATCAGGATATGGTCAGCGCCGGGTTGGCCATTATGCCCCAGCATTTCCTGCGCGAGCGCGCGAAAGCGGCGGCGCATCCGGTTGCGGACCACGGCGTTGCCTACTTTCTTGGTAATTGTAATGCCCAAGCGTATCTCGGTGCTTTCATCCTGCCTGTCTTTCACAAGCAAAACAAAACCGGGAGTTGCATATCGCTTCCCCCGGTTGGCAGCCAGAAAGTCTGACCTTTTTTTGATGATGCTGTAACCGCGCATGTCGCGGTCCGCCTGCTCAGTAATTAAGCCGACAGCTTCTTGCGGCCGCGGGCGCGACGTGCGTTCAGGATGTTGCGGCCTGCAGCGGTTGACATACGAAGACGAAAACCGTGGCGACGGGCACGCACGAGATTGCTCGGCTGAAAAGTGCGCTTCATGACTGTAATCCTTAAATTTTTTGCGTCTTAAAATGAAAATGGTCGCCGAATCTGTCCAGCGACATTTTCTGTTGCAGTGGCCGATACGGTCCGCATGGCGAAAAGTCAACATGGGTTAGGGCATTTTCATGCCGAGGTCGTCGCGCCGGAACAGGTACAATATGTCGCGTTTGACGTCGGGAAAGGGCGGGCGGCCTTTGACCTTGTTGCGCCGCAGAGCCCAATTGGCCCAGCGGGCATATTCGGGATGTATCTTTGAAAGCCGGGAATATCGTTTCTTCGCCCAAAGCGAATGTTTGAGGACCACGCCAAGCCCGATGATAAACTGCGCTAGTCCGCCTGGACCTGGAAGCCAGCTGACAAGTGGCGCCGTAACAATCAGCGCCCAACCCAAAATGACCATCGACCAGCGATAGGCAGGCAAATCGCTCCAGCTTTTTCGTTTCGAGCGGTCCATATGCGTCATGTGGGATCGCGGAACGGGCGTTGCAAGTTCATGTCAGCCCCGAGCCGTTTTCGCAGAAATGTAAAATCTTTAGCATTGTCGGTAATAGCCAGCATCTGTTCATGGTTTTGCCGCAATAGGGCTTTAGCAACCTCTCTTAACGTTTATGATGAAAGCCTCATGACAACTCTTCTCCCACATCTTCACCGCATAGGCGTAACGCCTTCAGACATCGACTTCATGGGGCATGTGAACAACGCGCGCTACCTGAACTGGGTGCAAGATGCCGTGCTCGCGCATTGGAACAAGCTCGCCCCGCCAGAGACAGCGGCGAAATATCTTTGGGTCGCGGTCAAGCATGAGATTACATATCGCCGCCCCGCGTTCCTCAATGATGAGGTAATCGCATCGGTCGTGCTTGAAAAAGTGCAAGGTGCCCGATCCTTTTACGACACGGTCATTAAGCGTGGCGAGGAAGTTCTTGCAGAGGTAAAGTCCAGCTGGTGCTGCATTGATGCAAAAACGCTGCGGCCAGCGCGCATTGCAGCCGATGTGCAGGCATATTTTTTCGGACGGGATTGATACAAGATTGGCGTGCCGTTTTTAGACGCACGCAAGACAATGGGGTCGTTCGTCAAAAAATAGGGTCGTCGGAACCATCGCCAATCGGCGTCACAGCATTGTGTATCCCACATTCCACCTTGTCCCAGCCCTTCCAACGGCCCGAGCGCGGGTCTTCGCCTGGCGCAACTTTGGTGGTGCAAGGGGAACATCCGATGGATGGATAGCCGAGTTCCACTAAGGGATGTGCAGGCAAAGCATGTTCGGCCATATAGGCGTCGATTTTGGGCTGATCCCAATCGGCGAGTGGATTGACCTTCAAACGGCCATTTTCGATTTCAAATCGGGGCAGTGCGCGGCGCGTTGATGACTGGAACGCTTTGCGCCCCGTAAATTGGGCATCAAAGTCCGCCAAAGCGGCATTCAGCGGCAGAACTTTGCGGATTTCGCAGCAACCATCAGGATCATATGACCAACGTAGTCCTGTTTGGTCCTTTTGCTGGAGCAGTTTTGGGTCAGGCGTCAGGATGCGTACATCCAACAGGCCGAGCTTGGACCGGAGATCCTCCCGATAGGTAATTGTCTCGAGGAAATGCTTGCCCGTGTCCAAGAACAAGACAGGCACCGCCGGATCAATGCTTGCAATGAGGTGCAGCAATACCGCGCTTTCGGCGCCGAAGCTGGAGACCACAGCCGCATCGCCCAACATATTTTCGCGCAACAAAATGGTCAGCATCTCAAATGTATCACGGCCCCGGAACATGTTATTCAGGCGAACCGCATCGCCCTCGGTATATCGCGGGGCGGTGTTGATACGATCGGCGATGCGGACCTTGCTAGCCATGCCGTCGCTTCCAAATAGGCACGGCGCTATCGGCGGCGCCTTGATACGCGTGGTCATAAAAAGCGAGTGCACGAGCGACCGCATCGGGGTTTAACGAAGCTTCGGGCGCGAAGCTGTCAAAGCCGCAGCGGCGCATATATGCCATCTGGTCGACCAACACATCGCCTTGCGCGCGCAATTCGCCTTGATATCCAGCCTCCCGCAATATGCGTGCGGCGCTATAGCCCCTGCCATCGCGAAATTTGGGGAAGGCCACTTCGATCAGGGTCAGCCGATCAAGGAAAGGGATTAAAGCGCGTGCATCGTCATCGGGCTCCAGCCGGACAGCTGTTGCGTTAGACTGATCCAGAAACGCATCGAGCGTTACCGACGGCTGTTCTGTCACCTCATCAGTGCGGTAGCGAAACTCAACCATAAATCGCCTCCTTAAAAGGTTCGAGGCCGACACGACGGTAGGTGTCAACGAAACGTTCATCGCCCTTCCGCAATGCCTTATAGACCTCGGTCGCCTTTTCCACCGCATCGACAACGCCATCCTCGTCAAAGCCGGGTCCGATGATTTTCCCGATGCTGACATCTTCTGCGCCGGAGCCACCAAAGGTCAGCTGGTAATTTTCCACGCCTTTTTTATCGACGCCCAATATGCCGATATGTCCGGCATGATGATGCCCGCAGGCGTTGATGCAGCCCGAAATTTTAAGCTTCAGCTCGCCCAAATCGCGTTGCCGGTCCATATCGGCAAAACGCGTCGCAATTTTCTGCGCGACGGGGATCGAACGGGCATTGGCAAGGCTGCAATAATCAAGGCCGGGGCAGGCGATGATATCGCTGATTAGGTCAAGATTGGCGTCGGCCAATTCAGCCTCGCGCAAGGCTTGCCACACGGCATAGAGGTCGCGCTTTGCGACATAAGGCAGGACGATATTCTGCGCATGGGTGACGCGCAATTCGTCAAAGCTGTATTTTTCGGCGAGGTCGGCCATGACATCAATTTGCGCCGATGTCGCATCGCCAGGGATACCGCCAATAGGTTTCAAGCTGATGTTGACGATGGCATAGCCCGCTTGCTTGTGCGGCTTTACATTTTGGTCAAGCCACAGGGCAAAATCGGGATCATTGCGGTCCGGCTCTGCGTCTGCGGCATTATAAGCCGGCGGCGCAAAAAAGGCGCTGATGCGTTCCAACTCTGCCAAAGGCGGGTCGATGCCCAAGGTTTTCACATGCGCAAATTCTTCTGCGACCTGACGACGATATTCATCCGCGCCGATTTCATGGATCAGAATCTTAATCCGCGCTTTGTACATATTGTCGCGCCGTCCGTAGCGGTTGTAGACGCGCAGGCAGGCCTCCAAATAGCTCAACAGGTCGTCCGCTTTGACGAACGGATTGATTTCGGGCGCGATCATCGGTGTGCGGCCCATGCCGCCGCCGACAAAAACCCGCGCACCCAGTTCACCATCCTTACGAACAAGTTCGAGCCCGATGTCGTGTAGACGCATGGCGGCGCGGTCCTCGGACGATGCAATCACGGCGATCTTGAACTTGCGCGGCAGATAGCTGAATTCCGGATGGAAGGTTGACCATTGGCGCAACAATTCAGCCCAAGGGCGTGGGTCGGTAACTTCGTCCGCCGCAGCGCCCGCATATTGGTCGGACGAAATGTTGCGAATGCAATTGCCGCTCGTTTGAATGGCATGCATTTCGACGGTAGCAAGTTCCTCTAGGATATCCGCACAATCCTCCAGCTTAATCCAGTTATACTGGATATTCTGACGCGTGGTGAAATGGCCGTAATCGCGGTCATATTTGCGTGCGATATGCGCCAGCATGCGCATTTGCCGTGAATCGAGCGTGCCATAAGGAATGGCCACGCGCAGCATATAGGCGTGCAATTGGAGATAGAGGCCGTTCATCAAACGCAGCGGTTTGAACTGATCCTCCGTAATTTCGCCTGCAATACGGCGGTTTATTTGGTCACGGAATTCAGCGACGCGCGCGTCAACCATAGCTTGGTCATAATTGTCATATTTATACATGTCAGATTATCCAGTCGCCAGCCGTAGGATCGGCAGGTTTTAGTGTGAGGTCGGTGCGGACGGTTGGCCCAAGTGCACGAATACGGTCCTTAATATGCGCCGGACGCGGGCCATTTTCGGTTGGCACGGCATCGATGATATAGGGTGCGTTGACGCGGCGCGCGCCTTCTTCAGCGTGCAGTATTGCCTCACCATGTTCGCCCACATCGGCGGCATCTTCGACATGGATGGACCAGCCATTGCCCGTCCACCATGTTACGGCGCCAGACACCAAATCATTTCCCGTTAATAACTTCACGCAATTTTCTCCGCCTGTTTGGCAAAATGAAATAGCCGGTCTTCGGCATCGGATTTCAGGACGACATCACCGACGACGATGATCGCGGGCGAAACAACGCCTTCGCGTGCGATCATGTCGCCAAGATCGGTCAATATCGTGCGCATGGCGCGGGCATTCGGCCGCGTGGCGCGCTCCAACACTGCGACAGGCGTGTCGGGTGATAGGCCATCGCTAATTAGCTTTTCGGTAATGTCCGAAGCCGTTGCGATGCCCATATAGATAACCAAAGTGCGGTCTTTACCGGCAAGGCCCGCCCAATTTTGGTCAGTCAGGCCCTTGCACTGGCCCGCGACGAATGTGACGGCGCTGGCGGCATCACGGTGGGTTAGCGGCAACATCGTCGCTGCTGCCCCGCCCATCGCGGCAGAAATGCCGGGGACAACCTCCACATCGATGCCTGCGTCACGGCAGGCCTCTGCCTCTTCGCCGCCGCGTCCGAAGATGAACGGATCGCCGCCTTTCAATCGTACGACCATATGGCCAGCTTGCGCCTCACGGATGAGTATGTCGTTGATGCCGCCTTGCGGCACCGAATGGCGTGAGCGGCTTTTGGCGACGGAAATCAGCCGTGCCGCGGGGTTTATGAGCGCCATGATTGCGTCATCCACCAGCCCGTCATGCACCACTACGTCCGCGCTCGAAATCAACCGAACGGCCTTAACCGTCAGCAGTTCTGGGTCACCCGGACCCGCGCCTACCAAATATACACGTGCTTGTTCCATCTTGCTATGATGGGCCAATGAGGCGCCAGCATCAAATCAGGATAAGTTGGCCAAGGTTTAGAAGAACTTTAGCCTATTATCCTGCGGCAATCAGCTTTGCGTTAGATGGGCTTGCCCCATCTCGTGAATAATATCGATTTTGCGCTGTAGCGGTTCCCAGTCATCGCTTTCGGATATGGCTTGCCAAATATCTTCTACCTCTTGGATCAACATCGAACAAATCGCGCCTTTCGTCCAATAATCGTGACGCTGCCCTTCGACTGGCGCATAATCACGCAACAAAGTGGCAAAGGCCAATTGATATTCGCCGGGGGTTTCGCCTGCGTCCGACTTGCCATATCGATAAAGATAGAAGAATTGATCGATTGCAATTTTCTCGCGCGACATCGCACGTTCTGCGGCTTCGACCAATTGTCTGTCCAGCGTCTCTCCACGCGATGCTATGCCCAGACGCCAGAGGAAACGCCGAATAACCGCCTGCTGATAGAGGCCCGGAAAACGCTCCAGCGCCGCAATCAACGGAGGCGCGTCCGATACCAAACGCAGCGCTACGGCCAACTGCCCCAAATTCCAATGCAGCGCCTCGGCCTGTCTTCCGAACGCATAAAGTCCGGATTCATCGAAATAAGCCGCGGTGAATTGCGGGTCCCAATATTCAGTGAAGCGCCAAGGTCCATAATCGAAGCTTTCGCCGGTGATATTGATATTGTCGGTATTCAGTACGCCATGGACAAAGCCAGCGACCATATAGGATGCTGCCAAATCGGCCACCCGTTCCACCGCCAGCCCAAGCAACTGTGCTGCGGAATTTTCCGCCGGGGCGACATCATAAAGCTGCGTCAGGCAGTAAGCGATAAGCTGCTGCATGAATTCGGCATCGCCCTCGGCGGCCACGCGCTGGAAACTGCCAATACGGATATGGCTATGGCTCAAACGCACCATGACCGCTGATCGTGTCGGGGATGGCTCATCGCCGCGGATCAGTTGCTCACCGGTTTCAATGATCGAAAAAGTCTTTGAGGTGTTGACTCCCAAAGCCTCGAGCATCTCGGTTGCCAATATCTCGCGCACGCCCCCTTTTAGCGTCAACCGGCCGTCGCCACGCCGGCTATAGGGCGTGGTACCCGATCCCTTGGTTGCCAAATCCAACAGGCGACCATCGCCATCGCGCATCTGCGCAAATAGGAAGCCGCGACCATCACCAATGTCGGGATTATAAACGCGAAATTGATGCCCATGATAGCGCAATGCCAGCGGCTCAGGCATATTGTCTGGCAGCGGTTCAAAACGACCAAAATGGCGGACCCAGGCGGCGTCATCATAGTCCGCAAGGCCGACTGTCGCCGCCCAACGATCGTTACGAAAGCGCAAGATCGTCTCCGGAAAGTTTGCAGGGCGGACAGCATCACCAATTTTCGCACCAAGACTGGCGATTTGCGGATCTGCGCGGTAGGGGGAGGGGAAGGGTTTCATATTCATCTAACGCATCTGGGCGGTGGAAAAGAGAAAGGCAAGTATGGCAGCGGTTCGCATCCTGCATTTGCATAGCAGCTTTGACTTAGGTGATCAGCAGTCGCGCACGGTTCGCCTGATAAACCATTTTGGCGGGCAAGCCGAACATGTGCTTTTGTCGGCAGCAAGCGATGCCTTTGGCGCGGCAGATATGATTGATCGGCGCGTTAAGATAAGTTTTCCCAAAGACGCAGCACCTGCGCTCACCGGAATGCCGAGCATGGGGCGTTATCGCCGTTTGGCCAGCTATATGAAGAAATTTGACCTTGTGCTGAGTTACAATTTTGGCGCGATGGACGGGGTCATGGCGCATACCTTGTTTACGCGCAGCATGAAATTGCCGCCGTTGATCCATCATGAGGACGGATTTGAGCCGGATGAGGTTGATAAGCTCAAATGGCAGCGCAATTGGTTCCGCACCATTGCATTGCAAAGGTCGGACACGCTTGTTGTGCCATCCAAATCGCTCGAGCAGATTGCCCGAACTGTTTGGCATCAGCCGCTGGAGAAAATCGCGCGTTTTCCCAATGGCATTGATACCGGACATTATGATCGCCGCCCGCAACGCGGCTCTTTTCCGGGTTTTCAGAAACGTGATGGGGAAATTGTCGTTGGCACCATCGCCGGGCTGCAATCGATTAAGAATTTGCCTCGGCTCGTGCGTGCGGTTGCGGCGGCTGGCCCCAATATCCGGCTTGCCATTGTGGGCGAGGGGCCTGACCGTGATGTCATCTTATCAGAGGCCATGCGGCTTGGCATAACGGACCGGTTGATGATGCCCGGATATTTGCGCGATCCAGCCCGTTTTATCCGATTGTTCGACATTTTTGCGTTGTCGTCCGATAGCGAACAATATCCCGTGTCACTGGTTGAAGCGATGACCAGCGCGCTGCCTATTGTGTCCACCGATGTTGGCGATATCCGCAGCATTGTCGCGCGCGAGAACCGGCCATTTATCGTTCCTCGCTCTGATGAGGACGCCTTGGCCGGTGCGATAAGTGGTCTCGCAAAAGATGCGGCGCTTCGTGCATCATTGGGTAGTGCAAACCGATTATTGGCCTGTTCTCAATATGATGAGGAGACGATGTTTGCACGCTATCGGCAGCTTTACGGGTCTGTCATGAAACGTGCCGATTTTGCGCGACAAAGCTGAACATTTGCGATAGCGCCGACCGTCAGAAGCGCCCTGCACGGTGCGTTAGACAAGAGTTTTTAGGGGTAATATTTGTGTTCAAGGGTCTGAAACCCATTATCTATGGTGGCCGTGAAGTATGGCCATTGGTCGAAGGCGGCAAGGGCGTTGCGGCAACCAATCATGCAAGCTCCGGCGCGTGGGCTGCGGCAGGCGGCATTGGTACCGTATCGGCGGTAAATGCCGACAGCTATGATGAAAATGGCGTCATGATCCCGCAAGTCTTCCTGGGTAAAACCCGTGCCGAACGGCATGAGGAACTTGTCGCCTATGGCATTCGCGGCGGCATTGCACAGGTTAAACTCGCGCACGAAATATCGAATGGGCGCGGCGCGATTAACATCAACGTTTTGTGGGAAATGGGCGGTGCCCAGCGCATCTTGCACGGCATCCTTGAAGCAACCAAAGGTATGGTCACGGGCGTCACCTGCGGTGCGGGTATGCCATATAAGCTATCCGAAATTGCCGCCCAATATGGCGTTTACTATCTGCCGATCGTCAGCTCCGCCCGCGCCTTCCGCGCTTTGTGGAAGCGTGCCTATCACAAGGTGCCTGAATGGCTCGGTGCGGTTGTCTATGAAGATCCGTGGCTCGCCGGCGGGCACAATGGCCTGTCCAATGCCGAAGACCCGCGTAGCCCTGAAGACCCCTATCCCCGCGTAAAGGCCTTGCGCGATGTGATGCGCGTTGAAGGCATTTCGGATGATGTGCCCATCGTTATGGCGGGCGGTGTCTGGTTCTTGCGTGACTGGAACGACTGGATTGATAATCCCGAATTGGGGCAGATTGCGTTCCAATTGGGAACACGTCCGTTGTTGACGCAAGAAAGCCCGATACCAACGGGTTGGAAAGATGCGCTTACCAAAATTCCGGAAGACGGCGTTTTGCTCCATCAATTTTCGCCCACGGGCTTTTATTCCAGCGCGGTAATCAATCCGTTTCTACAGGAGCTTCAAGCCCGTTCGGAGCGTCAGATTCCGTTTGTGCAAGCCGCCGACGCCGAACATACGGCACAATTGGATGTTGGGGTGAAGGGTAAGAATTTCTGGGTAACCCAAGCTGACCTGATGAAGGCGCGCGAATGGGATGCGCGCGGATTTACTGTCGCGCTGAAAACGCCCGACAACTCGCTTGTATTTGTAACGCCCTCATCGGGTGACGTTATCCGAAAGGATCAAAAGGATTGCATGGGATGTTTGTCGCATTGCGGTTTTTCCTCGTGGAAGGACCATGACAATAACTCCACAGGCCGCCTTGCGGACCCGCGCAGCTTTTGCATTCAAAAGGCGCTGCAAAACATCGCACATGGCGCGCCCATTGATGAAAATCTCATGTTCGCCGGACACAGCGCTTATTTGTTCGGGAAAGATCCATTTTATTCAAACGGCTTTGTCCCGACGGTGCAGCAGTTGATGGATCGACTGTTAACGGGTGACTGACACCTTTTGGTGTCGCTGACGGGTCAGGCCCGATGAAACTGTTAAGGATTTGGCGGGGCATCACACCCCGCCATTTTTTTAATCCAGATCCCAAGCTCTTTCACCATGGCTTGAAATGTCGAGCCCGTCGCGTTCCTGATCCTCGCTCACGCGCATGGGCAATATCGCCGACACCAGATAACCAATGATAACTGTCGCCACCGCGGAATAGGCCGCGACAATAAAGACGCCCTTGAACTGCGCCCAAAGCTGCGATGCCATATCGGTGCCTTCTGCATAGCCTGCGCCGCCCAAAGCCTCGCTTGCAAAAATAGCGAGTAACATCGAACCCAATATGCCGCCGACGCCGTGCACCGCGAACACGTCGAGTGAGTCGTCAATTTTCAGCGTGCCTTTGATAAGGCCAACAAACCAAAAGCAGATCACAGCCGCCAATATACCCAGAATGATTGCGCCGCCAGGGCCAATCGCGCCAGCCGCCGGCGTAATAGTTGCAAGTCCAGCAACAGCGCCGGTCGCAAAGCCCACCGCGGTTGCCTTACCCACCTTTATCCGTTCGATGAGCAACCAGACCAATGCCGCCACCGATGCACCGACATGGGTGTTGATAATGGCACTTGCCGCCAAGTCGTTTGCAGCCAAGGCAGAGCCGCCGTTAAAGCCGAACCAGCCCACCCATAATAATCCGGCCCCGGCGACTGTTAGCGCGGGGCTGTGGGGCAACATGAGCGTTCTTGGGAACCCAATACGCTTGCCGAGCATCAGGGCCACCACGAGCGCGGAAACGCCTGCAGTGGTATGCACGACAATGCCACCGGCAAAATCGATAACGCCTTGATCGGCCAAGAATCCGCTACCCCAAACCCAGCGCGTCACTGGAACATAGACGATAAGCGACCATAAGCCGCTGAATGCGACCACCCAGCCAAAGCGTGCCCGCTCCACCCAAGCGCCCACAATAAGGGCAGGGGTGATGATGGCAAAAGTCATCTGGAACAAAGCAAAGGCCAACTCACCCGTTGTCTGGCCGTCCCGGATGGACGTTAGCAGGCCATTAAACATGACGTTTTCAAAAGAACCAATGAAGCCGTTGCCATTGGCGGAAAAGGCAAGGCTATAGCCAATCACGATCCAGAGGACTGATGCCAAAGCGGCCACTGCGCCGCATTGGACCAACACCGAAAGGAAATTCTTGGCCCGCACCAAACCGCCGTAAAACAATGCGAGCCCCGGCAATGTCATCATCAGGACAAGCGCCGACGCGGTCAAAATCCATGCGCTGTCGCCGCTGTTGGCTTCAGGCAATGCGACAACCGCATTTTGTGCAAATGCAGGCGCGGCGGCCAAACTATTTATCAGCAGCGCTGGCATTATAATTTTTGAAATCATGATCGTGTAGCCCCCCGGTTCGGGACCAGTCTCTAGGCGCGCAAAACCGAAGGCTCAATGCACAAAATTTCGGTGAACATGCCGCTATGAAAACAATATTGCTTATTGCCAGCCGTCGAGGACTTGATCTGGCGGTCTATGCCCGTCTGCCCACATGCGGATATTGGTAATGACGCGTTCGCCCGAGGCTTCTCTGCCCTCAAAAGTCGCGCTGCCCAAATGGGGAAGCAACACAACATTGGGAATGTTGAACAGCCGCGAATCCACCGCTGGCTCATGCGTGTAGACGTCCAAGCCGGCGCCCGCGATGCGGCCCGACTCCAATGCGTCAATCAACGCATCTTCGTCGATCAACTCCCCGCGCGAGCTATTGATGATATAGGCGTCTGCTTTCATCTGCGCGATGCGGTCGGCATTGATGATCTTGTTGGTTTCTGCGGTTAACGGGCAATGCAGGCTGATAATGTCCGACCGCGCCACGAGCCGGTCAATGTCGGGTTCAAAAATGATTCCCAGCTCATCCTCGACACTGGCGGGCAGGCGGTTGCGCTTATTATAGATGATGTTGAGGCCAAAGGCCTTAGCGCGTATCGCCACGGCCTCACCAATGCGGCCAAGCCCGATGATGCCCAAAGTCTTACCGCCAATCCGGTGACCAAGCATCCCAGTGGGGCTCCAGCCGCGCCATTCGCCGTTGCGCATCGCACGATGTCCCTCGCCAAGGCGGCGGGGGACGTTGAGGATAAGCGCCATTGTCAGGTCGGCGGTATCATCGGTGAACACCCCAGGCGTGTTCGTAACCATGATGCCCTTCGCCTTCGCTGCGGCCAAATCGATATGATTGACGCCCGCGCCATAGCTGGCGATGAGTTTGAGCCGTGGCGGGGCGGCAGCGATGACATCTGCATCGATGCTGTCGGTAACCGTTGGCACCAGTACGTCGCAATCGGCCATTGCAGCCACTAGTGCGTCCCGGCTGAGCGGGGTGTCGTCGGCATTGAATTTGGCGTCAAACAGCTCCGCCATGCGTTTTTCGACCGCAGGCAATAAACTGCGTGTAACGCGAATGGACGGACGTTCGATGCGGCTAAGTTCTGGCATGGACTGACTAAAGCGGAATTCGCGGCTAGGTCAAGACAGGATGGTTGCGCTTGTCGCAACGCTTGCCTTATACGATGCGAACGATGGTAAAGAATATGGTTCATCAGAACAAATCGATAGTGCGGTTCGGCGCCTTGGTGCTCGCGCTCTTGGGTGCGGCATCTGCCGCTGGACAGACGCAGCGCACGCCGCCTTATTGGGCGTCTATTCAGAAACCTGAAGCCCGCATGCGCACAGGGCCGAGCACTGAATTTCCTGTTACATGGGTTTACAAAAGACAAAATTTGCCGGTGAAGGTCGTTGCGGTTCACAGCGTATGGCGCAAGGTTCAAGACCCCGATGGTGACCAAGGCTGGCTGCACGTTCGGTTGTTAAGCCCCACGCAAACCGCCATCGTTATTGGTAAAGGCATCGCCACATTGCGGGACACGCCGCAAGCCAATGCGCATATTTCATGGCGCGTTGAACCCGGTGTGGTCGGTATCATTGACGAATGCGAAAAGGGATATTGCCGTTTTGAAACCAATGGTCGCTACGGCTATATCGAAACGTCCCGTATCTGGGGCGATGAGGCGCTGTAAATAAGCGCAGCAAACGCGCGAAGCTTAAGCGTCGACGCGTTCTGCTAATATAGTCAGGCCGGCTGCGTTCACTTCGGCAAAACCGCCTGCGATCATCAGACGCTCTGGCGTTGCGCCTTGCGTCTTGTAAATCTCCAGCGCCGCGTCGTTGCGCAATGTGCTCATCATCGGGCTATGGCCCTCCAACACACCGAAATCGCCCTCAGTGCCCGGAACGACGACCATATAGACATCGTCCGAGCGATAGAGCTTCTCAGGGGTTACGAGTTCGAAGTGGAGCGGCATAATGGCTTACGCCGCTTCCGCAGCCATTTTGGCTGCCTTTGCAACCGCTTCTTCGATCCCGCCGACCATGTAGAAAGCGGCTTCTGGAAGATGGTCATATTCACCATCAACGACGGCCTTAAACGACTTCACGGTGTCTTCGACTTGAACGAACTTGCCGGAGATGCCGGTGAAGACTTCCGCAACATGGAAAGGCTGTGACAAGAAACGCTGGATCTTACGCGCACGGGTTACGGTCAATTTGTCGTCTTCCGACAATTCGTCCATGCCCAAAATCGCGATGATGTCTTGCAGCGACTTATATTTTTGCAGCGTTTCCTGAACGCGGCGGGCAGTGTCATAATGTTCTTGGCCAACAACCGCTGGCGTCAAAACGCGGCTGACCGAGTCAAGCGGGTCAACGGCTGGATAAATGCCAAGCTCCGAAATCGCGCGGTTCAGTGTGGTCGTTGCGTCCAAGTGGGCGAACGACGTGGCTGGCGCAGGGTCGGTCAAGTCATCTGCAGGAACGTAAATAGCCTGAACCGAGGTAATCGAACCCTTGGTGGTCGAGGTAATACGCTCTTGCAACTGACCCATGTCGGTTGCCAATGTTGGCTGATAACCCACCGCCGAAGGAATACGGCCCAGAAGCGCGGACACTTCGGAACCAGCCTGCGTGAAGCGGAAGATGTTGTCGACGAAGAACAGAACGTCCTGGCCTTCTTCATCGCGGAAATATTCCGCCATGGTCAGACCCGAAAGCGCAACGCGCGCACGGGCACCGGGAGGCTCGTTCATTTGGCCGAAGACCAACGCAACCTTTGAACCTTCTGGGGTTGGGTTGCCGTCGGCGTCCTTAGCGATAACGCCAGCGTCGAGGAATTCGTGATAGAGATCATTACCTTCACGGGTACGCTCACCCACGCCAGCAAACACCGAAACGCCGCCATGGCCCTTTGCGATGTTGTTGATCAGTTCCTGAATCAAAACGGTCTTACCAACGCCGGCACCGCCGAACAGACCGATTTTGCCGCCCTTTGCATAAGGTGCGAGCAAGTCGATAACCTTAATGCCGGTGACGAGAATTTCAGCTTCCGTCGACTGATCGGTGAACAAAGGCGCTTCTGCGTGGATTGGGTTGGACTTTGCAGCGCCAACGGGGCCACGCTCGTCGATCGGCTCACCGATCACGTTCATGATGCGGCCAAGCGTCATTGGGCCAACGGGAACCGAAATCTGCGCGCCGGTGTCGCGAACAGGCTGACCACGGGTCAAGCCTTCGGTCGCATCCATGGCGATGGTGCGGACGGTGTTCTCGCCGAGATGCTGCGCAACTTCGAGGACCAAGCGGTTGCCGTTATTGTCGGTTTCAAGCGCCGACAAAATTGATGGCAGTTGGCCAGTGAACGTTACGTCGACAACGGCGCCAATGATCTGGCTGATGCGGCCAGTTGCGCCAGCGACATTGGTTGCCGCCTTGCGTGCGGGCGCTTTAGCCTTAGGGGCAGCAGCAGCCTTGGCTGCTTTCGCTGCTTTTGGTGCAGCAGCCTTCGAAGCGGCGGTCTTTTTAGGGGCGGTAGCCATGTGTTTCTTCCTTGCCTTTGGATGTCGTTAGAGCGCTTCGGCGCCCGCAATAATTTCGATGAGTTCGGTTGTAATCGCCGCCTGACGCGTGCGGTTATATTGAATGGTCAGCTTGTTAATCATGTCGCCCGCGTTGCGCGTTGCATTGTCCATAGCTGTCATTTTCGAACCTTGCTCCGACGCCGCATTTTCGCGGTTCGCGCGTAGTAACTGAACGGCCACATTACGTGGCAACAATTCAGCGAGAATTTCTTCTTCATCGGGCTCATATTCGACCGTGGCCGACAGACCAACCGCGTCGCCTTCGCCAGCGGTCACCGCGACGGGCATCAATTGTATCTGCGTTGGTTCTTGCGTCAGAACAGTGACAAATTTGCTGAAAAACAAATGCGCGACGTCAAATTCGCCCGCTTCAAAACGTGCGGTCAGATCTTCGCCCCATGTCTGCACGTCGGCAAAGCTTAATTTTCCAAGATCGCCCGGTTCAATGCTGTGGATGATGTCACCACGGAAGGTACGGCTGAGCTGATCGCGCCCCTTTTTACCGATGGTGTAGAATTTGACGGTCTTGCCTTCGGCCTTCAACGCTTCTGCTTGACGGCGGGCGAGACGGACGATGTTGGTGTTGAACGCACCGGCAAGGCCCTTGTCGCTGGTTGCCACAACGAACAAATGCACGTCGTTCTTGCCACTGCCCACGAGCAGCTTTGGCGATTGCGGGCTAACAGATACCTTGGATGCAATGCTCGACACCACTGCCTCAAGCCGTTCGGCATAAGGACGCGATGCTTCGGCCGCTTCGGTCGCCCGACGCAGCTTTGCAGCGGCGACCATTTTCATCGCCTTGGTGATCTTCTGGGTCGATTTGACCGAGTTGATCCGTATTTTGAGGGCCTTAAGAGACGCCATCTATTCTTCCCTTTGCCGTCACCCTGAAGTTATTTCAGGGTCTTATTTAAGATACTGAAACAGGTTCAGCATGACGGGTGATTGTTAAGCGAAATTCTTCGTGAACTTGTCGAGAGCTGCCATCAGCGCTTTTTTGCTGTCGTCGCTGAAGTCGCGGCTGTCGCGAATGGTCTTCAGGATGCCAGCATGGTTGGCGCGCAAGTCCGCAAGCATCGATTCTTCGTAGCGGGTCACATCAGCGACTGGAATGCCGTCGAGATACCCGTTGGTACCTGCAAAGATCGATGCAGTTTGCTCTTCAAACGGCAACGGCGAGAATTGCTTCTGCTTCAACAATTCGGTCAAACGTGCGCCACGGTTCAGCAGCTTTTGCGTTGAGGCATCAAGGTCGGAACCGAACTGCGCGAACGCAGCCATTTCGCGATATTGGGCCAGCTCAAGCTTAATCGAACCAGATACCTTCTTCATGGCCTTTGTCTGGGCTGCCGAACCGACGCGGCTAACCGACAGACCCACGTTAATTGCAGGGCGGATACCTTGGAAGAACAGGTCGGTTTCCAAGAAGATCTGACCATCGGTGATCGAAATCACGTTGGTTGGAATGTACGCCGAAACGTCACCAGCCTGTGTTTCAATGATCGGCAACGCGGTCAATGAACCACCGCCATTGGCGTCGGACATCTTCGCGGCGCGCTCCAACAAACGGCTGTGCAGATAGAATACGTCGCCTGGGTAGGCTTCACGACCTGGAGGACGACGCAGAAGCAAGGACATTTGGCGATAGGCCACAGCTTGCTTCGACAAATCGTCATATACGATGACGGCGTGCATGCCATTGTCGCGGAAATATTCACCCATCGCAACGCCAGTATATGGCGCAAGATACTGCAGCGGTGCAGGCTCGGAAGCGGTTGCGGCGACAACGATGGAATATTCCATCGCGCCTTGTTCTTCCAACGCGCGGACAATCTGCGCAACGGTCGAACGCTTCTGACCGACAGCGACGTAGATGCAATAAAGCTTCTTCGATTCGTCGGTACCCTTGTTGACTTCCTTCTGGTTGATGAAGGTGTCGATAGCGACGGCAGTCTTACCCGTCTGACGGTCGCCGATGATCAATTCGCGCTGACCACGGCCAACGGGGACGAGGGCGTCAAGCGCCTTGAGGCCAGTTTGGACAGGCTCCGAAACCGATTGGCGCGGGATGATGCCTGGCGCTTTTACTTCAACGCGGCTGCGCTGCTTGGTTTTCAATGGGCCCTTGCCATCGATGGGGTTACCAAGACCGTCGACAACGCGGCCA
The DNA here is from genome assembly GCA_002299895.1 of Sphingomonadales bacterium UBA656. Taxonomy (GTDB): domain Bacteria; phylum Pseudomonadota; class Alphaproteobacteria; order Sphingomonadales; family Sphingomonadaceae; genus Sphingorhabdus_B. Next base: position 43,987 of record DBOC01000010.1, on the reverse strand, counting down.
AGCAATTCCTTCCCTACAGGAACGTCCACAATGGTGCCGGTACGCTTTACAACGTCGCCTTCGCGGATTTCACTGTCTGAACCGAAGATAACGACACCCACATTGTCCGCTTCCAGGTTCAGCGCCATGCCTTGAATACCATTTGCGAATTCGACCATTTCACCAGCCTGCACATTGTCGAGGCCGTGAATACGGGCGATACCGTCACCAACCGACAATACGCTGCCGACTTCCGAAACCTGAGCTTCGGTGCCGAAATTGGCGATCTGGTCCTTGATGACCTTGGAAATTTCTGCGGCGCGGATATCCATGTTGCTACTTAGCCTTTCATCGCGTTAGCGAGGGTGTTCAAACGGGTTTTGATGGAGTTGTCGATCATCTGACTACCGATTTTCACGGTAAGCCCGCCAAGAAGTGACGGATCGACTTTGGTCTGGATGGCGACGGTGCTGCCGACGCGGGTTTTAAGGGAGGCCAATAATGCCTTGGTCTGCGCTGCGCTGAGTGCGTGGGCGGAGGTTACTTCGGCGGTGACTTCGCCGCGATGAGCCGCAGCAAGCGTTGAAAATGCGCGGGCGACGGAGATAGTTTCGTTCAAGCGGCGGTTCTCGGCGAGCACGCCCAATGTCTTTGCCGTCAGTGCATCAAGCTTCATGGCTTTCGCGACGGCGGCTATGGCTTTCTTCGCATCGCTACGGCTGAGCACTGGGTTGCTGGTGAGGGCTTTTAGATCAGCCGATTCGCTCACGGCTTGTGCAATCGCCCGCATGCTCTTTTCAACGGCATCGATCGCCTTCGCGTCGCGGGCCAGTTCGAACAATGCCGTCGCGTAACGGCCAGCAAGACTGGCTTGAATATTAGCGCTTGTGCCGCCGGAATGATCCACGCGTCGAATTCCTAAATTGTGAGACTGAATTACTTGCCGACCGCACCGGAGGGTTGCCCCCTTGGTGGCGTCGCGCCGCGCCTAGCAGGGGTTTTGTTGCGATGCAAGATGGCGATTGTCGGTTGTTTCAACCCAATGTTCATCCTGAACTTGTTTCGAGATAACAAACTGCCGTAGGGCGTTATTCTGAAACAAGTTCAGCGTGGAAAAACGGAGAGTGCAATGGGCAAAATGATTCGCATGACGATGTCGGATGGCGCGGAAATTGCGGTGTACCATGCCGAAGCCTTGGGTACGCGTCGCGGCGGACTTGTCCTTGTTCAAGAAATATTTGGCGTGACCGACCATATCCGCGAATTGTGCGATGAATATGCCGCCGATGGCTACGAGGTGCTGTCTCCCGCCATTTTCGATCGCGAGCATCCAGGATTTGAGGCGGAATATACCGGGCCCGATTATACTCGGGCCGTCGAATTGGCGCGCGAGCTGCACCCGTTCCAACAGTCGCTCGATGATGCGGAGGTCTGCATTGATGCGCTGAAAGATGCAGGACCGGTGTTCATCACGGGCTATTGCTATGGCGGTTCAGTCGCGTGGGCTGTCGCCGGGATCCGCGATGATCTTGCTGCGGCCAGTTGCTATTATGGCAGCCTCATACCGACGATCTATGCTGATCAAACCCCGAAATGCGCGACTATTGCCCATTTCGGACGCTATGATGCGGGCATACCGATGGAGGGCGTTGAAGCACTCATTGAAAAAGCCCATCCAACCGCGCAGATATTTGTTTATGACGCCAATCACGGGTTTAACTCCGACCGGCGCAAGGATTATCATGAACCCAGTGCCGATTTAGCGCGCGAACGGACGCTCGCCCTCTTTCAAGCGTGTGGAGGGTGGCAGCAGACATGACACCAAGTGCTTGGATGAACGGCGGTGCCGGCGTGTCGATTTATTGGGCGGTGGCTGAAACCGCGCTTGGCACGATGTTGCTGGCCGCAACCGACAAGGGGATTTGCCGCCTGTCGTTTGACGAAAATGAAACCGCGCTAAAGCGCCGTTTTCCGAACGCGACCCTGTTGGGTAAAGGCGGTTCACTCTCGGACCTGATCGACGGTGCCGTCTCTGCCGTTCAAAACCCAAGGCAGATGCCCCAATTGCCCTTGGATATCGGCGGAACTGATTTCCAAATGGCAGTGTGGCAGGCGTTGCTGCAAATACCCGTTGGGGAAACGCGCAATTATGCCGAGATCGCTGCGGCAGTGGGAAAGCCCGATGCGGTGCGCGCGACAGGCACGGCCAATGGCGCGAACCATGTGTCGGTGCTTATTCCCTGCCACCGCGTCATCCGGTCAGATGGCGGCCTTGGCGGTTATGCTTATGGGTTGGAACGCAAGCGCCGTTTGCTGGCGTGGGAAAGCGGGCAGGGCGGTCTGTTTCCCGCTTAGGCCAGGCGCCCAAATTCAAGGATATAAAGCGCGTACGAAATAAAGCCCTTCGGGTGGCGCATTTTCCGCCAGCGCGGAACGGTCCGCAGCATCCAACGCCGCCTTTAGATCTGCCGCCGTCCAACGCCCAAGCCCCACAGCGACCAGACATCCGACCATCGAGCGCACTTGATGGTGCAAGAAGGACAAAGCTGCTGCCTCTATAATCACATGTTGCCCCTCGCGCCCGACGTTCAACCGATCGAGCGTTTTGATAGGGCTGGCGGATTGGCATGCGGTGGAGCGGAAAGTTGTAAAATCATGTAAACCAACAAGCAGCTGCGCCGCGTTGTGCATCGCATCGGCATCCAGTTCCGGTCCAACGCGCCAAACGCGACCTTTTTCCAAAGTCAGCGAGGCCCGGCGATTGAGGATACGATATTCATAGGCCCGGCCAACGCAGCTATAGCGCGCGTGCCAATCATCAGCGACCTCTTCGCATGCCAGTATCGCGATGGGGTGCGGACGCAAATGGGCGTTAACGGCCTCCATCAAGCGGAAGGCCGAAAGGCCTTTTTCAACATCGACATGCGCCCGCATGCCAAGGGCATGAACCCCTGCATCGGTGCGGCCAGCGCTGTACACCAGAGTTTTTTCGCCGGTGGTTTTGAATATCGCCTCTTCGATAGCCCCTTGGACTGAGGGGCCATGGTCCTGCCATTGCCAGCCCATATATGGGCCGCCGTCAAATTCGATAGTGAGCGCAAAGCGGGTCATGACAAAATACTACCGGAGGGAATGGCCTTGCCGCGCAAGAGATCGGCGGTGGGCATGGCCGGTTTGCCTGCGCGTTGGATGCGCGTTGGGCGGATGGCGTTGGTGTTGCAGGCGATGGTGAGTTGGTCATCGATAACTGTGCCTGCCGCGCCATGGGCTGCGACGATATCGGCCGCTAATACGCGATATCTCTCACCTTCAAATTCGAACCATGCGCCCGGTGCTGGGTTGAACGCGCGGATTTGGCGTTCGACGGCTTCGGCGGACACAGAAAAATTCAGCTTGGTTTCGGCTTTGTCGATCTTAGTGGCGTACGTAACGCCCTCTTCGGGTTGCGCCACGCACGGGAACGCCTCCATATCGGTCAAAGTCCGGACCATCAATTCGGCACCAAGCTCCGCCAGCTCTTGGGTAAGCTGACCCGTCGTCTTGTCCCCGATTTCGATTTCCGTCGTGGCGCGGATGGGGCCCGTATCCAAACCAGCCTCCATCTGCATGACCATGACGCCGGTAGTGGCATCGCCCGCCAATATTGCACGCTGCACCGGCGCGGCGCCGCGCCAGCGGGGCAGCAATGATCCGTGGACATTCAGGCAACCATATACAGGCGCGTTCAAGACCGGTGGAGGCAGTATGAGGCCATAGGCAGCCACGATGGCTACATCGAGGCCCAGTGCAGCGAAATCCGCCTGTGCGTCCTCCTGACGCAGCGACAGGGGTGATCTTACCAGCAGCCCCAGCTCCTCGGCGCGTTGATGGACCGCAGACGGGGTTAGCTTCTTACCGCGATTGGCGGGGCGCGGCGGTTGCGTATAAACAGCGGCCACATCATGCCCAGCCGCCACCAACGCATCGAGCGTCGGCACGGCAAATTCGGGTGTTCCCATGAAGGCAAGACGCATCGTCACTTTTCCTTTGTTCAAAAGCCCCCTAAGACCCGGCGCATGGCATCGCAAGAAATAGACGCACTCGCACAAGCATTGTCGAAGCTACCGGGGCTTGGCCCACGGTCGGCACGGCGCGTCGTGCTGCATCTGATGAAGAAGCGCGAGAGCGTGTTGCAGCCGCTTTTACGCGCCTTGCAGAATGTGGAGCAAAGGCTTGTGGTGTGCAGCACCTGCGGCAATATCGACACCGGAAACCCATGCGGCATTTGCATTGACCCGCGCCGCGACATCCGGTCCATCTGTGTGGTGGAGGATGTATCCGACCTTTGGGCATTGGACCGCTCGCGTCTGTTTCCGGGCAAATATCATGTTCTGGGCGGCCGCTTGTCGGCATTGGACGGTGTCCGGCCCGAAGATTTGAACATCGACGGATTGGTCAACCGCATTGCGATGGGCGGCGTTGACGAGGTGGTGCTGGCGATGAACGCCACGCTTGAGGGGCAGACAACCGCCCATTATCTGGCGGAGCGGTTGGAACAATTTCCCATCCGCCTCACACAATTGGCGCATGGCGTGCCAGTGGGCGGGGAGCTGGATTATCTCGACGACGGCACTTTGGCGCAGGCCTTGCGCGCCAGACGCCCTGTCGGTTGATTTATCCAAAGACCGTCCCTATTTGCGACCCATGGCCATATTACCTATTCTTGAAGTGCCCGATCCGCGGCTGAAAACCATTTCGAAACCTGTCGAGAGTTTTGACGGCGAATTGAAAACGCTCGTCAATGACATGATCGAAACAATGTATGCCGCACCCGGCATTGGTTTGGCAGCGATACAAGTTGGTGTGCCAAAGCGCTTGTTGGTTATCGACTTGCAAGAAGAGGAAGCCGAAGGCGAAGAGCCCGTGCGCAATCCGCGCGTTTTTGTGAACCCCGAAATTCTGGACCCGTCCAACGAGCATAGCCTGTATAATGAAGGCTGCTTGTCTGTCCCTGACCAATATGCCGAGGTGGAGCGCCCCGCCCAAATCCGTGCCCGTTGGCAGGACTTAGATGGCAAGGTGCATGAAGAGGTCATGACCGGCCTGATGGCGACATGTTTGCAGCATGAAATGGACCATTTGGAAGGCATATTGTTTATTGATCATCTATCGCGGCTAAAGCGTCAGATGGTGCTGAAGAAGATCGAAAAGGCCCGCAAAATGGGCGGCGGCCATGTGCATGGCCCGGATTGCCGCCACTGATCCGCTATTTTGAACCCCCGCGTGAAGCGGGGGCAATGCTTTCGTTTATTTTGTAAATTGTGACGGCGCCGCGCTGACGGTGACGAATTTACCTGCCTGAACTTCCTGCACCTCCAACATGCGATCTGTCAGACCATTGGGGTTGAAGCGAAACGCCCCATCAACGCCGATGAAGCCCTGCGGATCGGTCAACTGCGCCACGGGAAAGCGCGTTCCCGGCTGCCAATCGCGTGCGACGCGCGCCACCAACAGCACCGAGTCATAGCCGAGGCTCGATAGGCGCAAAGGTGCCTTGCCGAAACGGGCGCGATATTTGGTCGCATATTGGGTGTAGAGCGTGTCCGATACACTTGCGAACCACGCGCCATATATGGGCGGGCTGCCCGCAAGCGTGCCTTCAATATTCCACAAATCGGTGCCCAAGACTTTGGCCGTACGAAGCCCGCCGCGGCGCAAGGCCGGCACAATAGTGATCGCTGCACGGCCGCTGTCGGCCACCAAAACGGCATCAATAGCGCCCATTTGCGACAGGCGTCGGGCGGCGGCTTCGGCAGACGCGGCCGTTCCGTTCGTTTCCTGAATGCCCACCAATATGCCGCCGGCTGCGCGCACGGCTGTCGTTAAATTTGATTGCGCACGTTGTCCGTAGACATTGGATGCAACGACGCCTGCAAAGCGGTTCATGCCTTTTGACTTGGCATATAGCACCACGCGTTCAATTGCTTGGTTCGGTAAATGGCCAAGTAAGAATACATTGGGTCCGGCCACGCCGACATCGTTGGAGAAGCTGATGATGGGAACGCCAGTTGGACGTGCGATTTGTGCGACCTCAATTACATTGTCACCGCGTAACGGGCCCAAGATAAGCTTATTTCCATCCGCAATCGCGCGTTGTGTCGCGGCTGCTACACCAAGGCCGGTGTCATAGGTGACCATGCGGATGTTGGTGACTTTGGTATCTGCCAGCGCCAGTGCCGTCGCATTGGCAATCGATTGCCCCACATCGGCGTCAGGGCCAGTTACCGGTAACAAGAGCGCGACACGATGCATGCCGTCGGACGGTTCGACTGCCACAGGTGCCTTGCTGCGCGGGACCGTGCTACATGCAGCCAGCAGGATGACAGACGCCAAGACCAGCAGCTTTTTGATTTGGCCTGCTAAAGCTTGCGGCTGCGCCCGCGTTGCGGCAATGGATGCACTCATTTTGGTTTCCTTGGGAAAAAGCTGCATATTCCGATGACTTTCGAATCAGGCTTATATGTCGTTGCGACCCCCATCGGCAACCTTGCAGATATGTCACAAAGGGCGATCGACCTTTTAAACGCCGCCGACCTAGTGGCGGTTGAAGACAGCCGTGTGACGGGCAAATTGCTGCATCATTTGGGCATAAAAAAGAAAATGCGACGCTATAACGACCATAGCGGGGACGTGGAACGCGAGTCCTTGGTGGCCGCGGCGCGTGGGGGTGTCATTGCGCTGGTATCCGATGCGGGCACGCCATTAATCTCCGACCCCGGATATAAGCTTGTCCGATCCGCACGGGCGGCGGGCGTGCCTGTATATACCATTCCGGGTGCAAGTGCCGTCACGGCTGCATTGTCGATTTGCGGCCTGCCGACAGACCGGTTTTTGTTTGCAGGCTTTTTACCCAACAAAGCCAAAGCGCGGGCCGAGACTTTGACCGAATTGGGGCAAGTTAAAGCAACATTGGTATTTTATGAAGCTGGCCCACGTTTGGCCGCAAGCTTGGCCGCCATCGCCGACATTTATGGCGACCGCGAAGTCGCCGTGGCGCGCGAACTGACCAAGAAGTTTGAAGAGGTGGTTACTGGTACGGCAGGGGAACTGGCGGCGCGTTATGCCGCGCAGGAACCCAAAGGCGAAATCGTCCTGATCATCGGCCCGCCCGCCGACGAAGTGGCGGCGGAAACGGGGGATGTCGATGCGGCGTTGAAAGAGGCGCTGGAAACCATGTCCGCCGCCAAGGCTGCCGGCGCGATTGCCAAGCGCTTCGGTCTGGAACGCAATGCCGTCTATGCCCGTGCCACGGAATTGAAGACAAAGTGAACCGTCGTGCCGCCGAAAAACGCGGACGGCGCGGGGAGGCGATTGCTGCTTGGTTCCTACGCCTGAAAGGATGGCGGATTATGGGCATGCGCGTCAAAACCCCGCGTGGTGAGGTGGATATCATCGCACGGCGCGGAAAGAGCATTGCCTTTGTTGAGGTGAAGGCGCGGACGAAAGCCGTTGACCTTGCCACAGCGATTGACGCCAGTCGGTTGCGCCGTGTTGCCGCCGCGGCGGAAATCCTCTTGCCCAAATATGGCAAAGAATGTGAAAATATGCAGATTGATGTGATTATGGTTGCGCCTTGGCGCTTTCCTCAGCATTTGCCGAATGTCTGGCACGGATAGGAACGCACGAAATGACAATCAAAATGGCGGTCCAAATGGACCCTATGGACGGTATCAACATTAACGGCGATTCCAGCTTTGCGCTGATGCTTTCCGCACAAGCGCGGGGTTATGATATTTGGCATTATGATGTTGGCACGCTGACACTGGATGCCAATGACCGGCTGACGGCACTGGCGCATCCGGTGCATGATCTGCAGCGCGTAGGCGGCGCGCATTACCGTTTTGGCGGGCCGAAGAAATTGGATTTAGGCGCGGATATCGACGTGGTGTTGATGCGGCAGGACCCGCCTTTTCATGTCGGCTATATCACTGCCACCCATTTGCTCGAGCGGATTGAGCATGAGACATTGGTGGTCAACAACCCCGCCAGCGTCCGCAACGCGCCCGAAAAAGTGATGGTGCTCGATTATCGGCAATTTATGCCCCCGACGATCATTACCCGTTCGGCAGACGAAGTGCGCGACTTCCAAAAGATACATGGCGCCGTTGTTGTAAAGCCGCTGCATGGCAATGGCGGCAAAGCCATTTTCCGCATTGATGCAGACGGAAGCAATCTCGGCGCCTTATTTGAGGTGTTCAACAACACTTGGCCCGAACCGCATATGGTGCAGCCGTTCCTGCCTGATGTGGCATTGGGTGATAAACGTATCGTTATGATCGACGGCGAAGTCACTGGCGCGATCAACCGTCGTCCGGGCGAAGGCGAGTTTCGGTCCAACTTGGCCGTTGGTGGCAGCGCGGAGTCGACCGAGCTCACCGCGCGTGAACGCGAAATCTGCGCCGCGATGGGGCCACGTTTGAAAGAGCTTGGTCTGATCTTCGTCGGCATCGACGTCATTGGCGGACAATGGCTTACCGAAATCAATGTGACATCGCCCACGGGCATTGTCGCCATCGACCGCTTCAACGGAACGGATACACCCGCGCGCATTCTCGACGCGATTGAACGCCGACTGACAGAGAAATAATCATGGAAGATTGGATTATCCGCTTGGTCGAATGGGGCCATTATTGGGGCGTTGCGCTTTTGATGCTGCTCGAAACTATATTCCCGCCAATACCGTCCGAAGTCATCATGACGGTGGCGGGCGTATCTTCTGCCCGCGGCACTATGAACCTTGCCGGCACCATTGCGGCGGGGACGGCAGGCGCGATGCTGGGCAATTGGATTTGGTATTGGGTGGCGGTCAAATTTGGCGAAAAACGGATGCATGTTTTCATCGACCGCTACAGCCGTTGGTTGACGCTCGATTGGGATGAGGTGGAGCGCGGCCAAAGGCTGTTCCGTACGCATGGATCAATCATCGTCCTGATTGCGCGCATGTTGCCGACATTACGGTCGCTAATCTCAATACCCGCTGGCTTATTTGGCATGACCTTTCGCCGCTTCATGATCTTCTCGACGATTGGTACCGCCGGATGGACCGCAGCCTTGGCCAGTGCGGGCTATTTTCTGGGGTCGCAGTTTGACGATGTTGAAAAATGGTTGGGGCCCGTTTCGACATTAGTCATTGCAGGCATCGTCCTAACCTATGTTTGGCGCTTATTGCGTTGGAAGCCTAAAGCCTAAGCCCGTGGATGGGCGTTCAGATACTCATCCAAAAGCATAGCGGTATCGACGGCGGTATAGACCTGCGTCGATGACAGGCTGGCATGGCCCAATAATTCCTGCAGACTGCGTAAGTCCGCGCCGCCCGCCAACAAATGCGTCGCAAAGCTGTGGCGCAGCGCGTGCGGCGTGGTCCGGTCGGACAGGCCCAATCGCGTGCGGGCGCCCTGCACCGCGCGGCGCACCAAGGCGGGCGATAATGGTCCGCCTTGCGCGCCGCGAAACAAAGGCTGGTCGGCACTGGCGGCATAAGGGCACAAAGCGAGATATTCCTGCATGGCGGTCCGGACTTGTTCCAGCAACGGCACTATGCGCGTCTTGTTGCGCTTGCCCGTGACGCGCAACGTGGTGCCAAGCGGCAATATGTCGCCCATCAGGCCCGTCGCCTCACTGACCCGCAAGCCGCTGCCATATAGTAGCAAAAGCAAGGCCCAATCGCGCGCGCCGATCCAGCCGTCCTTGGCATTTTCGGCGACGTCATCGGCTAGGGCCAGCACATCATCGGGGTTTACGGGGCGCGGCAGGCTGCGCGACACACGCGGCCCCTTCATGACTGGCAAATTCACATCATCACCCAAGGCAAAGCGCAAAAAATGCCTTACGGCGGACAATTCGCGCGCTGTGGAGCGATTAGTCAAACCATCACCACGCCTGTCCGCCAAAAATGCGCGCATGTCCGCCGATGAAATCTTGTGCAGCGTGATGCGGGTAACATCACTGCCCCAATGCAATTGCAGGAAACCGGTTAGCCGGTCTGCCGTTGCGTGATAGGCGCGCACGCTATGCGGCGACATCCGGCGATTGTCGGTCAGGAACGCGAGATATTCATTGAGCAAAGACGCCATAGGAACCACGCTATCAGGCGGAGGCATCCGCCTCAATCTTTACTATTTGCGGCAATATGGCATCGAGCAATGGCATGCCCTGCGGCGTAACGGTGACATGGGTGTCATTGTGGGTGATGAGGCCGAGCTGTGCAATTTTGCCAACGGCATCCATGTCCAATAAGTCGGCAGCGGCGATACCCGTCCTTTGCGACAGTCGGCCGAGGTCAATCCCTTCGGCTAGCCGCAATCCCATCAGCAAGCTTTCGGTCGCGCGCGTCGCGGCATCAAGAAATTCTTCGCTGCTGATGCCATGTGTATTGCGTTCGACAGCCGACAGGAAATTCTCCGGCTTTTTATGGCGCTGCGTTGCGGCGTTCAGCCGCCGTCCATGGGCGCCGGGACCAATGCCGATATAATCATCATAGCGCCAATAGCTTAAATTATGGCGGCTTTCGTTGCCGGGGCGGGCATGATTGCTGATTTCATAGGCCGGGATGCCTGCGGCCGATGTCATATGTCCGGTCAGTTCATATAATGTCGCGGCATCATCATCATCGGCGGGGATGAAATGGCCCGTGCGGACCAAAGTTTCAAAGCGCGTGCCCGGTTCAATGGTAAGCTGGTACAGCGACATATGGTCGGTGCCAAAGGACAAGGCGCGTTGCAGCTCCGCCTCCCATTGGGCGGCGGTCTGATCAGGCCGCGCATAAATCAGGTCGATATTCACGCGGGTGAAATGACGTTGCGCAATGCTGAGGGCGTCTAGGCTTTCCGCAACCGAATGTGCGCGGCCCAGAAACGTTAGCGCGGCATCGTCCAGCGACTGAAGCCCCAGCGATACGCGGTTGACCCCCGCCGTCGCGAGGTCCGCGAAGCGTGCCGCCTCCACCGAAGACGGGTTGGCTTCCAAAGTGATCTCAATATCGTTCGCAAAACCCCAATGCCTCTCCGCGGCGTCAATCAGCGCGGCGACAGTGGAGGGCGGCATCAACGATGGGGTGCCGCCACCGAAGAAGATGGACGTCAGCTTACGTCCCGACGTTAGTGCTGCCTCATACGCCATATCCGCCAGCAACGCCGCACACCATGCTGCGTCGTCCACCGTCTCGCGGACATGGCTATTGAAATCACAATAAGGACATTTGGAAACACAAAATGGCCAATGGATGTAAAGGGCGAGGGGGGTGGCCACCAAATCTCCTAGCCTTAGGAGAATATAGCCGCGACCAATTTGCGGAATGCATCCGCCCTGTGGCTCATCGCGTGTTTTTCTTGTGGGTCGAGTTCGGCAAAGGTCTCGCTACGGCCTTCCGGCACAAACACGGGGTCATAGCCAAAACCCAGCAACCCGCGTGGCGGCCATGTTAGGCTGCCCTGCACACGGCCTTCGAAAATTTCCTGATGTCCGTCGGGCCATGCGAGCGCCAAGGTGCAGATGAAATAGGCGCTTCTGTCGGTGTTGGGACCGATTTCGGACAGCTTGCCCTCAACCTTGCCCATCGCCATATACCAGTCACGCCCTGGTCCGCCTTCGAAAACCTGCTTTTCCGCCCAGTCGGCGGTGTAGACCCCCGGCGCACCACCCAAGGCGGCAACACACAGGCCACTGTCGTCGGCAAGGGCAGGAAGGCCCGACCCTTGCGCCGACGCATGGGCCTTCAGCAAAGCATTTTCGGCAAAGCTGGTACCGGTTTCTTCAGGCTCGGGCAGGCCAAGTTCGCCAGCGGAGATGGGTTCAATGCCAAAAGGGGCGAGCAAGGCACGGATCTCGCGGACCTTACCAGCATTATGGCTGGCAATGACCAGCCTGCCAGGTTCAAGTTTGCGGTGATTCATAACGCTTACCTCTGACTACAAAGTCCGTCGCCCCAGCCTGCGCTGGAGCGACGGCCCCTTACTTAACTGCTTCGGCTTGCGCGGCGAAAATCCGGTCGGTTCCCATGCGCGCAAGGCGGAGCAAACGGAGCAGGCCTTCTTCGTCATAGGTCGCGCCTTCGGCAGTGGCTTGCACTTCGGCAATCTGGCCACCTTCGATCAGAACGAAATTCGCATCGGCATCGGCGTCGGAGTCTTCGATATAATCCAAGTCCAAGACAGGCGTGCCTTTGAATATGCCACAGCTCACCGCGGCAACGCGGCCAGTAATAGGATCTTCCTTAATCGCGCCGGAGGCCAGCAAGCCATTGACGGCAAGCCGTAAGGCAACCCACGCGCCGGAAATCGCGGCGGTGCGTGTGCCGCCATCGGCTTGCAACACGTCGCAATCGACGGTGATTTGGTTCTCACCTAATTTTTTTAAATCTACGACAGAACGTAAAGAACGGCCGATAAGACGTTGAATTTCTTGTGTCCGCCCGGACTGTTTGCCCTTGGCGGCTTCTCGCTGGCTACGCGTATGTGTCGCGCGGGGGAGCATGGAATATTCCGCCGTGACCCAGCCTTCACCCTTGCCGCGTAACCATGGAGGAATGCGATCTTCGACGCTGGCGGTGACCAACACGCGGGTGTCGCCAAATCCGATAAGGCAGCTGCCTTCGGCATGTTTGGTGAAGTGGGTTTCAATCGAAATGGCCCGCATTTCGTCTGGCGCACGGCCGGATGGACGCATGATAATCTCCTGATAATGGGTAAGAGGCTGCCATAGCCTGCCCCGCTTGCTTTGCAAGTGCGCGGTGCGCTACACTGTCGCGGTGAGCCAAACACCCATCCATGAATTGAATGACCGAACACGCATCATTTTTCGGATGGTGGTGGAAAGCTATCTGGACAATGGCGCGCCCGTTGGGTCGCGGACCGTGTCCAAATTTGCAGGGTTAAACCTATCGCCAGCCTCGATCCGCAACGTCATGCAGGATTTGGAGGAAGCAGGCTATCTCGCCTCTCCACATACCAGCGCCGGGCGGGTGCCAACCGAAAGCGGCCTGCGCCTGTTTGTGGACGGCATGATGCAATCGGCGGCGCCATCGGTTGAAGAACAACGCGCGATTGAATCGCAAATTCGGGGCGATGGGCCGATTGAAGAGGCGCTGGCAGCGGCAACATCCGTTCTGTCGGGCCTGTCTGCCTGCGCCGGTATCGTGTTGGTGCCAAAGCGAGACGCTGTCCTAAAGGCATTTAGCTTTGCGCGTTTGTCTCCCTCCCAAGTGCTTGCGATCATGGTTGGATCGGACAACAGTGTTGAAAATCGATTGGTGTCGATTGATCCGGCGATTAGCGAATCCATGCTGTCGGAGGCTGCGAACTATATCTCCGCCCGCCTGTCTGGATTGACGCTTTCCGAAGCCCTGGAACGGCTCGACAGCGAAATTCGCGCCGAGAAGGCGGAACTTGACGTCGCCAGCCAAAAACTGGTGCGTGATGGGCTGGCGATCTGGTCGCTCGATGCGAATGACCGGCCAGTGCTAATCGTGCGTGGGCAATCGAACCTGATTGACGAAGCTGCCGCAGCCGACCTCGACCGTGTCCGGCAATTGTTAGACGAGCTTGAGAGCAAAGAGGAAATTGCACGGCTGGTCGACAGCGCGCGTGAGGCGCAATCAACGCGGATATTCATTGGTTCGGAAAATAATCTTTTCTCGCTTTCAGGATCGTCGGTCATTGCCGCGCCCTATCGGGAGGCGGGCGGTAAGGTCGTTGGCGTGATTGGTGTGATCGGCCCGACGCGGTTAAATTATGCGCGCATCGTGCCGATGGTGGACTTTACCGCGCAGGCGCTGAGCTGTTTAATTCGCCCAGCTTAAATGATGCCCGGGTTGATGAAATAAAATTGCTTTCTATATGCAAGCAGCAACAACCGACCATGCAGTCGCAACGTAATTGGGTTAATCAGGTTTATGACAGAGAAAAAATCAGCCGCAGCCGATCCTGCTGTAGAAAAAGAACTTGAAGGCGTGCCAGAGCATATGAAGAACGATACGCCAGAGGCGACCGATACGGCCGATGCGCAGATTGCGGCGCTGGAAGACGCGCTCGCCGCGGCACAGCAAGAAGTTTTATACGCGCAGGCCGAAACGCAGAATGTGCGCCGCCGTATGGAGAAAGAGGCGCAGGACGCACGCGCTTATGCCGCGACGGGCTTTGCCCGCGATGTGCTGTCGGTGTCCGATAATCTGTCGCGCGCCTTGGAGGCCATTCCCGCTGACATGCGTGAGAGTGAGGCGATGAAGCCGCTCGTCATCGGCCTTGAAGCGACGGGCCGCGAGTTGGACAGTGTCTTTGCCAAAAACGGCATCACCCGTATTGCCGCAATGGGCATGCCATTGGACCCCAATCAGCATCAGGCGATGGTTGAAATTCCCACCACCGATGCTGAACCTGGCACCATCGTCGCCGAAATGCAGGCGGGATATATGATCAAGGACCGCTTGCTGCGCCCTGCTTTGGTTGGTGTGGCAAAGGCCGCCGAGTAAGCTTGCCCGCATCATGACCATCACGCCGGGGGTGGTCTAACGCAACGCGCTCGGCTAACGAGCGCTCGATATGACCGCAACGGCAGTTTCCACGGGCCATCAGTCCCCTTGGCGCGATGAGCTTCGCGCGACCTTGTCGCTTGCATGGCCATTGATCCTGACCAATCTGTCGATGTCCTTGATTGGCGCGACCGACGTGGTGATGGTGGGTTGGCTCGGGCCAACCGAATTGGCGGCGGCGTCATTGGGTTTCAACTTGTGCATGACGGCGGCGATTTTCTGCATGGGCCTCGTCACCGCGACTGCGCCGATGATGGCGAGCGAGCGCGGGGCAAAGGCGCATTCCGTGCGGGATATCCGCCGCACATTCCGGCAAGGACTTTGGGTCGCGGTGGCGATCATGATCCCGATCTGGCTGATCTTGTGGCAGACGGAGGCCATATTGCTGACGCTTGGTCAGCAAGCCGAACTTGCGGTCAAGGCGCAAAGCTATGTCCGCGCCTATATGTGGTCAATTCTACCATTTTTGTGGCTGATTATCGCGCGTAATTTTCTGTCGGCGCTGGAGCTGCCCTTATGGTCGCTGATCATCGGCATATTGGGCGTTTTTGCCAATGCTGCATTCAACTATGTTCTGATTTTCGGCAAGCTGGGCGTGCCAGCCTTGGGCATAATCGGCGCTGGTATTGGTAGTATCTTGGCGAATGTGTTCATGTTTCTGGGCATGGTCGCCGTCATCACGTACCATCCCAAATTCCGGCGATATCATCTGTTCGGGCGTTGGTGGCGTAGCGATTGGCCACGTTTTCGGGCGCTGTGGAAACTGGGCTTGCCGATTGCCGTGACAATGGGATTGGAAGGCGGCGTGTTTGGCGTTGCGGTCATGCTCATGGGGTTAATCGACACTGCCTCGGTCGCGGCGCACGCCATCGCGCTGCAGGTTGCAAGCGTGACTTTCATGGTACCAATGGGCCTTGCGCAGGCTGCGACGGTGCGTGTGGGCATTGGTTATGGCCGCCGCGATCTTGCGCTTATCCGCCGCGCCGGTTGGACCAGCTTTGTCATGGGAACGGGTTTCATGGCTGCGATGGCAATGCTGATATGGCTGTCGCCCGAATTGCTGATTACGCTGTTCATAGACCGCGATGCTGCGATTAATGCAGAGGTGGTGCAACTGGCCATCAGCTTCCTCGCCATTGCCGCCTTGTTCCAGATTGTCGACGGCGCGCAGGTTGTCGGCGCGGGCATGTTGCGTGGACTGCATGATACCAAAGTCCCGATGTACTTTGCAGCGTTTGGATATTGGGTAGTGGGCATCGGTGTAGGCGCGTGGCTAGCATTTCGGGCGGGTTGGGATGGCGTCGGGGTGTGGACTGGCCTTGCGGCCGGACTTGCGCTTGTTTCGGTATTGATGCTTGTGCGATGGTCGATGCGCGCGCGGCTTGGGTTGCTGCCTTTAGAAGCTTAAAATTTCATCATATTGCGACAATGGCGGCGCACCTGCGACCTTTGCTCCGTTACGCAACAGGAATATGTGCCGGACAATCTCGGCCTGCTGCTCAATCCCATATTGTTCCAGCTTCCACCCGGGTTTTAGGCGGTACGCATAGCGACTGAATGGGTGTCGCCGCAATATTAGGCATATGCCTTTCTGATATTGCCACACATGTACCAATTCGTGGATAAAATGGCCTTGTAAGCTAAGGTCACGGTCGCAAAAATCTGCGCAGAACAGGTCGCTTTTCGGGTGGAACCACAAATGGCCGTTTGGGGCCATGGTGACCCGCCGCGGCTGGAACCACCAATATTTGCGATTGTGAATCCGGATGCGTTGGTAATTGAGCGCCGAGCCGAACACAGATTCCGCCAGCGCCCGTTCCCGGACCGTCATGAGGCGCCCGGACTTATGCGGGCCGAGCATGTTTAAACAAAATCCGTTTCAACATCCCTTAGCCGTCAATTGCTTTTTTCTCGTCGGGGTCCGTGCCATCGACTTCCTGTACGCGTGCTTTCACCAATATCCGCACATTATTCGAAAACAGAAATTCGGTCTCAATCACACCCAATCGGCGAGGGATGATGTTGACGCCCCACATCATCACATGCTTGCCACCTTTTTTGAAGGCGACTTTGTCCCCAGCAGGGATAAGCACACGGTCCATAGGCGCCATGGTCACGGCGCCGGTTTTTGCATCTACCGTGACATCGTGCATTTCGACACGAATGGCCGATGGTGAACTGACGCGCAGCAAATGCACATCCTCTGGCCCGCCATAGACATTGAAATGCATGGCCGACGGGTTGTTGTCGACGGGCGATAAAGTCAGGACTGCTTCCTTCACCTTTAACTGCGGTGTCGGGCCACATCCGCCTAGCAAAAGGGCCGCCGCAGCGGCGCTAAATGTGAATATACGTCGGTTCATAACCTTCTCCTTTTGCTGTTAGGTGCGCCGGATGGCGCGCCCACCGTATACAGAGTTTTTCCTTAACTTTTTCCCTATCTAGGAACGCCGAAGTCTTGTGCCAAGAGAATTGGCACCTATATCGCCGCTACAACGTCACGTTATGCGGAACCCCAGTGCCTGATAGGGCTGGTGCGAAACGGGACAGGGTAAAGTTCAATTTTTAAAATTTCGGGGTAAGTTTTTATGGCTAAAGTTATTGGTATCGACTTGGGCACAACAAACAGCTGCGTTGCGGTTATGGACGGCGGCAAGCCCAAGGTCATCGAAAATGCAGAAGGCGCACGTACAACGCCATCGATCGTGGCCTTTGCTAAGGACGGCGAGCGCTTGATCGGCCAGCCAGCCAAGCGTCAGGCGGTCACCAATCCGGAAAGCACCATTTATGCGGTGAAGCGCCTTATTGGCCGCCGTTTCGATGATCCATTGACCAAGAAAGATATGGACCTTGTTCCGTACAGCATCGTCAAGGGCAAGACCGGCGACGCTTGGGTTAAGGCAGGCGGCGAAGAATATTCGCCCTCACAAATTTCGGCCTTCACCTTGCAAAAGATGAAGGAAACGGCGGAAGCTTATTTGGGCGAAACCGTCACGCAAGCGGTCATCACCGTTCCCGCCTATTTCAACGATGCCCAGCGTCAGGCCACGAAAGACGCGGGCCAGATTGCCGGCCTTGAAGTGCTGCGTATCATTAATGAGCCGACCGCAGCTGCGCTTGCTTATGGCATGGATAAGGATGAGAATAAAACCATCGCGGTCTATGACCTTGGCGGCGGTACATTCGATATTTCGATCCTCGAAGTCGGCGACGGCGTGTTCGAAGTGAAGTCCACCAATGGTGATACATTCTTGGGCGGTGAAGATTTCGACAGCGTGCTCGTCGAGCATCTGGCAGCCGATTTCAACAAGGCCGAAGGCATTGACCTGACTAAGGACAAGCTTGCGCTGCAACGTTTGAAGGAAGCGGCGGAAAAGGCAAAGATTGAATTGTCGTCCACACAGACGACCGAAGTAAACTTGCCGTTCATCACCGCGGATCAAAATGGTCCAAAGCACCTTGTGAAAACCATCACCCGTGCCGACCTTGAGAAGCTGGTCGACAACCTGATCAAGCGCACGTTGGAGCCTTGCAAAAAGGCTTTGGCCGATGCGGGTATTAAGGCCGATGGCATTGATGAAGTTGTAATGGTCGGCGGTATGACCCGCATGCCCAAGGTACGCGACGTCGTGAAGAATTTCTTTGGCAAGGAACCGCATACCGGGGTGAACCCAGATGAAGTTGTTGCCATGGGCGCTGCCATTCAGGCGGGCGTGTTGCAGGGCGACGTTAAGGATGTGTTGTTGCTCGACGTAACGCCATTGTCCTTGGGTATCGAAACGCTGGGCGGCGTATTCACGCGCATGATCGACCGTAACACCACGATCCCAACGAAAAAGAGCCAAGTATATTCGACGGCTGAAGACAATCAGAATGCCGTAACCATCCGCGTGTTCCAAGGTGAGCGTGAAATGGCCGCGGATAACAAGCTGCTTGGCAATTTCGACTTGGTCGGCATTCCGCCTGCACCGCGCGGCGTGCCGCAAGTTGAAGTGACTTTCGACATTGACGCCAATGGTCTGGTCAGCGTGACCGCCAAGGACAAGGGCACAGGCAAGGAACAGCAGATCAAAATTCAGGCATCGGGCGGATTGTCCGATGCGGATATTGAACAGATGGTCCGCGACGCCGAAGCCTTTGCCGAAGAAGACAAGAAGCGTCGTGAATCGGCAGAAGCCAAGAACAACGCAGAAAGCCTTGTCCATTCCACCGAGAAGCAGTTGGAAGAGCATGGCGATAAGATTGATGCCACGCTGAAGGGCGAGATCGAAGCGGCTGTGGCTGAAACCAAGACTGCTATCGAAGGCGGTGACGTAGAAGCGATGAAGGAAAAGGCTAGCGCCTTGGCCCAAGTCGCGATGAAGCTTGGCGAAGCGATCTACAAGGAAGAGCAAGCCGCCGGTGCATCAGCAGATGCCGGATCGGAAGAAGCGCCAGCAGACGACAATGTCGTGGATGCCGAATTCTCCGAAGTCGAAGACGACAAGAAAGACTGATGTTGCTTATTTCCGACTGTCGCAGCCGAAGCGCAGCGACGGTCGGAAAGACCGGGGGGTTAGTCATTCATGAATCTCGACATTGATTATTATGAATTGTTAGAAGTCGAGCGGACAGCGGATGAGAAGACGCTGAAAACCGCGTATCGCCGGATCGCGATGGAATGTCATCCCGACCGCAACCCGGGTTGCGACAAATCCGAAGCTAAATTTAAGGCGGTTAGCCAAGCTTACGATGTCCTGAAAGACCCGCAAAAGCGCGCAGCTTATGACCGTTATGGCAAAGAAGCGTTTGAAAATGGCGGCATGGGCGCCGGCGGTGGGCAAGGCGGCGGGGGCTTTGGTGATTTTTCCGATATCTTCGAAAGCTTTTTTGGCGACGCCTTTGGCGGGCGTCAGCGTGGCCCTGCGCGTGGTGCAGATTTACGCTATGACCTTGAAATCTCGCTCGATGAGGCCTTCCACGGCAAGGAAGCGGAAATCACCATCGATGTCGCAACGGCCTGCGGCACCTGTGAAGGCACCGGCGCGACACCAGGGTCTGGTAAACGTCGCTGCAATCTGTGCGCAGGTCATGGCAAGGTGCGCGCACAGCAAGGTTTCTTTGTAGTCGAGCGTACATGTCCGACCTGCCACGGTCGCGGCGAAGTTATTGAATCCCCCTGCCGGGCTTGCGGTGGCGAAGGTCGAGCGGATGAACGCAAGACCATCGCCGTCAATGTTCCGCCTGGCGTCGACGAAGGTACGCGCATTCGCGTTGCTGGTCGGGGTGAGGCAGGACCAAATGGTGCAGCGGCAGGTGACCTGTACATCTTCATACATTTATCGCGCCACAAGGTGTTCGAACGCGATGGCACGACATTATTCTGCCGCGTGCCCGTCAGCTTCACCACAGCCGCGCTGGGGGGTGAAATCCGCATTCCGGGCCTCGATGGTGCTGAACATATCATCGTCGTTCCAGAGGGCATACAATCGGGTAAGCAGCTTCGCCAGCGCGGGGCAGGGATGCCCGTCCTGCAAGGGCGAGGTCGCGGCGACATGGTCATTCAAATCGATGTTGAAACGCCGTCAAAGCTGTCCATACGGCAGAAGGAAATTTTGCGCGAGTTCCGCGAAACCGAAACTGGAGCAGAATGTCCGCAATCGACTGGCTTTTTTGATAAGCTGAAAAATATTTGGGACGACATCACCGATTAAGCTCGGCGGCGGGTGAGGATCAGCTGTGAATCTGATCCACCTCGGTCCGTAAGGACATGATGAGCGGCTGGATATGCGTCAGCCGATCCTGTTCCTCATCCAATATCGCATGGAATGCGCGCTTTTTGTAGCTTTGCGCGCGCTCCGCCGAAAATGCATGGCCGGGTGGTAGGGATGATATCAGAATATCGATCATCCGTTCCGCGCCATGCAAACGGCCCCACAGATAGTCGTTTTCCCGATAGGCGCGGCTAAAAAATGCCCCGAAATTGTTGAACTCTATGCCCTTTAATGTCGCAGCCGTGCCGCCAGCGCGGATGGATGCGCAGTCGTCGGGGGATATGCGGTCGACTTTGACAGGATCAAATTCGTCAAAGCCCTCATCCTGCAACAAGGGCAAGGTGGCGATGTCATAGAGCGGATAGCCCAAATAGCCGAGCAGCATGGTTCGGCGTGCCGCAGCGGGCAGCGTCAGAATGGCATCACACAATATCTTATCAACCTTGGCATCTGTGCGCACCAAGTCACGCTGTACCGCAAGATGGTCGATCAAGCCTGCGGGATCGTCGATGCCAGATTTGGCGGCCAGCGCGAAATCTGCCCCTAAAAACTCCGCCGTTTCCAGATCGAGAAACAAAGCGAGGCAAGTGTAAATGGCATCGCGCATTTTGGCGATGTTATCATCCGGCATATCGATGACATTTTCCACCTGTTCGGTCAGATGCCGCGCGAGAAAGCGCAAGCGTCGGATCCGGAAACGCAGGTCATGTGCGCGGAAAAAGGCAATTTGGCGCGCGGTCGCTTTGCCCTTATGCGGTGGCATATGGTCGAGGTCACGGGCGCCGATTTCGCGCCAAAGTGCGGCGCGCACGTCACGCAAAAACGCGCTTGATGCGTCGGGCAAGCTGCGGCGGGCGGTGGCGACAATATCGTCAACGACGCCCGCGATTTTGAGATGGTTATAGGCACGATAGCCGAAACCAGCGGCAATAGTTGCCTTTTCCTGCGCTGAATGCCGCCATTTTTGCATACGGCTGGCCGTCGGTTGGGTGAGGAACCACGTCTTGCCCAGCATCGCCTCGACGGTATCTTCCACCTCATTCCGTAAGCTGTCGATGACGCGTTGCATCCGTTCAATACGTTCCGAACGGCCGGTGATTTTCTCAAGGCTGTCGCGAATGGGCTGCGCCCGCGGAATGTTGGAGGTCGCCCCCAATATCGTTAAGAAAAACCCCGGTGGCTTTCGGGGTACATCGGCAGTGCCGTCCGGATTGCGTTTGCCAAATCGGAAACTGGGGTGGCCTGGTTTTGGGTCGATATAGACAAATCGGCGGTCCACTTCGCGCCGCGCTGGCCGGTTGCGCAAGGCAGAAATTGCTTGATTAAACGGCGCATTGGCCAATACCGAGCCGTCGATTAACATCGTATCCTCGGCGGCATTGGCGGCAAATTGCTGCGGCAATATACGTTTCAAAAATGCAGATCGGCCAAGCCATGGGACATTTTCGCGCGCCAGCAAGCGATCAAGTTCACGCACTGAAAATGGCGGGAAGGCGCCCGGAAAACTGGCCGTGGCGCGCGCGGCAAAAATCAGCTCGGTAATATCGGCAAGCCCCGTTCGTCCGCGCGTTGAAAAATCGACAGTGATGCGATGTTCGGACTCGGTGACTTCTTCCGGGCTATTGAGGCGCAGCACCCGATCATGGCCATAAAAATCGGTTACAGTGACAAACAGGTCTAGCGGCTGGTTGTCGGGCAAAAGCGGCTGCTCGATTTCGCTCTTGGCCATAATGTTCAATGCGTCGAGCAACAATTTCGAAAACACATTGCCGCCAAAGGGCGGCGCAAACCAGCGGGCGCGGATAAAGCGCGACAGCTTGATCGCAACCTCCTCCTGCGCTTCCTTCGCCACTGTCCTTTCGACCGCACCACCACGCCGGCGCAAGATCAACCAAGCGATTGGCGTCGCCCAAAATTTGGTGAAGCGCGACAGCGGGCGTGCGTCCGGATCAAGCAATATGTCGACGTCAGCCATTTCAAGCCACATGTCGGTCAACGGCTCCAAGGATTGGCCGGTGACGATAGCTTGCGACAGGAAAATGCCGTTAATGCCGCCCGCGCTTGACCCCGCAATGATGTCCGTAAAAACCCGCAGCTTTACGCCGCTGACGCGTGACATTTCGGTGAGCAAATCATGATAGACAATTTCGCTACGCCGGGTAGGTGCTGCGCCGTCATGAAAAAAGCGGCTGGCGCGGACCATGTGCCAAATTTCGCGCGTGACGCCATGCATGTAAATGGCAAGGCTGACCCCGCCATAACAAATGAGCGCCAGTCTGAGTTCTTTTTCGCGCATGGCCATGATGTGGCATTAGGCCGCCTCGCACGCAAGGGCTGATCCGGCGCACTTATGTCTTGAGTTCTTGATTTGTTCTGTTAATTATGGGGCATGGCAAAGGCAAAGCGCAGATATGTATGTCAGGCATGCGGTTCGGAATCCAACCGCTGGCAGGGACAATGCGACGATTGCGGCGAATGGAACAGCTTGGCGGAAGAGGCCAAAGCCACGGTTTTTGAGCTGAAGCATCATTTGCATGCGGGCGGCCGTGCGGTCGAATTGTCCGGATTGAATACCGACATCACGCTGCCGGAACGTGCCTCAACAGGCATAGCCGAATTTGACCGCGCCTTGGGTGGCGGCCTTGTGCCCGGTTCGGCGACATTGCTGGGCGGGGATCCGGGCATTGGTAAGTCGACATTATTGCTGCAAGCCGCCGCAAATCTTGCGCGGCGCGGCCTATCGGTTGCTTATATTTCCGGCGAAGAAGCGGTCGACCAAGTGCGCTTGCGGGCCCGCCGGCTTGGCCTTGGCGATGCGCCGGTGCAGCTTGCTGCTGCTACCTCTGTACGCGACATATTGACGACGATGACGCAAGGCGCGCCGCCCGCTTTATTGGTCATCGATTCTATTCAAACCATGCACAGCGACCTGATTGAAGGCGCGCCGGGCACGGTGAGCCAAGTCCGCGCATCCGCCCAAGAGCTGATCCGCTTTGCCAAGGAACGCGGCACGGCGTTGATGCTCGTCGGTCATGTTACCAAGGATGGAACGATTGCCGGACCCCGCGTGCTGGAACATATGGTCGATACCGTCTTGTCGTTCGAAGGCGAGCGCAGCCACCAATATCGCATCTTGCGCGCATCCAAAAATCGCTTTGGCGGGACGGACGAAATCGGTGTTTTTGCGATGGTGGAAGAGGGACTGACCGAGGTTGGCAACCCCAGCGCATTATTCCTAACCGATCGGGCCGAACAGGTTACGGGGGCAACGGTGTTTCCGGCGTTGGAGGGGACGCGGCCAGTTTTGGTCGAAATTCAGGCGCTGACCGTGCGGCTATCCAGTGGCGCGACACCGCGCCGCGCCGTGGTCGGTTGGGACAGTGGCCGTCTGGCGATGATATTGGCGGTGCTTGAGGCGCGATGTGGCCTCAGTTTTTCAACCGCTGAGGTCTATCTTAACATTGCGGGTGGCTATCGCATTTCCGATCCCGCTGCCGATCTTGCGGTGGCAGCGGCGTTGGTTTCGGCGCTGTCCGAACGGCCATTGCCATCCGATGCGGTGCTCTTTGGTGAAGTCGCCTTGTCCGGCGAAATTCGTCCCGTCGCACATGGCGCGTTGCGACTGAAGGAATCGGCGAAGCTTGGCTTTGGCCGCGCATTGGTCCCACCATCGGTGAAGGGGCAGGCGGGCATTTCAACGCAAGAGTTCCGCACGCTTGCCAATCTCGTTGACCATATGCTGGGACGCTCCTAAATTCGCTTTGAACGATAATGAGGGCAACAGGATTAGATGACAGCACTTGATATCATTGTCCTGTTCTTGCTGGGTAGCGGGGCGGCATTCGGCTTCTTACGCGGCTTTGTGCAAGAGGCTCTGTCGATGATCGCGTGGGTGCTGATCATCTTGGCCGTTTACATGTTTCATACCCCTGCGACGGCCGCTTTGGCGGAGGCTGTGGGTTCGGATTCGGGCGCGGCCGTGCTCGCCTTTTTGGCGCTCGTCATCGTGATCTTTGCAGTGGGTAAATGGATTGCAAAATCGATTGGCGCTAAATCACGAAAGTCGTTGCTTGGCCCGATTGATCGTGTCCTTGGTTTCGGCTTTGGTATGCTCAAGGGTCTGATTATCGCGACCCTTATTTTCCTATTATTCGTGATGGGATATGATTTGGTCTATGGTGCTGACGCAGGGCGGCCCGAGTGGATGACCAGTTCGCGTACGTATCCTTTGCTCAATGCGAGCGGTGACGCCATGTCCGAATTTGTCCGCGAACAACGCCTCGCTGCCGATAGCGAGACGAAAGCCGCACACTGATGGACTCTGCGCTCTACAATCGGGATATCTTAAGGCTAACAACGTCATTGGTTGCAGGCGATCGCCTTGCAGACCCCGACGGCAGCGCCGAAATGCGTTCGCCCTTATGCGGTAGCCGCATTCAAGCAGATGTTTTGATGGACGCAGAGGGGATATTGCGTGGCCTTGCCTTGCGCGCCAATGCCTGCGCACTTGGGCAGGCTTCTACTGCTATTTTGGCGCAAAATGCGGTTGGAACAGCTTTGACCGAAGTTGCCAAATTGCGCGATGGCGTGGCGCAGGCGTTACAGCGGGCGGGCGATATGCCCAGTTGCTGGCCAGAACTCGCTTTGCTGGCTGCGGCCTGTGATTATCCTTCACGCCATGCCGCGATATTATTGCCCTATGACGCGATCCTCGCTGCTGCCGCGCAGGCTAAAGCGAAAGTCTGATGGAAGAAACATCACATCACCTCGTCGCTGATGTCATGTTAGGCGGGGTGGTGCTGCTCGGTGCGGCGCTTTTGGCCGTGCTAATTTTCCGGCGTCTGGGCCTTGGTGCCGTTCTTGGCTATTTGGTGGCCGGTATTGCCATTGGTCCCGATGGTCTTGCATTGATTGACGCGCCAGAGACGATTTTGGCTTATTCCGAAATCGGTATCATCTTGCTGTTGTTCCTCGTCGGGCTCGAACTATCGCCGAGCAGGCTGTGGTTGTTGCGGCGCGACATTCTGCTTTTCGGGCCGTTGCAGGTCATTTTGTGCGGCCTTGGCATGTTTGCGGTCATTCATTTCGCGATGCCAAGCTTTAGCTGGCAGGCGGCATTGGTCCTCGGGCTTCCACTGGCTTTGTCTTCCACGGCGCAGGTGTTACCATTGCTGCAATCGCGCGGCCGCATGAAGACCGATTATGGCGAGAAAAGCTTCTCCATTTTATTGTTTCAGGACGTCTCAATTGTTCCCTTGCTGACGATCGTCGCCGCTTTGTCGCGTGCCCCCGCCGAAGAAGGCGCGATTGAGGGCTGGTCTCTCGTATTTTATGCGGTGCTGGCGATTACGGGGCTGGTGCTGGCCGGACGCTATCTATTGTCGCCGCTGTTGCGCTTGGTTGGTAAGATATCAGAGCGCGAATTGTTCATCGTCACGGGATTATTCACTGTCTGCGTCAGCGCCGCGGTGATGCAGGCGATTGGCGTGTCACCCGCCTTGGGTGCATTTGTTGCCGGCGTTATGTTGGCGGAATCGCCTTATCGGCATGAACTGGAGGCCGACATTGATCCATTCCGTTCGATCTTGCTGGGGTTGTTTTTCTTGGCTGTCGGCATGTTGCTGGATGTCGATGTTATCCTCTCACAACCCTTTTTCGTGGCAGGTCTTGCGCTGGCATTGGTCGCCGTCAAGATTGCGATTATCTATGCGCTTGGTCGGTTTTTTGGTCTCGAAAACAAACCGTCGTTCATCATGGCGATGCTGTTAAGTCAGGGGGGTGAGTTTGCCTTTGTGCTCTTTGCCGCCGCACAGAGTGCCCTGTTGATCGAACCCGAAGCCGCAAGCCTTTTCGGGGCCGTCGTAACCCTGTCGATGGCCACCACGCCGTTCCTCATGATCTTTGCGGGCAAGCTTGCGGCACGAAAGGTGAAGGGCGATGTCCAGTTGGATGATCCGGAATTGGCGTCACGAGCCAATGTCATAATCGTCGGACATGGACGTTTCGGGCAACAAGTGTCCCAGATTATGCACGCCGCAGGGCGTTCGGTGACGTTGATCGATATCAATCCACAGACCATCGACCGCAGCGGGGACTTTGGCTTCAAGGTTTTTTATGGCGATGGCACCCGTGTCGACTTGCTTCAGCGGGCAGGCGGCGAAGAGGCGCAGGCGATATTCTTCTGCATTGACGACCGATACATGACCGCAGAATCATTGATGCCGGTGCGCGAAACATTCCCGCGCACAAAATTGTTTGTGCGGGCTTATGATCGGCAGCAAACCTTGTTGTTGATGCAAGACGACGGGATCAGCATCATTCGTGAAGTGTTTGAATCCTCCATCCGGATGTCGGCTGACGCGCTGAAATATTTTGGTACGGATCGCGCAAAGATTCACGACATTATATTGGAGTTCCGGCGGCGTGACCGCAGCCGGATGAAAGCGCAGTTCACCAGCGGCGACATGCATGCCGGAAGGCGCCACAGCTTCGGTGGCGATGGCTCCGACGATTTCTCGATTGCGGACGATTAAGCCCTGAGCCTAAGCTTCGCTGTCCAAAAATGCGGCGACGTCGTCCAGTACGACATCTTTGGACAAAAATGTCTGCCCGATACCGCGCGCGAGCAAGAAGGGCAGCGTCCCCGCGCTCATTTTCTTATCATGCCGCATATAGTCTACCAACGTCGCGCCATTGGCCGTGACACCCGCTTCGGACAGGGTCGTTGGCAGACCAGCGCGTTGCAGAAGTTGTGCGACATTTTGCGCATCTTCTGCGCGGCAAAGGCCCAGCCGCACCGAGTATCGAAACGCCAGCGCCATGCCAGCGGCGACCGCTTCGCCATGAAATAGCCGGTCGGAAAAACCTGTGTCAGCCTCCAGCGCATGGCCGAAAGTGTGGCCCAAGTTCAACAATGCCCGTGTGCCGGTGCGTTCGGTTTCATCGGCAGCGACGATCCGCGCCTTGGACTGTACGGAACGGATGATGGCCTGCGCGCGGATATCAGGGTCGCCGCCAAAAAAGCTGTCGAGATTATCCGCACAAAATTCAAAAAAGGCTTTGTCATCGATGAGGCCGTATTTAACCACCTCGGCAAATCCCGCTGCGAGTTGGCGGGTAGGTAGGGTTGAGAGCAACTCCGGGTCGATGAGCACCAAAGCCGGCTGATGAAATGCGCCGACCAGGTTTTTGCCGGCTGCGCTATTGATAGCGGTCTTGCCGCCGACACTGCTGTCGACCTGGGCAAGCAAGGTTGTCGGTATCTGTACAAAGGCGCAGCCGCGTTTGATGATATGCGCGACAAAGCCCGTAATATCCCCCACCACGCCACCGCCCAGCGCAATGATATGGTCGCTGCGCTCGACATGCTGTTCCAACAACCAATCGGTGAGACGCTCTAATTGCGTCCAGCTTTTTCCAGCTTCGCCTGCTGGGAGTGTGAAGGTTGCGCACGCAATACCCGCGCCGCGCAATGTGGCTTCAAACTTTGGCAGGACCGCTTGCGCAACATTTTCGTCGGTTACCACAAGCATGCGGCCATTACGCGCATAAGGCGTCAAAACAGCGCCGACATCCGCCAGTAACCCAGCACGTACATGTATGTCATAAGGGCGGTTGGAGAGGTCGACGGATATCACGGTCATGCGGCGAGGGCCTTTAATATATTTTCAACGGTCCGCACATGCGGCGACGTATCGCTGCGAATATGGAGATTGGCTGTGGCATATAAGGGGTTACGCACCTTGCCAAGCTCGGTCAGCACCGTCACTGGATCCTTGCCCTTCAATAAGGGACGGTGGCTGCGCCGCGATACACGGTCGGCCAGTACCTGCACATCGGCATTAAGCCAGATCGACGTTGCGCGTTCCAAGATAAGTGCGCGGGTATCGTCGTTGACAAAAGCGCCGCCGCCGGTCGCAATGACCTTCGGTTCGCCTTCAATGAGCCGAGCAATCACCCGGCGTTCTCCATCCCGAAAATATTCCTCGCCAAATTTCGCGAATATTTCTGTAATTGAAAGGCCCGCTGCCTTTTCAATTTCTTCATCGGCGTCGACAAAAGGCGTCCCCAAGCGCGCGGCAAGCCGCTTTCCGATGCTGGTTTTGCCGACACCCATCATCCCAACAAGCACCACCGGACGGTCAATGACGAATGCATTTTGCACGCCATGTTTTCGTTTTTTGGGTGGGTGAAGTTCCGCCATGATAAAATGGCCTATATATCGCCTTGGCGTTTGCCGAAAGCAGTTTGCCACTTTAGAGATTTTCGTTGTAAATTCAGGATGATAAGATGAGAAAAGTCGCTTAGTTGGGTGAGATTCCGTTTTTGCGGTTTCTATCGGTTGCCGCAAGGGGCATAGACTTGCTATTCTCGGGTGAAGGTTGCGGCTATGGCAACGGATGATAATAAGACATGCCGCATTGCTGCTCGCAAATATGGAAACAGGTTCGCATCATTGACTGACAAGATTTCAAAAAGCGGCCTTTTGGTTGCCAGCGCCCTGGTCTTGGTACTCTCCTTGCCAGCGCTTGGGCAGCAGGGACCTGAATCCTTGCTGCCGGAGGGTTTTGGCGATCCTGCGCCTCCGCCAACACCGGTAACGGCCCGACCAGCGCCCAATAGTTCCGCATCGCCCGTTGGCGCAACTTCCGCGAATTCTGTGGCAGAGGACGAAAGCGAAACGGAAGAAGAGGATGCAGAAGAGCCAGAATTGGCCATCCGTTTTGATGTGCCACCTTCGGCACGCCAGTCGTTGAACGATATCGGGATTTTATCGGAAGCCTCCGGCGGATTTCCTGCCAACTCATTTGGTAGGGTAGACGGTGCTTTCCTAAACCAAATATTGAAGCGGACGACGGGCCCGATTGCCTCGCGTTGGGGTACCATTATGGCGCGGCGCTTGTTGGCCAGCCGAACCATGACGCCAACCGGTGTCAACGGCGCCGATTGGACAGCGGAACGTGCGTGGTTGTTGCTGCGCATGGGCGACTCGGTTGTGGCGCGTAATCTTGTGCAGCAGGTTGACGGTGCCGATTACACAAAACGCCTCCACGAGGTCGCGATGCAGGCTTATTTGGCCAATGGCGACTTGGCTGGCATGTGCCCCATTAGCGAAAGCGGCGCGCGTCTTGTGAACAATGGCCGCTGGAAAATGACCCGCGCCATCTGTGCATCTTTGGCCGGTGAGCAAGGCAATGCGACGGCGCTGATAAATCAGGGGCGCTATCAAGGCTGGGTCCGCGGTGTCGATTATCTTCTGGCCGAAAAAGCGGTTGGGGCCGGCATGAACGGACGGCGTTCGGTCAAAATCGAGTGGGAAAATGTGGAGGGTATGAACCCTTGGCGCTTCGGTCTTTCCGCCGCTGTTGGCCTTGAACCTCCCGAAAGCCTATTTGCCGGCACAGGGCGTCAGATCGATGGTTGGCGGGTGCAGTTGCCGATGTTTACGCCGACGATCCGCGTCAAATATGCATCCAATGCAGCGGCGCTTGGCATATTGTCGAACCGGAACATGGTGGATCTCTATGCGCAGGTTCTTGCGGATCCCGATGCGCCCGACGCCGCGCGGGTGCAGGCAGAAAATCTCGGAAATGCCTACACCGCTTCGGATGCAGATGCCAAGGTTGCGGCTATGACATCTTTATGGACGACGGCGGCAGCAGGTGCAGACTATCAGGCGTCATTGGTGATGACCGCGCGTGCGGCAGCGCTGATTACACCTGACGCCGATCATCAGGCAGAGGCTGACCAGCTTATTGCGTCGATGCTGACGGCAGGTCTTGACCGATCCGCGGCGCGATGGATGAATGTTGTGGCGGATGGATCGCTGGGTTGGGCGCTTTTGACATTGGCGGCGCCAGGGCGGGTAACGGCCGCTGATTATGGCAGCCTTGATGATTTTTTCGGCAATGATGACAGTAGCGACGCACATAAATCGCGGCTTTTGTTAGCTGGTCTGTCAGGGCTTGGCCGAATTGAAAGCGACGCACGCACCGATTTTGCAAGCGAACTCAAAATCAATATTGCCCGGCAAACGGCATGGTCAAAGACGATTAGCGCCGCCGCCGAACGTGGCGAGCAGGGCACAGTTGCGTTGATGGCGATTGCGGCACTTCAGGCGCCGTCATGGTCGGCTGTGCCTGCCAGTCATCTATATTACATCGTCCGTTCCTTGCGCCAGGTCGGTTTGGAGGCCGAAGCACGGATGATTGCCGCGGAAGCTGTCACTTTTGCCTGATAATATGACAATGACGATCGTCAGCCGGCAATGAGCTTAGACGATCGTGATCTGATTGGCCGTTTTCTGGAAATGCTGGCGGCAGAGCAGGGGGTCGCTAAGAACACGCTATTGGCGTATCAAAGCGACTTGATGTCGGCATCCGGCCATTTACATGGCAAATTGACCGCGGCGGAGCCTGACGCGCTTGTCGCGCTCGCCGGCCAATGGCGCGATCTTGCCAACAGTTCCGTAGCGCGCAAGGCGTCGGCATTACGGCGTTTTTTTGCCTTTCTGCATGAGGAAGGCTTTCGCCCCGACAATCCGTCGACCGCCCTACCAAAGCCAGCACAGACGCGGCCCTTGCCCAAAATATTGGATAAAGATGAAGTCGACACTTTGTTCGCGGTCATTGAATCAAAGCTCGTACAGGCGCAACCGATAGCCAATGATTACCGACTGTCGGCGCTTATCGAGCTGCTATACGGCTCCGGCCTGCGTGCGACTGAGTTGGTTGCCCTACCGCGTAATGCGGTCGTTTCTGATAGGCCTTTCATCATCATAAAAGGTAAAGGCGATAAGGAACGATTAATCCCTATTTCCAACCGTGCGCGCCAAGCGGTCAGTGCATGGCTGGACTTCGTGCCGGAAAAGTCGCGATTTCTCTTTCCATCACGCGAAGGGCATATCAGCCGCATTCGCTTGTTCCAGATCATTAAGGATTTGGCTGCGCATGCAGGGCTGGATCCCGCAAAGGTCAGCCCGCATATCCTGCGGCATGCCTTTGCCACCCATCTTTTGGCAGGTGGCGCAAATCTGCGGGCGTTGCAGTCCATGCTGGGGCATGCAGACATCGCGACGACCCAGATTTACACGCATGTCGACAGCAGCAAGCTCGTCGAACTGGTAAATCGACGTCATCCATTGGCAACGCGCACATTGACCCGTCGCGCATCAGGCTCTAACCCGCTGGCATGATGGTATATCTCGATTTTGAAAAGCCGGTTGCCGCGCTCGAAGCGCGCATCCTTGAACTGCAAGATGCTGCGCGTGATAGCGACGTTGATGCGGGCGCCGAAATCACCAAATTGCGCGCCAAGGCGGACAAGCAATTGAAGGATACTTATGCCAATCTAACCGCATGGCAGAAAACGCAGGTCGCTCGACACCCCGAACGTCCCCATTTCAAACATTATATCGAAGCGATGTTTGAAGACTTCATGCCTTTGGCAGGGGACCGCGCCTTTGGCGATGACCAAGCGATTATAGGTGGCCTTGGCCGCCTCAATGGTCGCCGTGTGATGGTCATTGGGCATGAAAAAGGCGACGATACGCAAAGCCGCCTGCGCCATAATTTTGGCATGGGTAAGCCTGAGGGCTATCGCAAGGCCATTCGCCTGATGGAACTGGCGGATCGGTTCGGCATCCCAGTTGTAAGCTTGGTCGATACGTCGGGCGCGTTCCCAGGCATTCAGGCAGAAGAGCGGGGACAGGCAGAGGCGATTGCGCGTTCCACCGAGAAATGCCTCGCGCTGGGTGTGCCGATGATTGCTTGCATCGTCGGGGAGGGTGGTTCTGGCGGTGCTGTCGCACTGGCGGCTGCCGATCGCATTTTGATGTTTCAATACGCCGTTTATTCGGTGATATCGCCCGAAGGTTGCGCATCGATTTTGTGGCGCACGGGCGACAAAGCGGCGGACGCCGCGCAAGCCATGAAGATGACCGCAGACGATTTGAAGGCGCTGCGTATCATTGACCGGATTGTTGCCGAACCCATTGGCGGTGCGCATCGCGACCATGCGACAGCAGCAGCGGCGCTTGCGAAGGCTATAGACGAGGAGTTGGCGGCATTGTCCGGATTCTCGTCAAAGGAATTGCTGCAACAGCGTCGCGCCAAATTCTTGTCCATGGGGGCTTAACTGCACTGGATATAAAACCCCATGGCCGTTCTTATGTGCGGCGGTGAAACGGCAGATTCCAAGTAACGTTGCCTTTATGTGGGAGGATGTTGATGCGTTTTTCGAAACTGTATCTTTTTACCAGTGCGGCCATTTTCGGGCTGAGCGTGGTTGCCTGTCCGTTTCCCGCCGACGCACAGTCCCGAACCGCAGGCCCAGTGGCGCCCAAGCCCTTTACCGCCCAAGAAAAGAATGAGGGTGCCAAATATCACACAGAAATCTTGAAAGAATTTGGCGGACCGATGGAAAGTCCGCAAACGGCCTATGTCGTACGCATTGGCAAAAATATTGCCATGCAGTCGGGGCTTGGAAACGCGCAAAGCGACTTTAACGTGACCTTGCTCAATTCGTCAGTGAACAACGCATTCGCGCTGCCCGGCGGGTATATCTACATCACGCGGCAATTGGTTGCCCTGACCAACAGCGAAGCCGAAATGGCGGGCGTGCTCGGGCATGAGGTCGGTCACACCGCAGCGCGGCATAGTGAAAAGCGCAAGAATAACGCGACGTTGGCTGGTCTTTTGGGGATGGGCGGCAGCATATTGGGGGCTGTGCTCGGAAATTCTGGTGGCTTATTGGGCGCGTTGGGCGGCGGTTTGCAACAATATGCAGGTCCATTGGCGCAGGTCTTCACGCTTAAATACTCGCGTACGCAAGAAGAGGAAGCCGATGATTACGGCATCCGCTATTTGAGCAAGGCCGGATATGACCCCAGCGCCTTGTCATCAATGCTGTATTCATTGGCGTTGCAGACCAGCGTCGATACGCAAGTTGCCGGCTTGGCGGATAACCGAGTTCCGGAGTGGGCAAGTACCCACCCTGATCCTGCCCGCCGCGTTTCGCGGGCGGCATCGCGCGCCAAAAGCTATCCCGCCAGCACTTTGCGCAATGCTGACGCGCATTTGGCTGTGATTGATGGCATGCTATATGGCGATGACCCTGCGCAAGGTGTGGTCGAAGGGCAAAATTTCCTGCATCCGATACTGAAGATGCAGTTCGCCGCGCCTTATGGCTTTGGCATGCAAAACAGCAGCGATTCCGTCGCGATTAACGGCAATAGCGGGAAGGCGATATTCACGGGCGGCGCATTTGATGGTAATCGCAGCAGCTACATCGCCAAAGCATTGAAGGCGGTTTCGGGCGACAATGCCACCATTCCGTCAGGAGAAATTCGGCGAACAACGGTGAACGATATCCCGGCTTTTTACAGCAATTCTGTTGTTAATACGCAGCAGGGGCAACGCGTCGTTACGGTGTTTGCGTATGAATGGGCACCCGACACGGCCTATCATTTTGTGACGATTACGGCCAGCAGCGCCAACCCGTTTGACCGCATGTTTGCGAGCATGTCGCGCCTGACCGCCGCGCAAGCATCAGCGGTAAAGCCACGCAAGCTGCGTATTATCACGGCAGGGTCACAAGATAATGTCGCATCGCTGGCGGCGCGCATGGCATATCCGTCCTTGCAGACCGAACGTTTTAGGGCGCTAAATGGGCTGTCATCCAACGCGACCATTCGCCCGGGGCAGAAGCTGAAGATCGTCACATACTGAACGAAAAGGGATGTCTCGCTGCATTCCCGTGTTGCGAGACGCATCAAAATCCCACACAGCCTGTCAAAACCTTGCGATGTGATGAGAATATGGAAAACAGTCCGACGTTATTGTTCGTGGTTGCCGCCGCATTGACCAATGATAAGGGGGAAATCCTCCTGCAACAGCGGCCTATGGGCGCTCAAATGGGCGGCCTGTGGGAGTTCCCAGGGGGCAAGGTCGATCTCGGCGAATCTCCTGAAGCGGCGCTAGTGCGCGAGCTTGAGGAGGAGTTGGGCATTATCGTCGCGGCGCAGGATTTGGTGCCAGAAACCTTCGCCAGTGAACCATTGGGGGACCGTAATCTGGTTTTGCTGCTCTATCGCTGTGTCAAATGGACAGGCACGCCAACGGCGATCTACGCGTCCGATATCCGTTGGCTATTGCCACAAGATATGGCGGATTTGCCAATGCCGCCCGCCGACTATCCGCTGGTCCGCAAGCTTCAGGGCCTTTAGCCCGCTTGATCCTTGGACAATATATCCGCGAGAGACACCTGCCCACTTCCCCTCTTAGCGGGTCGGGGTTGGTTTTCGGAAGGTGCCCATCCGCTTAAGTAAATATGCGCAAAGCCTTCGGTCACCTTGCCTTGCGCATCGGCACGCGACGCGAATGCATGGTCCAGCCGAGCGACGATGTCTTTGCCCAAATAATTGCGCGGTCCAGCAAGTGCATTGCCTAGCCCAGCGTCGCGTATGTCTGATACGATGGAACGCCAGTCACCATAACGCACGGCGGACAAGTCCTGATCCGCCACAGGCAAAGTGAAGCCAGCACGGACGATAAGGTCTGCCGCGCTACGCAAGTCAATTTGTGGGTGAATATGCGGGGTGACGCGATCCGCATCCGCCTCCAGCAACATAGCCTTTAGCGTACCCAGCGTCCCTGCGCCAAACATATGACCAAGGAATAGCCCGTCGGGTCGCAAGAGGCGACGGATTTGAATCAGCGCACCGGGCAAGTCGTTTACGCTATCCAGCGTTCCCGCCGATATTACGAGATCAAAGCTACCCGGGGTGAAAGGCAAACGGTCTTCTTCCAAAGCAACGGGTGCATCATGCGCCGTCCCCGCCCCAGTTCCTGTGTCGCGCAGAGGGGCAAGGGTGCAAGGGACATTTGGCGGGAGAATCTCCGTTTGCCATTGTCCGATAGGCCCAATGATAAGAGCATGTGCGAACGTGCGCGTAACCGCAGACAGCCGCTCCGCCATATCCTGCGCGATATGGTGCCATAGGAAATCATCCCCCGAACGCCCTGCGGCCCGTGCGCGCAAGGCATGACGACGGCGGCGGTCAAAAATTTCCGGTGGATTCAATTCATTATGCATTTGTGCCCTTGTGCCGCCCGATGCTTTGTTCGACAAGTGCGATATGGCAAAAGGACGCCACATTTTCCATGATATGTTGAATTGGGTATTGCCCGAACGCTGCCCTTGTTGCGGCGTTATTATTGCGGCGGGCGGGTCATTTTGTGTGTCCTGTTGGCAAAAGTTGGAGTTTCTGGGGCCACCATGGTGTCGGGGGTGCGCAACCCCCTTTGAATTTGACCGTGGCGCGGACGCGTATTGCGCGTCCTGCATCGCAAATCCGCCACGACATGACGGTATCCGTGCGGCGGTAAAATATGATGAATTATCGGCGCAAGTTGCCCTTCGGTTGAAATATGGCGGCAAAATCGGCTTAGCCCGCGTCATCGCGCAACAGATGCTGCGCCATTTGCCCGAAGAGCAAGAGCAGTTGGTCATTACGCCAGTGCCATTGCATTGGACGCGGATTTGGTCCCGCAGTTTCAACCAGTCAGCGTTGATCGGCAAACAGCTTGCAGCCTTAAGCGGCATCGCCTTTGTGCCCGATATATTGGTCCGGCATAAACGCACGCCCAGCATGCGAGGCTTAGATCACAAACGCCGCAGACAGGCCGTGGCACGCGCCTTTGCCCTGCATCCAAAATATAAAGGCAAGTTGAAGGGGCGATGCATCATCCTGATCGACGATGTTCTAACCACGGGCGCGACCAGCGACGGCTGCGTCGCGATGCTGAAGCGCGGGGGCGCAGATTGGGTGCAGATTTTTTGTTGGGCGCGGGCCTTGCGAGGCGGCGGGACGCAAGCGGACGCAATGATATCGTTCGACGCTTGACTTGCAGGGCGCGGAACACCATTTCAGTTTCATGACAGCTACCGTTGAAATCTACACCAAATTTGCCTGCCCTTATTGCGTGCGGGCCAAACATCTGTTGGACAGCAAAGGCGTTCAATATAGCGAATATGACGTGACGATGGGTGGTGCAAAGCGTGCTGAAATGGTCGCACGGGCGCCTGGCGCTCAAACCGTACCGCAGATTTTTATCAATGATGTCGCAATTGGCGGATCGGATGATTTGCGCGTGCTCGATGCGCAAGGAAAGCTGGATGGCCTGCTGGGAGTCGGCACCGCAGTATGATCACATTTGACCTGAATTGCAGCAACGGACACCAGTTCGAAGGCTGGTTCGCGTCCTCTGCTGATTTTGATGCACAGAAATCGCGCGGTCTGCTCGTGTGCCCAACCTGCCAAGACGGCGTGATACAAAAGGCGCTTTCGGTGCCAAATGTTCCGCGCAAGGGGAACCAACAAGCGGGCCGCCCGGCTTCGGTGGCTCCCGCTGCGGCTGCGACCAACGCGGATGCACCGGCCACCGAAATGCCTCCCGCTATTGTGGCGGAGCTGGTCCAAAAATTGGCGCGTGCGCAATCTGAAATGCTAGATAAGTCGCAATGGGTGGGCGGTAACTTCGCCGAAACGGCGCGCGCGATCCATTATGGCGAAGAGCCCGACCGTCTAATTCACGGCGAAACCAGCCGCGATGAAACAAAGGCATTAGTCGAAGAAGGCATCGACGTTACGCCTTTGTTGTTTCCGGTCGTCCCACCCTCCGCAAAAAATTGACCGCCTAACTGCGCACAGCTATGGCGATTTTCGATGCACCCATAGCTCAGCAGGATAGAGCATCAGATTCCTAATCTGGGGGCCACTGGTTCGAATCCAGTTGGGTGCACCATCTCTCTTTTTGATCCTGAAAAATCCTGTAACGCCCTGAAGGGCAAGGAAAATTCAGCGGTTCGAAAACCTTCTTTTGGCACGTATGCCATGTTGTCTGCGAATGCTAGTTTGAGCACTGCACGACGGTCCTCCAACCTCTCAGAAGCCCATAGTTTACAAGGGCTTGCGAGGAATTCCATCGCGGTTCGAAAAGTTTCGTCATAGTCTGGCAAAGGACGACCGCAGTTTGCGATTTTCTCGTTCAGCACCAGCTTCTGCGATTCAAATTCCTGTAGACGCTTTTCGTACGCTTTGATCAGCGTCTCGCTGTCAGCATCGACAATCCGGTCGAGAAGTTGATTCAGCTTTCGGTCAATCTGCGAAAGCTCCGCCTTCATGGAAAGCTTGGCAGCATTCTCTGACGCCGCGCGTTGCTCCCACAAATCGCGGAACATGTGCGACGCAAGCGCGATCAAATCCTGCGATGGCGTGAGACAGCGCAAAACTTCTTCAAAGGCATCTTCGACCTTGGCGCGCGGGATCGACTTGCCCGCGCTCGCGCAGCCCTTGGTGCGACAGATATAGTACGGATAGTGCGTATGCCGTCCCTTCGACCAGTTTGCGGTCAGGGGATGGTTGCAATCACCACAGGTGACAAAGCCCCGTAGAGGAAAATCCGCGTTTACGTTCTGGCGCACTGGCAAGCGCGCCTTGCCGTGAAGGCGCTCTTGAATTTCAAGATAGGTTTCGAGCGAGATCAACCCTTCGTGCTGACCCTTGCGCAGCGAGATATCCCATTTTGCCACTTCGATATGGCCCGAGTAGATCGGCTGGTTCAGGATTTCGGTTACGCGCTGAATTGTGATGCCGCCGTTTTTCGCTTTCGGGAATTGCGGCTGCGATTCAAAAAACCGCTGCACTTCCGCTTGCGATGCGAAGCGGCCCGTCGCGAAGCCATTAAGGGCTTCGGCAACAATCGACGCGACAGGTTCGGCGCGCACGAGTAGCTTGCCGTGACCGGCGACACGCTCGAAGCGATAACCAACCGGCGGATAGAATGACCAGTAGCCATTTATCGTTCGCGCACGCATTCTGTTCTTTGTCTGTTCCCCATTCTTTTGGCGTTGGTGCTGCGAGACGCTGGCGAGAAGATTCTCGACGAGCTGACTGTCTGAATCTTCGCCAAACTCGATTGAAGGCGATTCCAGAATGCCGCCCACGCTGCTGATGGCCGCGCGCAACTTGAGGTGCGCTTCAAGGCCACGCGCAAGGCGGCTGATATCGTCGATGATGACAACAGTGGTTTCTTTGCGGCGGCTCTTGAGGAACGCCAGCATGGATTGCATCGCGGGGCGCGTTACCAAGCCGCCCGATGCGTCATCCTTGAACACTTTCACAACGTCATGCCCGCGATAGCGAGCATATTCGCGGCAGCGTGTTTCCTGAGAGTCGAGGCCGTTGCCTTGCGTGGTTTGCTTTGTGCTCGACACGCGGCAGTAGATAACAGCTTTGAGGTTCGTGGTCTTCGTCATGGAATCCTACCTTGGCCCGCCACATTCAGGGGCGCGCTTTGCTCGTTTTTCCTTCATTGATTGAAGCAAAAACCTAGCATGTTCGGCGTCCATTTTGGAACGTTTTTCTTCTTGGATTTGAAGAATTTGCTGAACCGAATTTGTACCCCAAGCGCGGTCAATTTCGTCTTGCATCATGCGCCAGACGATCAGGATCATTTCGTCCTTCAGGGCTTGGGGTAGATTGACACCCGCAACATGGGAGCGATACCGCTCAATATCTGGCACTCTCATAAGCCAACTCACGATGCTGCGTTCGTCCATCTTTTATCCCAAGCCATCAGCCCTATCGGGGGGATCGCGCCGCAGCGTTCAAGCTCGCAATCCGGCTTTGGGAGGTTGACCGGCGTTCTCGGTCATCGCAGCTTCAATGAATAAGAATATTTCTCAAACCAGAGCTATCTTATAATTTAATTATGACTAATTTAGTCCCATTAGTCAAATTTTGGCAGTTTTGTAGGCTTTAGGCGGGACATGGGGCGTTCCACGAAAGAGCGTCAGGTCACAGAAACCAATATTTAGATTTGTTTTCTGTTGGTTTCAACCAACTTATATGTTAGTATAAACTCAATATATACCAACTTAAAGGTTGTTTTATGTCGCCCGACGCTCGCACAATGGCAAGGCAGAATTTAGATCGTCGGCTTGCCCGTATCGGCAAGCTTGAGGATATCGCGCGCCCATCACGTGGCTGGGT
The DNA here is from genome assembly GCA_002299895.1 of Sphingomonadales bacterium UBA656. Lineage (GTDB taxonomy): Bacteria > Pseudomonadota > Alphaproteobacteria > Sphingomonadales > Sphingomonadaceae > Sphingorhabdus_B. The sequence continues at coordinate 4,638 of DBOC01000010.1, read as the reverse complement.
TAAGGCCATTCGTGAAGCCCTTGGTATGACGGCAGAACAATTTGGGCGACGGCTCGGCGTCAGCCAGCAACGTGCATTGGCGATTGAGAAGGCCGAAGCTAGAGGGGCCATCACGCTGGATACGCTTGAGCGTTCCGCCCAAGCTCTTGGTTGTCGCTTAGTCTATACCCTCGTGCCGCATGAGTCGCTTGAGGAGATGGTTGTGAACCAGTCTCTTGCAGCCGCGCGCAAGCAGTTAGAACGCACACGTCATACGATGGCACTTGAAGCGCAATCGCTTGAACGTGACGACGACAAAGGCATGGTGCTGCGCTTGGCGCGATCACTCGCAGAAAAATCCGGCTCGAAAATCTGGGAGGAAGAATGACCGATCCTCTCTTGGAACAGGATGATGCATCAACGCCGCTCACCCCCGATGAGCGCGCTGATCTCATCCTGTCTTATATCTCGCAACGTCGCGAGCTAAACGAGGCCGAGCAGGCAAACATTGTTGAAGCCGAGCTTTGGGCGCTCGCGCGCAAGCGCGACGTGCTCAGCGAACGGTTTCTGCGCCAGATGCACAAGCGCATGTTTGGCAATGTTTGGAAATGGGCGGGGAAAATCCGCCAGAGCGAGAAAAACATCGGCGTTGAGGTTTGGAAGATCAACACCGAGCTTGCCCAGCTTTTGAGCGACACGCGCTACTGGCTTGAAAACGGCACTTACACACTAGATGAAATCGCTGCGCGGTTTCATCATCGGCTGGTTTGGATTCACCCGTTCGCCAATGGCAACGGGCGACATTCACGGTTCGCAACCGACTTGCTTCTTATCGCCAATGGCGGCGAACGCTTCACATGGGGTAGCGTCAATCTTGTCGATCCTAGTACGACGCGACGTGCCTATGTCGATGCACTCCGCGCCGCCGATCATCATGATTTGGATTTGCTATCCGCGTTCGTCAGATCGTAATCAGCGACCGCGATCTATGTTCTTAGAGCGTGCGAATCCCGACCGCAGTTTTGCTCTGGCATCGAGAAGGCGCTCCCGAATGACGGTGATGCGCGTTTCGTTTTGTGCCGCATAGAGCGACTTCACGACGTTGCGTAAATGCCCGTGAGGCTCCAGCGCCTGTTCAACTTTTGGCGTTTGCCGTGCGCGCAGCCGTGCGATCAGTTCCGCCTTTGTGGCAATGGGCCGCGCTTGTGGCGCGGCCCGATCATTGAAGGCTTTTTGACGCGGCGGTTTCACCGCTCAATATCCCCGCGCTCACGCGTTGCGGGATTGGCTTTGTTTTCACGCGCCGCCGCGACCCTATCTTTCGCGGTGCGCAGCGTGATCCGGCCATCGACCGGCACGCTATCTAGTTTCAGATTGAAGCCTTGTCCGTCCTTATGGGCGAACGCCGAGCCGATCCGGTTGAAGTGCGAGGTGCCTTCCGCACCGTCGCGCACCTGATAGGCGATATGGCTTGGACTTTTGGATTTCTGATCCTCAGACATCAGTGCAATTCCTTTTTGCTGAAATGCTTCGCGCGAACGCAGATCGACCCCGAGAGCGGCACGCAATCGATCAGAAGCTGAATGCCGTCGCCATCGAGATGCGCGTAACCGACGCCGATTTTGCGACGACGATCAGTGCCGTCGCGATTGGTATCGTCGGCGTATATGTCATGCGTAGGCAGGCGACTGCGCAGCGGCAGCTCATCATCGAAATCAGATTCCATCATTGGATTTCCTCTCGACTGAAGGGCGGTAGCCATCGACATAGGCCCACCAGCCGCTTTTATACTGAGGATAGTGGGCAACTGCGGGGGGCACAGGAAAGTTGATCACGCGGCAGGTATGCCAGCCATATTCAGTCATAACGCGCACGCTGTATTGCGGCGGATGATAGGGATTGGGCAGGAATTTTCCGGCCATCTCAATCCGATCATAATACGCAAATTTTTCCGCATAGATTGGCCGAAGGTTTAGGCCCGAGATGAAAATGATCTGCCGATTTTCTGGCATCGCGAGAATTTCATCAGGCGTCATCAGCCGCCGCGTTTGCTTCGCGCGATGTCCCGATTCAGTTTGATAGCGTTTGAGTTCACGCAATGACTGCAATGGATCACTGCCAATCAAAAATCCCGCTAACGCCTGCCACTTGCCGTGCTTCGCGCGTTCGCGCTGCAACGGATCGACATATTCCAAGGTTTCCATGCCGAGCATTTTCGAAATCAGCTCCGCAGTTTCAAAATCACGGACGCCGAAAAATTGCCGGAGCTGGGCGCTACCCAAGAAACTTTGCAGTGCGTCAGCCCCATAATTTTGCTTAATCTGAGCTAAATCTTGAAAAAACGCCCATGCGCGGACGCCAGCACCGCGCCCGAACGTGAACGCCTTCAGAAGCGCCGAGAAATTGCCGAGCTGACCGGCTTCGTCGATCAGCATGGTGATGCGCGGGGCGTCTGGCTTGCGTGACTTATAGAGCATCGCGCTTGTAAAAAAGCAGCGCAGCAGCGGCGACCAGATACCCACATATTCATGCGGCACGTTCATGAAGAACGAAGAGGGCCGACCTTCGGCGCATAGCGCCGCGAGTGAAAATTCTGGGTTCTCCAAACTCAGGAGCAGGGCGGGATCGTCGAGAAATGAAAGGCTTGCATAAAGCGTGCCCATGATCGCGCCGAACTCCTTTGGCGCGTCCGCTTGCTTGGCGAGCAATTCTCCGACCGTGCGGCGCACGCTTGGGAATTGTGATTTGAGCATCACCTCGGTTTCATCGAGCCAGCTTTCGATATCACCTTCGATTGCATTGACGAGACGGGAAAGCATCGCAAAATCGACATGACCGTGCCGCTCAACCAGATGTACCAAGAGCGTATCGAGAACGTTGCGCGCGCGCTGTTCGAAATAGCGGCCAGAATCGCCCGATGAAAACGGCACGAGGCTTTCGGCAATCATCTGCGCGTCAGCGATCAACCTGCCACCATTCAGTGTCAGCACATCAAGTGGGTTGCATCGATGGTGAGGGAGATCGGCCAACCCCATCGGATTCCAAAAGTAGGCATTGATGCCTTTGGCAGCGAAATTGTGAATTGAGATCGCGCCGAGTTCGCCGCGTAGATCGAGCACGAACAACCGTTCGACGTGGAGCTGGCATAAAATGTATGCCAGCACATCGCGACATTTGCCCGAACCCGCGCCGCCAATTGTGATCATCGGCGCGTCACTGTCGAGATGAAGCGGTTCCCCTTCGAAAAATCCGACTTGCGGACCGCGTGCATTGAGCAGTCCCACGCGCTCGATGTCGGCGAGCGTTGCCCAGCTCGCCGACCCGTGCCGGAATTCTTCGCGGTCGATCATGCCAGCGTTGAACTGCGTCATGCGACAAGTGCCATACGCATCAGCCAGCCGGTGAAGCAGATCAGCAATGCTGCAAGAACCGCCGCGCGACCAATCGCGTAGCTCAGATAACCCAACAGACAGAACCAAACGACGGATGCGAAGCCGGTTGTCTCTGGCCCCCAGATTTTTGCGAACAAAGCCTCGATGATGAATGACGTGAAGTGATGAGCGGGAGGGGTAAAAATGAATGCGCCGATAGCGCCAACGGCCTTCGCAATAGCATCGAACGCGGGCCACATAGGGTTTGGCGATTGAGGGGCGTTGAATTGCTGGTTCATGTTGAGCTCCTGAAAAGTTGCCGGACGCGCGGGGGCGTCCGGCGTGAGTCGAGGAATAAATCAGGCTGAAGCTGAGCACGGGGGGACGTGCTGCCGATTCCCGTTTGGCTTGCCCCAAGTCTCGGCGACGGACGGGAAGCGGGCCTTTATGATGGACGCCATCACCTGAAATCGTGTCAGAGCGTTCGGATGCACGAACCCCTTTCGGTTTGGCCGCGCACAGCAATTGTCCCGAAAGTAATAGCGGATGCTCGCGGTATCGAACGATTCAAGATCGATTTCCACGATACGACCGGCATCATCCACGAACTGACCGTTGAAATCACGCAGCCAATCGGTCAGTCGATCTAACCAAGCGTCACGCGAAAGGCCAAGGCGATAGCAAAAATCGCGCACATCATAGACGTATTGCGGATTTTGCAGGTCGAATAGCTTAACGAGTTCTATCTTGATCTCGGTGCAGTATCCTTTGATTTCACATTCACTACAAAGAAACATCGGGTGCTCCTTCCCAATTTGAAAGGTTGGAGCCAGCTGGCCGATTGACTTAGTAGGGGGACGATTTATCCACCGCCAATACTTCGGCGTGGGATGAACTTGATTAAAAAGCTTCAGTTGCCACATAACCATCCAGCCGATGCTGGATGGAGAAAAGTGCGATGATTGATTGGAGTGCGAGCTACACAAGCGCAGCGGCAAGGATTTCCACGCGCAAGGCGCTTGAGTTGAAATCCTCAGCAGTCAGCTATGAGAAGCTTTCAAAGCGCATCGCTGAGATTTCAGGCTCAGCACCATTGAAAGCGCAGCTCACTGAAATCGGTTTCCCGACCAAAAAAATGGCCGCAGCCGTGTCGGGATCGACGATCAATAACTTCGTGAAGGATGACGGCCACAGCTTCAACGATGAAGCCTATCTCTATGCACTCTTGGGCTTGCTCGCGCTGGATCACCCCGAGCTGATCTTGCCGTGTTGATTGTCGTTGAGAAGT
>DBOC01000001.1 GCA_002299895.1 Sphingomonadales bacterium UBA656 | reverse complement strand
TTGGCGATCGTCGCAAGGCGATGTTGGAAGATATCGCGATCCTCACCAAGGGTGAAATGATCAGCGAAGATCTGGGCATCAAGCTTGAAACCGTCACCTTGGGCATGCTCGGCCAAGCCAAGCGCGTCACCATCGATAAGGACAACACCATCATCGTCGATGGCGCTGGCGAAACCGATGCGATCAAGGGCCGCGTAGAAGCGATCCGTGCACAAATCGAAAACACCACGTCGGATTACGACAAGGAAAAGCTGCAAGAGCGTTTGGCGAAGCTTGCCGGCGGTGTTGCCGTGATCAAGGTCGGTGGTTCGACCGAAGTTGAAGTGAAAGAGCGCAAGGACCGCGTTGACGACGCGCTGCACGCAACCCGCGCAGCCGTTGAAGAAGGCATCGTTCCCGGCGGCGGTACAGCACTTCTGTATGCTACCAAGGCTCTCGAAGGCCTCAAGGGCGCCAATGATGACCAGACACGCGGTGTCGACATCATCCGTAAGGCGATTGTTGCTCCATTGCGTCAAATCGCAGCCAACGCCGGATATGACGGTGCGGTTGTTTCGGGTAACTTGTTGCGCGAAAATGACGAAACCATGGGCTTCAACGCATCAACCGATGTGTATGAAAACCTCGTGGTTTCGGGCGTTATCGACCCAACCAAGGTTGTGCGTACGGCATTGCAAGACGCGGCATCGGTTGCTGGTCTGCTGATCACTACCGAAGCAGCTATCTCCGACGCGCCAGAAGACAAGCCTGCGGGCGCCGGCGGCATGCCAGGTGGCATGGGCGGCATGGGCGGTATGGGCGGTATGGACTTCTAAGTCCAAACCCTCAGCGCACGCTGAAACAAAATGGGCCGGAGGGGAAACCTTCCGGCCTTTTTTTGTGCGGTGTGGTTAGAAAATCAGCCCGTCATTTGCTGCAGCATTTCGCCCATTTTCTGGTGCAGCATGTTCATGCCCTTTAACGGCCGGACCATGACCTTGAAATGGGTGATCAGGCCGTCATTATCGCATGTGATCATGTCGATGCCATTGATTGCGATGCCGTCGATGACGGTCTGAAATTCCAAGATTGCGCTATTCTCACGGTGCCATTCGCCGACATATTTGAATTCCGCATTGCCCAAAGTGTGGCCTGCAGCGGCGAGATATTTAGCTGTAATGGCCTTGCCCATTTGGGGGGAGTGCACAACTGGGCTTTCGAAAACACAATCATCATGCAGGACGGCGGAAATCGCCTTTGCATCGCGGGAAAGGGCAACTGTGTGCCAGATTTCTGCGGGGTTTGGCATTTTCAATATCCCAAATCGAGGTTAACCATTGGCTCCAGCGCTTCGCCCTTGCGATAGCGTTCGAGATTTTCAAAAAAGCGCGTGGCTGAACGAACGAACATCTTGTCCTGCGCTCGGCCCGACAAATGCATCGTGACATGTGCATTATCCAACGTCCACAAGACATGGTCGGCAGGAAGCGGCTCCGGCGTGGTGACGTCTAGAAATGCGTTGGCGATGTGCTTGGCTTGCAATGCAGCCACCAAAGCGCCCTGATCGACCACTGATCCGCGTGCGATGTTGATGAGTGTCGCGCTTGGTTTCATCGCCGCAAGCTCATCTGCGCCAATCATATTGTCGGTTTCCGGCGTTGCGGGAACGGCGAGGATGACCCAGTCATATTCGCCCAACTGCGCCCGCCATTGGTCAGGCGTCAGGGTATTTGGTCCCGCCGAGCGGCGCACCACGGTCACATCGACGCCAAAGGGCTTCACCCGTTCTTCAATCAGCTTGCCAATCGCGCCATAGCCGAGCAGCAACGCTTTGGACCCTGCCAGCTCAACTTTGCCGGGCGAATCCAGCAACCATTCACGGCGTTCTTGCGCGCGCACGATTTCGCGATAGTTTTTGGCGACGGTCAGCATGCCCATCACGACATATTCCGCGATGGTGATGGCGTTGATGCCCGCGCCATTGGTGACGACGCAGCCTTGCGCCTTTAGCTGTGCCAAAGGCATGCCGTCGACGCCGGCATAAATGCTGTTCAACCATTTCATCTGGGTGGCGGCACCGATGACCGTGGCCATGTCGCCTTTGTCATACATGTCGAACCAGCCAATCTCCGCCTGCGGCGCTAGCTCTAGCGCTTCTTCCTTCGACATGAAGAAATGCGGTTCAATCCAGTCGGGTAAGCGCGGTTCAATCAACGGACGCACAAGGCCCGACATTACGAGTTTCGTTTTGGTCATGCGGCAAAAGCTTTCCAAGTGACAAAGATAAGAAACGGGATGCCGACAAGATCGGTCATAGCAATGGTTTTTAATGCGGGTGGGGAACCTGCAGACCAATAGAGGATCAAGAAGGAAATCATGCTGACGCCGACGCCAACGCTCGCCACGCGGCGGCTCGCAGGGTCAAATGCAGCCCAGACAGCGAGCAGGAAGATAACGAGGAACAGCGCAGCGCGATGATGCAGCAACAGGAATAAGGGGTTGTCGTTCGCCACGCGGTAAAGCTGCCCTATCATCGCCGGACGGAACAGCGCCAGCGCGGGTAGCGCGTGGATAGCCGCAAGGACGAGCCAGGCAATTGTCAGCATCATATGTCGAGCTTCCAATCCCAACCCAACGGGTCGCCGTCCATCACCTCAACGCCCTTGGCGATGAGGTCGTCGCGATTACGATCCAAAGCTGGATAGTTTTGTTGTGCCCTGAGTTCTCTGCGAAAGACAATAGAAGCCTCAATGTGCTCAACTGATAACTGCGCGTTCAATGGACGGAGGCGCAATTCAGCTCGTTCTATTGTCAGCAAATTCAAACCCAGGACAGCATCCATCTCTGCAATGGCTGAAAGTTGGTGTTCGAGGTCGACCTTTTTCAGGCCAATGAGTGTTTCTAGCGACGTAAGCGCGACTGCGGTGTTTAGATCGTCCGATACTGCCGCACCAAAGTCACGTAGCGTTGCCGAAATAGCTGGGGCAACGTCACCCTGAACTTGTTTCAGGGTCCATGTATCAGCCTCACCGGTTTGTGTCTCAGCTTGACGGGCCTTGAGGTTGGTCACCCCCATCACCATCCGCTTCAGCCGCACAAACGCAGCCTGCAAACCTTCCCACGAAAACTCCAGCTCGCTGCGATAATGCGCTTGCAGGCACATGAGGCGGTAGGCGAGGGGGTGGAAGCCTTTGTCGATGAGCAATTGCACGCGCAGAAATTCGCCCGATGATTTGCTCATCTTGCCACTGCGTTCGATCAGGAAGTTGTTGTGCATCCAAAAACGCGCGCCGCTATGGTCGCTGCCGCAGCGCGCTTGGTTCTGCGCGATTTCATTTGGGTGATGGATCTCGCGATGGTCGATGCCACCGGTGTGGATATCGAACGGTAGGCCAAGCAGCGCCTCTGACATCACCGAGCATTCGAGATGCCAGCCCGGCGCGCCCTTGCCCCATGGGCTATCCCATTCCATCTGCCGCGTTTCGCCCGCGGGCGTCTTGCGCCATATGGCAAAGTCTGCCGCATGGCGTTTGCCGTCTACCTCTTCGATACGGCCTTCGCCCTCTTCGGTCTTGGCACGCGCCAATGCACCATAATGGGCAACGGTGGAGGTGTCGAAATAGAGGCCGCTTTCGAGTTCATAACAATGCTTGTCGGCGATGCTTTGGGCATAATCGATCATCGCCGGCACATAATCGGTGGCGATGGACCAATGCGCGGGTTGCCGAATGTTCAGCGCCTTAATGTCTTCCCAATAAGCCTCGGTATAATGGCGGGCGATGTCCCAAATGGATTGCGCTTTTTCCGCCGCCATTTTCTCCATCTTGTCTTCGCCCGCATCGGCATCGTCGGTCAAATGGCCGACATCGGTGATGTTGATAACATGGGTCAGCTTATAGCCCTTGTACGACAGAACGCGGCCCAACGTGTCGGCAAAGACATAAGCGCGCATATTGCCGATATGTGGGTAATTATACACTGTCGGTCCACACGTATACACACGCGCTTCGCCTGCATGCACGGGTGTGAAGGTTTCCAGTTGCCGGGTCAGGCTGTTGAAGAGTTTAAGCTCAGACATGGTTTGGCGATGGTGGAAATGGATGCGGAGGTCAAGAACCTCGTCATCCGAACGCGGGTTGGGTGGAATGCATCTAAGCAAAGTGCGCGTCGCACCAGCGTAGGCTGGTGCCTATCTCGTGTGTTTGGATAAACCGATAGGCGTGATGGGCCCCAGCCTGCGCTGGGGCGACGGGTTGGGGATCTAAAACCCGTCCCAGCGGATCGCTTGGTCAATCTCCACGCGTGGCACGGTGAAATTGTTTACGGCCGCGTCAGCATCACGATAGCCAATCGCCATGCCGCAGAAGAAGATATGGTCATCGTCAATATTCAGCAGTTCGCGCATCGTCGTGCCGTACATAGCCCAGATCTCCTGCGCACAACTGTCGAGGCCCTCTTCACGCAGCAACAGCATGACGGTTTGTAACCACATGCCCATGTCCGACCATTGTGGTGGACCCATATATTTGCGGGTGTAGGTGAACAGCTGAACCGGCGCGCCAAAGCTGTCCCAGTTTTTTGCCACTTGTGCGAGGCGGCCAGCGCCGTCTTCGCGGGCGAGACCGAGCGAGTCGAACATCGCCTTGCCAATGCCACGGCGTTGTTCTTCGTAACGGCCTTCTAAGTACTTGGGATAGATGTCATATTCATGGCCATCGCCCATCGGCGCCGTTGCGACTTTGGCTTTTATCCTGGCGGTCAAATCGGCCAATGGTGCGCCTGTTAGGATGACTGCATTCCAAGGCTGCGTATTGCCGCCCGAGGGTGCACGCTGCGCCTTTGCGAGCACGCGTTCGAGGATCGCCTTGTCGACGGGTGTATCCAGAAATTGTCGGACAGAGCGCCGTGAGGCGACGGCTTCAGTGACGTTCATCTATAATTCCCCGCAGGTTTAATCGTTTGATTAAATCATATTCTGCGGCGTGGGAAAGACAAGCTTATTCCTCGTCAAACAATCCGGCCAATTGTTCAATCATCGTCCCGCCAAGCTGTTCAACGTCCATGATTGTGACCGCGCGTTTATAGTAACGCGTTACGTCATGGCCGATGCCGATGGCGACTAGTTGCACGGGGCTGCGCGTTTCGATCATTTCGATAACCTTGCGCAAATGTTGCTCCAGATAGCCGCCATGGTTGACCGACAAGGTGCTGTCATCAACAGGTGCGCCGTCCGAAATGACCATCAATATGCGGCGGTCCTCGGCGCGGGCGATCAGGCGGTTATGTGCCCAGAGCAACGCTTCCCCGTCGATATTTTCCTTCAGCAGCCCTTCGCGCATCATCAGGCCCAAATTGCGCTTGGCATGCCGCCATGGCTCATCGGCTTTTTTGTAAAGAATATGGCGCAGATCGTTCAGGCGACCGGGCATGGGCTGGCGTCCGGCGGCGAGCCAGTCCTCACGCGCTTGTCCGCCTTTCCACGCGCGGGTGGTGAAGCCCAAAATTTCGGTTTTGACGCCGCAGCGTTCCAAGGTGCGCGCCAATATGTCGGCGCTGATCGCCGCAATGCTGATGGGCCGCCCGCGCATTGAGCCCGAATTGTCGATGAGCAAGGTTACCACGGTGTCGCGGAAATCGGTTTCGCGTTCGACTTTGTAGGAAAGTGAACTGCCCGGCGACACGACGATGCGCGCGAGCCGTGCGGCGTCAATCATGCCTTCTTCTTGGTCGAAATCCCAACTGCGGTTTTGCTGCGCCATCAGACGGCGTTGCAAGCGGTTGGCAAGCTTTGTCACCACCGATTGCAAGTTCGACAATTGCTGGTCCAGATAGGCGCGTAGCCGGTTCAGTTCCTCTTCGTCGGCAAGCTCGGTCGCGGTGATCGTCTCGTCATATTTGGTCGACCAGATTTTATAGTCGCTCTGCGGCAAATGGTCCCAATTGCGGCGTTGCGGGGTGACGGGTTGCATGCCGTCATCGCCCATTTCGCCGTCGGCGCCGTCTTGGTCATCCATGTCTTCGCCGTCATAATCGGCGTCAGTCTCTTCGCCTTCGCCCTGCTGCGGCTCGGCGCGCGCTTCGGCTTGACCAGCTTCGCCGTCGCCATCGTCCTCGCTATCGCCGTCTTGGTCTTGGGTATCTTCGGCATCATCGCCGCCTTCATCGGCATCGGACGGATCGATATCACCTTCGGTGAGGTTCAGATGCTCCAGCATGGACTGCGTCAGCTTGGCAAAGGCGCTTTGGTCGTCGAGCGCCGTCGCAAGCGCGTCCAAATCGCTACCGGCATTTTCTTCAATCCAGCCGCGCAGCATATCGACACCAGCGGCGGCGCCCTCAGGCACTGGCGCGCCTGTGAGCCGTTCGCGCACGATCAGCGATAAGGCCGTGGAAATCGGCACTTCGTCAGGGGCTTGTGCGCGGGCAATCGGGTCGGTGCGCATTTTGAGTTCAAGCGCATGGCTAAGGTTGGCGGCAATACCGGCCATGTTGCGCGACCCCAGCGCCTCAACCCGCGCATTCTCCACCGCATCAAAGGCCGCACCCGCAATCACTTCGGATGGGCGCAATGCGGCGTGCTGCGCCGGATTATGATGCTTCAACTTCAACGCAAAGCTATCGGCAAAACCGCGTGCCTCCGCCACTTGATCGGGCGGAAGCAAGCGACCCGGCATGGGGACCTTGAAATTCTTGCCCGCTTGGCTCGGCGCGTCAGCGGTGAAGGCCAATTCCACCTCCGGCTCATGCGCGAGCGCGCGCGCGGTACCGGTCAGGACCTGTTTGAACTGCTCAAGAGGGCTTTCATTGGACATTAATCGGGCAACCTCTTGCACATAAAGGCAATGTCTTCTTTTGTCGGTTTTACAGGCGCGCGTAGCGTGAATACATGCGCGTCCTTGGTCGCCGCACGGTCCTCGGTCGAGCGCGCGCCGTTCACAACCGCCGCAAAATCCTTGCATACGGCAAAGCTACGCAAATAATCGCTATGGCCTGCGCCGCCGCCCGAAACATCGGTCGTATCAATGATAGTGAAGCCGGTTTTGGCAGGCTCGGTCTGATATTTCGTCTTGGTCGCAAAGCAGCGTTGCGGCAGTCCCTTGGCCTTTAACTCCTGCGCCTCAAATGGGTTAAAACAATAAGGCGATCCTAAACGCGGATAGCCATGCACTGCACGCGATACCGCCAGCGCTCGGTCTTTGAGCGATGCATAGACCGTCACCCTGCGGTCATTATTGACGCGCCGCGCGGCGAGGACTTCTTCCGCGATATCGCGTTCAAAATCTTCACGATCCACATCGGGGGAAGCCAATATGATATTGGAAATATTGCTCGAATCTGCGTTAGTGGACGTGCGGTCAACATATTCAACCGCCGGAATAACAAGCCGTGCGCCAAGCGAATGGGAGACAAGAATGATTTCCTTGACCCATTCCGTTCGCGCCAATTTGGTCAGGAAATTGCGGAAATTGCGTTGGTCCCAATACATGTTGGTTTCATCCACGGCATAGCTCAGCAAATTGCCTTGTGAAGGCCAGCTATAATGGATGATTGGTCCGTCAAAATTGCTCATCGCACCAATCTGCACCGCGTCGCGCGCTGTAGTTGGCAGAGTTTCGCGATAGCCATGGACATATATCAGCACGCGGCCGTTACGCAGGTTCGCCGCATCACGCAGGCTATCCCACCAAGCATCCTCCGGTTGGAATGCAAGTGGCACACGTATTTGCGCATCGCCTTTTGCAGGCTTTATCTTTTGCGGTGGCGCAAAGCGGGCGTAGCGCACGCGATCAGCCCTGTGGTTGGTAAGAAGGATATTGTCGTCGCGGCAGTCGGGCAGGCGGCTGGTAACAATGAAATGGTCTTTTCCGGATATCGCCGCATCGTCATTCTGCGCGGGATTGCAGCGTGGGTTTTCCGCCAGCCTGCTGTGCAACACATCGCCATATTTGACGGCCACGGTGCAACCGGACAGCAATAATGGCAAAAGCAGGAGGGCGGATTTATGCATTATTTCCGCTTGGGATTCGCCGCATGCCATGCCTTGACCGCGTTCAGTGCGCCGGAAACATGGCCTTTCACGCCCAGCTGCGCATAAGTGAACAATATCTTACCATCGGGCGCGATGACATAAGTTGTGCGGTTGGTGCCGCCCATCATCGGCAGGCTGACCTTGTAATTTTTGATCATGGGCTTGGTCGCAATACCGACCATGAATTTGTTCCGGCAGGCCTCGACCGAGAAACGCTTTAACGTCTCCAGATTATCCGCCGACATGCCGACAATGGACGCGCCATAAGCAGCAAAGTCATCGGCAGCCTCAGAAAATTCATGCGCCTCAACGGTGCAACCAGAGGTGAACGCTTTGGGATAAAAATACAGCACCACGGGCCCGTTTTTCAAAGCCTTGTTGAGGTTGAACGTGTCCGCCTTGCCGGCCAACACTGCTTGCGTTGTGAAATCGGTTGCGCGTGTCCCGGGTTTTAACGCGGCAAATGCCGGTGAGGCAGTAATCATCAGCGCGAGAGCGAGTGCGAAGCGTTTCATAATGCGTTCCTTCAACTGAAGTGGCGAAATAGCCCGTGTTTATTTTGCTTTGCCAACGACGCTTTCCGGCAAATCTTGGCCAAAAACGCGTTGATAATATTCGGCGACCAAGGCGCGTTCCGCGTCATCGCATTTGTTGAGGAATGACAAACGGAAGGCAAAGCCGACATTTTTGAAAATCGCGGTGTTCTGCGCCCAGGTAATGACCGTGCGCGGACTCATAACCGTAGAGATATCACCATTGATGAAGCCCTGACGAGTCATTTCGGCGACCTTCACCATATTGGCGATAGTGGCGGCGTCGGTGCCCGAAGCCTTGGCCAAAACGATTTCGCTTTCAACCTGCGCTGGCAGATAGTTCAGGCCAACAACAATGTTCCAGCGGTCCATCTGGCCTTGGTTAATTGCTTGTGTGCCATGATACAGGCCACTTGTGTCGCCCAGCCCCACGGTATTGGCGGTGGCGAACAGGCGGAAATAAGGGTTGGGTCGAATGACGCGATTTTGGTCGAGCAGCGTCAGCTTGCCTTCGGTTTCCAACACGCGCTGGATCACAAACATGACGTCAGGACGGCCAGCATCATATTCGTCGAACACCAATGCCGTTGGCGTCTGCAGCGCCCAAGGCAATAGGCCTTCGCGGAATTCGGTCACTTGCTGCCCATCGCGTAAGACGATCGCATCGCGTCCGATAAGGTCGATACGGCTGATATGCGCATCCAAGTTGATGCGGATGCATGGCCATTTTAGGCGCGCCGCAACCTGTTCGATATGCGTGGATTTACCCGTGCCATGATAACCCTGCACCATGACGCGGCGGTTATGGGCAAAGCCCGCCAGGATGGCGAGGGTGGTGTCGGGGTCAAAGACATAGCTTTCGTCGGTGTCCGGAACGCGCTCATCTGCCACGGAGAAAGCGGGGCATTCCATATCCACATCAATGCCAAACACTTCGCGCACGCTGACCATTTTGTCAGGGGCAGCGAGGATGGTCGCGTCGCGGCTGTCGGTTTGGATATTTGGAATGTTCGTCATGTTATTCTCGTCAAATGAAAGCGGGCGAAGTTTTAAGGTGCGTATAGGCAGCAATCACGTCTTGCAAAGCCTTTTCATAAGAGCGGTTGCCGCCATTTTTGTCCGGATGATAAGCGCGCACCTTCGCCGAATAGGCGCTGCGTAAGGCGCGGCGGTCGGCATCCTCGCCAAGCCCTAGCGTCCGCAAGGCTTTGCGGTCCTCCGGTGATAGAATTTGCCCATCGGCGCGCTCTTTGGGCAGACGCGAACGGAATCGCGTGGAGATGGCATCCAGCGGGTCTTTAAAGTCCGCCCATTTCGGCGGCGAATCGACATTGCCATTGGCACGAAAGGCGCGTGTCTCGCTTGGCCAGAATTGCACCGGGCTTTGCGCCATAGAAATTTCATCGGCGGTCATGCCGGCAAACCAGTTATAGCCAGCGTTAAACTGCCTTACATGCTCAAGGCATAGATATTGATAATCACCCGGGCCGTTCGCCGATGGCGCCTGTCCCTGAGGGTCAGGTGCACGAAATTCGCCCGCTTCGCCGCAGTCCGGATAGGCGCATGGCCGCCCTGACGCGTGAACGCGGCCGTGAAATCTATCGGTAGAGCGGTCGGAGGCCATGATTTTCCTTGGCGAAAAACCCGCCATATGGGAAGAGCAGGTCATGAAAAAAGGTCCTGCACAAGTTGAAATGGAAATGCTGCTGGAAACAGCATTCGCGCCAACCCGCCTTGCCGTTATCAACGATAGCGCCAAACATAACGGCCATAGCGGCGATGATGGATCCGGCGAATCCCACTTCACCATCGAAATTGAAAGCGCTGCTTTTGTGGGCGTTTCCCGCCTGATGCGGCAGCGTATGGTGAACAAGGCGCTGGGCGATATTCCCGGAACGCGCGTCCACGCGCTGGCAATCAAAGCACGTGCACCTGGCGAGATTTAGTTAATCCATGATGCTAGCAACACGGCCCATAAAGGAGATGAACATATGCCTAAAATAACGCAGGCTTTTCTTTTGGCTGCTTTATGCGCTTCGCCGGCCTTGGCCGCCGATACCCAGACGAACCGACCGAAGGCATATACCGACATCCTGGCCTGTCGGGCCGTGGCCGATGCTACCGCGCGTCTTGCCTGCTTCGATACGGCAAGCAAGGCATTGGAAGATGCCACCGACAATCGTCAGATTGTGATGCTGGATCAAGATGATGTGCGCAAAACTAAAAAGTCTTTATTTGGTTTTTCCTTACCAAAAATTCCGTTTTTTGGCGAAAGCGAAGAAGAGCAAGAAGCAGAATTCAAACAAGTCGAAGGCCAGCTGACGGGCGTTCAATCTATAGGTGCCGGCAAATATCAATTCACCGTCAAAGACGCAGGGGTCTGGCAGACAATGGAAGCGACAGCTGTGCTTTTAAAGGATGGCAAACCCTTTGTTATTAAGCGCGGTGCACTCGGCAGCTTCTTGCTGGTGATGAATGGCCGGGGCATCCGCGTGAAGCGGGTCAGCTAAGCAATAAGGCAAATGACATGATCGAACTTTCTCCGCATCGCCTTTCGCTATCGACGGGCATAGAAATGGATGCGTTTACGGCGGGTGATCCCAAAAATCCGGCAATTATTTTCCTGCATGGCTTTCCTGAATCGCACCGCACATGGCGGCACCAGATCGCGCATTTTGCCGACCGTTTTTATTGCATCGCGCCCGATCAACGCGGCTATCGCGGGACGTCAAAGCCGCAGGCGGTCGATGGCTATACCGCCGATAAGCTGACCGCGGATATCTTCGCGCTGGCCGATGCATTGCATGTGCAGCAATTCATCATTGCGGGCCATGACTGGGGCGGCGCAATTGCGTGGAGCGTTGCGTTAAATGGGCAAGCTGGCGCGCTTAATCCCGCTTGGGCGGGGCGTGTGCCACGCGCCATTATCGCCAATGCGCCGCATCCTTATATTTTTCAGCGCTTGTTGATCACGGACATGAACCAGCGTGAATCCAGCCAATATATCCGCGCATTTCGCGATCCGGCAAATGACGCCTTGGTGCAGGAACAGGGCCTGACAGGTCTATTGTTAAAGACGATCAAATGGGACAAGCCAAATGCGATGGAGCCAGAGGAGCGCGCCGCGTTGCTGGCCGATTGGAGCGACCGCGATACCTGTTTTGGCATGCTCAATTGGTACCGCGCCTCTGCATTATATGTGCCAGCGATGGACGAGGATGCTGAAATACCGGCCTTTGCTGCTGGCGCATTTCCGCAGCTGATGATCCCGACCTTAGTGATATGGGCGATGGATGACTTGGCTTTGCCGCCAAGCAATATCGACGGCATCGAAGAACTGGTGCCAGACGTCACCATCGCGCCTGTCGCGGATTGCGGGCATTTTGTGATTTGGGAACGACCCGATGCGGTGAACGCGGAGATGGATAGGTTTTTGGCCTAAACGCCGATGCCTATATTTTCTGCCATATTGCCCTTTCCGCTCGCGCCTCGTAAAGCGCGGTCATTGTGACTGAACCAATCATCTTTGCAATCCCTAAGGGACGGATACTCGACGAGGCTTTGCCGTTGATGAAAGCGGCGGGCATAGAGCCTGAGGCAGCCTTTTTTGATGAGGCTAGCCGTGCGCTTTTGTTCGCGACCAACGATCCGGCGATTAGCATCATTCGCGTCCGCGCGTTCGATGTGGCGACCTTTGTCGCCCATGGCGCGGCGCATATTGGTATTGTCGGTTCGGACGTTATCGACGAATTTGATTATTCGGAACTCTATGCACCGGTGGATTTAGGCATTGGCCGTTGCCGCATATCTGTGGCGATGCCGCAGGGCGTTCCTGATGATGTAACTGGCGGGCATATCCGCGTGGCCACCAAATATCCCGGCACAACCAGCCGTTATTATCATGCGCGTGGTATTCAGGCCGAATGTGTGAAGTTGAATGGCGCGATGGAGCTTGCGCCTTCGCTTGGGCTTTCGGGGCGGATTGTGGATCTGGTGTCATCGGGTAAGACTTTGGCCGAAAATGGCCTTGTTGAAACGGCTGTGATTAGCGAAGTGTCGGCGCGGCTGATCGTTAACCGCGCGGCTTATAAGATGATGAGCGGGACCATTCCGGCGATGGTCCAGCGTTTCCGGGAATTGACGGGCGCACGTGCAGCGGCTTGATTCTTCTGATATTGGCTTTGCGGATGCATTTGATGCGTTGGTCAATGGCCGGCGTGAGTCCGACGCCGATGTGACCAGCGCTGTGGCGCAGACCATAAAAGACGTCCGTGCGCATGGCGATGTGACGCTGGCGGAAATGACGCAGCGCTTTGACGGTTTCGATCTAGACAATGCTGGTTGGCAGATTGACGCGGCGCAGTGCAAGGCGGCCTATGACGCGCTGCAGCCTGATTTGCGCGATGCGTTGACGCTCGCGGCGAAGCGCATTGAGGCCTATCACGCCGCGCAATTGCCCGAAGACCGGGATTATCGTGATAGCGACCATGTGCGGCTTGGCGCACGCTGGTCGGCGGTCGATGCGGCGGGGGTCTATGTTCCGGGTGGTCGTGCGGCCTATCCATCGTCGGTATTGATGAATGCTATTCCGGCTAAGGTCGCGGGCGTTGAACGGATCGTTATGGTCACGCCAACACCAAAAGGCGAAATAAACCAGACCGTGATGGCTGCCGCTTATGTAGCCGGCGTTGACGAAATCTGGCGTGTTGGCGGGGCACAGGCGATTGCGGCTTTGGCTTATGGTACCGAACGCATCCGTCCAGTCGACGTCATCACCGGCCCCGGCAATGCTTGGGTGGCCGAGGCAAAGCGGCAGCTTTATGGTGTGGTTGGCATCGATATGGTGGCAGGACCATCAGAAATCGTCGTGGTCGCCGATGCCCAAAACGACCCGGCATGGATTGCAGCCGACCTGTTAAGTCAGGCCGAGCACGATCCTACAAGCCAGTCGATATTGTTCACGGACAATGCCGCATTCGCGGACCAAGTCGCAGCGGCGGTGGATGCGCAAATTGCGACATTGTCTACACAAGCGGTTGCGCGGGCCAGTTGGACGGATTTTGGCGCGATTATTGTGGTCGATAATCTGGAAGCCGCAATGCCCTTGGTCAACCGGCTGGCCGCGGAACATCTGGAACTTGCCGTCGATGATGACCGCGCGGAACGGTTGTTTGGCCTTGTTCGTCACGCAGGGTCCGTATTTTTGGGCCGCATGACGCCTGAGGCGATTGGCGATTATGTCGCCGGGCCAAATCATGTATTGCCCACCGGACGGCGCGCGCGTTTTGCGTCCGGCCTGTCGGTGCTCGATTTCATGAAGCGGACCAGCTTCATCGCGCTTGATCAACACGCTATTAACAAAATTGGTCCGGCGGCGGCAACGCTCGCTGATGCCGAAGGTTTACCCGCCCATGCGGCGAGTGTCAGGAAAAGATTATGAGTGCCAGTAACGCCAGTGCAAAGTCCAAATCCCGTTCGGCTGCGCGTTTGGCGTCGGTGCAGGCGCTGTATCAAATGGATATGGAAGACATCGGCATTGCGCGGCTTTTGAATGAATTTCATGCACACCGTCTGGGGCAGGAAATTGAAGACGCGCAATATGCCGATGCCGACCCCGATTTCTTCGATGATGTTGTTTCAGGCGTGGATGCGCGGCGTACGGAAATCGACGGGCTTGTCGATGGAAAGCTGGGCGAGAAATGGAAAATGGATCGTTTGGACAAGACGATGCTCCAGATTTTACGTTGCGGCACTTATGAGTTGATCGCGCGGCCTGATGTGCCAACGGCGACTGTCATTGATGAATATCTCGACGTCGCCCATGCGTTTTTTGACAATAAGGATGCGAAGTTCGTCAATGGCTTGCTGGATGCCGTCGCGAAGGACGTTCGCGCCCGCTAACGCGGCTGTCCGGAATAGGGTTCTGCATG
This sequence comes from Sphingomonadales bacterium UBA656, assembly GCA_002299895.1. GTDB lineage: Bacteria > Pseudomonadota > Alphaproteobacteria > Sphingomonadales > Sphingomonadaceae > Sphingorhabdus_B. Next base: position 28,702 of record DBOC01000001.1, on the reverse strand, counting down.
CCTTCGCAATGCGTTAACGTTACGCCATGACCACCGAATCCAGCTTCATCAATCTTTTGCGTGGCTTTGCCATGGATCCGGCAGCGCGCGGATTGCTCGACGATGTTGCGGTTGTGGACATCGGCGATGCGTCGTTGATTATCACGCATGACATGATGGCGGAGGGCGTGCATTTCCGGTCGAACGCCAATCCCGCCGATGTTGCGTGGAAGCTATTGGCGTCCAACCTGTCCGATTTGGCGGCAAAGGGAGCAACGCCCATTGGGGTGTTGCTGGGCTTCATGCTGGGCGATGATGCGTGGGACAGGGCGTTTGCTATGGGCCTCGAAAAGGCGCTGTCGCATTACAAAGTTGCGTTGCTTGGCGGCGATACCGTGGCCAATCGCGGGGATAAGCGTGCGCTTGGGTTAACGGCCTTGGGCATGGCAACGCATCGTCCGGTCCCGTCACGGTCCGGCGCGCAAATTGGTGACATTTTGTATGTCACGGGAACGCTCGGTGATGCATTGGCTGGATTTGAGCTTATGGACGCGGGCTTTGACGAAATAGGGCCTTTGGCCGATGCGTTTAACCGGCCGGTCGCGCGGCTGGCCGACGGGCAGGCACTTGCGCCGATCGTCACCGCGATGATGGATGTGTCGGATGGTTTACTGCTCGATGCAGAGCGCATGGCGACTGCCAGCCAGAATGGCATAGAAATTGACCTGGCCTGTGTGCCTTTATCGCCGCTTTATATCAGCTACCGCACAGATAGCCTTGAAAGCCGTATGCAGGCGGCAAGTTGGGGCGATGACTATCAATTGCTGTTCACAGCATCACCCAAAGCCGCGATGGCCGTGCCTGCAACGGCCGTTGGTCGCGTCGTTGCTGGCGGCGGACTGACATTAAAAAATGGCGAGGCGCCGGTAAAGCTGCCACCCACCCTTGGTTATCAACATCAATGATGCAAACAGGGATGCTAGCGGCGACGCAGGCGGCTTTTAAGGGTTGCCATAGCTTATAAGCGCGCCTTATAGCCGCTTGGCTTGCGCTTCTCGGCAGGAGAAGTGGCATCGATTGTTGTTTTTTAAAACAGGAGGGGAGAGATAATTCCATGTCTCTAACAATTATCGCAATATTATGCGGGTTACTGGCCGTTGTGTACGGTTTTGTAACCAGCCGTCAGGTGCTGAGTGCGCCTGCTGGCAATGATAAAATGCAGGAAATCGCTGCGGCTATTCAAGAAGGCGCAAAAGCCTATCTAGGCCGTCAATATCGGACCATCGCTATCGTAGGCGTCGTGGTTGCGGTGTTAGTGGCATTGTTCCTGGGCGTCATTCCAACCGTTGGTTTCGTGATTGGCGCGGTGCTTTCGGGCGTTGCAGGCTATATCGGAATGAACATTTCGGTGCGCGCAAATGTGCGGACGGCTGCTGCGGCGCAAACCGGGCTTCAGGCCGGTTTGACCATGGCGTTCCGCGCAGGTGCGATTACCGGCATGCTCGTTGCTGGTCTTGCCTTGCTCGCGATTGCCGTGTTCTTCTGGTATCTGACGGACGTTGCTATGATGGCCCCGAACAGCCGCCCAGTGATCGATGCGCTTGTCGCATTGGCATTCGGCGCTTCGCTGATCTCTATCTTCGCACGTTTGGGTGGCGGTATCTTTACCAAGGCCGCTGACGTTGGCGCTGACCTTGTTGGTAAGGTTGAGGCTGGTATTCCCGAAGACGATCCACGCAATCCAGCGGTTATCGCGGATAACGTGGGCGACAATGTCGGCGATTGCGCTGGTATGGCCGCTGACTTGTTCGAAACCTATGTCGTAACCGTCGGTGCAACGATGGTGTTGATCGCTTTGCTGGTGCAGGGCGTAACCGACACTGCGTTGTTCATGAACCTCATGAGCTTGCCATTGTTGATTGGCGGCGTTTGCGTCATTACCTCGATCATCGGTACCTATTTCGTCCGTCTTGGCGGCGGAAAGAATATCATGGGCGCGATGTACAAGGGCTTTTTGGTTACGGCCATATTGTCGGTTCCGGCAATCTGGTTCGCCATCGACTTCGCACTTGGCGGCATGGCAAATGATGTTGGCGGGTTCACCGGCCGGACATTATTCTATTGCTCGTTGCTTGGTCTTGTCATCACAGGCCTGATCATCTGGATCACCGAATATTATACCGGCACCAATTACCGTCCGGTCCGTTCGATTGCCAAGGCATCGGAAACCGGCCACGGCACCAACGTTATTCAAGGTCTGGCAATCAGCCTTGAATCGACTGCGATGCCAACGATTGTAATCTGTGCAGGTATCATCATCGCCTATCAATTGGCTGGCGTTATCGGCATTGCCTTTGCCGCAACGGCCATGTTGGCTTTGGCGGGTATGGTCGTGGCGCTTGACGCTTATGGCCCTGTTACCGACAATGCCGGTGGTATTGCCGAAATGGCTGGTCTTGACGATAGCGTCCGTGAAAAGACCGATGCGTTGGACGCCGTAGGTAACACGACAAAGGCTGTAACGAAAGGCTATGCCATTGGTTCGGCAGGTCTGGCCGCTTTGGTGCTGTTCGCTTCCTACACCGCCGACCTTCGGGAATATTTCCCTGAGCTTGCGGTGAATTTCAGCCTTGAAAACCCCTATGTCATCGTCGGGCTTCTGCTCGGTGCGCTTCTGCCCTATTTGTTCGGGGCAATGGGTATGACGGCTGTGGGCCGTGCGGCGGGTGAAGTGGTGAAGGACGTGCGTGACCAGTTCGCAAACGACCCAGGTATCATGACCTATAAGTCGAAGCCAAATTATGCACGTACCGTCGATTTGGTCACCAAGGCAGCGATTAAGGAAATGATTATCCCATCCTTGCTGCCCGTATTGACACCAATCGCAGTATATTATGTCATCACTGCCGTTGCAGGTCAGGCAGAGGGCTTTGCTGCTCTCGGCGCGCTTCTGCTGGGCGTGATTGTTGGCGGTCTGTTCGTTGCTATCTCGATGACATCGGGTGGCGGCGCATGGGACAATGCCAAGAAATATATTGAAGACGGCAACCATGGCGGCAAAGGTTCGGAGGCCCATAAGGCAGCCGTAACCGGCGACACCGTCGGTGACCCATATAAGGACACCGCTGGACCTGCTGTGAACCCAATGATCAAGATCACGAACATCGTGGCCTTGCTCCTCTTGGCAGCACTCGCCCATGGTGCCATGTAACGTCTAAAGAATATCAAGCTTAGAAACCCCGCTGGAAGCAATTCCGGCGGGGTTTTTTTGCGCTGATCCGGATGGTCAGAAACGCTTTCTGAAGCTCAATTCAAACACCCGGCCGCGCGGGTCGATATAGCCGGGCTGATAGCCCAGCGGTACATTACCATTTTGGTCGCGGACATCGACAATATCGTTCAGGATATTTTCGATGCGGAATGCAATACGGCTACCTTTCAGCAACGGCACGGCCTTTATCACGCTGGCTTGTTGGTCCAGGTTGACGAACAGAAATGTGTTGATGGCGGCGACGTCGCTAAACCGCAGGTCATTGCTACCGGCAAGGCCCGTGCCATCGGCGGTAGTACCGCTCTTATACGTCCCTTGTAGCCGGAGGCCGAAACCTTTGTGAAACAGGCCGCCCGAAAGCTCGATCTCATGCCGCGATGCGCCACCATTGCTGCTGGTGGCTGAACCATTGAGCAAGTCGAGCACAGGCACGCCGGGACGGATCAGGATTTCATCTTCTATGCGGTAAGTGTGATAGAGGGCAATGTTCCAACGGCTTGGCTGGCCGCCGCCGGTTGCGCCAAAACGTGGGCCGCCACCGCCAAAGCCGCCACCAAAGCCCCGACCACCAATACCGCCGCTTGCTGTCCGCGGCGCACCGGTAGCACCTGTCGCACCCGCAGGAGGAGCACCTGCCGGTCCACGCCACGGCGCGGCTGGGGACGCGCCGATATTGCCCGATAGGTTAAAGCCCCAGCGGATACGCTGTGAGGTTTCGCGGTCGAAATTCACCGGACGCTGATCGATGCTGACCAAGCGGCCATTCACATCGCGCACGACGCGGCTGGCGAAGGCGGCTTCAATCTCTGGCGTCAAAAGAGGAAATGCGGCCGTTGTATTGCGGCTGTTGTTTTTGAAATAGCTAAACTGAAGCGCGAAATCCTTGATGAAATTGGGGTTCCAGTTTGCGTTCAATATCAGATCGCGGCGCTTTTCCCCGATCAAGGAGGGGTTGCCACCGGTAATCACATTGATGAACAAGCTTTCACCGCGCGTAAAATCATAAGTTGCAACATTGGGCGTAACCAAATTTGGATTACCCAACTGGCCGATGCCCGGCGCATTTTCATCGCCCGTGATCGATGCTTGGAAAGTCAGATTGCGTGCAGGCGCCCAGCGCAGGCCAGCGCCATATTCCATCAGCGTACCGAAATCGGACAGGTCGCTATAGCCGATATTGCCATTGACCGACCATTCGCCAATCACGGCGCCAAGGCCGAAATCGCGGCCGGTCAGCGGCAGTTCCGCGTTGACAGAATGGTTCATGATATTCCGGCGCAAGGATATGTCGGTTGTGACGCCCGAACGCCAGGTTTCACTGTCGAGCATTTGGCGCGTAAAGCCCGATGCAAACGTCAATTGCACATCTCCCGTAGGCAATTTGAGCGCCGTTCCCGCAAGGGTGCTACGCAGGTCCATATTCTGGTTCAGGCTGGTGGAAAGATCAGGCGCGAGGAACAGCAGATTTGCGCCAAAATCGGCGGCAAAGGGGTTCGTCGTTCCCGCCAAAACGCCCGCGCGTAATGCGGTGAAATCTGCGTTGCGTGTGGTTTGTGTGTCATTTGCAGTGCGTGCATAGTTACCAGTAACGGTCCAACGCCATCCGCCTAGCGCATGGTTGAATGTACTACCCGCCTGGAACACATTCGTTTCGCTGTCCCGTTTAAGCGGGCGTGGGGTGTCGAAATAGCGGCTGAGCGTTACATCCTGACCGAAGGGTGAAAATGGACTGCTGCCGGGCAAAACAAAGCTTGTGCCGGGCAAACCGAGCAAAGATTCGTTACCCGTCAGCGCGTAGTTCGCGTTGAGCGACAAGATGGTTTGCGGGCCAAACGCCTTGCTCCATGTGCCATTTACCTCAAGCCGCTCGGTGCGGGGCAATAATGTCCGCGCATCGCCGATATTACTGTCATTTAGGCGGTTTGCCATGCTGGCAAATTGCGCCAGATTTGGGTTAGATACTCCCAATGGCACGCCTGCTTTGGTGACATTGCTGCCGGCAAGCGCGTTTAACGCAGGTGAAATGGTCCCATTGATGCCAAGGCCGCTGATATTGCCGCCACGCGCCAATAACGAACCACCTGAAGATATCAGGTCGCGTTCCGATTCTGTCAGTGCTGTGGACTGTTCCAGCTTAATGTCCAAATTAAACCGGGTGTTTTTGCTAATACGGGTCAGCGTGGTTTCAAATTCATTGCGGGCAAAGCCGCCATCCTGCGGCTCGGCGCGTTCAAATTCGGCAGCGAAGGAACCAAAATTGTCCTTTAAGATGAAGTTGATTACCCGTTGGTCTGGACGGAAACCATATTTTAGGGCGACTTCTTCGGGGAAAATCTGAACCTGACGGATGGCTTCGGGCGGTAAATCACGCAGTTCACGGAAACCCGAAACGCGCTGCCCGTTCAGCAGTATGATCGGCATGCCACCGCCGCGTCCACGCCCGGAATTGGCCTGCGGTGCGACTGCGGCGAGGATATCGGTCAAGGATGATGCACCTAAAGAGGCGATGTCAGCCTCGTTCAGCTGCTCTACGGGTGGGACGTCTGTGTCCACCGACCCCCTAATGCGTTCAGCCGTGACAATGATTTCGCGCGATGGCGCGTCCTGAGCAGTATCTTCAATGGCGTCATTAGCGATCGCGTTGGCCCTGCTCGTGCTTTGGAGGTCGTCCATTGCCATTACGGGAACGGCAGTCGATGCCAACAAAATCGCACTCAAACGGGATATGTTCATGGGGAGCAACTCAGTTTACAACTTGTTACGTCGGAATCCTGACGCGATTTTCAAGTCCGCGCCTCTAAACTGAGCCGCATTATGTCGCAATAGGGCGATTACACTGTAGCGCTTCCCTTTTTCAAACATTAGGTTTACAGGCGCAGCTTCTTTGGATTTTTGAAGATATAAGGGGCCGAATGGCAAAGGAAGAATTACTCGAAATGCGTGGGACAGTCCGTGAATTGCTGCCCAATGCTATGTTCCGCGTCGAGCTTGAAAATGGCCATGAAGTTTTGGGCCATACTGCCGGAAAAATGCGCAAGAACCGTATCCGCGTTCTCGTGGGTGACGAAGTGCTGTGTGAACTTACCCCTTATGATCTGACCAAAGGCCGGATCACGTACCGATTTAAATAAGGGCGACAGACCTTGGGTCTGAACCCTTCGCTCATATTGGCCTCATCAAGCCCGCGCCGTCGTGACCTTCTCGCGCGGTTAGGTGTAGCGCCTACGCGCATCGCGTCCCCAAATATTGACGAAACACCCCGCAAGGGAGAGGTTCCGCGCGTCTATGCGCTACGCATGGCCGAGGAGAAGGCGGTTGCCGTTTCACGTGATGCTGGAGAGATTGTTGTTGCGGGCGACACCACCGTTGCTGTTGGCCGCAGGATATTGCCGCAAGCTGCCGATGCCGACATGCAACGCGGGTTCCTGAATCTACTCAGCGGTCGCCGCCACCATGTCCTTAGCGCGGTTGCCGTGATCGACGGGAATGGCAAGATGCGCAGCCGGATTTGCGACAGCATCGTGCGCTTCAAACGTCTGTCGGTAGACGAAATTGAAAGCTATATCGATAGCGGCGAAGGGCTAGGCAAGGCCGGTGGTTATGCCATTCAGGGCAGGGCAGAGGCGTTGATTGACTGGATGGCGGGCAGCCATTCAGGCGTGATTGGTCTGCCCTTATATGAAACACGCGCCTTGTTGCGCGCTTCGGGCTATCCGCTTGACTGATATATGGCGCGATGATGCGCCGGGCGAGCGCCGCGCGGCTGTTGTCGAAAACGGGAACATCGTTGAAATCCATATTCAGCGCGATGCTTTATGGGCCTTGGGCGAATATGGTGCGGGCCGGATTGACCGCAAAACGCTGTCGGGAACATATGTCATTGCTGACGACAATAGTGAACTTTTGCTGCGCAGCAAAATGGGAGCGCCAGAGGGCGCGCGGATAATGTTCGAAGTCACGCGTGAAGCCATTGCTGAGCCGGGGCGTCATAAGCCACCAGAGATCATATTGCGGGAGGGTGTCCACCACGAAGCACCGACTGACAAAGACGCCCTGTGGGACGCGCGTATGGCGTCTCTCGGGCAATCTGCCATTAATGCGTCCATCGCCGAGGGCTTTGACGTCGCCATTGCGGGGCAATCACAGATTGGTGATGTCACCATAAGCTTCCAGCGGACCAAGGCAGGGCTAGTGGTCGACATTGACGGTATCGGCGATGCCTTTGCTATCAATATGGTCGCTGCGACCGAAATTGCGCGCCTGCTGCGCCTCTACCAAGTCGGCGCGATGGTATTAATTGATTTTGTGTCGATGGAGTCCAAGGCACAGCGCACGCAGGTTGCCGAAGCCTTTGATGCTGCGTCCTTAGCTGACCCGCGTCCGTTCGAACGCACGGCCATCAACGGCTATGGCATGATGCAAGTCGTGCGTGCACGGCCTAGGCCGTCAATCCTTGACCATTTGTTCGGCACGCGCATAGCGGCGCTATCGGACGAGACGCAGGCTTATTGGCTGTTGCGTGCGGTTGCCGAGTCACGCGGTTTTGGCGTGCGCAGCGTGACGGCGCGTCCAGAAGTTGCAACTTTGCTGCAGTCCGAGCGATGGTCGGCATCGCGCGCCGCGGCTGTCCGACTTGCAGGCGCCGATATGGTCGTGGTTGCGGATGAAAAAGTGACGGGCTATGGGCATGTCCATGTTGCGCAAAGCTAATGCATGCCCGCTCTGCGGTAAGCCGGTAGTGGCTGAATCCAAGCCTTTTTGTAGTCAGGGATGCAAGGATCGCGACCTGCTGAAATGGTTGGATGAAGGCTATCGTGTGCCAGGGCCGCCGGCCGATTATGAAGATAGTATCGGTTCCGACGGCGCGGACTGATTTTGCGCTTGCCAAGAGGCGTATCGCCTCTCTATAGGCTGCGCTCACACGCGGTTTTCGCCGTGTAGCCCGAGTAGCTCAGGGGTAGAGCAGCGGATTGAAAATCCGCGTGTCGGTGGTTCAAATCCGCCCTCGGGCACCATTTTCCCGGTGTTAAATTTCTAACGACAAAAACAGCGTGTCGGTTGGCAGACCGCTGTGCAAATCCGTCCGCGGTGCTTACCTTGTGCCATAAAAAAGCCGGAGCAGCGATGGCTGCCCCGGCTCCTTTTTGCCTGAGAAATTCAGGATATTAGAATTTGTACTTCAACGAAGCACCGTAAGTGCGCGGCTGGTTTGGATAGCCCGAAAGCGAACCGGACTGCACAACGCTTGGGAAGATGACGGTGAGATATTGCGCCTTCGTCAAGTTGCGACCCCAAAGCGAGAATTGCAGGCCGCTATCCAAACGGAATGTTGCCGACGCGCCCAGATCTTTGACTTCGCGCGTATATTGGCTTGTTGCTGGGTCATCAAGGATCTGCGTTTTGGACTCCATGTGATAGTCCGCATTCAGGATCAGTGAATTACCACCATTCAATTCCGCCGTATATGTAGCGCCAATGGTCGTCGACCATTTAGGAATACCCGCCGGACGTCGTCCGGAAAGATTACCAAATGCCGATGCGACATAGCTATCATATTTGGGATCAAGATAGGTAACGGCAGCGCGCAATTGCAATGCATCTATCGGGTTGAATGAGCTGTCAAATTCGAAACCACGTGTAGACTGCTTACCGGCATTGGTCAGAACAAAACCTGTGCCGATGAAGCTGTTGCCTTGGAAATTTTTGATCGCTTGGTCAAAAACAGCCAGGTTAAATGCAACATTGTCCCATTTTGCCTTCACGCCGAATTCCATAACCGACGCCTCTTCCGGAAGCGCATAACGCGTTCCGCTGGTGAGGTTAGCGGTGGCAAGGCCAGCCGTCCGAATGGCAGACGACGCTAATGGTGCACCTTGTGCTGGTGAACCAGGGGCGAAATCCGAAGCGAATGGGCGTGAGTCAATCGACATGTTCCACGAAGTCGCCTTAAACCCTGTGCCATAGCTGGTATACAAGTTGATATTGTCACTCGCTTCCCATGCCAAGCGTACCGAATAGGTCAACTTACCATCGCTTGTTTTGCCATCTTCAACCGCATTCGGGATGTTCAAGAATGGCGGCAAGAATTGCAATGCCGCAAGACCAAGGAACGGGTTACAAGTGCCTGAACGCGTTGGGTTTGGCGTTGATGCCGCAGGCGCATTGGTTACCGTGGCGCAACTGTTGATACGTGGGAACAGTCCAGCGGAAAGTGCCGTACCACCTGGCGGCACAAAGCCTGCTGGAAGTGATGCAGGTAAACCTGCATTGGCACCGACTTGCACAAGATCAATTGCGGAGAACACGTCGGTAATCCGAATGTCACTGGCAATATTCTTCTTGTCCTTGGTGTAGTTGAAACCGCCGGTCAAAACGAGACCGTCGGTCAGTTCCAAGTCTGCCGTACCGAAGATCGAATAGGCTTTGTTCTTATAATCCCAATCTTCAAAACGTCCTTGACCTTCACCACCGAATGGGGCTGCAGTTGAAGGAACGCCACCCGCGGCCCGAATGGTGGGCTCGAGCGAAACATATGCACCGGCGGTCAGGGCGTTTGCATAATTGCGGAAATCACGACCCAAAGTCAGCGCCTGCTTGTTGTTGATGCTTTCATCGAAATAATATGCACCCAACAAGAAGTTGAACGGACCGTCGAAATCAGATGCCAAACGCAATTCCTGCGTTTTTGTGGTGATGTCGACATCGCCACGGTTTTGGCCGATCAAATCAGCACTGGTGAAATCGCTGTCGGCGTTCGTTTTAGCACGTGACTCACGATATGCAGTGATGGAAGTGAGGCTCAACGAACCCATTTCATATTCCGCTTGCATCGAGATGCCACCATTGGTGACGTCATTTTCCGAATTAAAATTCTGATATTCGGTGTAGCTGAAGATGCCGCGTGAGTTCACCTTACCGCCGATGGCGCGAATGGCATTGCCAGTTGGGCCGTCCAGAACGTTGCCAACGAAGCAGCAATTTTCGTTAATCTTGTCATAGTCAGCGATCAAGCGGAGCTTGAAGCTTTCAGATGGCTCGATGAGCAATTGTGCACGGCTATACCAGCGGTTGCGCTCACTTGTTTTTGATCCGTCGGTCAGGTTCGTGCCGTAACCATCGGCCTTGTTGACGCCGCCAGCAAGGCTGAAAGCGATATTGTCCGTGATTGGGCCAGTTACATCGGCCTTCGCTACGATAGCGTTACGATTGCCATAGCTCAATTCAGCAGATCCGCCGAATTCATAGCTGGGTGCAGCGGTAACAATCGAGATAACGCCAGCCGAGGCGTTTTTGCCGAACAGGGTCGATTGTGGACCGCGCAACACTTCGACGCGTTGCAGGTTGGGAAGGTCGCTGATCGCTGCAGCGGAGCGCGAGCGGTAAACGCCGTCGATGAATACGCCGACGGAACCTTCAATACCAGGGTTGTTGGCGCCATTACCGAAGCCACGAATGATGAAGTTTGTGTTGGCCGAGCTTTGCAGCTGGCTAACGCGCAGCGATGGAACCAGTGTCTGCAAGTCTCTCAGATCGCGAACTTGGGCGCGTTCAATGGATGCAGCGGATGTTACGGATACGGCGACAGGCACTTCTTCGAGCGTTTGTTCGCGCTTGGTAGCGGTTACGATGATGACATTTTCATCAGCTGCGTCGCTAGCCTGTGGTGTATTGTCTTGTGCAAAGGCAGCTGAACCAACGCTCAGCGAAGCGATGCTGATTGTCGACAGCATGGCTGCCTTCAGCATATGATTTCCCAATTTCATATTCACTCTCCTATTGTTCATTCGACCCCGGTTTACCCGGTTTTTATTGGGGATGAGATTTTAAATTGCCCCCAGCATCCCCCTGAGCCGCTGTTAAGCATATTGCGGTATTAACGACACAAATGCTGCGCAGCAAATGCTTAGTGTCATTCGCAAAAATATAGTCGCATATGCGATAAAAATGTAACGAAACATTTCATCGCACAACAGCAGTCTGGATAGAGAATGCCCAAAATGGTCAAGAAGGGCGATTTGCCCTCAAAAATATGCGCTGCCTGCGCAAAGCCATTCGCTTGGCGCAAAAAATGGGCAAAGGATTGGAATGAGGTGCTTTATTGTTCCGACCGCTGCCGAAGGGCGCGATAGGCGCACCGCGGCATAAGCTTGCCGAGTGGTCTGAAAATAGGTGCGTTTTGGGAAAATGGTGCCGGCTACAAGGTTCGAACTCGTGACCCCCTGATTACAAATCAGGTGCTCTACCAACTGAGCTAAGCCGGCACTCGGGCGGTCCCATAGCGTCAAATGACGCCAAAGGTCCAGCCCTCAGTTACAGTAATTTCAATATTTAGTGCTTTGGGCGCCCAAAATTGCCGATTTTCAGCAGATTTGCGGAGCCATGCAGCGGTTATCAGGGCATCGGTAGCGTGGTCGGTGTAGCGATTAAGCGGTCTATGGGGTTTCGATCCCAGCGCTTGCAAAGCCAAATCAAGACCAATTTCATCGCGTATCTTGCTGCGGCCTTTTGCAACGCCAGCCGCGCGGGCGGCGATTGTGGTGTAAATCTCTACTGCGACTTTGCCGCGTGCGGGCAGCGGATCGAAGGGCCAAATGGCCACAGAATCGCGCAGTTGGTGCAGGAGGCGCATGCCGGCAAAACTGGCCTTGGCGACTTGCGCCGCGCCAATCGCGTCGTAAACCGTGGACGCCTTGCCGCTGCTATTTTTGTTCAGCAACTCGCATTTTCGCCAAAACAGATAGTCGGATTTTGTTCCGTCTGCTGCTCCGAAATAGAAATGGCGGCGGTGAAGCTGTTCAAGGAAGGACGCTGCGCCCAAATCTGGATCGTCGCAAACATGATCGACATAGGCCCAGAACGCTTTCGCGGATGTGGGCACATCATCGCCCGGCAAGTAACTGCCGCGTTCCATGAAGGGCGGCGCGAAGCTGAAGTCGAAACCGATGAGCAAATCATCATCCTGCGCCAACAGCCAATCTGCGATGCCTTGGCGGGACCAGGCTCTGTCGTGCGGGGGTATCAGGCGCGGAGGCTCGTTACCTGTGTCACATACCGCAAGCGCAATGCCGGGGTGTCGGCTACCTTTGGCGCCCGACCAATCGACGCACGCGAAACGCGTAAAGCGCTGCATTATTGCGTGTCTGGCCCGGCATTACGGGCGCGCAGCCGATCCCAATATTGCAGTCGCTCGATGATCTTGCGTTCAAAGCCGCGTTCCACAGGCTGATAGAGTGCCGAAGGCGTCACCGCATCGGGCCAATAATTCGCACCTGAAAATCCGTCCGCATTATCATGGTCATAGGCATAGCCTTCGCCATAGCCAAAGTCCTTCATCAGCTTCGTCGGCGCATTTAGGATGTGCGCCGGCGGCATCATCGATCCTGTATCGCGCGCCATTTTCCATGCGGATTTCTGCGCCTTGTAGGCGGCATTCGATTTTGGCGCAGTCGCGAGATATAGGCATGCCTGCACAATCGCGACTTCGCCCTCTGGACTGCCCAAAAACTCATATGCCTGTTTGGCAGCAAGACATTGGACCAATGCCTGTGGGTCAGCGAGACCAATATCTTCGCTGGCAAAGCGGACCAAGCGGCGCAGGACATATAGTGGCTCTTCGCCCGCTACTAACATACGCGCCATCCAATATAAGGCGGCCTGCGGATCGGAGCCGCGTAAGCTTTTATGTAAAGCGGATATCAGGTTATAATGCCCCTCCCCATCTTTATCATAAACGGGCATCCGGCGCTGCAACAAAGCGGCCATGGCTTGCGGGTCAAGCGGGTTTTCCAGGTGAATGGCGAACAACGTTTCCGCCTGATTAAGCAAAAAGCGGCCATCGCCGTCGGCGCTGGAAATCAAGGCGGCCCGCGCATCTTCAGTGACCGGCAAAGGCCGTTCCATGACTGCTTCTGCGCGAGTCAGTAGCGTCGCCAATGCCGCCGCATCCAAACGCTGCAGTACCATGACTTGCGTGCGCGACAGCAAGGCCGCGTTCAACTCAAACGACGGATTTTCGGTGGTTGCGCCGACGAGCGTGACCACGCCGCTTTCGACAAAAGGTAAAAATCCGTCCTGTTGTGCGCGGTTGAAGCGGTGGATTTCATCCACAAACAACAATGTCTGCTTTCCCGATCTTGCGATGGCCTCTGCCTCGGCAAAGGCTTTTTTAAGATCAGCCACGCCCGAAAATACTGCGGAAATTGGCTTGTAATGCATCTCCACCGCGTCGGCCAATAATCGGGCTATGCTGGTCTTGCCTGTGCCCGGTGGTCCCCACAAGATCATGGAGGATAATTTACCCGCAGCGACCATACGGCCAATTGCGCCATCGGGACCGGTCAGATGCTCCTGACCAATCACTTCATCCAATTTTGCCGGCCGAAGCTTGTCCGCAAGCGGGGCATTTTCGGGCGTAGATGCCTGAACAGGCGTTGCGTCGCCAAACAGGTCACTCATGACAAACGCTCGTTCCGTTGTGCTTCAAAACCTAAGCATGGGCGCTGCAAATAGATTCCGAAACGCGTCTGCCCGCTTCGCATATGTTTAACGTTCAGCAGCCGCACGTGCAGCGTGTTGGCGGATGAGGCGGATATAGGTGTCCGCGACGGTCTGGTTAATCGCGTCCCAGCTGAAATCGAGTGATCGTTGCGCACCGGCAGCGCCGTGTTGGGCGCGAAAATCCTTATCCAAGCAATAAGCCTGCAATGCATCGGCGAATTGGTTTATCGCACCGGGGGCAATCAGCCGTCCGGATACCTTGTCTTCGACCAAACTTTGGCTGCCGGTTGCCTTTGCGGCTACCACGGGCAGGCCGCTGGCCATAGACTCGAGCGTCACATTGCCAAAAGCTTCGGTTACCGAAGGGTTGAAAAAAATATCCATGCTCGCAACGGCACGGCCCAGATCTGAACCCACTTGAAAGCCCGCAAATTTTGCATCGGGAATACGTGATTCAAACCAAGGACGGGCAGGGCCGTCACCGATCACCACTACCTGATGCGGAACATTGCGGCGTTTTAGTTGGTCAATTGTATCGGAAAAGACATCAAGGCCCTTTTCCATCACAAGTCGTCCCAAAAAGCCGATAACGGGCATATCGTCGGCTATACCAAGCGCGCGCCGCCACGCCATATCCCGCTGGCTAGGGTTGAAGATTTCTCGATCGACGCCGCGCGACCAAATATCGATATCATAGTTCATCCGCTGTTCGCGCAGGACTTGTGCAAAGCTTTCGGACGGGGCAACCAATGCGTCACATTTCCGGTACAGCCGACGAATCCACGCCTCAAGGACCGGCTCCATGAACGCCAGATTGTAATAACGCAAATATGTCTCGAACCGTGTGTGCACGGAACACAACACCGGCAAATGCCGCTTTTTAGACCATTTTACAGCCTTGCGTGATACCCGATCAGGGCTTGAAATATGCAAGATATTTGGATTGAACGCCTCCAGATCACGCCGGACTTTTGCCGACAAGGTTAAAGGCAGGCGATATTCCGGACGAAAGGGTATGGAGACTGACGGGATGCTTACCAAGTCGCCTGTTGCGACGAAAGCAGGCTCCGCAACCGTTGGGGAATAAACCCGCACCGATGCGCCTTGGCTTAACAGATAGCCAACAAGCCGATTTAATGCCTGATTTGCGCCATCACGGACATAATTATAATTGCCGCTGAATAGCGCAATGCGAAGGTCGCTGGTCTGCATCAACCCGCTTTTATCTATGGTAACGCAAAATGCCAATGGGAATGGTGCATCGGGTGCGATATGTATCCGATATGATAATCAGTCAGATCGATGTTTTGCTTGTAGGGCAGCCCAAGCCGTTTCATGCAGACGGTACAATGAGCGCGATGGCGCGTATGCCGGTGGACAGACCCGTATTCTTAGGCAAGCATGGCTTTGCGGGCGACCAAGTCGCCGATCCGACGGTGCATGGCGGCGCAGACAAGGCGGTGCATTTCTATCCTGCCGAACATTATCCCAAATGGATCGCGCATTTTGCGGCGGAGAATTTTGTGCATCCGCTGCTCGACCAAGCGGGCGCATTCGGCGAAAATATTAGCGCTTGCGGGCTTTTGGAGGACGATTTGCGTATTGGCGACCAGTTCCGCCTTGGACGCGCCGTGGTTGAAGTCGCACAAGGCCGGCAACCCTGTTGGAAGCTTGATCATCATTTCGGCGTCCATGGCCTGTCTGGAGCTGTGATCAACAGCGGCCGTGGCGGGGGCTATTTTCGCGTAATTGAAGAAGGCGAAGTGGCACCGGGCGACAGCATAGAACAATTATATGCGGCAGGGCATGACTGGACCATTGCCCGAACTTTCCACCTTTTGATTGGCGGCGGGCATCGCGCGGAAGGCGCCAAATCAGCGTTGCAGGCGCTTACGACGCTGGAGACTTTGGCAGATAGCTGGCGGAGCAGGGCGGCAAAATTGGCGGGATGATTTTTTGTCGACAGGGGTGCCCCCTGGCTACAAATTTTGCGACGCTTATTTGCTGATATCATGCCTATCGGATGCGGGGGCGTATAGGCGTATACGCGTAACGCGTTTTTCGTCGGCTTCCAATATTTCCAAAGTCCAGCCGCTCGCCTCATGTACGAGCCTTTGGCCGATGTCGGGGACTTGGCCGGCTATGACGAAGGCGAGGCCGCCAAGCGTGTCCACGTCTTCATCCACTTCGGCCAACTTTGGATCAATCTTTTCGGCCAAATCGTCCAACTCTGCGCGTGCGTCCGCTTCCCAAATATCGGGGGACATTTGGGTGAATGGGAGTTCGGGCTCGTCATCATGTTCGTCTTCGATTTCGCCGACGATTTCTTCGACCAAATCCTCAATCGTTACCAAGCCCTCGGTCCCCGAATATTCATCCAGTACAATCGCCAAATGCGTGCGTGTGCGCCGCATTTCATCCAACAGCGCAAGTACGCTCATATTCTGCGGCACAAAACGCGGCTGGCGAATGAAGGATTCAAGGCTGTGCGGGGGTTCTTGATCTAAGGCCAGAACAGCGAACACATCTTTGATATGGATCATGCCAATGATGCTGTCCAACGTGTCGCGGTACACGGGTAGACGGCTGTGGCCATGCTCGGCGAAGGCCGCGACGCAATCGGCAAAGCCAGCACTTTCATCAATTGCTATAATGTCGCTGCGTGGCACCATGACGTCATCGACGCGGTGTTCGCTGAAATGGAGCAAATTGCGCAGCATCGTGCGCTCGACGGCGGTCAAATCGCCATCGGCGTCTGATTGTCCGTTCTCGTCGCTATCTTCCTCATGCTCGGCTATCGCTTCTTCCAGCTGCTCGCGCAAAGTCGGGCCGTGATCGCGGCCAAAGAGCATAGTCTTCAGCCGCTGCCATATTCGTCCGTCGTTATCGTCGTCGGTTGCGGTTTTCGAACCGCTAAAACTGTCACCCTCAGGCATAATGGAAGCGTACTGGCCTCTTAATTGTCTATTTGATCGTTATATGGATTGTTAAGGCCGATAGATGCAAGCGCTTTTACCTCAAGCGCCTCCATCAATTCAGCTTCGTCGTCCTCGATATGGTCATGGCCAAGCAAATGGAACATCCCGTGGATGACCAGATGCGTTGCATGGTGGGCGATGGGAATATCTTTTTCTTTTGCCTCCGCGACGCAGGTTTCATAAGCCAAAATAATGTCACCGAGCATGATTTCAGGCGCGTCATAGGTGCCGTTTAGCACGGCGTCCAACTCCTCGTCATCGAGCATAGGAAAGGATAGCACATTCGTTGGCTTGTCCTTATCGCGCCATTCTCGGTTCAACGCATGGACTTCCGCATTGTCGGAAAGCTTTATACTGACACTGACCGGAACGACGGAATCAGCTTGTTCAGCCATGGCCGCGAAACGCACAGCCGCGTCTACCGCCTTTTCAACTTCGCTCTGCCCGAAATCGCTATTGCTCCACACCACGCCCATGTCGAGTTCGACATCAATCATGCCCGCCCTCATAAGCGTCGACGATGCGGCCAACGAGCGGGTGACGGACAACATCGCTGCTGTTGAAGCGGATTGTCTGGATGCCATCGACGCCCTCGAGACGCTGCACGGCATCGTTCAGGCCCGACATGCGCTCGCCGCCGGGAATATCGACCTGATGCGGGTCCCCGCAAATGACCATGCGGCTGTTCATGCCGAAGCGGGTGAGGAACATCTTCATCTGTGCTGCGGTGGTATTCTGCGCCTCATCTAAGATGATGAACGAATCCGCCAGCGTCCGCCCTCGCATAAAGGCGATGGGGGCGATTTCGATCTCGCCCGATGCAATACGCCGCTCCACCTGCTCGGCGGGTAAGCAGTCATATAAGGCGTCGTAAATCGGCCGTAGATAGGGGTCGACCTTTTCCTTCATATCGCCGGGCAAGAAACCCAGCCGCTCGCCCGCCTCAACCGCGGGACGCGACAGAATAAGGCGCTGCACCGCGCCCGTAATCAACATGGCCACGGCCTGTGCCACGGCTAGATAGGTTTTACCGGTTCCTGCTGGCCCAAGTGCGAAGATAATTTCGTCGCGCGCCAATGCCTCCATATAGGGAATTTGTGTGGCGGAGCGCGGCACGAGCGTTTTCTTGCGCGTACGGATCATAATGCCCGGCGCGTCAGTCGCGTCCTTGCGGATGATGCCTTCTAAAGTGGGTTCAGCGGTCATAGCTATTATCGATTGCACAGCTTCGGTGTCGATTTCCTGACCGCGCGATAGGCGGGAATAAATGTCGTTAAGAACATCGCGGGCGCGGCCAATGGCACCAGCCTCGCCTTCAATTTGTACGCGGTTTCCTCGGGCAGATATATAGACGCCGAGGCGGTTCTCAATCGTAACCAGATTGCGGTCAAATTCCCCAAAAACCGCATTAATAATATGCGGTTTGTCGAAGCTCATCTCCAGCCGGGACAAGTCACCGGCTTGCGCTTGGGCTTTTTTGGCCATTTAGGCTGCTACTCTCATTGATGGTTCACCTTTCAGGCTAAGCGGTCCAGAATCGGTAATTTGCACAGTAACGATATCGCCGATTGATAGGTCTGGCGCAAGCACATGCACCGACTGAAGCCAAGGCGATTTGCCAATGAGCTGGCCATCAAATTTTCCAGGCCGTTCCAACAAAACATCGGTGGTGCGTCCGACGGTGCGATCATTAAATGCTGTCTGGTCCGCCACAATCTGCGCCTGCAAACGCTGCAACCGTTCGTCCATGATTTCCATGGGTATTTGGTCAGCCATGTCCGCAGCTGGTGTGCCTGGACGAGGGCTATATTTGAAGGAATAAGCTTGCGCATGTCCGACCTCGCGCACGAGGCTTAACGTGTCTTCAAAATCAGTGTCAGTCTCACCAGGGAAGCCAACGATGAAGTCACCGGAAAAGGCGATATCGGGCCGCACAGCGCGCACGCGATCAAGAATACGCATATAGCTATCGCGACTATGGCTGCGGTTCATGGCCTTTAAGATGCGGTCTGAGCCGGACTGAACGGGCAGATGCAGGAACGGCATCAGCTTTTCAACATCACCATGTGCAGCGATCAACCCCTCGCTCATGTCGTTGGGGTGGCTGGTCATGTACCGGATGCGGCGAAGCTCCGGTATTTTGTCGAGCGCGCGGATGAGGCCGTCTAAGCCTTGAAGCTTACCGGAGTCATCTTCACCATCCCATGCGTTGACATTTTGGCCAAGTAACGTGATTTCGCGCGCGCCAGCGTCAACAATCGCCTTTGCTTCATCCAGCAAATCTGCCCAGCTGCGCGAAATTTCTGCGCCTCTGGTGTAGGGCACGACGCAATAGGTGCAGAATTTGTCGCAACCTTCCTGCACCGTCAGGAATGCCGATGGCGGCTGCTTGCGACGGGCAGGCAACTTACCAAATTTGTCGAGGCCGGGTAGGTCGAGGTCAACGACACGTTCGCCGCGTCCGACTGCTGCCACCATTTCGGGTAGATTGTGATAGGCTTGTGGGCCAACAACAATGTCGACTTCAGGGGCACGGCGGCTAATCTCACCGCCCTCTGCCTGCGCGACGCAGCCTGCGACGGCGATGACCGGGCTGGTCCCATCCTTGCGGCGCAGGCGGCCAATTTCGGAATAGACTTTCTCCGCTGCCTTTTCGCGGATGTGGCATGTGTTGAGGACGACCAAGTCGGCGTTCGCTTTGTCATCCGCAGGCGACATGCCCTGGCTTTCAAACATTTCGGCCATACGCTCGCCATCATAGACGTTCATCTGACAGCCGTAATTTTTGATCGAATAGGTTTTTGGGGAATCCATGCTCATATTGCGCGTCTATAGTATGCGCGCCGCATGGCCGCCACCCTCCATCGCAGCGCCAATACGCGCCCGTACTTCGGCAGAAATCGCCTTGCGGTCCGGATAATGCAGCGGATCAAATGGTTCCAGAAAATGCAGGGTCGCGGTTATCGGTTTGAGATGAGACAAAAGGCGCCAGAAATTCTCTGTCACCTTTTCCTCGCCTACCCAGGCTAAGCGCGGCGTGTGGCGGCCGTAACTTAGATACACAGGTTGGACGAGCATACCCGCAGGCGGCGGCACCAAAGCAGCGAACAAAGAAGGTTTGAACGGCAAAAGGCCCGATCCATCATGCGTTGTGCCTTCGGGAAAAATGGTTACAGGCTGGTCGCCAGTTATCGCCGCGCGCAAATCATCGACTTGATTACTCACTCTAGCGCGGTTTTCGCGGTTGACGAAAATCGTGTTGTTTATCTTACACAGCCAGCCAATTAGCGGCCAGCTTTCGATGCCGTCATTGGCGACGAATGTGCAGCCCGTAACGCCAGCCATGACGGGAATATCGATCCAGCTATGGTGGTTTGCGGCATAGAATACATTTTGGCGTATGCGGGTGCCAGCGGTTGCGGTTGCAATGCCGCTGGTCCAGCTGATCGAGAGTAAAAACAAGCGCGGCCAAGGTGATGGTTTGCGGATAATCCGCCAGACATTATGCAACAAAAGGCTGACGGAAAGGCTTACGACCATCAGCAGCAGTCGTGTCAAAAACAAGAACTGCCCCGTGATAAAAGCGGCCGGGTTTCGGCGTTCAATCCTTGCGGTCGATGGCGACGCCATAAAGCTCCATACGATGGTCGACCAAACGATAGCCCAGCCGTTCCGCAATGATTTTCTGCAATGCCTCAAGCTCTGGGTCGACAAATTCAACGACCTTGCCGGTTTCGACATCAATTAAATGGTCGTGATGCGCCTCAGGTGATGCCTCATAGCGCGCACGGCCATCACCGAAATCATGCCGATCCAATATGCCTGCCTCTTCGAACAAGCGTACCGTGCGATATACGGTGGCAATCGAAATTTTGGGATCTATGGCCGACGAGCGACGGTACAGCTCCTCGACATCGGGGTGATCGGTCGCATCGGATATGACGCGCGCGATGACGCGTCGTTGATCGGTTATGCGCAGGCCCCGTTGGTTACAAAGCGCCTCAATGTCAATTTTGATATCCATTGCATAAGACATTTAGTGTCACGCCGTGATTCGTCAAAGAAAAAGGCCGGGGGTGACCCGGCCTTATAATCTTGCGGATAAGCGGGAAGCTTATTTCACTTTCTTCTTGCGACCCGAACCCGGCGCACGGCCAAGACCAATGGCCTTGGCCAATTCACGACGCTGCTCCGCATAAGCGGGCGCGACCATTGGATAATCGGCGGGTAATCCCCACTTGGCGCGATAATCTTCCGGGGTCATGCCATAATGCGTCATCAGGTGACGCTTAAGCATTTTCAGCTTCTTACCGTCATCTAGGCAGACGATGAAGTCACGCTTTACAGAATTACGGATCGGAACGGCTGGTTCTAATGCTGTTTCTGTGACAACTGCGGGGCCGGAAACTCCAGACAAAGCCGCGTGTACGTTAGAGATTAGGGTAGATACGTCAGAGACGGCAACGCTGTTATTGCTAACATGTGCTGCGACAATATCCGCAGTTAAGGTAATTAACAATTCTGCGACATCGTTACTTTCTTGTGACATTTTATGAACTCCAATCCCATTTACTAAAGATTTTATAGCTAAGAATCGCGTACATTATCACAGGAATATGGTCAACTATTGGTCAAGCTATTCGTTATGTTATAGTTCTAATAGCATAGTAATTGCATCAGGACTTGTACCTTCGGCATTTTTATAGTAATTCTTTCGGCGTCCAATTGATGTAAATCCATGCTTCTGGTAAAAATCATGTGCCTTGTTGCCATCGCGCACTTCTAGGAAGATTTTGGACCGTCCGCCCTGACGCGCCCGAAGAATTGTCTCTGACAGTAACAATTGCCCGATATGTTGGCCCTGAAGTCGCTGGGCAACGCCAATCATCAACAATTCTTGATGATCAAGGACCCAGCTGCTCATGGCAAAACCACAAATGGCATCTTCGTCTTTCGCCAGCAATAGCTGACAATCAGGCATTACCAAGCTGGATAGGCATTGTGCGGCGGTCCACGCCTCCCCAAATCTGGGATCGAAAGCATCGTGCATGATCGTCATCATGCCCGCAACGTCTCCAGCGCCGCCTTCGACGACCCGGATCATTGGGCGCCGATCATTGGGGCAGGGCTGCGGGCTTGGCGTCCGGCGCCCTACCGTAGATTGGCGTCGCTGCAAGCGGGTGCATTGCAGACAGAAGCGGCCAATGGCGCGCATTGGGTAGCAGTTCCAGCCATTGCCGATCGGCGCGTTGAGGATCAATATCGCCTGCCACCATATGGGCCGTGGCAAGACCCATTAGATCATCGGGTAGGATGGAGCGCACAGGCGCACGCGAAAGTCCATGCGCATCAAATGCCTCGAAGAAATACTCGCCATGGCCACCGGTCATGACAACGTCGATGGCGGTGGCTTCGGACAGTGTGGAACGCCCCATTGCCGCCACCAAAGCGAGGCAACCATAGCCATATACATCAATGTGCCACGCCAGGCCCAAGGCTTTTGCGGCCGCAACACCCACACGAATACCTGTAAAACTACCTGGTCCGACATTGACCATCACCTGGTCCGCCTTGCCACTGTCGGGCAATGCATTGATCAGAGGAAGTAAGCGTTCTGCATGGCCGCGACCGATGACTTCATGCGCCGCCGCGATAACATGGTCACCATCGCACAAAGCGACCGAGCAAGCCCGCGTCGCTGTATCGATGACCAATGTCCGCATGACCGTTCGTTGGCCGCTTGCTTAGATTATGCTGTTAAAGCGGTCGAAGGCTGGCCGTGGGCTGCGTTCGAAAATGCTCGCTTTGTCGCCATATCCTAAGGTGCAAATAAAGTTGGATTGCACTTTAGTGCCTGCAAAAAACGCTTCGTCCACCGCGGAATTGTTGAAACCTGACATCGCACCAGTGTCCAAGCCGAGTGCACGCGCCGCGAGCATGAAATATGCGCCCTGCAAGCTGCTGTTGCGGAAAGCCGTTTTTTCGATCAGCGCATCATTGCCGACAAACCAGCTCCGCGCATCGGTATGTGGGAAAAATTCAGGCAAATTCTCATAAAATTCGAGGTCCATGCCGATAATCGCGGTCACCGGCGCCTGCAGGATTTTTTCGCCATTGGCTGGCATGGAACAGGCAGCAAGTTTTTGCTTAGCCTCGTCGCTACGGCACCAAATGATCCGTGCAGGCAGGCAATTAGCCGATGTTGGACCAAATTTCATCAAGTCCCAAATCTGCTCCAACTGCTCCTGCGTTACGGGCGTATCCAGATAGCCATTGTAGCTGCGCGCTTCACGAAACAGTTGATCTAGGGCAGCATCATTTAGGGGGTGTGACATGATATCTACTTTCAGAATAAGGAAATATTAAGCTGCGCGTACTTCTATGACTTCAGGTACATAATGCTTCAGCAATTGTTCGATACCGTTTTTCAACGTAGCGGATGAAGATGGGCAACCGGCACAGGCGCCCTGCATTTGCAGGAACACGACGCCTTTTTGGAAACCGCGGTAGACGATGTCGCCGCCATCATTCGCAACAGCAGGGCGAACGCGGGTTTCAATCAGTTCCTTAATCTGGTCCACGATATCGGCATCTTCAGGGTCATCTAATGGATAGTCCGCATCACCCGATGGCACTGCGAAGCCAGCGGTAGCCGGCTTAAACAAAGGCATGTTGGCGCTGAAATGGTCCAACAATATGCCCAGCACATCAGGCTTTAGGCTTGCCCATTCAACACCGGGCGCCGCAGTGACCGAAATAAAGGCATTCCCAAAAAAAACGCCCGTGACATCGCCAAGCGCGAAGAGCGCTTCGGCTAAGGGCGAGGCTTCGGCCTCTTCCGGTGACGCAAAGTCCCGCGTTCCTGTGTCCATGACCACACGGCCGGGCAGGAATTTGATGGTCGAAGGGTTGGGTGTCAGTTCAGTTTCTATCAGCATTTCTCGCATGTGGTGCGGTCGCTGCCAAAGTGCAAGCCAGAATGTCTTGACAGCAGCCCAGCCTGCGTTGACGGAATGGAGCAGAAGGAGAGCAAAATTGACAGATCAGCTAAACAAAACCGCGTGGATCACGGGGGCATCGTCGGGCATTGGCGAAGCTTTGGCCAAGGCGTTCGTGGCCAGCGGCGGATATGCGATATTGTCCGGACGCAATGTCGCCGAACTGCAACGCGTCGCAATGGAAACGGGTGCAACGGAACGCTGTCTGATTTTGCCATTTGATACAGTGCACTATGCCGGCTTGGCGGACAAAGTGGCCGCAGCCATCGCGTTTCAGGGCCATATCGACGTGCTGGTCAATAATGCCGGTATCTCGCAACGGTCGCCCGCATTGGATACGGATTTGTCGGTCTATCAACGGATTGTCGATGTCGACTTGCTCGCGCCCATTGCGCTGACGCAAGCCTTGCTGTCGCATATGGTTTCGCGTGGCAGCGGGCAGATTGTGATGATCTCCAGCGTCGCAGGCAAGGCGGGCGTTCCCATGCGCACAGCATATTGCGCGGCAAAACATGGCTTGATTGGCTATGCCGATGCCCTGCGCAGTGAAGTTGCGGGGCAGGGGGTGAAAGTCCTTGTGGTTGCCCCGGGATCAGTCAAAACCAATGTCTCACGCAACGCGCTTAACGCCGATGGTTCTGTACGCGGCATCAGTGACGCAGCCATCGACAATGGTATTGATCCGAATGAGGTGGCAAGCCTCATTTGGGAGGCCGTGCGCACTGGCAAACGCGAAATCGTTATCGCCGAAGGGATGGAGGCGAGCATTCCCGTTCTGCGGGCGCAGGATCCTGAAAAATTGTTTGATATGGTCGAAGCGATGGTCGCCGCTGGCTATGCGCAAAAGATATCCGCTCAATGAAAGGCCTGACGCTATATTCTGCCTGCACGTAAAGCTGCGCCCGCGGCAAAGGGCGACAGTGCGGTAATCGCCAACGACGTCGCCGCGAGCAACTGCATAGCGTTACCGGGATCTTCGGTCAAAGTCCCCGCGCCAAAAATCAGCAGCGGGATGGTGATTGGCACGAGCAACAGCCCACCAAGCGCGCTTGCACCGTTTAGGCCAGCGGTGAGGGCTGCAATCATAACGGACAGACCAGACAAAGCAGGCAAAGCCAGCGCAAGACCAAGGAGCAAGGTCCCCATTTGCGCCTCCGGTAATCCAATAAGCGCGGCGCCGACAATAGTTGCTAAAAGCAGGGGCAGGGCAAAGGCGACCATCTGCCCTGCAATCTTTGCCGTCGCGACAAGTTCGTCCGACCAACCCCGCAAAGCCAGCTGATCGAGCACGCCAGACTGGCGGTCAGGCAGGATGAGGCGTTCAATGGGAAGGAGCGTCGCCAGCAGCGCCGCTATCCACAATATGCCGCCGCCTGTGCGCGCGAGCAGGGCCTTGTCGGGTCCTGTTACAAAGGGAAATAATGTGGCGACGGCCAGATAAAAGACCACCGGAAGCCATAAGCCACCGCCAGTCCATGCAAGACGCACTTCGCGCGCGACCAGAGCAACAAACGCCCTCATGCTGCCGTGCCTTGCGTGTCGAGCAATAGACTATGCGCAACGTTTATGGAGGGCGGTTGATGCGCGGCGACAAGGACGATCCCGCCCGAGGCCGTATGAGCAAGCATCGCTTGGTCAAGCCGCGCGCAGCTTGCGCTGTCTAGGCCATTATAAGGTTCATCCATCAACCAAATGTCTGCCTGCGAGGCAAGGACGCGCGCGATGCTGGCGCGCTTACGTTGTCCCGTGGAGAGAAAGCGCACGGGGATGTTGGCCAAGTCTTGCAAATCCATATCCATTAAAGCCGCGTCACGGACGTTGGTGGATGCGCCGTCCATGTCTGCCCAGAAGCGGAGCGCAGCCTCCACGGTCATATTGGCATCCAATGCTAGATTTTCGTCCGCAAGCGCGATGCGACCCTCGGCATGGACCGCACCCGACGTTACGGCCAATAATCCTGCCACAAGCCGCATCAATGTTGATTTTCCGCAGCCATTGGCGCCCCTGATCCAGATGATGTCGCCAGACCGCGCCGCTATCGATAGACCGCGCAAAACCATGCGGTTGCCGCGCATGACCGCGACATTGTCAACATTGAGCGATGGCAGGGGTGCTTGACGCAAGGACATATCGCGACTTAGGCAGATATTCGTTCAATTGCAAAAGCAGGATGAGAATATGCATATTTCACGACTGGATGACGCCGCCCGCGATGCCGCCCTGCAACAACTGCCACAATGGACATATGACGCGGATGCGAAGGGTATTCGCCGCAATTTGCGCTTTTCCGACTTTGCTGAAGCGTTTGGCTTCATGGCTCGGGTGGCGATTTTGGCCGAAAAAGCCGACCATCATCCCGAATGGTTCAACGTCTATAATCGCGTCGAAATATTGCTGACCACGCATGATGCCGATGGCCTATCGCAACGTGATATAGACCTTGCCCGCAAAATCGACGTTATTGCGGGTTAGTCTGCACCACGTCGCCAAGGCCGCCCAATAGTCCAAGCTGCTTACGCAAACGGTTCGGGAACCAACGTGCCGAAAAGGCCAATTGCTTGGCCATTTTGTTGACGGGGGTATGCACCTTCTCGCCGTGAATGGCTTCCCACGCTGCGGGCCCAATGATCGACACGGGGCTGACTTCAACGCCCGCCGATTGGAGCCTTTCCTTGCCAGACATGTTGCTACCGGCGTCGACACCGCTGATGATGTTGGTGTCAATGAATCCGGGCATCAGGCTGCGGGATTTAATGCCATATGGACGCCATTCAATGTCATGCGCTTCGGCAAGCCCACGCACAGCGAATTTGGTGGCGCTATAGACGCTTAAGCCTGCCGATCCGTAAATGCCCGCCGCGGAGCTGGTATAAAGCACGCATGCGTCATCGGTGTTCTTCAATAGGTCGAAGCAAGCGCGGGTGCCGCTGATGACACCCGTCAGGTTGATCGCGATCATGCGGTCAATATCTTCGTCGGTCATGTCTTGAATGGGGCCGCCAGAACCGATGCCCGCATTATTGAACAACACGGTCATATGGCCATTGGTGTGCTTGGCAAAGTCGGCAACGGCCTTTTTCCATTGCGCGCGGTCGGTCACATCCAATTTGTGGCGCGAATATTCGCCCTTGGGTAATAAGGCGGCGGTTTCGTCCAAACCTTTTTCATCAATATCGGCAAGACCGACAAACCAGCCTACATTTGCAAAATAGCGTGCAACTTCGCGGCCAAGGCCGGATGCTGCACCCGTGATGAAAATGCTTTTTTGTGCTGTCGACATGATGATGATTCCTCTCTTACTCACATGATTGTCAGCGACATCAATTTGCCCAAAACGTCAACTGATTATTGCAGACCCTAAATTGCTTGAAATCCTTTAGCATAGATATGCCACGTAAAAATCGCTGCGGCGCCGCGATGCGGACGCCAGCGCTCGGCGATGACACGAATGTCCTTTTCCGATGGCCGCGCGTCGAGCTTTAGCAAACGGCCAACGCCTTCCTGCACCGCAAGATCTCCTGCGGGCCATATATCAGGGCGGCCTTCGGCAAACAGTAAATATATTTCGGCTGACCAGCGGCCAATGCCCTTCACCTGCGTGAGATAGGCAATCGCCGCCTCATCGTCATCGGGCAGGGCATCCAAAGGCAAGGCACCCGATAGCACCAACTCTGCTAGTGAACGTGCATAGCCCTGTTTCTGCCGGCTAAGGCCGCAGGCCCGCAATGCATCGAAATCTTGCGACAGCAACTGTTCCGGCGGGCATCCCGTCCCCAAAAGGGCCTCTAGCTTGTTCCAAACCGATGCTGCCGCGGCGACGCTGACCTGTTGTCCAACAATCGTGCGCAGCAAGGTGGCGTAACCGGGCGTACGAATGCGCGCTTCGGGATAGCCTGTGACGGCAAGCGCTGTCGCAATGCCCGGCTCAATCGCGGCCAGCGCATCAAGCGCCTTATGCAGTTGCTGTGTCGTTATGCCCATGCGGGTTATGCGCCCCGGCGCACGGTGGCGGCATATAAGGCGATTGCCGCCGCATTGGACACGTTCAGCGACTCCATCTGTGCGCTAATCGGTAATTTCGCCAATTGATCGCAATGCTCCTCAATATTGCGCCGCATGCCATCCCCTTCTGCGCCCAACACAAGCGCATTGCGCCCGGGCGTCAGCGCTTGGTCGAGCGTGACCTCTGCATGACCGGAAAGGCCGATTCGCCAATATCCCGCCTCGGCAATTTCTTCGAGCGCGCGCGCCAGATTAACGACTCGCACCCATGGCGTGACTTCCAGCCCGCCAGACGCGGCCTTTGCCAATGCCCCTGATTCGGGTGGCGCATGCCGGTCTTGCGTCACAACAGCCACCGCATCAAAAGCAGCGGCTGTGCGGAATATCGCGCCGACATTGTGCGGATCGGTGACTTGGTCGAGAATCAACAATGGCCGGTTATCGTCACTGGCAAGCGCAAGTGCATCAGTCAGCCAGACGTCCTCGAGCGGCGCAACCTCAAGCACTAGGCCCTGATGCGGCGCGTCTTTAGGTACAAAACGCGCGAGATCATTCACTTCGGCATATTGTACTGTCAGGCCGTCAGGTATGACAATCTTGCTGATTTCTTCCCGCGTGCCCCATAATTTGATGAGACGGCGTTCGGGATTGTCGAGCGCAGCATAGACGGCGTGCCGCCCATAAAATTTGGGATTGCCGTTGGTAACGGCAGCACCGCGGCGTCGATGGCTCTTATGTGAAGACATTATTTGTACCTGTGTATGAAAAAGAGAGACTTCTAGTGCCCTTTCCCACTTGAGGCATTGACAGGCAAGGGCCGTTTCGCCATTGGGCTGCTTCTTCTGCGGGACCGGCCCTCATGCAAACACATGATGCCCCGCGTGAAGATGTGGACAGGTGGCCGAGTGGTTAAAGGCAGCAGACTGTAAATCTGCCCGGTTTTCCGTACGCTGGTTCGAATCCAGCCCTGTCCACCA
>DBOC01000002.1 GCA_002299895.1 Sphingomonadales bacterium UBA656 | reverse complement strand
GAGCAGCTGACTCTTAATCAGCGGGTCGTTGGTTCGCACCCCTCAGCGTCTACCATTACTCTCAGATACTTCCGATTAGGCTTGTATTTCAGCCTAATCTAATATCTCAAATGTAAGCCCCGCATGCGCCTCAAGACGCTCGATGAGCTTGTCGCCTAAAATCGTTGCTGGTGTCCAGAATCCCCCCGGAACCGCTTTAGGAACGTCTTTGGCAAGGCAGGCGGCAGCTTGTGACAACATTTTTGCAGTTGAACCATAGCCCGGATCTCTGTCTCCTGTGACACGGCATCGGATCGTTTCACGCTTTGCGGTTGAACCGTGGAAGACAATGTCAAACATGCCCTCAAGTTGCGCTTTTTCGCTTGGCCCTTCGCCCGGCTTTGGCAAAACAACCGTTTCGAGCAGCCAACGGATCGGCGGCACCGCCAGACCAATCATAAGGGCATTCACGCCCCAGTGCGCCGCTTGCGCCTTCCGCTTGCCGGAAGCGCTTTTGCCCGTCAGGACAGCCTCCGCATATTTAAATTCAACACCATAGCTATTATTGCTCAAAGCGTTGGACCGATGCACGACCCGTGTGTTGATACCCGCCATGATGAAAGGCGCAATCCAGCCACCGGTGGCTTCGTCATATGCGATCTTCACATCCGGCTGCACAATCGAGAACTTATGGTTTTGTGGGCACAGGCTGTAAGGGTCTTGGAGTTCGCGCCGCAAATCGGCGTCGCCTACGGCTTCCTTCACCATATTGATCATGCTCGCGATGGTTCCGCCGGACGCGCCACCCTTCATGCTGACTACCCGCATGTCAATCCGCTCACAACTGTGGCCGAATTGTTCCAATGCGTTGCGTTGTAGGAAGTGCACGCCCAAATCGGACGGGATACTGTCAAAGCCACAGCAATGTACAATCCGAGCGCCGCTTTTGATGGCGTCGGCTTCATGCCGCAATTGCATTTTACGGATCCATTGAGGCTCGCCAGTCAGGTCGCAGTAATGCGTCCCGGTGGTCGCGCAGACCTCCACCAGCAAATCACCATATAACGCATAAGGACCGACTGTAGACATAACGACAGTGGTCTGCGCACACATTTGCCTTAAGGCACCTTCGTCGGCTGCATCAGCAACGATTATTTCAACGCCCGAAAGCCCAATCGCATCGCTGACCTGTTGAAGCTTGCTAAGGGAGCGGCCTGCGATTGCCCAGACGATGGATCCATCTGCAAACTGCGCATGCATGTAACGCGTTATGATTTGGCCGACAAAACTGGTGGCTCCATACACGACGATATCAAATTTTTTATCGGCCATTTTTACCCTAACCACGCAAAGAACCTTTGAACAACTTTCCATCATCGACAAATCGTCGCTGATGGCTGACTATATTGATGAAGTTTGGCCTCATCCATTCATAGCACGTTAGGCGGTGGGCAAGCCGTGTTGCAAGTGCCCATGTTCAAATGTCCTGCGACAACCACCTACTTTCGCAACACCCGCCTGACATGCCGGTCCGCACGGCCGTGGCGAATCAAGATATCTTATCCGGGTCGATATGAAGCCAGTCGGCGTGGCGTGGGGCCTTTTTGGTCTCGCTCCATTCCTGCAGCATTAACGGCGCGACGCGTTTCAATTCGGCAACTTGTTCCACCGTGCCAATGTTGCATGCCAGCTCCAACCGGTGGCCATTAGGGTCAAAGAAATAGATTGAACGGAAAATGCCATGAAAGGTCGGGCCGACCACATCTATGCCCAGCGCCTCAATATGCGCCTTGGCCGCTTGCAGCGCATCCATGTCTGCAACTTCAAACGCAATATGTTGGACCCAGGCTGGGGTATTGGGGTCTTTGCCCATTTCGCGCTGGTTGGGCAGTTCGAAGAAAGCAAGGACATTGCCGCCGCCGCAATCCAAGAAAATATGCATATAGGGGTCATATTCGCCCGTGGATGGCACATGGTCCTCAGCAAAGGCAGTGGTGAATTCCATGCCCAGAACTTGCGCATACCAATCCGCTGTCGCCTTAGCGTCCTTACACCGGTATGCGACATGATGAATGCGCCGAAGCTTTACAGGCTTGGTCATTCTGCTGGCTCCATCATAGCCAACGCGCCACGTTCAATTTGGTCGCGCTCAATGCTTTTGAACAAAGCGGTGAAATTGCCTTCGCCAAAGCCCTCGTCCTTTTTACGCTGAATGAATTCGAAGAACACAGGGCCAATCATGGTCTGCGAAAATATCTGTAGCAACAACCTTGGGTCGCCGTCCTCGGTCGAACCATCGAGCAAGATACCGCGGGATTGCAGCGCCTCCACCGGCTCGCCATGCCCAGGCAAGCGTTCCTCGAGCATGTCATAATAGGCCTTCGGCGGTGGCGGCGCGAAGGGCGTGCCCAGGGCCTTCAACCGGTCCCAGCATGCCGGCAAATCATCGCAGGAAAAGGCGATGTGTTGAATGCCTTCGCCATTATAGGTGCGCAAATATTCCTCAATTTGCCCGCCGCCAGCCTTACCCTCTTCATTCAACGGAATGCGGATTTTGCCATCGGGGGCGGTCATCGCGCGGCTGGTGAGGCCAGTATATTCGCCCTTAATGTCGAAATAGCGGATTTCGCGGAAATTGAACACGCGTTCATAAAAACTGCTCCAATGCGCCATGCGCCCACCATAGACATTGTGGGTAAGGTGATCGATGATCTTGAAACCGGCGCCGGCCGGATTACGGTCAACGCCGGGTAGATAGTCGAAATCTATGTCATAAATGGAGAGGGCATCACCATAGCGATCCACAAGATAAATCATTGCGCCGCCGATGCCGCGAATGGCAGGCAGGCGCAATTCCATCGGGCCAGTGCGCGTTTCAACAGGTTCCGCGCCGCGTGCAATGGCTTCTTCATAGGCAAGGCGCGCGTTCTTAACGCGAAACGCCATGCCGCATGCCGAAGGGCCATGCTCAGCTGCAAAATAGGCGGCAGGGCTTTTGGGTTCATAATTGGCGATCAGGTTGATCTCACCCTGGCGCCATAGGTCGACATCCTTCGACCGATGGCGCGCAATGCGGCTAAAACCCATGCGTTCAAAGACAGGCTCCAGCAGGCCTTTTTCCGGCGCGGAAAATTCGATGAATTCGAACCCATCAAGCCCCAACGGGTTTTCGAACAAATCGGCCATAGCCACTCCTGATAAACTGGTTACATTTGCAACCAGTTTAGGTCATCGGCGTCTGTAAGTCAACGCAAGTGGGTCTCAGGTAAAGTGTAAACGCCGGTATTTGCCCCGGAAGTAGAGCAATGGGTCACGGCGCGGTTCGAAGCTCGCTTTTTCGACGCGGCCAACCAAAATGAAATGGTCACCCGCCTCATGCAAGGCATCGCGTTTGCATTCGAAAATGCCAAGCGAGCTGGGTAAAATCGGTGCACCATATTCGCCCACTTCCCACCGTGTTCCGGCAAAGCGATCCTCGCTCTTCCCGGCGAAAAGGTTGGAGACGGGTTGCTGCCCGATTTGCAGAACATTGACGGCGAAGTCGTCAATCCCGCGTAAGACCTCTGCGCTTCCGGAATTATTGGCGATGCACACCAACAATAATGGCGGATCAAGCGACACGCTGGTGAAGCTATTGGCGGTCAAGCCAACAGGGCGGCCATCGGACGCATGCGCTGTGATGATGGTAACACCTGTCGCAAAACAACCCATCGCGTCCCGCAAAGTCCGCGCGTCCGAGCCGGAGCGATATTCCGGAATGAAGCGCGGCTGCTTGCGTTCCAAAAAGTCGATGAGCAGGCCGTTAAAAGTCTCCGCCCGTTCGGCCACGATCAACAAGCCGCCACCATCGACGTCAATGGCCTCAACATTGGGAAGGCTATCCACAAATCTCGGTTGCGCAGCCTCAGCGTCGATTTGACCCAAGGCGCCGCGAATGACGAGCGACGGCAAGCCAATATGAGCTGCCGCTTCGCTAAGTGCGTCACCAATATCATGGGCGTCGAACGCGTCGAATATGGCATTGTCATAATCCGCACGGTTCAAACCCTGCCCTAGCGCAGCTGACATACGCTTTGTCGCCGGATCAACAAAAATCAGGCCTGATGCTAACGTCGCGGCATCTTCAGCCAAGGCCATTGTCGCGATCCATGCGCTGTGGGAAGCGGCAACAACAACCGGACGCGTGCGCATTTGGCCCAGAACGGCGCGCAAATCTTCGACATAAGCGGTAAAGTCATAGCGCGCATCGGACGGCCATTCGCTGCCGCCATGGCCGCGCAAATCAACATTAATGACATGGCGTCCAGCCTGTTCCAGGCCGATGGCTACATCTTCCCACACTTTGCGGGTCTGGCCAAAGCCATGCAGCAGGACAATGGATGGATCATCCGCAGAGCCAACGTCGTCGGCCTCAATCCGGATGCCTGCAAAGCCTTTAAATTCTCTTACATAACGCAGCGACATTCGCCTAAACCCCAATTATGTCTAACGGTGTCATATTATGACCTTCCGTGCATGCCAAAAATGTTTTACGCAATAATTTATGCGCGGTCCGTAGCAATAACCGCCATCGTAATGCGGGATATGCAGACCAGCTTACCCGCTTCATCCTCTATCCGGATTGACCAAATTTGTGTGGTGCGGCCAATCGATTCCGAAGTCGCCGTGGCAAAAACAAAGCCGTCCTTAACGGGCCGAATATGATTTGCGTTGATTTCCATGCCCACCGTCGCAAACTTGCTGGGGTCAACAGTCATCGCCGCCGCAGTGGAACCCACTGTTTCCGCCAAGACCACCGATGCGCCGCCGTGAAGCCGCCCATAAGGCTGCTTCGTGCGTTCATCGACGGGCATCCGCGCCGTGATCCAATTGTCACCATAATCGACAAATTCGATGCCGACAAAACCGGGCATGCAATGCGCGCTACCCGCAGTCAACGCGGCAAGATCAAGCTTTTCGTGAAACCATATAGACATGCCATCTCCATGCGCGAAGCAACGGAAACTGTCTAGGGCAACTTACTTTTATAAACCAAGCGCGCGTTTGATTTCAGCCCAGTGAACCATTTTGAAATTCTGTGTCGCTGGTCGGTTATCGCCATCTTGTACAACAAACAGTCCGTCCGGAAAGTCGTGACCAAAATCACCGAGCATCAGCTCAATGCCGTCGGTTTCCTGAACGCCGTCAATGGTGCCGTCGTTGATACGAAAACGACCCACATAATTGGCCTCAGGCAATTTATAGACCGCATACGCATTGTCGCCTTGGCTCGACACGATGACATAGCCGCCATCTGTTCCGAACGGTGCCAAGGCTACGCCTTCGGCATCCATCACGATTTCCTTGCCATCGGCCTTGGCAATCGCCGTGGGAACAGTCGAGCCTTCGGGAGCCGCATCGAATTTCCAAAGGCCGACATCTTCTTCCGCCACATATAAAATTCCAGTGCGGTCATCGACGACGCAGCCTTCGGATTGCGTCCCCAATTTCATGCTGCGCACGACTTTGCCGCTGGGCACGGCATTGTTGAGGTCAATCGCGACCTGATCAATCCGGCCATCCTTCAACACGACAAAGCCGAACAATGCCTTGTCAGAAGCGCGCTGCCACAGGCACATGCCATAAGCCTCCCCCACACCCACAGAGAGCGTCACCAGAGGCAATAATTTCCGGGCCCCAGTATCAAGCCGGAACAACGCCATTTGCGCCTGTGCGAGGTCCTGACGGTCGCTGGCGGCCACCAAGACACCGATGGCACCGCCGACATCGCGCAGATCCACATTGTTGAGGCGCGGCGATGGCGTGAAGCTGACCTGCCGTCCTTGCAAATCATAGACATGAATGCCCGCGCGCTTGTCGGTGCCGATGATCAGACTTTGCGCCGGAGTAGCGGCGTTGCGCCAAATGGCGGGGTCGTCGGCCGCGTCCTCCACCGTTGCAACAGGCTGCGTCTCGATTTTGGCCGAGACTGAAGCCGTGGGTAGCGTGCTCATCACCGGCTGCGTCGAAACGCAACCGGCGAGGAACAAGGGTAAAAGGAGCAGCGAATGACGCATTAAAAGTTAACGCGAATGCCCCCGGAATAGCGGCGGCCAAAGCGTTCCCATTCAATGGTATAACCACTGGTGAATGGCGTCGTAATGCCTTGTGCATTCAAAATGCTCGAAGGGTCGGAATAGCGACGACCGGGATTATTGAGCAAGTTTGATGCGTCGAAATAGACTTCAAAGCCATTGGATATTTCATATCGCACCGAAAAATCGAGCTCATCATCATCGGCCCAATAGGTGTCACCGGCGCTGTCGAGATTGTCGGCAAAGCCGTCGGCCCATGTCGTACGGTTTTGATACTGCAACCGCAGCGACAAGCCGTATTTTTCATAATAAGCGCCGATATTATATACGACCTCTGATGTACCGGGCAGTGGCACCTTACGCTCGGGCGAAAGGACAACACCGGCTGCGTCCAGTATCGCGGGCTTGGTAACTTCGCTGTCATTATAGGTTGCGTTGGCCGTGATACCAAAGCCACCCATCCAATCGGGTAAACCAAGATCGGAGACATAAGGGTCTAGCTGCATCTGGGCAGCCGCTTCAACGCCAAACACGCGCCCCGAGCCGCCATTTGTGATCCCGCTAAAGGCGTAGCCCGAACGGTCAATCCCATTTGTGTCGAGCGCATTTGAGCCAAATATGCTACGTGACGTGTAAAGTACATCTTCTACCTTTTTGTAGAATGCACCCAGCATGAAATAACCTTGTGGTTGGACATAATGCTCATAATAAGCGTCCAAACCGTATGAGCGCTCCGGCTTTACCGCCGGGTTACCGCCAGAAATCCGCTGATTACTGTCATCGACAGTAACGTTCGGGCGGAGCTGGTCGTAATCTGCACGCGCGGCACCGCTGGTAAAGCCAATGCGCAACTTCTTGTCGGTATCGACGTCGAAATTGAGGTGCATGCTTGGGAATACCAGTGTCCCAGAACTTTCTGCGGTCACGGGCGCAGTGACACCGGCGATCGTCGCCACAGCCGTTCCAATGTTTTTAACGCGCTCGATACGCGCTCCGCCGATTGCGGAACCCCAATCGTAGCGCACCGTCCCCATCAGATAAGCCGCAAGTACTTCTTCGCGAACATCATAAATATTGCCTGTCGCGGGCGAAAAAGTGAAAGCGCTGCGTGCAGCTTCGCTGGCTGCACGCATCTTATCGGCATCGAAATAACGGAAAGTATAGCCCATCGGTATTTCGCCCTTGAACGGTGTATCAAGGCTGAACCCATTATAGGTTGTGGAGATACCAATCGTTGCAAATTGGGCTGCACTGTTGAGGGAAATATTGCTTTCATCAACAGTCTTGGTGCGCTGGTCATATTGGAAGCCAGCCTTCAATACCGCGTCACCACCCAAAAATTCTGTTTCCCGCGAAACAACAAACTTTGCGGTATATGCCTTGGTCGTATCGACTGCATCGAGCACGCTGAGGCTTGCAAGCGGCTTGGTGAAGCTATCGATATCTGTAACCTGCGTACCCGCCTGATAACGGGTCGGGCTGCTCAGCTGGATTGTGTTGAACAACGATAAGCGACCAAAATTGGGATCGCTAAAATCATAACCCACCGTTGGCCGCAGGGTACGCGTGCTTGGGCTATCCCAAGTTGTTTCACCAACAACCGAACGATCATCTTTGGATTCGGTAACGTTGCCCAGCCAGTTGATTTTCCAGCCATCGCCGAATTCATGTGTTCCCTCAAGGGTGTTCGTGAAAATGGATTGTTCAAAAGCACGCAGCGTCGAACGCTGGCGAATGTCAATACCATAGACCGTGCCTTTAAACGGCGTGTTACCGATACAGACATCAGCGTAGCCCGTCGTGGTTGGCGTTGAATTTAACGCAGTTCCGCAAGCGGCCGTGTCAGCCACCAATTCACTTTGCCGATCATCAAGATCAAAACGGTAATTGTCACGCATTTCATCATCGGTGAACGTCGTGAAAATCGAACGCAGCGAAACTATATTATCCGCATTCGGTTTCCAATCCAAACGCCCCGAAATCGACCAGTTGCGGCGCGTTAAACGATACAGCTTATTTTCTGTTTCATGCGCCCAAAAACGCGTCAGCGCACCGGGGCGTTGATCTTGTGAGACCCGTTCGTAATCAGTTTCAAAGTTGTCGGTAATCATATCGCGCTGATAATAGCTGCCTGAAACGAGAACACCGATTTCGCCTTCGCCAGCAGGAACGCGGGTCGACACAACAGCTGAACCTTCATATTGTGGGCGATTGCCGAGCTCGGCAACACCATAGCCGGCCTTACCAGCAAAGTGCAGACCGCTATAATCAAAGGCAGAGCGGGTAATGACGTTGACATTACCCGACACCGTTTCGCCTGGCATATCTGGCGTGACCGCCTTGGAAACAATGATCTGCGCCGCGATAGCCGATGGGATGGAATCGAAACGTGCGTCACGGCCTTCAGGGCTAACAACGTTGATGCCGTCGAATGACAATGTCGTCCAATAATTTGGCGCGCCGCGGATGCTGATATAACGTGCTTGCCCCTGATCGCGCTCTACGGCCACGCCAGGAAGGCGGCCAGTCGCCTGTGCAACGTTCTGATCAGGCAAGCGGCCGACGGAGTCGGATGCAACTACGGTTACCAAAGAATCCGAATTTTTCTGAACTTGCAGGGCGGCTGCCTCTGATTCAGCGATTGGCCGCGAAGCCGTAACAATGATGGCTTCGTCTTCAGCTTCATTCGCCGTTTGCGCCATCAACGATGAAGGCAGAATTGCCACCAAAGCTGCGCCGCACAGCATCGCGCTTCTTGAAATTGTCCGTGAGTTTGTACAACGCGTTTGCATATAAATAACCCCTAAGTTCATCAAATGTGACAATCGCCCTTAGGCGGGGGTTGTGACTCGTCAGCATATCAACGATGACAATCTGGCGACAATGCTGTTACAGATTACATTTCTGATGCCGTAAATTTGCAATGTTTCCATGGCACCGAGCCTGAAATGAAGAAAAAGGAATAAATTTCGTGAAGTCCGTGTCCGGTACCAGCAAGTTACAAGTCCGAAAAACACTCACCAATGCGCGTTATTTTAACCGCGAACTGTCTTGGCTGAAATTTAATGAGCGGGTGTTGGAAGAAGCATCGAACCCCGCACATCCTTTATTGGAGCGCCTGCGCTTTCTTTCGATTTCGGGCACAAATCTTGATGAATTTTTCATGGTCCGTGTTGCAG
The DNA here is from genome assembly GCA_002299895.1 of Sphingomonadales bacterium UBA656. Classification (GTDB taxonomy): domain Bacteria; phylum Pseudomonadota; class Alphaproteobacteria; order Sphingomonadales; family Sphingomonadaceae; genus Sphingorhabdus_B. The sequence continues at coordinate 227,867 of DBOC01000002.1, read as the reverse complement.
GCTTACGCGGGCAGCAACAGCGGCAGATTGAAGAGCTGTCGATCGATGGCCGCACGCCGTCCGAGCAGCTTGCCGACACCGTTGCAGCGGCGGATCGGCTGATGATCCAGCAGCAGAAATTATGGCGCAAGTTGATGCCGGAATTGGCAGCCAAGGGCATAAAGATCATCCAACCATCCGCGATGGGCAAGACCCTGCAGACGCAAGTGGGCAAATATTTCCGCGAACAAATCTTGCCAGTCCTCACCCCGCAAGCCTTAGACCCAGCGCATCCATTCCCCTTCATTCCCAACCAAGGGCTTAGCCTCATTTTCGATATGCGCCGCAAGGATAATAATGAGGTTGTCAGGCAATTGGTGCTTATCCCTCAATCACTGGCCCGCTTCGTCCGCTTGCCCGGCCCTGGCACGCGTTTTGTAACTATTGAGGCGTTGATCAAGCATTTCGTCGGTCAAATGTTTCCGGATTATCGGTTGATCGCGGCTGGCGCCTTTCGCATTATCCGCGACAGCGACATCGAGGTGGAGGAAGAGGCCGAAGACCTCGTCCGTTATTTCCGCAGCGCCATCAAACGCCGCCGTCGCGGGCGGATCATCCGACTGAAGCTCGAAAAAGGGCTACCCATTGAACTCGCGACGTTGATCCGCTCCGAACTCGGCGCGGGCGCATCGATCGTTGTCGAAACCGTCGGATTTTTGGGCATTGGTGATTTAAACCAGTTAGTCGACGAAGACCGCCCATCGTTAAAATTCCCGCCTTATTCGGCGCGCTTTCCCGAACGCATATTGGAACATGACGGCGATTGTTTTTCGGCGATTGGCCAAAAAGACATCGTCATTCACCACCCATATGAAAGCTTCGACGTGGTGCTTGCCTTCCTGCAACAAGCTGCGCTCGATCCCGATGTCGTCGCCATTAAACAAACGCTGTATCGCGCTGGCAAACAATCCGCCGTCATCCGTGCCTTATGCGAAGCAGCAGAGGCCGGAAAATCTGTCACAGCTATTGTTGAGTTGAAGGCGCGGTTTGACGAAGAGCAAAATCTCCATTGGGCGTCGCAGTTGGAAAATTCCGGCGTTCAGGTGGTCTACGGCTTTGTCGACATGAAAACGCACGCCAAAATTTCGTTGGTGGTCCGGCGTGAGGCAGATGGTTTCCGCACTTATTGTCACTTGGGTACGGGCAATTATCACCCGATTACTGCGAAAGTATATACCGACATCAGCTTCTTTACCGCGGACCCGCGCGTCGGCCATGATGCTGGTCAAATTTTCAATTATATCACGGGCTATATCCCGCCAACCGAGCTCAAGCTTTTGACGATGAGCCCGCTTGGCTTGCGTGAAAAAATCATGTCGTTGATTGACGATGAAATCGCCCATGTCGCCGCGGGGCGGCCCGGCGCGGTTTGGGCCAAGCTCAACTCGCTGGTCGATAAAGCCGTTATCGACAAATTATATGAGGCAAGCGAAGCCGGGGTGGAAATCGACCTTGTGGTGCGCGGCATTTGCTGTTTGCGGCCCGGCGTGAAGGGCATGTCTTCGCGTATTCGGGTAAAATCGGTCGTCGGACGTTTTCTGGAGCATAGCCGCATCTGGGCAATGGGTAATGGAGCGGATCTGCCCAATCGCGAGGCAAAGGTGTTCATCTCCTCGGCCGACTGGATGTCGCGCAATTTCGACCGCCGCGTGGAATATATGCTGCCTATTGAGAACCCAACGGTGCATGATCAGATCTTGGATCAGGTTATGGTTGCAAACCTGCTCGACAACCAGCAAAGCTGGATGCTGCGTTCAGACGGACGGTATGAAAGGGTAAAAGCGGGTAGCATGCCATTTAATTTGCATCATTATTTCATGACAAATGCGTCGCTGTCGGGACGCGGAGGCGCGCTCGCAGATGACAAGAAGGTTCCAACGCTGAGCCTTGTCCGACAAAGATGAGGACGGTACGTCAGGCCGTCATTGATATTGGCTCCAACACTATCCGGCTCGTGGTTTATGCTGGGTGGCCGCGTGCGCCTTTGCCCATTTACAATGAAAAAAGTCGCGTAAAACTCGGTGCCTGCCTTGCGGGCAACGGCGAAATTGACAAGGCGACGATGAAAAAGGCGCTGGCCGCATTGGCCCGCTTTGAAACTCTTGCCCGCGCAATGCAGGTCGACAGCCTGCGCGTTGTCGCCACTGCCGCGACGCGTGAAGCGAAGAACGGCGATGAGTTGGTCGAAAAAGCGGCGGCGCTTGGCATAAATGTTGAGGTTCTTGACGGCGATGCCGAAGCTACAGCGGCAGGATATGGCGTGCTCAGCGATAATCCCCTTGCTAATGGCTATGTTGGCGATCTGGGCGGCGGCAGCCTGGAGCTTATCCGGATATCCGATGGTAAATTGGGCGCGCGCGTGTCACTGCCGCTGGGAACATTGCGGCATGACATATTGACGGGCAAATCACCCAAGCAAATCACACAGATGCTGCGCAATGATATTGCCAAGACGATGGGAAAGCGGGCCTTTCCAATGGAAACTGGTCTCCCCTTCTACATGATTGGTGGTTCGTGGCGCAGCTTTGCGCGGTTACACATGCATGCAACGGGTTACCCGCTGACCATATTATCAAATTATGAGATGCTACCCGAAGTGCCGGAAACACTCGCGCCGCTGGTGCAAGACCGCGATGCCCTAATGCAATCCAATGTCGTCGCCGCGGGCCGTATCGCGGAGCTGCCCGGGGCTGCGGCATTATTGGGTGGCATTGTGGGTCTATTAAAGCCCAGAAAACTCGTAACGAGCATCTATGGCCTGCGCGAAGGCTTACTGTACGAGCAACTGACACCGGCCGAGCGAAAGCAAGACCCGTTAATTGCCTCGGCGCGTTTCGAAGGCGAAAGGCTGGGGCGCTTTCCCTTTCATGGCGATGCCTTGGCCGATTGGATTGCGCCCGTCTTTGCAGGGCAAAGCGCGCATGACGCAAGGCTGTGCCGCGCAGCATGTTTGCTGTCCGACAGCGTGTGGAACGTGAACCCCGAATATCGCGCTGACCATGCGCTGGGCCTTGCACTAGACGGCAGTTGGCCCGGCGTAAGTGCCAGCGACCGCGCCGTCATCGCGGCGGCATTATGGACAGTGCATGCCGGAAAACGGACCTTGCCCGAAATGCTACCAGCCTTGGCCAAGCCCGGCGCACTAGCGCAAGCCGTGATCTGGGGCCTCGCTATCCGCCTGGCCCACCGCCTCGACGGGGGCACGGGGGGCGCATTGGCCGACAGCCGCATCGACGGCGACGGCGCGACGTTAAAGCTGCACTTGCGCGGCTCGGCTGTCCGCTTGCAGTCGAACAGTGTCTTGCGCCGTTTGCAAGCTTTGGGCGAAGCGCTGGGCCACGCGCAGGCGGAGATTATCGGTTGAGGGGGAAGAACGGATTTCGCCTCTCCATCATCCCCGAAGCAACCCGTTTAGCAAAAGCACCGTCGCAGCAGCGAAGGCTGCTGCGATCAGTCCCCCTCACCCCATCGGGTACAATATTTCTTTGGTCACCTTGTGCACCGCGGTCATAACGTCATCGCTTAATTTCAGGTCAATCGCGGCGAAGATGTCGCCCAGTTGCTCTTCCTTGCTCACGCCCACAATGGTGGAAGCAACAAAGTCATGCTGCTTCGACCACGCGGTTGCCAACGTAACGGGCGACATGCCAGCTTCCTTGGCAATCTCGACAATCCGCATCGTGCTTTCGAGCGCACGGGGGCCGGCGAAGCGTTGCGCCATGTCGACCTGACGCGACCCGGCCATTTCCAGATAACGCGAGAAACGCGCGCCTTCGGGGCGTGCGCCGTCGAGATATTTGCCCGACAGCACGCCACCACCCAAAGGCGAATAAGGCAGTAACGACACGCCTTCTTGTCGACAGACTTGTTTCAGCTCATCTTCAAAACGGCGGTTGTTGATCGAAAAATTATTCTGGATGCTGTGATAGCGCGCCGTGCCCAACCGCTCGGACGTCGCAAGCGACTTCATCAGGCCATAGCTGGTCTCATTCGAACAACCCAAGACGCGGACCTTGCCGGAGCGGACCAGTTCGTCGAGCACCTCCATTGTCTCATCATAGGCAAGGCCATGGTCGGGCCAATGCGTTTGATACAGGTCGATATAATCGGTCTGCAATCGGCGCAGGCTTTCCTCAACCGCGGTAATGATATTGTGCCGATCTAGCGTGGTCATGCCGCCGCGCTTGGGCGACTTGAACCACGTATGGCTTGGACCCGAAACCTTGGTTGCCATGATGATGGCATCGCGGTTCTTGCCCTTCATCCAGCGGCCGACAATATCCTCCGTGCGGCCAACCCATTTGATGTCGGGCGGCACGGGATAGCCCTCTGCCGTGTCGAAAAAGTTGATGCCAGCGTCCAAACATTTGTCGAGAATGCGGTGCGCCTCGGCCTCATCGGTTTGCGACCCAAAGGTCATGGTGCCCATGCAGATATCGGACACATAAATGGCGCTTTTGCCGATGCGACGATGTTCCATATTGTTTTCCTCCTAATATTGTCCGGCCGCACCAACGACCAAAAAGGCAAGCGCGGCTAGTAACCCTGCCACGCGGTTTGAACGAAAATGGCCAAGCGCGTTGCTGCCATCGGATTTTAGCGAAACGACTTGCATCCCCAAATGAAAAGCAACCGGAAGCAACGCAATAAGCGCCTGTTTTTCGGGCCGCACGCTCCAGATTGCCATGCCCCAACCAAGAATAGTCAAAACATAAAATGCCGCAACGCCAAGTCGGACGCTGCCACCCAGTCGCAAGGCGCTCGATTTAATCCCGACCAAGGCATCATCCTCGCGGTCCTGCATCGCGTATATGGTGTCATAGCCAACGACCCAAAATATCGTACCCGCATAGAGGCAGAACATCGCCGCAGCGCCCTGCCCGCTGATGGCTATCCAGCCGACCAACGCACCCCAGCTGAACACCAGACCAAGCCATAATTGCGGCCACCATGTTATGCGTTTCATAAATGGATAAGCCGCGACCAGAAGGATGCTGCTTAAAGCGACAATCTGCGCCTCCCACCGAAGCTGGAACAGCACCAGCAGGCCAAGCGCGCATAAGCCAAGCAGAAAAGCCCATGCGCCACGCACGCTGACATCGCCGCTTGGTAATGGCCGCGATGCCGTGCGCGCCACTTGCGCGTCCAGATTGCGGTCGACAATATCATTATACACGCACCCTGCCCCGCGCATCACAATCGCGCCAAGCAGCATCCACAACGCAAGGTCCCAGCGTGGAACAAGCCCGCCCGAAAGCGCCAAGCCAAATATACAGGGCCAGAACAACAGCCACCAGCCAATGGGGCGGTCCAACCGCGCCAAAAGCACAAGCGCCCGCAGCTTGACCGGCAATAGGGCAATGATGCCGGTATATTCGCTATCGGGGACAAGTTTCGAAGACATATGTATGGCCCTGCCAAAAATTATCCGGCGCGTCATCTGCGAAGTTTAGGACGCGCAACTTGATAGATGACGCCGCCTGCTTTTGCGGTTAGACGCGGGGCCATGCCCGCAAAACCCGCCTGGCCTCCAAAATCAACGCCGCGCTTGTTTGTCGAACAACCGCTGGAACTTGGCGCGACGCTGAACATCGCGGGCAATAGCGCGCATTATCTCTTAGGTGTTATGCGCCTTAAAGAAGGCGCGCCGGTCAAATTGTTCGATAACATTTCGGGCGAATATCTTGCCACCGTTGCACGCGTCAGCAAGCGTGATCTTGATCTGACGGTTGAATCAAAATTGCGTGCGCGCGAAACCACACCCGATCTATGGATCGCCCAAGCGCTGGTTAAAAAAGACCGCTTCGACTGGATCGCGGAAAAAGCGTGCGAACTGGGCGTCGCGCGCTTTGTACCGGTGCTAACCGCGCGCTGCGTCGTGGATAAGGTTAAAGATGACCGCCTGCGTGCCCACATGATTGAAGCAGCTGAGCAATGCGAACGCACCGCTTTGCCGTACATATCGCCGCTGACGAAACTGGAAGCACTGTTGAAGGACTGGCCTGCCGAGCGCACCTTATATTTCTGCGACGAACGCGGTGGCGCGCCGTTTTTGGAGGCCATAAGTCCTGAGCCAGCCGCGATATTGATTGGCCCCGAAGGCGGCTTCACCGATGGCGAAAATGCCTCTATTCGCGCGCATCCTAATGCCCGCCCCGTTTCGCTTGGCCCAAGAATATTGCGGGCTGACACTGCCTCCATATCAGCGATTTCTATCTGGATGGCAAAGAATGGAGATTGGTCCGCTTAACGGAGGCCGCGACCTACGCGTGCAATACTGCATAACAGGATAACATTAATCTACTGGCAATATCGCCACGACATTTCTAAACCCCCGCGATGAGCACAAAAACCGTTTCAAGCCGTATAGATCCCGTGATCGAAACGCGCGATCAATTGGTCGCCGCCATTGCCAAGGGCGAAAAGCCCAAGGACCGCTGGCGCATTGGCACCGAGCACGAAAAATTCGTGTATAATCGCGCCGACCATCATGCCCCATCTTATGATGAACCTGGCGGTATTCATGACCTTTTAATGGCGCTAACCGAATTCGGTTGGGAACCGATATACGAAAATGGCAAGGTTATTGCGATGAGCGGCGCCGACGGCACTGTCAGCCTCGAACCCGCCGGGCAACTTGAACTATCCGGCGCGCCTTTGGAAAATTTGCATCAAACCTGCGCCGAAACCGGCCGGCATTTGAAACAGGTCAAGGCGATTGGCGACAAGACCAATACCGGCTTTCTGGGCCTTGGCCTCTGGCCCGATAAGACGCGCGCGGAACTGCCGATCATGCCCAAGGGCCGTTATGACATCATGCTGCGCCATATGCCGCGTGTTGGCAGCATGGGTCTCGACATGATGCTGCGCACCTGCACGATACAGGTTAATCTCGATTATTCGAGTGAAGCCGACATGGCGCATAAGTTCCGGACATCGCTGGCGCTGCAGCCTCTTGCCACTGCATTATTTGCCAATTCGCCGTTTTTGGAAGGCAAGCCAAACGGATTTTTGTCTTACCGTAGCCATATCTGGTCCGACACCGATCCGCAACGCACCGGCATGTTGCCTTTCGTGTTCGACGCCAATTTTGGCTATGAACAATATGTCGATTATATGCTGAAAGTGCCGATGTATTTCGTCTATCGCGACGGCAAATATATCGATGCGTCGGGCCTTGATTTCCGCGACTTCCTAAAGGGTGAATTGTCGGTGTTGCCAGGCGAAAAGCCGACGGTCAGCGACTGGGAAGATCATATGTCCACCGCCTTTCCCGAAGTGCGGTTGAAAAGCTTCCTCGAAATGCGCGGTGCCGATGGTGGCCCATGGAATCGAATCTGCGCCTTGCCGGCTTTCTGGGTCGGCTTGCTCTATGACCAAAATGCGCTCGATGCCGCATGGGACGAGGTAAAGCATTGGACGATGGAAGAGCGCGAGGCGTTGCGTAACGCCGTGCCCGCACAAGGCCTGAAAGCGGATATACCCGGCGGCGGCAAGTTGTTGGATTTGGCGGGACGCATCCTCGACATATCGTCATCCGGCTTGGCTGCGCGCAATTGCTTAAACGCCAGCGGTGACAATGAAACCGGATATCTCGACCCGTTGCGCGAAATCGTCGCCAGCGGCAAAACCGTTTCGGAAGTGTTATTGGAGAAATATCGCGGCGTATGGGGCGGCGATGTGTCGCGCGTCTATGACGAGATGAGTTTCTAGTTCCGCAGTGCCTAAACGCAACAGTTTCCGCAAAATTGCACTTTTGTTGCAAAGCAATGTTGATTCTATGACCGAGCCTTGTAAACGCGCAGTCGAGTATAAGGAGCGCGACATAGATACCGGCTCCTGCATTCATCACATCAAGGAGAAATTTATGCGTTCGATACGCTCACTGTTGGCATCTAGCGCCGCTATCGCGGTAGCTACTACTAGCATTTTCATTGCACCTGCCGCTTTTGCGCAGGACGAAACCGCTCAAAACAGTGCGGCTTTGGGTGAAATCGTTGTTACTGCACAGCGTCGCGAAGAAAATCTGCAGGACGTGCCATTGTCCGTTACCGCTGTTAGCGGAGACCAGCTTGGCGCACTTACCGCAGGTGGCGTCGATATTCGTGGAATGTCAGGTCGCGTACCAAGCTTGTTGGTGGAATCCTCCTTTGGTCGTACCTTCCCGCGTTTCTATATTCGCGGCCTTGGCAACACCGACTTTGACTTCAACGCATCGCAACCTGTCAGCTTGATCTATGATGATGTCGTCCTGGAAAACCCTATTCTCAAGGGCTTCCCTATTTTTGACATGGAGCGCGTCGAAGTATTGCGTGGACCACAAGGCACCTTGTTTGGCCGCAACACCACCGCCGGTATCGTCAAGTTCGACAGCGTGAAGCCAAGCGATGTTGCTGGTGGTTACGGCAAGATTTCCTATGGCCGCTTTAACGCAGTCAACGTCGAAGGCGCTTTTGGCGGTCCATTAGGCGAAAAAGTCAGCGTCCGCGTGTCGGGCATGTACCAACGCCAAGACGATTATGTCGATAATGTTGTGCCTGCCAAGACCACAAAGGACGCCTTTGAAGGCTATAAGGAATATGCCGCGCGCGTTCAGTTCCTGATCAAGCCAAGCGATGTTTTCGACATTTTGTTGACGGGTCAGTTCCGTTCGTTGGATGGTACGGCACGTGTGTTCCGCGCCAATGTGTTCACACGCGGGCAAGCAGGCCTGAACGCCAACTATAACCGGTATCGCGTATCGACCGACGGCAAGAACGAGCAACGCGTCGACACGCAGAATATGTCCGCACGTATGACCTATGACGCTGGCCCTGTGTCGCTCATTTCGGTCACCAGCTATTGGGAAGGTGATGCAACTTCGGTTGGTGACGTCGACGGCGGCTTTGGCGCAAACTTCTTGCCACGCAACCTTTATGGTCCAGGCGAAATTCCATTCACTGCCGAAACGCGCGACAGCGTGCCAAATCTGAAGCAGTTCACGCAAGAATTCCGTATCGCGAGCAACAATGACGGCCCCTTGAGTTATCAGGCCGGCGTCTTCTATTTTGACGAAGATTTGAAGATCGTTTCGGAAAATTACTCAACCTTGGGTGATCCGAATAATGCGGTAGATGGCGTCAACATCTTTGTCTCGCAGGTTCAGAACAGCAAGGCTTATGGCCTGTTCGGCTCGATGACCTATCAACTGAGCGATCAGTTGAGCATCACTGGCGGCCTGCGTTATAATGATGACAAGCGTGACTTTGTCGCCGTACGTAGCAAGGATAGCCAGTTCCCTGCTTTCCTGCAAAACCCGCTTGGCACGGTGCGCCGTGATGTCAGCGACAACAACCTGACATGGGATCTGAGCGGGACTTATGCAGCCTCCGATGATGTAAATCTCTACGCCCGCGTTGCCCGTGGCTACCGCGCGCCATCGATTCAGGGCCGCATTCTGTTCCCGCCAGCAACTGCGACTCCTTTGGAAAGCGGCGTAACGGTTGGCAAGTCGGAAACTATCACCTCCTATGAAAGCGGCATCAAGTCGACCTTGCTCGATGGACGTGCCCGTTTCAACGTCAACGGCTTTTATTATGAGCTGAAAGATGCGCAATTGACGGCAGTTGGCGGCGGCGTAAACGCCAACCGCTTGATCAATGCCGACATGGTCCGTGGCTATGGTTTTGAAGCAGATGTAGAATTCAAACCAGTGCCGCAATTGTTGCTGACCGCTGGCCTAAGCTACAACAACACCAGCATTCAGGATACGGGCCTGACCACCGCAGCCTGCGGCGCAACGCGCGTTGATACATTCCCGAATGTGTCCTTGTGCACCCCGCTTGACCCAATCGTCGTTGCCGCAGCGCCTTTCTCCGCTGCTATCGTCAACATCGATGGCAACAGTCTGCCGCAGAGCCCCAAATGGATCGCCAACTGGACCGCACGCTATGGCGTTCCTGTTGGAAATGGCGAAGTCTATGCCTTCACCGACTGGGCCTATCGTTCGAAGATCAACTTCTTCCTGTATGAATCGGTTGAATTCCAAGACAAGCATATGCTTGAAGGCGGCTTGCGCGTTGGCTATAAAACAGATGCATTCGATATTTCGGCTTTCGTCCGCAATATCACCAAGGATACCTCGGCTGTCGGCGGTATCGACTTCAACAACCTGACCGGCTTCGTCAACGAACCCCGCGTCTGGGGCATTGAAGCTGGGTTCAAGTTCTAAATTCAAAGAATATGCACTAAGAACGGGGCGGGTTTGCGAAAGCAGACTTGCCCCGTTCGCATATCGGGGTTAAGGGCACCCTTCTTCGCTGAACGCGAAGTGCAGGAGTTTAGCTCAGTTGGTAGAGCATCGGTCTCCAAAACCGAGGGTCGTGGGTTCGAGTCCCCCAACTCCTGCCATTTTCTTAAATCGTTAGAAATGGTGACTGGGTAGGGTTCAATGCGCCTTGCGCTTGGTAACCATGTGATACACCCACACAATCACCGCACCTATGGCAAGGCCGACGACGCCGCTCATCGCCGCATCCGCGACCCACGCCAAAGCGCCTTCATAAAGGCCGAGAAACTCCGCTGGATGAATGCCAAAGCCATGGACGATGATCTGGCCGCCCACCCACAGCATGGCGGCAGTGCCGATGGTAGACAAGGCCGCCAGCAATTTGGGCATGCCCTTAACCAAGCCGCGGCCAATGGCTTGTGAAGCGCCATTTTCGCGCCCGGCCAACTTCAATCCGATATCGTCCATTTTCACGATCAGGCCAACGACGCCATAGACACCGATGGTGACCATGATGGCGACAGCAGCCAATGTCCCTGCCTCCAACCAAATAGAATTCGCTGCAAGGCTTTTCACTTCATTGAGGGCAATCGCCATGATTTCGGCGGACAGGATGAAATCGGTGCGCACAGCGCCTTTCACCATCGCCGCTTCATGTTCGCTGCTGGTCAGCTCTGCCAGTTCCTCCAGCAGATTCTCTTCTTCATGCGGCGCGATTTTTTCCCACACTTTTTCCGCGCCTTCAAAACATAAATAAGCGCCACCGAGCATCAGAATTGGTGTGATTGCCCATGGCAAAAACAGGCTCAAAAGCAACGCCACGGGCAAGATGATCACCAACTTGTTGAAGAATGAGCCCTTGGCGATGCGCCAAATAATCGGCAATTCGCGGTCGGGGGTAAAGCCTGTGACATATTGCGGCGTCACGGCTGTATCGTCGATGACAACCCCTGCGGCTTTGCTTCCCGCCTTGCCCGCTGCGGCCGCGACATCATCCACAGAAGCCGCCGCCACCTTTGCAATGGTGGCGATGTCGTCGAGTAAAGCAGCAAGACCGGATGGCATTTGGGATGGTTCCTTGGTACGATTGGGCTTTCCGGAGATAGCCCAAAAGTCCGATAGTTCAAGGCACTTCAACATCGTGCATATGGCCAACGGGCCTTCTTAAACATACTTGCCTCAGGCCGAATCCATCGCTAAAGACCTAGTCTTTCCGAAATAGGAACCTATATCGCTCTCGACCCGCCGGTCGGAGCGCTGGCGGCTATCCTCGGGATCGAACAGGAAGAAACGATATGGCAAAGAATAGCCCCGGTGAATTCATCCGTCAGGTGCGGACCGAAGTCGGCAAGGTAGTTTGGCCGACAAGGCAGGAAACCGTGCAGACCGCGATCATGGTGTTGATCATGACAATCATCCTTGCCGTCTTCTTTTTAGGCGTCGACGCGGTATTTGCCGCAATTGTAAAGGGACTGCTCGCGCTCGCAGAAGGCTAAAAACAGCCCCTTTAAAGAGTTTTAGGAAAAGAAATAATTATGGCACGCTGGTACATCATTCACGCTTATTCGGGCTTTGAAAACAAGGTCCGTGACCAGATTCTGGCAGAGGCCGAGCGCATCGGCCTTTCGCAATTGGTTGAAGCTGTAGAGGTTCCGACCGAACAAGTGACCGAAGTGCGTCGCGGCAAGAAGATCAAGGCCGAGCGCAAATTCTTCCCCGGCTATGTTCTGGCAAAGCTGAACATGAATGATGATGTGTATCACTTGGTCAAAAACACGCCAAAGGTTACGGGATTTCTGGGCGCGGGTAACAAGCCGCAGCCGATCACCGAAGCTGAAGCTGCCCGCATCCTCAATACCAAACAAGAACTCGAAGCAGCGCCGAAGAAGCGCGTGTCGGTCGACTATGAAATTGGTGATCAGGTCAAGGTGCTTGGCGGACCATTTGCAAGCTTCAACGGCTTGGTCGAAGAACTCGACTTCGACAAGAATCGCGTGAAGGTATCGGTCAGCATCTTTGGCCGCGCAACGCCGGTCGAGCTGGACTTTGAAGAAGTTGAATTGATTAAGTGATGATCCGCTCCCTTCATGGGAGTGGACATGGATGTCGGCAATTAGCCCAGCTATAGGCTCGGCTTGCTTTTCCGGCGCATTTCACTTATTCGCCCCCTCTCCTGATGAGAATCAGAAGAACCCGTGCGGGAGGTTGCTGCCAAATCTGTTTGGACGCGACTGTTTGACCGCTTAATTTGACCCGTTTTTGTTTCGGCATTTTCGGGGAAAGAATGAAAGGACGCCATATATGGCAAAGAAAATTGACGGCTATATCGGCCTGCAAGTTCCTGCAGGTTCAGCCACACCATCCCCGCCAATCGGTCCTGCTTTGGGCCAGCGCGGCGTGAACATCATGGAATTCTGCAAGCAGTTCAATGCGGCGACAGCCGACATGGAAAAAGGCACGCCCATTCCAACGAAGATTACGGTATTTGCTGATAAGAGCTTTACCTTCGTCATGAAGTCACCGCCTGCGACCTATCTGATCAAGAAGGTTCTGGGTTTGAAGTCCGGTTCGAAAGAACCAGGCAAGGTGTCGGCTGGTAAGATTACCCGCAAGCAACTGGAAGAAGTCGCGACCCTTAAAATGGCCGACCTCAACGCGAACGACATGGACGCGGCCGTAAAAATCATCGCAGGCTCGGCTACCGCCATGGGCCTCGAAGTCGTGGAGGGTTGAGAACATGGCCAAGCTAACCAAAAAAGCTAAGTCGCTCGCGCATCTCGATGCTGACAAGCTGTACAGCGTTGATGAAGCGCTGAAGACCATCAAGGAATTGGCGACCGCCAAATTTGACGAAACCATCGAAGTCGCGATGAACTTGGGCGTTGACCCACGTCATGCTGACCAAATGGTGCGTGGCATGGTTTCGCTTCCTGCTGGTACCGGTAAGGAAATGAAGGTTGCCGTGTTCGCACGTGGCGACAAGGCGACTGCGGCGACTGCTGCTGGTGCTGACAAGGTCGGCGCCGAAGACCTGATGGAAGACATGCTGGCTGGCAATCTCGATTATGACCGCGTTATTGCAACGCCGGATATGATGGGCATCGTTGGCCGCTTGGGTAAGACCTTGGGTCCAAAGGGCCTGATGCCTAACCCGAAGCTTGGAACCGTCACCATGGACGTCGCTGAAGCCGTTAAGGCTGCAAAGGCCGGTCAGGTTGAGTTCCGCGTTGAAAAGCAAGGCATCATCCACAGCGGCATCGGTAAGAAAAGCTTCACCGACTCCGACCTGCGTAAGAATTTCGATGCATTGGTCGATGCTGTCATTAAGAATAAGCCAAGCGGTTCTAAGGGCAAATATGTCCGCCGCGTAGCGATCAGCTCGTCGATGGGCCCAGGCCTGAAAATCGATCTGGCAGACGTCGCTGGCGTATAACGCGCGTCGCAATCTGAACAAAAAAGGGGCTGGAGGGAAACTTCCGGCCCTTTTTCTTTGCGGTGCATACCGATATCCAATAGCTTTTCATGATGCGAATTTTATTGGCCTTTTTTATCGCGCTACTTCCAATGGCCGCCATTGCGGCTGAGCCGGTCCAGCCAAAAGCCCCCAAACCCATCATATCGCGCGCCGTTCCCATCCGGCACATCACCCCCGGGATTGAAGTCTTGCTGTCCGACCGATTGGAGTTGCTCGCGGGAAAACGAGTCGCATTGTTGACCAACCAGACCGGCGTAGATCGCAAAGGCGTCCGCAACATCGATCTGCTGCGCGCGCATCCCGCCATCAATCTTGTCGCGCTTTTTAGCCCGGAACATGGTGTGCGCGGCGTGGCGCAAGCCGGTGAAAAAGTGGCTTCGGGCCTAGATTCCAAATCCGGATTGCCCGTGCATAGCCTCTACGGTGAGACGAAAATGCCGACAGCAAAGATGATGCAAGGCATTGATATTGTGCTGGTCGATCTGCAGGATATCGGCACACGTTTTTATACATATTCATCGACGCTTTTGTACATGCTGCGCGCCGCAGAGACATCGGGGGCTGAGGTCATAGTGCTGGATCGTCCAAACCCACTCGGCGGCATGATGATCGAGGGACCAGTGCTCGAACCTGCATTTACCTCTTTCGTCGGAAGTTTTGCCATGCCGGTACGACACGGTATGACCTTCGGCGAGCTTGCACAGATGTTCGTCGGCGAAAATAAGCTGCGCACGCGCCTTCATATCATTCCCATGCGCGGCTGGTATCGCAACTTGACGCCATATGCCGGTTGGGATTTACCTTGGGTCCCGCCCTCGCCCAATATGCGATCACCCAAAACAGCCGCTGTCTATCCCGGAACGGCGTTGTTCGAGGGAACCAACATTTCCGAGGGACGGGGCAGCGAAAAACCCTTCGAATATATCGGCGCGCCTTTCATCGATGGCTCTGCACTGGCGAAACGATTAAATGCAATGGGGTTGCCGGGTGTCGCTTTCGAGCCTGCGTCCTTTAAACCGGATTTTTCCAAATATGCGGGACAGGACTGTAACGGCGTATGGGTCATTCCCACCAACAGCAAAACATTCCATCCATTCCGCACCGGCATAGCTTTGGTGAAGACAGTCCATGACATGTACCCGGACAAGTTTGAATTCCAACCCGGCACCCCAGCCTTTTTCGAGCAGCTGGCGGGAACCGACAGTGTCCGTAAAGGCATTTTAGAGGGAAAGTCAGTCAGCGACATCGAACGTCAATGGCAGCCCGAGCTTGACGCTTTCATGTCATTACGGGCGCGGTATCTGATCTATTCTTAAAATTACCGCCGGCACAGCAAACAATAAATGCGACCGCCGTTCCGATGCATAATTGCCATGGGAAGGCCAGAGCCTTCCAAGCCGTTGGTAGGCCTAGACTGTCCACGACATAATGTTGTTGCACCAATATTGTAACAAAACCGGCTAGCAAAGCGGCGATCACCGACCATGTCGCCCCGCGTTTCGTAAACACTACGGTGCCATAGACCCCCAGCAAGCCCGAATAAGCAAAAACCATGACGCCAAGCACAAATTCGAGCAAAGGCGTGTCGCTGTAACGCTGCCAATAGAAGCACAATATCGACATCGCAAACAGCGCACATGCGAGCAATATCATCGCCATGCGCCCCGCATTGACAATATGCTGCTCGTCTGACGGGGCGCCACGGCGTTCCAGCCATGGCCGGTAAAAATCGTTCACGACCACCGCCGACATCGAGATTAGTCCGGAATTGATGGCTGCCGCGGCGATGACGCCTACAGTGACTAGCCCGCGCAAACCCGGCGGGATTTCGGACAGAATGAACGACATGAAGACGGTGATTTTTTCACCGGCGAACGCGTTGGTCGCACCAACGCTCACCCCCATCAAATCGGGGCGATTGTAGAAGATGTGGAGCAGCGATCCTATCGCCATAAATAACGCTACCACTGGGATTGCTGCCCACATGCTTCCGTAAAGCGCGCGCGTGCCCGATTGGGCGTTTTCACATGCGAGAAAGCGCTGCGTCGTGTCCTGATCCAGCCCCGCATTGCCGATATTGAGCAGCACCAACCCGGTCAGGATTGCCCAAACGGTAAACGGCTTGCTAAAATCGAAGGACCAGTCAATCAAACGGAGCTTGTCCATTCCGTCTGGAGCAGATTGCAGCGCTTCCCAGATTTCAGGCGCGGGTGCTGGAATTTTCACCAGCAAAAAGATGAACACCAGCACCGCGCCGCCGAGGTAGAGCACGACCTGTACCAAGTCGCTCCAGATAACGGCATTCAGCCCGCCGAACAGTGTGAAGGCAATACCGAAGACGACGAGCACCGCCGATGCGATAATGATATGTTGTGGCTCGACATCAAGGAAGATGATCATCGAAACCGCAATAGCGGCAAGATATAGCCGCGCGCCGCTCGCCAAAATTCGACCGACAAGATACATTCCCGCCGCTGCGCGTCTTGCCGTCGCATCGAAGCGCGTTTCCAGCAATTCATATACCGTCGTCGCGCCAATTGCGTAGAATCGAGGGATCAGGAAACGGGCTACAAGAAAGGCCGCAATGATCGCGGCAAAATTGCTTGTGAGATAGCTGTAATCGCCGCGATAGCTGTTGTCCGGGGCACCGAGAAATGTTGCCGCTGACTGCATCGTCGACAGCACGGAGACCGCAACCAGCCAGACTGGTGCATGATGGCCGGCGAGAAAATAGTCATCCGCCGTTTTCGTGCGCCGTGTCGCCTGATAGCCGGCCAATGCCAGCAAGGCGACATAAGCCAATAATATGCCCCAGTCATAAATCGTGAATGCTAATGGCATATATGCTCCCCCAAGGCGCAGCCACTAACCCAACATGCTTGTGTGTTCAAACGCGTTACGACGCCATATACCGATCTAGCGTCTCATGATAATGGCGGATGCGGCTTTCCTGATAGCGCGCAAGCGTAACGCCCGGCTTTTTCGAAGCCCGAAGGCCCCGCTGAATACGCATCAGATTATCGGTGTCCTGATCCGCGACCATCGCTGCTGATCCCAGTTCAGGCGCATCGGCCCATTTCTGATCCGGCCCCAGCATCGTCATTTTGGCAGGTTCGGGATGCGAACCGTCAGGCGCTTTGGAAAATAGGAACATGATTTCCATGATCGAGCTTTCCGGATCGTCACCATTCGGACGGAAGCGGTAGGTAATCGGTAGTGCCTGCCCGCCCCACGGCACCATATTGGGGAACAACATATATTCGATCAGATCGAGCGATTCTGTATCTGAAAGATCCGACATGTCGCGGCCAATCGAACGGGAAATTTTCTCCCGTGCGCGTTCGGCCAGCTTGCCACGGGCCGTTTCTCCTTCGTCCACTTCAATGGGTTTGCCCGCAAAAAAAGGCACGTCGCGGCGCATTTCCTCGATCGTCTGTTCGGGCGTCGTCGCAGGTTTCGACGGACTGGCAACGCCTTGCACGCTAATCATCCGGCTGACATGGCGCACACCTGGCCAAACGTCATATTGGGTGTTGCTGTCGCCATAATAGCTCAGCACCTGTCCATGCGCGAACGGTACATGGTAGGCTTCCACAAAAGCCTCCATCGCCAGCTTCCAGTTGCATGGCATAATCTTGGCAACATGGGCCGCGACATAGCGGTCTTCCAGATTGAATGATGCAAAATGTTCGGGCAAATTTTCGAGATAGGATTCCAACGGCTCGGCATCGGCATCGGCATCGAAATTGATGAAAACAAAGCCGCCCCAAAGGCCTACCCGTGCTTCGGGAAGGTTCATCTTGTCTTTATCGACATGGGGGAAATCCCATTGCCCCGGAATAACGGATAGCGCGCCATCCAACTTCCACGTCCAGCCATGAAAGGGGCAGCGAAATTGTTTCACACATCCGCCTTCGGTGCGCAGCATCGTGCCACGATGCAGGCAAGAATTGATATAGGCCTTAATTTCGTCAGGCCCGGTGCGCACAACAATCAAGGAATCATGGACGATGTCATACACGATATGGTCGCCGACATTCGGGATATGCTCCAACCGGCAGGCAAGCTGCCATGTCTTGCGCCAAACTTGTTCCACTTCCCGATCATGCCAATCTTTGGATAAATACCGGTCAATCGACACATCTGCGCTGCTTTGCCCGATGGCAGGCGATTCCACGCGCATGATTTCTGGCGCGGCATTGGTATCTTTATCCAATATCTCCTGCACCGATGGGCCGGGACGGCGCGCAATTATGTTGTCCAACTCACTCTCCCCAATTTGTCTTGCACCATCCTGCCGCCATGGTAGCAACACTGCAATGAACAATTTACAGCATCGTCACCTCATTCAAATGACCTTGACCGTTGATTTTGCCGGCATGGTCAGCATTGGCCAGACCCCAGCCGGCATGCGCCGTATCGCGCCGGTCACCGGCGGCCACTTTACTGGCGAACGGCTAAACGGAAAGGTACTGCCCGGCGGAAATGATTGGGTCATCAACCGGAGTGATGGCGTCATGGTCATCGATGTACGCCTGACGCTTCAAACCGACGACGAAGCGCTGATATATCTGACCTATCAAGGACGTTTCCTCGCCAATGCAGATGCCATGGCCCGCTTTGCCAAAGGAGAGGCATTGGATGCTTCCGAATATTCTTTGGCTATCTCGGCTAAGTTTGAATGTGGGGATGCGCGCTATAGCTGGCTGAACAATGTGGTCGCGGTCGGCACGGGTGAACGCACGGCAACCGGTCCGATTTATTCCATTTTCGAAATAGGTTGAACAAATCGCGGCCATAAAAGGCTTAATGCCAATCCACCCATGACGAGGGCAGCCGCCAGCAACTTCCAACTTTGCAAGGGTTCGTCCAGAAACAAGGTCGATGCGCCCATGCCGAAAACCGGCACCAGTAAGGCCATGGGCGCTACAGTTGCTGCTGGATGCCGTGCCAGCAGCCATCCCCATACGCCATAGCCGAACATGGTATTGCCCACCGCCTGCCATACCACGGCGGCCCATGTTGTCGGCGTCGCGGCGTGCACACCCGCCATTAAGGCGGGCACCCCTTCAAACAACAACGCGAGAAGGAACAGAGGCGGCACCGCAAAAATGCTGGCCCAGACCACGTAAGCGAGCATATCTACCTTGCCCGCCGCCCGCGACACCATATTCCCGTTCGACCAAAAAAAGGCGGCGGTTACCACAAGCCCAAGTCCCAAGGGCGTCGCGCTGCCGTTCGAATGGGTCAAGATGACAGCAAGCCCGCTGGTCGCCAGTCCGAGCGCTGCCCATTGGAAACCGCGCACCCGCTCACCCGTCAGCCGCATTGATAGGGCAATGGTAAAAAACACCTGTATTTGGACCACTAGGGACGCAAGTCCCGGCGTTATGTCGTTCTTCATTGCCAGAAAAAGCAAACCAAATTGCCCAACACCGATCAGCACGCCATACGCCGCCAGGTTGGACAGGGGCACCGCCGGCCGTTTCAGAAAAAATGCAGCTGGCAAAAACGCGCAGGCAAAACGCAAAGTAGCGAGCCACAAAGGCGGCAAGTGCTCCAACGCCAATTTGATGACAGCGAAATTCGTTCCCCATACTGCCATAACCGCTAAGGCGAGCAGAAGATGCAGGCGGGGCACAATAGAGTTTTGCGACATTCCCAACGCCATAGTCACTCTATTGCCTTTTACGAATAGTTTTGCGTAGATGCTTAATCTAGCGGAACGATTTCCACGGGCAGATTATCGACTTTTGCTCCGCGATATTGTTCGGGCCAATGCGCAAAGGGACGCACCGAACCGGCGCTACGCCAGCGTTCAACCCGAGTTATATCCACATCTGCAAAGACCCACGTCCCCAGCCCTTCGGTACCAAGGGCCACCACACCATCGTCTGGACTATCGCCATCAGGGGGAACGAAAACACCTGCCGCGCCGTAATTTTCATCGAGCGCGGGTGACCAAGGTGCCATGCCGACTGTGGGCGCTTGCACCACGAAAATCTGATTTTCCAGTGCCCGTGCCTGCGCACCAATGCGGACCCGATAATAGCCTTGTAAACTGTCGGTGCAGGAGGGGCAGAGGATGATTTGCGCGCCTGCGGCCGTCTGCGTCCGCGCGATCATGGGGAATTCAACATCGTAGCAGGTCGAAATGCCGATCATGCCCAAGGGCGTTCGAAAAACGCGCAAATCGGTCCCGCCCTTGATATCCCAAGATTCCCGTTCGAAGCGCGTCATCATGATCTTGTCTTGATACCCGCTCTGTCCATCGGGGAGATATAGGCTTGCCCGGTTCACAACGCGTCCGTCATCCAAAGCATGTGGGCGCGTGCCGCCAAGCACCGTGACGCCGAAACGCTGCGCCAAATCGGCATAATGGGCATCGATCTGCGGCCCCAACGCCACCACCGCACGCAACGACGCGTGCAGATCGCTGGCGGTAGCGGTGTCAATTGCCGCCAGTTCCATCCCCGCATATTCAGGAAATACCAAAAGCTGCGCGCCCTGCCCTGCCGCATCAATGACCCAATGGGCAACTTTGGCTTGCCATTCCGCAAAGCTCTGCGGCTGGCCAATGGGATATTGGGCGGCAGCGATGCGAACGGGCGCAATCATAGGTCGCGGATCCAAAACTGCATCTGATGCGGGCTTTCGTCAGCATCGCCGACATCTTGCCAATGCAGCGTCGTTGTCAAACCCTCCACCGGCGCATAGCCGCGCGCACGCCAAAAAGGGGTCAAGTCACGCGGCATATTGGGGCGCATCGGATGGCCGTCTGGACGGATCACCGCACAAAAGCTGGCTTGGGCCGCGCCTGCTGCGCGCGCCGCCGCCTCGCGTGCATCGAAAAATTGATGGCCGATGCCCTGCCCATGATACTGCGGCAGCAATACAGATTCCCCGAAATAGAAAATCCGCGCGACATCTAGCCCGCGGCGCTGCAAAGGTTCCTGAAATTCGGGTTTCTGACCCGCCATTGGCGAGGCTGTTGCCGCACCGACAACCGCAGCATCATCGGTCGCGACGACCAGCACCGCGCCGGGCGCATCGATAAATTCGGCTAGATATTCCGCTTCATAGTCCGCCGTCCCTTCGTAAAGATAAGGCCAGTCGCGAAAAACCCGGATACGCAAATCGGACAAAGCCGGTATCGCCGCTTGGCGCTCTTGCGTATCTGTTAAACTGCGGACGCGGATCGTCATGAAACCTGGGCGATCCAGTCAGTTAAGTTGTAATAAACCGACACACGGGCAATCTTTCCATCGACAATGTCAAAAAAACCGCCCGCCGGCAAAACATAGCGTTGCCCATGCGCGGGCGGAAAGCCTTCGTCGGCAACTTTATACACGCCATGCACCATGAATTCCGCCGCAGCGCGGGTGCCGTCCACGCTGGTCATGATGACAATATCCTTCAACTGTTCACTATAGGCATGGTCCATGCGCCCCAGAAACGCGCGAAATGCGTCCTTGCCGGTTTCGCGGTCACCCTGATTAATATCATGTGCCACATCATCGGTCAGGCAATCCAATATAGCGTCAATGTCCATGGCGTTAAACGCAGCGTAATATCGCTCTATCAGGGCCGCAGTATTTTCACGGACATCGGACATATATACTCCTATTTTACCTTAACGCACCAAGGCGACCTGATTAAGTCAGCGCGGCAAAGCTTGTCCAGTAAGATTAATTGTCCAAAGCTACACAAGTTTTCGGCTGAGCAGCAGCCTTTAGAGCCCAGATTTCCCCAACGCCCTTGACTCTCCCCCCAACCCTGCTAGTGGCACCCCTGTTCGGTGGAGCGACGGCTTCACCGGCAACCGTCCGAGACAGTTGGTGATGGGAATTTGCCCATCTTAATGTCCAGCCTAGACGGGGATAGAGATTTCAGGATTGGCTTTGCCATCCTTCGCCACTGCTTCGACATTCTGTCGTGTGCGTTCGGCATGAAACTTCCCCACGGACTAAGTCGGCGTAAGGACCCATCCGGGTGCTTCGCTTTTCGTGTTGGGCTGATCCGGTTTACCGGGACAGTCCGAATAAGGAGTAATGCATGAACCGTTCTGAAAAGACCGAAACAGTTGCATCGCTGAACGCCACTTTTAATGAAGCGGCGGTTGTTGTTGTTACCCGTAACCTCGGGTTGACAGTTGCACAATCGACCGACCTTCGTTTGAAGATGCGCGACGCGGGCGCAAGCTATAAGGTTGCCAAGAACCGTCTTGCCAAAATCGCCCTTGAGGGAACGCAATATGGCGCGGTAGCAGAATTGCTTACCGGACCTACGGCGCTCGCCACATCGTCGGACCCGGTCGCCGCTGCAAAGGTTGCTGTCGAGTTCGCCAAGACCAATGACAAGTTAGAAATTGTCGGCGGCGCGATGGGTGACACCTTCCTCGATGCAAACGGTGTAAAGGCTTTGGCTTCCATGCCATCGCTCGACGAACTGCGTGCGAAGATTATCGGGCTTGTACAAGCACCGGCAACGAAAATCGCGCAGCTTTCGACCGCACCAGCAGCGAAATTGGCACGGGTATTTGGTGCCTATGCTGACCAAAAGGCAGCGTAAATTTTTACATGAAACCGGCTGCGTCCATTTGGGCGGGCCCTACAGATATGACAGAAAATCGGAGTGTTATTTAAATGGCTGATATTGAAAAGCTCGTAGACCAACTTTCGGCTTTGACCGTTCTTGAAGCGGCTGACCTTGCAAAGGCTTTGGAAGAAAAGTGGGGCGTTAGCGCCGCTGCTGCTGTTGCTGTTGCTGGCCCTGCCGCCGCTGCTGCACCTGCTGCTGAAGAGCAGACTGAATTTGACGTTATCCTGACCGGCGACGGCGGAAACAAGATTGCGGTCATCAAGGAAGTCCGCGCAATCACTAACCTCGGCCTGACCGAAGCCAAGGCTCTTGTTGAGTCCGCGCCAAAGGCGATCAAGGAAGGCGTAAACAAGGCAGAAGCCGAAGACATCAAGGCGAAGATCCTTGCTGCTGGCGGAACCGTAGAATTGAAGTAATTCAGTATCCCTTTGGGGATATACAAAAGGGGCGGTCTAGCGATAGGCCGCCCTTTTTTGTGCGAAAAGTGCGCGCGGTTGATTTCCGTGCGGCGTCCTCATCGATTTTGATGGCGACTAAGAAACCTCAGGATTGCGGATAACGGCTGGCGCAGGTCCGTATGGCCGATGGTTCCGGCCGCGCACCGCTGACTTCAAACCGCGCAATATAACCACCAAGCTTCAATTGCTCGGTAAAGCCGGTCAGGCGATAACCGACCGCCTCAAATTCACAGAAAAGCAATTTTGGCGGGATGCCGTGCTGATGCGTCATCCGGTCGCGGTCGACGACAATCACTTGTCCGCCCTTTGCCAGCGCGGGCCGCATCCGCCACAGAAACGCATAAGGCTCTTCAATCTCATGGTACATATGCACCATGAATATCCGGTCAAAACTGTTCTCCGGCAGGCGGGGATCATCCACCGCGCCTTCCTTAATCGCAACATTGTCGAGCTGCTCGCGGGTCACACGCTCCCCAAGCCGGTTCAGCGCGCCGCGATTAATATCCTGCGCCAAGACGCGACCTTTGGGGCCCACGCGATCGGCAAGGCGGATGGTGTAATAGCCCTCGCCTGCGCCAATATCCGCTACAGTGGTGCCCAACTGAATGCCCGCCCAATCCATGACATATTCGGCTTCGCCCGCCTCATCACGGGCAGCCTCTGTCGAAAATTCCGTATCGCCAACCGCCGATACCGTGCGCTCCGGGCGCGGAAATTCCAACCGGGTCGGATTTTGCGCGTCAGTTGCGCTTTGCTGGCAACCGCCGATCAGCAAAATCGCCAGCGTTAGTGCCATCCTTTTAGAGATCATCGCTGGACGCAACGTCTCAAGCCTCCGCCTGAGCAAGCGGCATATTGGTTGCTTGGCTATCAAATGCCGTAAACACGTCCTTCACCCAATCGGGTAATGGGATCGGGCGATGCTCGTCGAGATCCACATGCACGCTGACCAAATCTACCGTTGCCCGCAAATCGTCTGAACCATCTTCGGTAAGGCCATGAATTTCAACAAGCTGCGTCATGCTCGTGCGCCCCGTTGCGATGGTCCGCGCCATGACTTCAATCATCTCATCCGGCTTAATCGGTGCAAACCATGTGACGGTGGCTTTCTTCACATGAAATTCCATCGGCGCACCATCGGCATAATCGCGAAACTTTACCGCGCGCCAATATTCCGTGACCGCGATATCCGCATAATCCAGATATCGGGCGTTGAAGACAACGCCCTGGGCATCGGTTTCAGACCAG
Source organism: Sphingomonadales bacterium UBA656 (assembly GCA_002299895.1). Classification (GTDB taxonomy): domain Bacteria; phylum Pseudomonadota; class Alphaproteobacteria; order Sphingomonadales; family Sphingomonadaceae; genus Sphingorhabdus_B. The sequence goes on along the minus strand of DBOC01000002.1, from coordinate 203,779 downwards.
CGCACACGAAAGCTATGATGAAAAGCAAAGTCGCCACGTGCCATGTCAGATTGCCTTGGACTGAGCGGGGGTGTTTACACCCATGGATTGCAAATAGCGTTTCACATTGCGCGCCGCTTGCCGAAGGCGATGTTCATTTTCGACCATAGCAATGCGGACATAGCCTTCCCCATCTTCGCCATAACCAACGCCCGGCGCGACCGCGACCTTTGCCTCGGTCAGCAACTGCTTGGAAAATTCAAGGCTGCCCAAATGCGCGAGCGCAGGCGGCAGGGGTGCCCAAGCGAACATCGATGCCCGCGGAGGCGGAATGTCCCAGCCTGCGCGTCCGAAAGCCTCGACAAGGATATCGCGGCGCTTGTGATATAATTGGCGGTTTTGTTCTACAATGTCCTGTGGCCCGTTGAGCGCGGCGCAGGCCGCGGCCTGAATCGGGGTAAAGGCACCATAATCCAGATAGCTTTTCACCCGCGTCATCGCCGCAATTAGGTTGCGGTTGCCAACGGCAAAACCAACGCGCCATCCGGCCATGGAATAGGTTTTGGACAAGGACGTGAATTCCACGGCAACATCCTTGCCGCCTTTGACCTGCAAAATCGATGGTGTCGGGTTGCCGTCAAAATAGAGTTCAGAATACGCAAGGTCGGACAATATCCAGACCTTATTCTCCTTCGCCCAGGCGACGAGCCGCTCGTAAAATGCCAGATCAACGGTCTCGGCTGTCGGGTTGGATGGGTAATTAACGACCAATATCGACGGGCGGGGCACGGTAAAGGCCATGGCGCGTTCCAACGAACGGAAGTAATTTTCATCGGGCGTGGTAGGCACCGAACGAATGGTCGCGCCTGCAATGATAAAACCAAAAGTATGGATGGGGTAGCTGGGGTTTGGCGCAAGCACCACATCGCCCGGCGCGGTAATGGCCGTGGCAAGGCTCGCCAACCCTTCCTTCGAACCCATGGTCACAACAACTTCATTTTCAGGATCAACATCTACCCCGAAACGTCGCCCATAATAATTAGCCTGCGCCTTACGCAGCCCCGGGATGCCCTTGGATGCGGAATATCCGTGGGCGTCCGGTTTCTGGGCAACTTCGCACAATTTTTCGATCACATGCGGTGGCGGTGGCAAATCTGGATTGCCCATGCCGAGATCGATAATGTCTTCACCCGCGCCCCGCGCCGCCGCACGCATCGCATTGACCTCAGCGATGACATAGGGTGGCAAGCGTTTGATGCGGTAGAATTCTTCGGACATAAGCTCCCGTTTCGGGTTGATTAACTCAAGACCGCCCTCATGCGCGAAGTTTCAGCGCATTTCCAGAAAAACTATCTCAAGCCGTTCCCGACATAGCCTCCCTTAACGCGGGCGGTTACCCTTGGCTTTGTGTTTGACGCCATGCTTTGACGGTGGCGGGCCATCCTTGCGGAAAGGACGTACGCCATCGCGACCTGAACCACCGCCGCGCGGTTTTTCACCGCGAAAATTGCCGCCGCGTGGTGGTCCATCGCCGCGTGGATTGATTCCAAGCTGCGCGCGCTGGGGACGATTGCCATCGCGGGCCATACGCTTATTTTCGCGCGCAGCCTCCCGTGGCGGACCATTGGCCTGCACGATTTCGACGTCATTATCCTCGTCATGCCCCGGTTGCGCAATCGCTTTGGCAAATTTGGCGACCGCAGCCGCCGCAATGCCAACATGCGTTTCATTGGCGGCAATGCGGATGGCACCAATGTCATTCTTGGTCACGCCGCCACGGCGGCACAATAATGGCAATATCCATTTGGGATCGGCATTGTTCCGGCGACCGACATTCAGTTTGAACCAGACAGAATCGTCAAATCCGGCACGACGGTCGTCGCGTTGATGTTCGCGGCTGCCGTCATCCAGCAAATCTTCGGCTTGCGGCATCTTGGCGCGATGCACACGGACCAAGGCAGCAGCAATATCTTCGGCCGACATGGTTTCGAGCAAGCGGGCACCCAGCGCGCGGTCTTCATCCTCAACATCCACAGGGGTGAGAAGCGTTGCAAGCAGACGTTCATGGTCCTTGGCACGGATATCCGCAGCGGTTGGAACTTTAATCCAATCGGCCTCAATCTTGGCACCGCGCAGCATGGATTCCACGCGCTTACGGCGTTGATAGGGCACGATCAAAACGGCGGTACCCTTGCGGCCTGCACGACCAGTCCGCCCTGATCTGTGCTGAAGTCCCTCTGCATCGCGTGGCAGTTCGACGTGCACAACCAACGACAGGTTCGGCAAATCGATGCCGCGTGCGGCAACGTCAGTGGCGACACAGACGCGGGCACGACGGTCACGCAAAGCCTGCAGCGCATGGTTACGTTCCGACTGCGAATGCTCACCCGACAAAGCGACAACGTTAAAGCCGCGCTCCGTTAAGCTAGCATGCAAGCGGCGAACATTTTCACGCGTTGCGCAAAACAAGATAGCCGTTTCCGCCTCATGCAAACGCAGCAGGTTAACAACAGCATTTTCAATGTCCGGTGGCGCAACCGTCACCACTTGATAGCTGATGTCGCCATGGCCGCGGTCTTCGCCGACGGTTGAAATGCGCAAAGCATCGCGTTGGTACCGTTTTGCCAAAGATACGATCGGTTTCGGCATGGTGGCCGAAAACAACAATGTCCGCCGACCTTCCGGCGTAGCGTTCAATATCTCTTCAAGCTCTTCGCGAAAGCCCATGTCGAGCATTTCATCCGCTTCGTCCAAAATCGCGACTTTCAACGCCGACAGATCAAGCGCGCCGCGCTCCAAATGGTCGCGCAGCCGCCCGGGAGTGCCGACAACAATCTGCGCGCCTTGGTTCAAGGTGCGCCGTTCTTTCGACGCGTCCATCCCGCCAACGCAGGTCGCAATACGCACGCCTGCTTTGCCATAAAGCCACATCAATTCGCGGCTGACCTGCAAGGCAAGCTCCCGCGTTGGCGCGATGATGAGCGCCGCAGGTTCGCGCGCAAGGCTAACGAGGCCGCCATCAAGGATTTGGGGTGCCATAGCGAGGCCAAAGGCCACGGTCTTGCCCGAGCCGGTTTGTGCCGACACGACGAGGTCGCGTCCGATGGCTTCATCAGCAATTACAGCGTTTTGAACGGGGGTCAGCGTAGTGTATCCACGCGCGGTGAGCGCTTCATCGAGAAGCGAAGGTATATTTTCAAATGTCATTATTGCGCGCCTTTGCGCTCTTTTTTATCGAATGTCCATGCTGCGCCGCACAACAAAACAATCTTCGACAATTTCATTTGCTTTGATATGCCTATCGATATGGCCGACTCATCCGAAATACCGCCCTTCATGGACCCGGCGCAGTTCATGAAGTTGTTCGTGCAATCGGGCGCGGCCACGGCTGACCCGTTAACGGCCTATCGCGCAGCGTTGGATGCTTGGGGAACCGTGTTGGAACCTTTGGCCAAAGCTGGCCGCGACAAGATCGATACGACAGACAGTCGTTTTGCCGCGCCACAATGGGAGCATCCAGTTTTTGACCTTATGCGGCAAAGCTATCAGGTGATGTCCGAATATATGTTGGCCGGGGCGGACCAATTGGATGGCATAGCCGAAACTGACAAAGCAAAAATGGGCTTTGCGTTGCGCAGCATAATCGACGCGATGAGCCCTGCAAACTCACCTTTCACCAATCCCGTTGCGCTGGAACGTGCTATGGAGACCAAGGGCGCAAGCCTGATGTCAGGTATGCAGCATCTGATGCATGACATGCAGCGCGGGCAATTGACGCATACAGATCCTAGTGCGTTTAAACTTGGCGAGAATATTGCATCGACCCCGGGCAAGGTCGTGCACCAAACGCCATTATATCAGCTTATTCAATATAACCCCGTGACCGAAAATGTGCTGCAAACGCCGCTCATCATTTTCCCGCCTTGGATCAACCGTTTTTATATTCTCGACCTGACGGCAGAAAAAAGTTTCATCAAATATTGCATCGACCAAGGCATCACGGTTTTTGTCGTGTCGTGGAAATCGGCAGATGCTTCGATGAAGGATGTCATTTGGGACGATTATATAGCAGCGCAAATCGACGCGATTGATACCGTGTGCAGCGCGCTTGATGTACCCGACGTCCATACGATAGGCTATTGTGTTGCGGGTACGACCCTAGCGGCAACGCTTGCGGTCCTCGCGGCAACCGACGCTGCTGACAAAGTGCGCAGCGCGACCTTTTTTACAGCGCAGGTCGATTTCAGTTCCAGCGGCGAACTTTTGCATTTTATCGATGATCAGCAGATTGCGATGACGGAGGCGCTGAGTGCGCCGCACGGATATTTGGACGGCCGTTTCCTCGCGCTGACCTTCAACATGCTACGCGGCAAGGATTTGATATGGTCCACCGTCGTCAAAAATTATCTGCTGGGTGAAGACTATCCTGCGTTTGATTTGCTGCATTGGAATGGCGACGTTACCAATCTGCCCGCCAAATGGCACCGTAACTATCTCGTCGACCTTTATCGCGACAACCGGCTCGTAAAGCCAAATGACTTGTCGGTACTCGGCACTCCAATTGACCTGCGCCGCGTGAAAACACCGACCTATATTCAGGCGGGGCGCGAGGATCATATTGCGCCCGCCGAAAGCGTCTGGAAACTTCAGGAGCATTTCAGCGGCCCCACAAAATTCTTGCTAGCGGGCAGCGGTCATATCGCAGGTGTCGTGAACCCGCCTGCGCAAATGAAGTATCAATATTGGACCAATGACGCCGCGCCGACCTCATACGCAGAGTTCATCGAAGGCGCCAAGGAGACAAAGGGCAGCTGGTGGCCCGATTGGGCCTTCTGGCTGACAGAAAAGGGCAACACGCGTGTGTCAGCGACTGGACCGCGTCAACCAGGCCGAGGCTTGCTGAAGGCTCTAGAATCCGCCCCAGGCAGCTATGTGAAGGCACGATGAGATTCAATTGACGTTTACGTAAACGTCGACTAGTTCGAAAGCAGCTTTTTAGGAGAATCGTGATGCAACTGGAATTCAGCCCCGCAGAAATCGCCTTCCAGAAGGAAGTGCGCACATTCATCGCAGAAAATTACCCACAGAATCTCCGTTCGGTGCAGGACGAGGGACATGATCTTTCGAAGGAAGATTTCCTGTCATGGCACCGCATTCTCGCCAAAAAGGGCTGGATCGCGCCTGCTTGGCCCGTTGAATATGGCGGCACCGGTTGGACCGCGACCGAGCGTTTCATTTGGTCCGAAGAACTCGCTGCAGCCGATTGCGTGGGAACGATGCCCTTCGGTCTGTCGATGGTTGGTCCCGTAATTTACACATTCGGCACGCCGGAGCAGAAAGCCAAATTCCTTCCTGGTATCTTGTCGGGCGATGACTGGTGGTGTCAGGGATATTCGGAACCCGGCGCAGGTTCGGACCTTGCATCGCTGCGCACCAAGGCCGTGCGTGACGGTGATCATTATGTCGTCAATGGACAGAAAACCTGGACAACGATGGCGCAACATGCCGACTGGGGCTTCTTCTTGGTTCGCACCGATTCCGACGCCAAGGCGCAAGAGGGCATCAGCTTCTTGTTAATCGACATGAAGTCACCGGGCGTGACTGTCCGCCCAATCATCACCTTGGGCGGCGAGCATGAAGTAAACGAAGTTTGGCTCGAGGACGTCCGCGTGCCAGTCGCAAACCGCGTTTACGAAGAAAACAAGGGCTGGACCTGCGCCAAGTTCCTGTTGGCTCATGAACGTACCGGCATTGCGGCCGTTGCCCGTTCAAAGCGCGGTGTGGAGAAAATCAAGGCGATTGCCCGCACCGAACAGGATGGTGACCGCCCGTTGATTGCCAACCCGTTTTTCAAGCGCAAGATTTCGGAACTTGAAATTGACCTTACTGCGCTTGAATTCACTGAATTGCGTAGCCTTGCCGGTGAAGCCGCAGGTAAGGGGCCTGGCCCAGAATCCAGCCTGTTGAAGATCAAGGGTTCGGAAATTCAGCAACGGATTACCGAACTCGCGTTGGAAGCGGTAGGCCATTATGGCGCGCCATATTTCCGTGGCTTTGGCGAAGGCGACAATGAACACCCTATCGGTCCGGATTATGCGCATCGCGCTGCACCGACCTATTTCAACACCCGCAAGACGACGATTTACGGGGGCTCTAATGAGATCCAACGCAACATCATCGCCAAGATGGTATTGGGGATTTAAGCTAACATTGCACCGTCACCCTGAACGTTTTTCAGGGTCTTAATTCGCAACGTCGAAACTAAGATGCTGGAACAAGGTCAGCATGACGGGTTATTAGACGGGATAACTATAATGGATTTCAGCTACACCGAAACGCAGGACATGATCCGCGACACATTGAGCCGTTTTTTGGCGGACACGTATGACTTTGATAGCCGCAGCAAGATGATTGCCAGCGGCACAGGACGTGACCCGGCTATTTGGAAGGCTTTGGCCCAAGATCTCGGCATGTTAGGCGCCTCGTTCAGCGAAGAACATGGCGGCCTTGGCGGTGGTCATCTCGAAAACGCACTGATCATGGAAGAACTGGGCAAGGTCATCGCGGTGGAGCCTTATCTCCAGACCGTTGTGCTTGGTGGTGGTGCGTTAAAGGCTGTTGGCGGCGCCGTTGCGGATGCCGTCATTCCCGAAATCATCAACGGCAATGTCATTATTGCCTTCGCTTATGCCGAGCCACAGGGCCGCTACAACTTGGCCAATATCCGCACAACCGCGAAGAAGGACGGCGCGGGCTATGTACTGAACGGGCATAAGGGTGTCGTATATGCGGCGCCATGGGCAACGCATTTGCTCGTCACCGCACGCACAGGTGGCGCGACCACCGATGTCAATGGCGTGTCCTTGTTCCTCATCGATGCCAATGCAAAGGGCATTGTCCGCCGCGATTACCCGACTGTGGATGGTTTCCAAGCGTCTGAAATCTATTTCGAAAACGCTGCGATTCCCGCAGACGCCTTGTTGGGTGATGAAGGCGCGGGCTTGCCGCTCATCGAACGGATTGTAGACGAAGCAACCGTCGCAGTCTGTGCAGAATCCTGCGGGGTAACAGCCAAGCTGCATCAGGGTACGTTGGAATATGCGCGTCAGCGCAACCAATTTGGTCAGCCGATCTCTCGCTTCCAAGTGCTGCAGCATCGCATGGTCGACATGTTCATGGAGGTTGAGCAATCAAAATCCATGACCACAATGGCAACACTGAAGCTAGATCTGCCAGCGGCGGAACGCATGGCGGCAGTGTCGGCATGCAAGGCAAAGGTGTCGCGTTCAGCAAAATTTGTTGGACAAAGCGCCATTCAAACGCATGGTGGCATTGGCATCACGCAAGAGTTGGCCATCGGTCATTTCTTCAAGCGGGCGACGATGATCGAGAATCAATTCGGTTCGGCCGATCACCATTATGAACGCTTTGAACGTCTGACTTTGGCGGATTAACCTGCTCCAAGCGATTTTTGTGCACTGCACCATTTTTTGTTGACATAGTTTGCATTTGCATTTATTGTGCAGTGCAACACAACAGAAATGGTGCTTTCACATGGTAAGCAAAACAGAAACTAATGCTTCGGCAAAAACTGCAAAAGTTGCAGCGCCAAGGCGCGTGTCTGTAAAAACCGCTTCGAGCACCGTTGCGAAGACTAAGGTGGCAACATCTGCCACTTTGTCGCGTCCAAAAGCCGCGTCTGTTGAAACCACACCCTTTACTCAAGGATTATCCAACATGACTGACACAGTTAAAGCCACTGCAGAAAAGACCGCCGAAAAAGCGACTGAATTTTTCGCCGACGTTCGTGAAAAGGCGAGCGAAGCTGCTGAAAAAGGTAAGAAGTTTGCAGCTGAAGCCGTTGAATTCAACAAAGCCAATGTTGAAGCGGTTGTCGAAGCTAGCAAAATCGTTGCCAAGGGCGCTCAGGAAATCGGCAAGACCAACATGGAATTCGTCAAGAAGAATTTCGAAGAGGTTCAGGTTGCCGTCAAGGAATTGACGTCGGTCAAGTCGCCAACAGACTTCGTTAAGCTTCAAGGTGAACTGGTGCGCAAGGGCTTCGATACCGCCGTCGCGCAGGGTTCAAAGAACACGGAAGCGATGGTCAAACTGGCCAGCGAAATGTTCCAGCCAATCTCGAACCGCATTGCGGCAACGACCGAGCTTTTCAAGAAAGCGGCATAAGCTATCGCAAGATATTGCGCCGGTGGGTCATGTACCTACCACCCTCTCTCTCCTCCTTATGGCGGTAGGACGTTGAGATCGACCGGTGCAATTCCATGAAGCAACCGTCCTTTCTGTTAAAGAAAGGGCGGTTTCTTTTTGGTACAACCGATTAGATGATGAACGGGGCTTGCGGAGACCCCCTCCTCTGCCCTATTTTAGCCGGATGCAGACTTCCATGGCGCAAGACGATGATGACAAAAATGATGGCAGGCCCGGTGTCGGCCTCGCCACGCGTACGCGCCCGAAAACGCAAAAGCCAAGCCTCTATAAAGTGTTGCTGTTGAACGATGATTACACGCCGATGGAATTCGTCATCCATGTCCTTAAGGCGTTTTTTCAGATGGACACCGATCAAGCGACCCGCGTGATGCTGCATGTCCACCAAAAGGGCGTCGGTGTCTGCGGCGTTTTTACTTATGAAGTGGCGGAAACCAAAGTCACGCAGGTGATGGACTTTGCTCAGAAAAATCAGCACCCGCTGCAATGCACGCTTGAGAAAGATTGAATAAGGCCGCGCTCATCGTCGGCGCAGGTGACGCCACAGGCGGGGCCATTGCCAAAGCTTTTGCACGCGAAGGTTATGTCGCCTGCGTCAACCGCCGTGCGCGTAACGCTGATCAATTGGAAGCACTGGTACAATCGATACACGCCGAAGGGTATGAAGCCCGCGCTTACCCAGCAGACGCGCGTATCGAAGACGAGGTCGTGGCGATGGTCGATGCAATTGAGCGCGACGTAGGACCAATTGAGGTTGCCGTTTTCAATATCGGCGCGAACGTGAACTTCTCCATCCTCGATATGACGGCGCAAGTATATCGCAAGGTATGGGAAATGGCCGCGTTCGCTGGCTTTCTAATGGGGCGTGAGGTTGCGCGCCGCATGGTCGCGCGCCAATCGGGCACCATCATCTTCACAGGCGCAACGGCAAGCATGCGCGGCGGCAAAGGCTTCTCCGCCTTTTCCGGCGCAAAGGGTGCGTTGCGGATGCTGGCGCAGTCTATGGCGCGTGAGCTGGGTCCGCAAAACATTCATGTCGCGCATGTCATCATCGATGGCGGCATCGACACCGCCTTCATCCGCGGTATCCATCCGGATTTCGAAACAGCAAAGGCGGCAGACGGCATATTGTCACCCGACGCGATTGCACTGCAATATGTCGCCTTGCACAAGCAACATCGCAGTGCATGGACGCATGAAATGGATTTACGTCCCTGGACGGAGAGTTTTTAAATGAGCAAAAATCTAGAATTTCTTTTCGATTTTGGCGGACCGAATAGCTATTTGGCGTACAAAATGTTGCCAGACCTTTGTGCCCGAACCGGTGCAAAGGTCGTATATGTGCCTATCTTGCTCGGTGGATTATTCAAGCTCACCAATAATCAGGCGCCAATGATGCGCTATGCCGAAACGCCCGCCAAACAAAAATATGAAATGCTTGAATTTCAGCGCTTCGTAAATGCGCACGCTATACCGTTTAAGATGAACCCACGTTTTCCTCTCAACACGCTATATGTCATGCGCGGCGCAATTGCGGCACAACGGCTAGGTTGCTTTGCGCCTTATATGGACGCGGTCATGGCGGCGATGTGGCATGACGCGGCGGATATGGGCGATCTCGATGTTGTGCGCGATGTCTTGGACAGGGCCGGCCTCAACAGCGCTGCATTGCTTGCTCTAGCCAATGATCCGGAGGTGAAGGCAGAGCTTATCGCCAATACCGAAGCCGCCGCAAAACGTGGCGCATTTGGCGTGCCCACCTTCTTTGTGGATGATGAGATGTTCTGGGGCAAGGAACGGCTTGGGCAGGTTGAGGCGGCGCTCACCAAATCCTAAGTTGCGCCGCACCCAATTCCCGCTAAATAAAGAGCGATGGATCAGATAATCGTACGTGGCGGCAACGCGCTCAAAGGCAAAATTCCCATTTCAGGTGCTAAGAACAGCGCATTGACGCTAATCCCCTGCGCTTTGTTGACAGATGAACCGCTTACTTTGCGTAATTTACCGCGCTTGGCCGACATTGATGGCTTTCAGCATCTGATGAACCAGTTCGGCATTTCGACGACGGTTGCTGGATCACGCCCCGAAGATTTCGGCCGTGTGATGACGTTGGAGGCAACGCGGATTACCAGCAACGTCGCACCTTATGACCTTGTGCGCAAAATGCGCGCCTCCATTCTGGTCCTTGGTCCAATGCTGGCACGTGCTGGTGAAGCGACGGTTTCGTTGCCGGGCGGATGCGCGATCGGTAACCGGCCAATTGACCTTCACCTTAAGGCACTGGAGGCCTTTGGCGTCGAGATTGAAGTTGCGGCAGGCTATGTCAAAGCCATTGCGAAAAAGGGCATTCCAGGCGGAACTTACACTTTTCCGGTCGTTTCCGTCGGCGCGACCGAAAACGCCCTGATGGCGGCCAGTCTCGCTAAGGGCACATGCATACTGCACAATGCAGCGCGCGAGCCAGAAATTGTCGACTTGTGCAATTTGCTCGTCGCAATGGGGGCACAAATTGAAGGAATCGGCACATCCGATTTGATCATTCAAGGCAGAGACCGCCTGCATGGCGCGACCTACCGTGTGATGAGCGACCGTATCGAGGCGGGTAGCTACGCCTGTGCCGCTGCTATGACTGGCGGCGATGTCGAGCTCGTTGGCGCTAAAGCCAATGAAATGGGTGCGACACTGGACGCGTTGCGTCAGGCGGGCGTGAATGTCGAAGATACGGGAACCGGTATTCGGGTATCTTCCGACGGCAAGTTAAAGCCGCTTACCATTTCCACAGCGCCCTATCCCGGTTTTGCCACCGACATGCAGGCGCAGTTCATGGCCATGCTCTGCATGGCAGATGGCGCTAGCGTACTAACCGAGACCATATTTGAAAATCGCTATATGCATGTACCCGAACTCAATCGGATGGGTGCGCATATCGAGACCAAGGGCCGCACGGCAATTGTCCATGGTGTCAAAAAGCTTACTGGCGCGCCCGTCATGGCAACTGACCTACGGGCGTCGATGAGCCTCGTCATCGCTGGATTGGTCGCAGAGGGCGAAACGCATGTTAGCCGCCTCTATCATCTTGACCGTGGTTATGAACGGCTTGAGGAGAAGCTTCAGCTGGTTGGTGCAGACGTCGAACGCGTCGGCGCGGAGTGATACATAAGTCCGCACATTGACACTTGATAAGAGGCAATAGTTGCAAGCTGTAATTTTATACAGTATTAATCCCTAAGTGACAAACAAGCTTTTCTCAAAAAACAGCCGCTCTGATCGTCATCCCGTGCTGGATTCGATTCGTTTTAGCCCGATTGCTACGGTCGTCAGCGACCCTACCCAGGCTGACAATCCCCTCATTGCAGTTAACGCCGCCTTTTGCGCGCTTACGGGATATACTGAGGCAGAAGTGATTGGTCGCAATTGCCGGTTTTTGCGAGGCCCAGATACGGAAAATGGCCAGACCGACAAATTGCGTACGGCGGTTTATGGGCAGCATTCCGCTTTGGCCGAATTAATCAATTATCGCAAAGACGGGTCACCTTTTCGTAACGCTGTCATGATTGCGCCATTGTTCGATGATGACGGAAATCTAGAGCTTTTCGTTGGATCGCAAATTGAGGTTCTGCCTGAAGAAGGCAGCATTGGCCTCGTGCGCCAACAACAAGCCGCTCAAATTGTCGATCGACTATCGCCACGCCAGCGCGAAATATTGCAGCAAATGGCGCGCGGCTTCCGTACAAAGCAAATAGCGTACCGGCTGTCCCTGAGCGAAAAAACGGTTCAAATGCATCGCATGTTGATGTTTAAAAAGCTTTCAACTTCAAACGCAGCCGACGCGGTGAGAATTGCAGTTGAAGCAGGTCTTTGAAGCCGCCTTATGAACGCAAACTAGAAGATCCAGCATATTCTAACCCGCCACATCACCGACGTGGCGGCACTTTATGCGCGTGCCATGAGCCAAAGACGAATGGCACTTGCCAGGCCACAGGGCGTTTGCGATTCAAGCCGCGCGACATCGATCTGCGCCACCAAAGCATTAACTGGCAAGCCATCCGCCTCGGCCGCCACCCTAAGCCGGTCCCAAAATAATGGTTCAAGACTGATTGACGTCTGATGCCCAGCTACGGTCATGCTACGTTTCACGGGCGGGTGATACATGTCTTTCAAGTTCAAATGGCCATCAATACATGTGCTGGCCACCGTTGATCGACAAGGTCGATCCGGTGATAAACCCAGCATTATCGCTCGTGAGAAATTCGACGCCGCGCGCAATTTCTTCGGGCTGCCCAAGACGGCCAACGGGAATTTGGGCGACAATCTTCTCCATGACATTTTCAGGAATCGTCGACAACATTTCCGTACCAATATACCCGGGCGCAATGGCATTGGCCGTCACGCCATGTCGTGCACCCTCCGCCGCAAGCGATTTTGTAAAGCCATGAATGCCCGATTTAGCAGCGGCATAGTTCACTTGACCGATTTGCCCGCCTTGGCCGTTGACGGAGCCAATGTTGACAATGCGTCCCCATTTGCGCTCACGCATACCCGCAAACACCGCCTTGGCCATGTTGAAACAGCCCGTAAGATCAACGCGGATCACCTCATCCCATTGTTCAAAAGTCATCTTAATCATCGTGGCGTCCCGCGTAATGCCCGCATTGTTAACCATGATATCAATTTGGCCATATTCCGCCTCAATAGCAGCGCAGGCATCAAGGCAACTTTTATGGTCGCCGACGTTCCATTTCCGAACGGCAATGCCGGTTCGCTCTGAAAAGGCGTGCGCCGCAGCGTCGTTGCCGCCATAATTGGCGATAACCAGGCGGCCCTTTTCTTGCAGCTTTAAGCTAATCGCTTCGCCAATGCCTCTGGTTCCCCCGGTAACCACTGCCACTCGTGTCATGCGCCGCTCTCCTCCTGCAAAACTGAGCAATGATTACCGCGCGCGTCAGCAACCGCAAGTTGCCGTAAACGTCAGTCGGGAAAAATCATAAGTCGCTGTATCAGATGTTAAATCCAGCCAGCGAGCTCCCGACGGATGATGCGTTCCACCATGTCCATGCCGACATCACCGTCGTTCAGGCATGGCATATATGCATAATGGGTGCCGCCTGCTTCTTCGAACTGCTCATGGCCCTGCATGGCCAATTCTTCGAGAGTTTCGAGGCAATCGACGGAAAAGCCTGGGGCAAAGATTGCTACCTTTTTGGTGCCGTCGCGCGCCAACCGCATAAGTGTGTCGTCGGTTGCAGGTTCTAGCCATTTTGCGCGGCCGAAGCGTGACTGGAAGCTGACAACCAATTCGCGCCCCATAGCCTCAGACAGTAAACGCGCCGTTTTCTGGCAATGGCAATGATAGGGATCCCCCAATTGCAAAGTCCGTTCGGGCATGCCGTGGAAGCTGATAACAAGAGCGTCGGGTTTAAAATCAAGCCCAGCCAGCGAAGCCTCAATCGAGGTTTTCAGTGCACCAATATAGGCCGCATTATCATGATAAGCCGGCAATGTGCGTATCGCGGGGTGCCAACGCATAGCGGTCAGCGTGGCATAGGCCTCATCCAACACAGTCCCGGTCGTTGCACCCGAATATTGCGGATACATGGGCGCTATCAAGATGCGGTTACAACCCGCTTTCTTCATTGCGGAAAGTTGATCAGCCACCGATGGGTTACCATAACGCATGGCATAGCGCACATCGGCACTCTCGCCCATGCGCGCTTGCAGCGCTGCAGCCTGACCAGCGGTGAAAAACGCCAGAGGCGAGCCCTTGTCAGTCCAAACTTTTGCATAAGCCTGCGCAGATTTCCGGGGACGCGTATTCAAAATGATGCCGCGCAAGATCGGCTGCCAAATAATCTGCGGAATTTCGACAACGCGGCGATCGGATAGAAACTGTTTGAGGTAGCGTTTTACAGCAGACTTCGTTGGCGCGTCAGGCGTCCCTAAATTTACGAGCAACACGCCAATTTTCGGTGTTGCTACTGGCGGGTGGTTAATCGGCAATGTCATCATAGTCCTCTGGACAATAGGGGTAATGCGCGCATCCTGATACCAGTAGCGGAGAAAATGGCATTGGCAATCGCAGGCGCAACCGCGGGAACCCCCAGTTCAGACACGCCGCCGGGCGCTTCGTCATTGCGCACAAGTTCCACGTTGATTTCGGGCATGTCAGCCAATTTGGGTAGATCGATATCACGCAATCGTCGAGCGGTGGGAAGCCCGCGTTCAAAATTCGTGGCGGATCCCAAGGCTTGCGCTAATCCAAACACGATGCCGCCTTCAATCTGCTGACGCGCAAGGTCAGGATTAATCAAGCGGCCACAGTCAGCCATTGCGTCAATGCGGTCCACACGGATGCCGCTCTCATTATTACGAGCGGTCACAATGACGGCAATATGGCTGCCACGCATACTGTGACAAGCGACACCACGCCCGCCGCCTGCCGCGCTGCCATCCAAGTCTACCTTGGTCGCCAGAGCTTTCAGGCACCGCGCCAAACGTGTCTGGCCCGCTAGCATCTGCATCCGGAACGATAATGGTTCAACCCCAGCGTTATGTGCCAGTTCATCGATAAAACCCTCAACGAAGAAGCAGTTATAGCTGTTGGCAAGCCCGCGCCACGGCCCCGTCGGCATTGGCATGGACACAGGGAAATGGTCGATACTTATATTTGGTATGGCGTAAGGAATTTGCGTGCCGTCCAGCGCCAGAATATCATATTGGCCAGATGCAGCCTTGCGCGCCGTGTCGGCATTCTCCCCGTTCATCCGATTGGCCAACTCACGCATACTGGACGCTGCGGCAACACGAATCGTTAGGCCCGTCACATCGCCATCCGCATTCATGGAAGCCGAAAGCCTGCCCAAAGCGGGGGTACGTACGTGATCGCGGACGAAATCCTCTGAACGAGACCATGTCAATTGCACAGGTCTGCCCACTGCTTTGACGATCACCGCCACTTGCGCGGCAATATCGTTGTCGAAATTGCGGTCAAAACTGCCACCGGCCATCACGGGATAATGCACAACATCGTCGACATTAATCCCAATGGCTTTTGCAGCAGCCAGACACGCAGAGTGAGGTGCTTGGGTCGCAAGCCACAATTGTAAGCGCCCATCCCGAAAATCTGCGGTTGCCGAGCGCGTCTCAATTGGCGCGTGCACGGCAGCGCCAACCGTATAATCCGCCTTGAAAATCCGCGCCCCCGCTTCCGGTGCTATAGCGGCATCAACATCCCCGATTTTGGTGGCGCGAAAGCCGGGGCCTTTGGCAATTGCGTTAGACAAAGACTCCGCGATTTCGGTGCTGTCTGCCATCCGGCCCTTGGTGCGAAACACGGGCGCCATGACATCCAGCGCATTGTTGGCCGCCCACCAATTGCTAGCGACCGCCGCGACCCAGTTATCGGTCTTTACCACCTGCAGGACGCCACGCATGTTCAAGGCAGCCTTTTTATCCACCGACAACAGACGAGTGTTACCAGCTGGACCAGCGCGAACCGCCGCAAACACCATGTCGGGCAACCGGATATCACCTGCAAAATTCACGCTGCCGTCGACCTTGGCTGACAGGTCGAGGCGCGGAGCATCACGCCCCGACAATCGATTGCGTGCCGATGGGTTGAGTGGAATCGGTGACGGCACCTCCAGCGCTGATGCCTCTACCGCCAATTCTGCGAATGACAAGCGCCGTTGGCCAGCAATGACAAAGCCACGATCGGTCCGGCATTGTTCCCATGCAATACCCCAGCGCGCCGCTGCTGCCTGACACAAGACAGTCCGCGCGGCAGCTCCAGCTTCGCGGCACGGTCCTTCAAACTGCCGGATCGAGGAGGATCCGCCCGTCGCCACGAACGTCTCGCGGCGGGCGATTTCGTCGATGCTGTTTGCAACGGGTCCAATATCAAGGTCGAGCCCGATGTTTTCTGGTAAGAAAGCCGTTGCCCATGCACGCGCCAAAAGTGTGTTGGCAAAACTCGGGCTGGCCGAAACCGGCTGCACCGCAACCGAGCGCCAGTCCGCCCCCAGTTCACCAGCGACGATCTGTGCCAGCGCGGTATATACGCCTTGGCCAGACTCGCTCTGCGGGATGGCGACGATGACTTTGCCATCCTCTGCAATTTTCAGCCATGGCCCGAAAAGATGCTCCCCATCAGCCGCACGCATGTTTGGCGCATAACGGCGCGGCCATAGACCCCATGCGACGAAGAGACCTACACCTGCGCCGCCCCCAATCAGCAGTTTCCGGCGGCTTACGCCTTCCTTTGCCGCTGGCACTTCATTCATGCGGCGGTCTCTTTCGGATTATCAATCCAAGCCGCAACCATCTGAGCAATCGCGCCATAAGCGTCGCTAATTGGCCCTTCACCCAATGCAGGCGGCGTACCCGCATCGCTTTCCACGCGAATTTTGATGTCGAGTGGTATTCGGCCCAAGAACGGAATGCCTAGCTCCTTTGCCGCAGCCTCGGCCCCACCGGAACCGAAAGGATCGCTCATTTCCCCACAATGTGGGCAAAGATATCCGGCCATGTTTTCAACCAAGCCGATGATCGGCACTTTTGCCGTGTCGAAAAAGCTGATGGCGCGCATTGCGTCAATCAGGGCGAGGTCCTGCGGCGTAGATATGATCACGGCACCGATGGGCTTATGCTTCTGGATCATCGATAACTGGATATCACCCGTACCCGGCGGCAAATCCACGATGATATCGCGGATATTGTCCCATTTGGCATCGACAAGTTGCGACAGCGCATTACCCGCCATTGGGCCACGCCAAGCGATGGCTTGACCCGGATTGACCAACTGCCCCATCGACAGAAAAGGCACGCCGCCTGCGCCCATGACAGGTATTATCATATTGCCTTCGGCTTCGGGCTTCACGCCCTCCGCACCCATCAATCTTGGCTGCGACGGACCATAGATATCTGCGTCCACCAGACCGACCGAACGGCCAGCGCGCGCCATGGCAATGGCAAGGTTTGTCGACAGCGTAGATTTGCCTACGCCGCCTTTACCGCTCGCTACCGCAATCAGCCGGGGTGTGAACCGTTCAGCGGTCAACAGGACACGCACCGATTGCGCGCCGGCCTGTGCTGCTGCTGTTCGGACATCGGCTTCGATCTCAGCGCGCTGCTCGGCATTTAAACCTGACACATCAAGCATCAGCGAGACCGCATTATCTGCGACCTTCAGACCACTGGCGCGGTTCCCCACAACCGCAAAAATGGCATCGGAAATTATAGCAAAAACGGACATGATTTGCCGAATAGAGTCAGAATTGAGGGATTGACACTGTTTTTCTGAAAAACCGTTCCTATAAAGGTTTTATGAGCACCAAATTTGATAAGCAGGGACCAGTAATTTTGGCAACAAATGGCAAGGGACCATGGGATTCGTCCGATTCTGGAGAAACAGGCGGCGCAAACAACCCAACCGGCCCCAGAGGCGGATCGAAAGCCGACCCGGTAAATCCCTGGGACCCAACACCTGAACCCGGCGGGCGGGGGCGTTCGCGGGGCCCATCACTTGAAGAACTGTTGCGCAGAAAAGGTGGCGGATTTGGTGGCCTGCCGCAACGCCCCGACGGCAAAAGCTGGTTCCCATTGATCATTGGCGTCCTCGTCGCGCTGTGGATTGTTTGGACAAGCATCCATAGAATTGGCCCCGAGCAAGAGGGCGTTGTCACGCAATTGGGCAAATATTCCCGCACAGTGTCTCCTGGGATCCAGTTCACTTGGCCTGCACCGCTGCAAAGCATTACGAAAATTGACACGCAGCAAATTCAGACAACATCCGTGGGCTCGCCAAAGGCAAGTAGCGAGAATCTGGTCCTAACTAAGGATCAAAGCATCATCGACATGGCCTATGACGTCCGTTGGTCGATTAAAGACCCCGAATTGTATCTGTTCCAGCTCGACAGCCCGCAAGAAACCGTCAAAGAAGTTGCCGAAAGCGCCATGCGTGCGGCAGTCGCTAATTTTGATCTAACACAAGCCATTGGTCCTGGCCGCGGCGCTATCGAACTTGAAGTGCGTCGCCGGATGCAACAGGTGCTCGACGAATATCGGGCTGGCGTGCTGATTCAAAGCATCTCGATCCGCCAATCGGACCCACCAGCGGAGGTCACTGACGCATTTCGTGAGGTAAACGCGGCGCAGCAACGGCGCGAGAGCTATCTGAACGATGCGCGCGCTTATGCCAGCCGCGTGACCGAACTTGCATTGGGTGAAACCGCCGAATTTGACAAAATCTATGTCCAATATCGTGCGGCCCCCGAGGTAACAAAGCGCCGGTTATACTATGAAACAATGGAGCAAGTGCTGGGTAAGGTCGACAAGACCATTGTGGAAACGGGCGGCGTAACGCCTTATCTTCCCATTCCCGAATTCCAGAAAAGAACGGCTCCCAAGGCCGAGCCATTGACTGTTACAGGGGCCAAGCAATGACCAGCAGCCTTCTTCGCAATCCGATTTATCTCGCGATTGGCGCGATCGGCGCGCTTATCTTGATGAGCATGTCGGTGAATGTCGTTCCCGAAACGCAACAAGCCATTATCAGCAGCTATGGTAAGGTTGACCGGATCGTAAACCCTTATAAGCCCGGCGAAAAATTCGGCGAAACACGAGCTGGGCTTACTTTCCGCATACCCTTTGTCGAGCAGATTCAGATGATCGACAAGCGCGTCTTGAGCGTTCAGATGGAACAGCAGGAAGTGCTTTCTACCGATCAGCTGCGTCTTCAGGTTGATGCATTTGCCCGGTTCCGCATTACCCAGCCTGCGGTGATGTATCGCACAATTCGTACCGAAGATCGCTTGCGTGACCAATTGCGAACAATTTTGGGTTCATCGCTACGCAACGAGCTTGGTAAGCGGACTTTTGCTGCATTGTTGAGCGCCGAGCGCGGCGAAGTCATGGAGAATATCCAAACTGCTTTAAACCGCGAAGCGCGCAAATATGGCGCCGAAGTGATTGACGTGCGCATCAAGCGGGCCGATTTGCCCGCCGCTACTTTGCAATCGGCTTATAACCGCATGCGCAGCGCCCGAAATCAGGAAGCCATTGCCATTGACGCTGAGGGCCAGAAGGAAGCTCAGATCATCCGCGCCGACGCTGAGGCCGAAGCCGCCCGTATCTACGCCATAAGCTACGGCAAGGATCCGGCTTTCTACGATTTCTACCGCGCGATGCAAAGTTATCGGCAAACGTTCCAAAATGGTGAAGGTGCAAGCAATATCATCTTGTCGCCACAAAACGCCTATTTGGAAAAATTCCGCAGAGGAAAATAATCAACATACTTAGGATGTTGGCTAGTTAGATGACATCCATTCAATCGGCGTTCAGCTTTACGGCGCCAACGATGAACAGATTTTCAGGGCTATTTGCCCAATTGGTTAGACGAGAGGAATGAAATCCGTGCGTTACGCTTATGCAGTTACCACCGCTCTATTGATGGCTGGCGGCACAGTTGCTTTAGTCAACGGCAACCCCGTCACCGCGCAAACCGGACTGTCGGTTTCGGAACAAGTCAACCTTGCTCCCGGAGGCGCGCCGTCTAGCTTTGCGGACCTTGCCGCACAATTACAGCCAGCGGTAGTTAACATCGCCACCCGTCAAAAGGTGCAGGTAGCCACCAGCCTCAACCCGATGACGGGCGAACGCCGCCCAGTGACGCAGGAACAAGCCAGTGGCGGATCAGGATTTCTGATCTCAGCCGATGGTTACATCGTGACCAATAATCATGTCGTGGCCGGTGGACCAACTGGCGATGCTGTAGACCGCGTGACTGTAACGCTTTTCGACGGCAAGGAATATCAGGCAGAAATCGTTGGCCGCGACCCATCATCAGATATCGCCTTGCTCAAAATTCGTGCCTCAGGTCTCCCTTTTGTAAAAATGGTAGAATCGCAGAAAAGCCGCGTGGGTGATTGGGTAATCGCCATTGGCAATCCACTCGGCCTTGGCAACACAGTAACTGCAGGGATCATCTCGGCTCTGCAGCGTAACATCGGCGCCGGCGGCGCTTATGACCGCTTCATTCAAACCGATACCGCCATTAACCCTGGCAATTCGGGCGGCCCATTGTTCAACCTAAGGGGCGAGGTGGTCGGTATCAACAACCGCCTGATTTCGCCGGTGGGCGCAAATATTGGCGTTGGCTTTGCTATTCCGGCCGAAGAAGCCATTCCGGTTGTTGAGTCCCTGAAAAAGGGCGTTCGGCCCGAGCGTGGCTATTTGGGCATCAGCATCCAGCCAGTGAGCGAAGACCTTGCCGACGCGCTTGGTCTTGAAAAGAACCGCGGCGAATTTGTTGCGCGTATTGTTGCCGGTGAGGCAGCAGACAAAGCTGGCCTGAAAGAGGGTGACATTGTTCTCCGCGTCGATAACCGCGAAGTGACACCTGATGTGACCTTGTCCTATATCGTGGCGAACATCAAACCTGGCACGCGCATCCCGCTCGACATTTTGCGCGAAGGTAAGCCCATGACGCTGACCGCTACGGTTGGCGCGCGTCCACCAGAAGAGAAGCTGGCCCAGCGCAATTTCAACCCGGAAGAAAATAAAGACTTCGACAAGCAAACCGATACGCCCGATTCCAAGGTAATTCGTGATGCGCTTGGCCTCAGCGTCATTCCGTTGGATGCCGAAATCGCACGAGCGCTTGGTATGACCGCCGATATAAAAGGCGTTGTCATCGATGTTCCAGGCGCTGGCACAGCTGCGCAGGTCGGCTTGCGGCGGGGTGATGTCATAGTGTCAGCGAATTACCGGAATTTAAGTACAGCATCCGCTCTTGCTGCTGCCATTAAGGATGCACAAACGGCGGGTCGCGGCGCGATCCTGCTTGGCGTCAAACGGCGGGGTGCAGCGACACAATATGTTACGGTACGTTTGGAAGATTAAAGACGGTTGTCGGTCGCGTCCGGCTGGTGCTCGTTAAGCTATGGACTTAATCAGCACCGACTAGCGCGCCGACGCCGAACATTACTTCCGCGCGGCTTTCTCTACAGCGTGCATGACGCGCAGCACATTGCCTTGCGCGATTTTGGCGAGGTCCGCCTTCGAATAGCCACGGCGGACGAGTTCGGCGAACAAGGCCGGATAGGTGGAGACATTTTCCAAACCGACCGGCAATTCGTCCACGCCTCCAAAATCACCGCCGATGCCGATATGGTCGATGCCTGCAACCTTGCTGATATGGTCGATATGGTCGGCCACCTGCGCTAGTGTTGCCTTTGGTTGTGGGTTGGCAACAATCCACGCGTCAACAGCGGCCTTTTCGCCTGCAGGATTGCCTGAAAATTCAGTCTTCGCGCGCCCGGCGACGGCGGAGCGTTGATATTCCCATTGCCGCCGTTCCGCCGAGGTGAAACCAGGCACGAAAGTTACCATCACGACACCCCCATTTTGCGGCAAGCGCTGCAGCACTGAATCGGGCACGTTGCGTGGATGGGGCGTGATCGCGCGGGCGTTGCTGTGCGTGAACAAAACCGGCGCCTTACTCTTATCCAGCACGTCGTGCATCGTCGCCTCTGATACGTGGCTGATATCGGCAATCATTCCCAATTGGTTCATTTCGGCGAGTACTTCAAAGCCAAACGCCGACAATCCGTCATGTTTTGGCGCGTCGGTTGCGCTGTCCGCCCAATCGGTGGTCAGGCTGTGCGTCAGGGTCATGTACCGCGCGCCAAGCGCATAAGTCTGCCGCAGGATTTCCAGCGAACCGCCGACGGAGTGTCCGCCTTCCATGCCAATAAGTGACGCAATTTTGCCCTTTTTTATCGCCGCTTCGACCTCTGCTGCCGTGGCCGCATATGTGAATGTTTCCGGATATCGCGCCATCATCTGGCGGACGACATCAATCTGCTGAATAGTGCGGGTTACGGCCTCATGCTTGGGCAAAGCGGCATCAACATAAACCGACCAATATTGTCCCCCCAAATATCCGGCGCGCGCGGTTTTTATATCAGTGTGGGTTTTAGCGAGGACGTCGGCCGGCAAAGCAGCCAGGTCGAACTTTGAAAAGTCGCGGTCAAACAACTCAGCAATCTGGTGCGGTGTGTCATTATGGCCGTCGATGATAGGCGATTTGGCCAGAACTTCGCGTGCTGTCTCCTCAGGCGTTGCGGCGGCGGGCATCGCCATCACTGCAAGCAGTGCCAGGACAGGCAGATGCAAAACTTTGCGCATGTGAACCGCCACGACTTGATTTCGAACGTCCATAATTGCCTCCCAAAAACCAGATGCGACCCTGCCTGAAGTTACCATCTTTAGGAAAGTGTTTTGTGCTATGGCATCAAAATCGTATCGCGCGCTTCGTCTGCCATGTCGGGATAATCGAGCGTAAAGTGCAGCCCCCTGCTCTCATGCCGTGACAGCGCCGACCGGATGATCAAGGCAGCAACCTCGACCAAGTTACGCAGTTCAATCAGGTCAGGGGTAACGCGGAAATGGCTGTAATAATCCTCGACCTCACTACGCAGCAGATCGATGCGATGCTGCGCGCGTTCTAGTCTTTTCGTTGTACGGACGATGCCCACAAAGTTCCACATGAACTGCCGGATTTCGCGCCAGCATTGCGCAATCACGACCTCTTCGTCGCTGTCAGTCACCCGGCTTTCGTCCCACGGGCGAATTGGCGGCGGAGGGGGCAGACGGTCCCAATTAGCCTCGATATGGCGCGCGCAAGCGTCGCCAAAAACGAAGCATTCAAGCAAGGAATTGGATGCCAGACGATTTGCACCATGCAAGCCGCTTTGCGTCACTTCGCCTGCAGCATATAGACCCGGAGCGTCGGTTCGGCCGTCCAAGTCCACAATCACACCGCCGCAGGTATAATGCTGCGCCGGCACCACCGGAATTGGTTCGCGCGTGATGTCGATGCCAAGGCCCAAAAGCTTTTCATAAATGTTCGGGAAATGCGTTTGCACAAATTCAGGTGATTTGTGGCTGATATCAAGATGCACATAGTCCAAACCATCGCGCTTGATTTCAGCATCATTTGCGCGGGCGACAATGTCACGCGGCGCAAGCTCGGCACGATCGTCATAATCGGGCATATAACGATGCCCGGTTTTCGGGTTTTTCAGGATACCGCCTTCGCCGCGCACCGCCTCTGTTATCAAGAAATTTTTGACCTCAAGATTGTAGAGGCACGTGGGGTGAAATTGCATGAACTCCATATTCGACACACGGCACCCTGCGCGCCAGGCCATAGCAATGCCGTCGCCAGTCGCACCTCGTGGAGCCGTGGAATACAGATAAGTCCGACCAGCGCCGCCGCTCGCGAGAATGGTCGCGCGCGCAGTGAATGTCTCGACTTGGCCCGTTTTGCGGTTGAGTGCGTAAACGCCGTGTATGCGCCCTGATGTTGAAAATCGTTCCTGATGCCGACCAAGGATCAGATCTACCGCGACCATGTCTGGAACCAAAGTAATGTTGGGATTTGCGCGCGCCGCTGCCTCCAACGCTTGCTGCACAGCCCAGCCAGTAGCGTCGTCAACATGAACGATACGCCGGTGGCTATGCCCCCCTTCGCGCGTCAGATGCCAGTCATTACCCTCCAGATTGAACGGCACGCCAAGCTTTGCCAGCCGTTCAATCGCGATCGGCGCATTTTCTACGACAAATTCAACGGTGGCGCGGTTATTCAATCCCGCACCGGCGATCATCGTATCTTCGATATGGCTCGCAAAATTGTCACCGGGTTCAAGCACCGCTGCAATCCCGCCCTGCGCCCATGCTGTTGCGCCGTCGGAGATGGAACCCTTGGCTAGCACCACCACTTTACGCGTCGCCGCCAATTGCAGCGCCGCCGTCAACCCGGCCGCGCCGGACCCAATTATTAGAACATCCGCTTCCATCAAGCAGCGCTTGTCAAGCGAAGGAAGACGTCTTCAAGATCGGCCTCCTTCGTAGTTACATCAACGATGCCCAACCCTAAGCCTTGGATGATAGAAAGCACTTCGCCTGCGTTCATGCGGTCTTTGTTGTAGGTAATCTCTACCATACGGTCGCCAACCATCTCCGCCTTTTCAAAGGCCTCATGCGTTGGCGCGCTGACTACATCGCGATCCAGCGTTAAGACTACTGCCTTTTCACGCGCCATGCCGACCAGTTCGCGCGTCGGCTTGTTGGCGATCAACTGCCCATGGTTGATAATAGCAATCCGGTCGCACAACTGCTCAGCTTCTTCGAGATAATGGGTGGTGAGCACAACCGTCACGCCTTGGCGGTTCAATTCCTGCACATAATCCCATAACTGCTGACGCAGTTCGATGTCGACACCAGCTGTAGGTTCATCGAGCACGATGACCGGCGGCGTGTGCACCATGGCTTTGGCCACCAATAAACGGCGCTTCATGCCGCCTGACAAGGTCCGCGCATAGGCATCGGCTTTGTCCTCTAAACGGACGGCTTTCAACAATTCCATCGTCCGCCGTTTCGACTTGGGCACGCCATATAGGCCCGCCTGCAACTCCAGCGCTTCTTTTGGTGTAAAGAAGGGGTCGAACATAATCTCTTGCGGTACAATACCGATAGACGCCTTTGCATTGCGCGGGTGGGCATCAATGTCGAAACCCCAAATGGACGCGCTGCCCGATGTCTTCATGACCAGCCCGGCCAAGATGTTAATCAAAGTCGATTTACCCGCACCATTTGGGCCGAGCAGGCCAAAAATCGACCCTTGCGCAACGTCAAAACTGACATCGCTTAGCGCTTGTTTCCCCCCCGCATATTTTTTCGAAAGGTTTTGGATCGATATTGCTTGTTCAGACATAACTGAGCGATAGCGAAGCCTTGGGGTCAGTGCAATCACATGGAACCCATCCGCTGGTAATTCATAACGGCGCGATTATCAGCAGTTCACTATTTCTCAGCCGTTGCAGCCACGTTGTGCCTTTGCTAAGCGGCGCTCATGAACAACAATGCCCCCGAGACAATCCGAGTCCGCGAACCGCGTGTCGCTTGCGACGGCAGTGGAGATATTCCTGCCGCATTGGGCCACCCGCGAGTTTGGCTACAAATTGATGAAAAAGGCTATGTCGACTGCGGCTATTGCGACCGGCATTTTGTTCTCATCGGCGGCCCGGCGGACGCTATTTCAAGCTAAGCGACCGCGAACAGGTTTTTACCTGTCGTTCACGCAACAGCCGAAAGATCCTGAAGCCGCGCGCGGTTGCGTATGCAAACCGTCCGGCGGTCTGGTAGATGGATAACGCCATCGGCTTTCAATTTAGAAAACTGGCGACTTACGGTTTCGATCGTCAGGCCCAATACGTCACCGATTTGTTGACGATCAAGCGGCAATTCAAATGCGTCCAATACACCTTCGTCAACTGAGCAGCCCGTTTCGCCAAGACGAACAGACATTTCGAGCAACAAAGTTGCAATCCGCTCCGTCGCGGTTTTCTTGCCAAGCAACAGCATCCATGCATGCGCGCGATCAAGCTCATCCAACGTCCGGCGCAACAACTTATGCTCCAGCTCGGGATGCTGCTGTGCAAAACTGTCAAAGGTCGACCGCGAAAATATGCACAATTCGGCATCGGTCAGAGCGGTCACGCTATACGGGCTGTGCTGGCCAAAGGGCCGGCCAATAAAATCCGACGAAAAAACAATCCCGACAATCTGCTCCCGGCCATCGGACAAGCTCATCGAAACCTTGAGGACGCCTTTGATGACATTGGCGACGATAACAACGTCATCACCCTCCCAAAATATAGTTTGGCCCTTGGAAACCTTTTGCTTTCGGCCCAGCCGACCCAGAAGCTCAAGCTCGTCTGTTTCGAGCCCGGCGCAAATTGCACGGTTACGTACAATGCATTGGGTGCAATCTTTCATATGTTTAGTGTAGCCCAAGCAGCAATATGCGGCAACCGCTCAAAGCGCGACTTTGCCTGAAGTCGGCGCACTGCTTCGATGAAAATGAACAAATCGCGTGCTGTCAGGACTTGAACCCCAAGGCGCACATGAGAGATGGTAGCGAAGGAGGGACTTGAACCCCCGACCTATGGATTATGATTCCACCGCTCTAACCAGCTGAGCTACTTCGCCATCCAAGCGTGAATCCCTGCATTTGCGGGAAACCACGCGGCGCTATAAGCGTGGGGTGATAACGGGTCAAGCATTGTCAGCCGCGAAATGACCATCTTCCGATAAGCTCCCATGGCCCATCGCGATAATAATGCGCGGATAGGCCGGAAATGGCGAGCGCACGGGGTCGAAACGACCCCAAAAGATGCGCATGGAGCGCCTTGGCAACGGGCGGTTCGACCTTATTCTGGATGGTTATGTGCAATTTGGGCGTGGCTTGATCCTGCGGAATCAATAGCCCACGAAACGCATCGGCCAGTTCGTCGCGCAGACTAAGCAATTCCGGACTGTCCACGCGGAACGCCACTGCTTTACCGAGCAACATCACATCGCTGAGATCAGCCGCTGGCGCCGGATAGTTCTGAACCAACGC
This sequence comes from Sphingomonadales bacterium UBA656, assembly GCA_002299895.1. GTDB lineage: Bacteria > Pseudomonadota > Alphaproteobacteria > Sphingomonadales > Sphingomonadaceae > Sphingorhabdus_B. The sequence goes on along the minus strand of DBOC01000002.1, from coordinate 177,111 downwards.
CGCCAATCGCGATTTTATCTCTGGCAAATGGCTTGGCGGCAAATGGTGGAACAATGTGATATGCGCATCGACGCGGTTGCGCTCTGCGGGGAAATGCGCCCGGCGAAGACCATTGGCCCATGCTTGGTCGGTCTTGCCCATGTCGGCGGTGATGATGATAGGCGCGGTCATATGGTGGGTTTAGGATGATTGATCCACGGACGCCACAACCCACGCGTTATTTTTCTTATCGTTATCGTAAACTTGTTTCAGAATGACGTGCCTTAGGAGCACAAAAAAGCCGCCCTGTTTTGCAACAAGGCGGCTTTTTGTATGCAGCAATCGAGAGCTTTATGCTTCGTCGCTTGCCTCAGCTGAAAGGCCAGCGGCTTCTGCAGCAGCCTTGGCTGCAGCTTGCTCTTCGCGGCGCTTTGCGTTGGCAGCAGCTTCAGCAGCATCGGCTGCGTCGGCGGCCACTTCGGCTTCAACCTGTGCTTCAATGGCTTCCGCAGCGATCTCGGCCTGTTCGTCTTCGAACATCTGCTCGAGAACGTTGATGCCGTCCTTCTGCAACTCGGCTTCATCGTCCGAACGGGCGACATTGACCTCAACATTAACGGTCACTTCGGGGTGCAGAACAACCTTAACGCCAAATACGCCAAGCGTCTTTATGGGGCGCTCAAGCACGATCATGCTCTTGGAAACCTTTGCGCCCTGGGCGACTAGGCCGTCAACGATATCCTTGACCGAGACCGAACCATATAGTTGGCCAGTTTGCGAAGCTGCGCGGATCAAGACGATCTGCTTGCCTTCAACGCTGCCCGAAGCCTTTTGGGCTTCATCACGACGATTTGCGTTATCGCTTTCAATTTTCGCGCGGTTAGCTTCGAAAACCTTGCGGTTAGCTTCGTTTGCACGGAGCGCTTTTTTGTTTGGTAGCAAGAAGTTACGTGCATAGCCGTCCTTCACAGTGACAACGTCACCAATTCCACCCAGCTTTTCAACGCGTTCGAGAAGTATGATATCCATGTTTCGGCTCCTTACTTCACGATGTACGGCAGAAGGCCGATGTGACGGGCGCGCTTGATAGCTTGGCCCAGCTCACGCTGCTTCTTTGCCGAAACTGCGGTGATGCGCGATGGCACAATCTTGCCACGCTCTGAAATGTAACCCTGAAGCAGGCGTACATCTTTATAATCGATTTGAGGCGCATCTTTACCCTGGAATGGGCAAGATTTGCGGCGACGGAAAAACGGACGTGCCATGTTTAAGCCTCCTGCTCTGCGCGATACGCGCGGTCTGGACGAGGTGCACCACGATCACGGTCGCCACCACCAAAACCGCCACGCTCAGCGCGTTCGCTGCGCTCTGGACGGTCGCTCTTGCGCATCATGACCGATGGTCCCTTTTCATGCGCGTCCACGCGGACGGTCATGTAACGGATCACATCTTCGTTCATGCGTGTCTGACGCTCAAGCTCGGCGATAGTGTCGCCGGAAGCATCAATGTCGAGCATTACGAAATGCGCTTTGCGGTTCTTTTGAATTTTGTAGGTCAATGTACGAAGACCCCAGGTTTCGGTCTTTACGACCTTGCCTTTATTGTCCTCTACAATCTTGGTGGCAGTTTCTGCCAGCGCATCAACCTGGGCCTGTGAAAGGTCCTGACGCGCCAAAAATACATGCTCGTACAGCGGCATGGGCGTTTCCTTGTTCCTACCGATCGCTGACGCAGCACCATGCATACGCCCCTCCGGCTTTCTTCGATTTCAATCAGGCGGGCCTGAGCGAAGTGGCGCGCTTAGGGGGGTTTGGTGGGGAATGCAAGCGATTCGCGGTATTACGTATATGCGGAGTTCGCCCTTAATACTGTAGCCGCGCCAAAACATCCGCCGCAAACGCACTCAGCGTATCGTCCCGCGCGCCCATGATTACGATCCGGTCGCCAGGCCGCGCCAGTTCGACGATGCGGTTGCCGCAGTCTTCACGGGTCGGGATATGGTCGGCGTTGCGGCCAGCGGCAACGACTGCGTCGGTGATGCTCTCGCTGCCAATGCTTTTGTCCACAGTGCCGCCGAAATAGACGGGGTCGCAGAGGATGAGATGGTCATCCGCACCCAGCAACTCCGCAAACACGACCGCCAGTTCAGCGCCCATGACACGGATGGGGCCATAGCCATGGGGTTGGAAGAAGGCGATGATGCGACCGGGAAACGCCTTCAACGTCGCCAAAGTTGCGGCAATCTTGTCCGGGTTGTGACCGAAATCGTCGATGACAATAATGTCATTGGCGGTACCGACAATGTCGAAACGACGGGCGAGACCATTAAAGCGTTCGACGCTGCGTACAGCTTGCGCAACCGACACGCCAAGCGCGACGCTTGCGGCAATAGCGGCAAGCGCGTTGGCAATATTGTGTCGGCCCGGGACTATCAAGGCGACGGGATAAGCGTTGCCCATCGCATGCAAGGTGAAGCGGCTACCCAATGGCAGGTCGGTGATGTCCGTTGCGCGAAAATGTGCGTCAGCGGAGAAGCCGAAGCTAATCGCGCCCGGCAATGCCATGGGCGCGATCAGTGCCGCCGTCTCGGCATCATCGGCGTTCCAGACACAGGCTTTCGCCTTGCGCGCAAAATCGCCGAACAACTGCCGCAATTCTTCTAAGCTTTTATGATCAAGGCTGACATTGTTGAGCACTGCAACTTCGGGTGTGAACAGGGCGATGGAGCCATCGCTTTCGTCCACCTCCGAAACGAAAACTTCTCCCTGCCCCACGCGCGCGCTGGCAAAAGGCGCGTCATCGGCAACGAAATTTTTCATCACCGCACCATTCATGATTGTCGGATCACGTCCGGCGTCGGTTAATATCCAGCCGATCATGCCCGTGACGGTCGATTTGCCGCTGGTTCCTCCGACAGCTACGCTGCGCGGGGCGGCGTTGAACAGGTCGGCAAGGAGTTCGGCGCGGGTCATGCGGGTACAGCCCAGAGCCTTGGCCTTTGCGATGTCCGGAACACTGTCCTCAATCGCAGCGGACGCAATAAGGATTTGGTCACCGCTGATAAGTCCGCTGCCGTCTTGTGGGAACAATTTGATACCAAGGCTTTGCAGCCATTCGAATTTCGGCCCCAGTCGGCCTTGGTCCAATGCGCGGTCCGAACCCGCCACGCTTGCGCCTGCATCACGGACGATATTGGCCAAGGGCAACATGCCAGAACCACCGATGCCGCAGAAGAAATAGGATTTGTTTTTGTGCATGTTTGGCGGTTATGCGTTAGTGCGAGTTTTTGCAATGGAACGCTGAACGCTCTGTTCCAAAAACATAACGCACCAGCTTAGGCCTGGGTGACAAAAGAGGGGAGGAGTGAAATATGCGGATCGGAATTTGCGCGCCGTCTACCCCGTTCACCCGCGATGACGCGGCGCGGGTTTCTGCACTTGCCGCCAACACCCACCCGATGGCTGAACTGGTTTTTCATGACCAATGCTTTGCCGAAGCGGGTCATTTCGCAGGATCCGATGTCGAGCGGCTGGAGGCTTTTGTCGGCCTTGCCAATGACTCAGAATTTGAAGCGGTCTGGTTCGTGCGCGGCGGCTATGGGGCTTGCCGGATTGCACAAGACGCTGTTGCGGCGCTGAAGTCATCGGCGGGCGATAAAATCTATATGGGCTACAGCGACGCCGGAAATCTGCTTGGCGCACTTTATGGCGCCCAAATTGGTCGTGTCTGCCACGGCCCGATGCCAGCCGATATTCGGCGTGACGGCGGTGAAGCCGCCGTCCTGCGCGCGCTCGACTGGATGCTACATGCGTCGCCGCCATCGCTTGAACCGCAACTGCAGGCCGGCACAAAATATGCGGCGTTCAATCTGATGACCTTGGCGATGATGGTTGGCACGCCGTTAATGCCTGACCTGACAGACCATGTGTTGATATTGGAGGAAGTCAGCGAATATCTCTATGGTTATGACCGCGCCTTTTTCCACGTCACCAGCCATTTGCATACCGCAGGGCTCGCCGGATTACGGCTTGGCCGCGTCAGCGATGTGCCCGAAAATGATCGCCCCTTTGGCGAAAATGCAGTGGAAATCGCCCAACGCTGGTGCGCAAGAACAGGTATCGACTATCTGGGCCGGGCGGATATTGGCCATGACGCCGATAACCGGATTGTGCCGTTCGGGCTTGCAACATTCAACGCTGCACCATAGGCGATTTTGCACGATCACCGACCTACAGGAGGAACAATGCGCGCATTTATATTTCCGGGGCAAGGCAGCCAAGCCATTGGCATGGGCAAAATGCTCGCCGAAGCCAGCCCTATCGCGCGCGCAGTGTTTGAAGAAGTTGACGAAGCACTTGGCCAGCATCTATTTCGTCTGATGTGTGAGGGTCCGGAGAGCGAACTCACGCTTACCGAAAATGCGCAACCAGCGATCATGGCCAACGCGATTGCCACCTTGCGCGTGTTGGAAAAGGAGGGCGGCGTTCGCCTGTCGGAGAAATGCAATTTCGTCGCTGGCCATTCTTTGGGTGAATATACGGCGTTGTGCGCTGCTGGTGCCTTACCTTTGTCGGTAACGGCTGCGCTCCTCAAGCTGCGTGGGCGCGCCATGCAGGCCGCCGTGCCCGTTGGCGTGGGCGCAATGGCTGCTTTGCTTGGCGCGGATATTGAGAAAGCGGAGAGCTTAGTTGCTGCCGCTGCGGAGGGGGAAACCTGCACCGTTGCCAATGATAATGACCCATCGCAGGTCGTTATTTCGGGCCATAAAGGTGCGATTGACCGCGCAATTTTGCTGGCGAAGGACCATGATATCAAACGGGGTATATTGCTACCCGTGTCCGCACCTTTTCACTGCCCATTGATGCAACCCGCCGCCGATGAAATGGCAAGCGCGCTAGCGACGACGACCATCCACGCACCATTGGTCCCCTTGTTCGCCAATGTGACGGCAGCGCCCGTGTCCGACCCGGCGACCATATCGGTCCAATTAGTGGAGCAGGTGACTGGCCGTGTGCGCTGGCGCGAGTCGGCGATTGCCATGGCGGAGGCCGGCGTCACCCATTTCACGGAGTTTGGCGGAAAGGTGCTGTCACCGATGGTAAAACGCAGCGCAGGTGAAGACATTACAACATCATCTGTCATCAGCATGGATGACATCGAAGCCCTGTTGAAAGACATCTAATGACCGACCAAATTCTCCAGTCGCGCGATGGCGGCATACTGACGATAACGCTGAATATGCCCGAAAAGCGGAACCCGATATCGGATGTATCTGTCGTCGAACAAATATGCGACGCGTTTATGACGGCGGATCAGGATATGTCGGTGCGCTGCGTCATCCTGACAGGCGCGGGAACCGTATTTTCCTCCGGCGGCGACCTGAAACAAATGCGCCCGGATAGCGGTGGTTTACGGGCCGGATTGCCTGCAGAAACTCGGCGCAATTACAAATATGGTATCCAACGGCTTCCGTTAATGTTTCAGGCTCTTGAGGTTCCGGTAATCGCGGCGGTCAACGGCGCGGCCATTGGTGCCGGGCTTGACCTTACCACAATGTGCGACATTCGGATTGCAGCGTCTTCGGCCAAATTTGCCGAAAGCTTCGTGCGCTTGGGCATTACGCCGGGCGATGGCGGGGCATGGCTGTTGCCGCGGATCGTCGGTTTTTCAAAAGCAACCGAGCTGGCCCTGACGGGCGAGACTATCGACGCGGCCGAAGCCTTGCGTATCGGGCTGGTTACGCAGGTAGTGGATGATGCCGACCTCATGCCCGCCGCGCGCACCGTTGCCGAAAAAATCGCCGCAAACCCGCCGCATGCTGTCCGCATGACGAAGCGGCTATTGCGCGAGGGGCAGACCGCCGACTTAAAAAACATCCTCGAAATGTCCGCCGCAATGCAAAGCTTGGCGCATGCCACGGCGGACAATGACGAAGCCATCACCGCGTTTCTGGAAAAGCGCGCACCCGAATTTAAGGGAGAATGATATGTTTGATCTAACCGGCATGACGGCGCTCGTCACAGGCGCATCGGGCGGGATTGGCAGTGCCATTTGTCACGCGTTGGCGGCCCAAGGGGCCCGCCTTGCCGTGTCCGGCTCCAATGTAGAAAAGCTGGAAGCATTTCGGGCATCGTTAAGCGGCGACCATGTTGCGGTTCCCTGCAATCTCGGCGACAAAGACAGCGTTGAGGCGTTGGTCCCTGCTGCGCTTGAAAAGCTGGGTCAGATCGACATTCTTGTAAACAACGCCGGAGTTACCCGCGACAATTTGACGATGCGCATGAAGGATGAGGAATGGGATGATGTCATCCGCATTAATCTTGAAGCCACATTTCGCCTGATGCGTGCTGCGACGAAGCCCATGATGAAGGCGCGCTTTGGCCGTATCATCACGATCACCAGCGTCGTCGGCACCACGGGCAACCCCGGTCAAGCCAATTATGCCGCTTCTAAAGGTGGCCTGACCGCAATGACCAAAGCGATTGCGCAGGAACTCGCTAGCCGCAATGTCACCGCCAATTGCGTCGCACCAGGCTTCATCGCCACGGCCATGACTGAAAGCCTGCCAGATGCGCAGAAAGAGGCTTTGAATGCACGTATTCCGATGGGCCGCATGGGCGAAGGCGCTGACATTGGTGCCGCCGTAGCCTATCTCGCCTCACGGGAAGCCGGTTATGTTACGGGCCAAACAATCCATGTAAATGGCGGGATGGCGATGCTTTGATGCACAAGCGTCGCTTGCCACTTGCCAGCAGCTAATCTGCACATTAGGGCGATAGCTGAAATTCATCCTCCCAACCAATAAGGGGCATAAAAATGAGCGATACCGCAGAACGGGTCAAAAAGATCGTAGTAGAACATCTGGGCGTTGAAGCCGATAAGGTGAACGAAGCTGCAAGCTTCATCGATGATCTGAGCGCAGACAGCCTTGATATCGTTGAACTGGTTATGGCGTTTGAAGAAGAATTCAACGTTGAAATCCCTGACGACGCTGCTGAAAAGATAGCTACTGTCAAGGACGCGATCGATTTCATCAATAGCAACGGCTAAGCCGCAACGCGCGATGATGCGCGGCTAGATTAAATTTCAAACGGCTTTTCGACCAGCGTTACGTGCGCTTCAGTCGGAAAGCCGTTTGCTTTTTGGCCCCTGTTCGCACTAAAGGGCCGTAAAGATTAGATTTTGGAGATAACGCAATGCGTCGTGTCGTGGTCACTGGATTAGGTCTGGTTACACCCTTGGGTGCAGATGTTGAAACCACTTGGTCCAACCTAATTGCCGGAAAGTCTGGCGCTGGCATGATTTCGCATTTCGACGCCAGCGACCAAAAATGCCTCATCGCGTGCGAAGTGAAGGGCAAGGACCACCCTTGGGGTTTTGACCCAGACAAGCGCGTGGACCATAAGGTGCAGCGTCAGGTTGACCCCTTTATCATTTACGGCATTGATGCTGCAGGCCAAGCATTGGAAGATGCTGGCCTTACCGAATTGACCGAAGAGCAAAAACTGCGCGCAGGTTGTTCGATTGGCTCAGGGATCGGTGGACTGCCCGGTATTGAGAGCGAAGCGTTATTGCTGGCAGAAAAAGGCCCAGGCCGCGTTAGTCCGCATTTCGTGCATGGCCGCTTGATAAACCTCATCTCGGGTCAAGTCAGCATCAAATATGGCCTAAAAGGTCCGAACCATGCCGTCGTTACCGCTTGCTCCACCGGTGCGCACTCGATTGGTGATGCCGCGCGTATGATCCGCGACGATGATGCCGACATCATGGTGGCCGGTGGTGCAGAAAGCACTGTAAACCCCCTGGGTATCGCTGGCTTTGCCCAGGCCCGCGCTTTGAACATGAGCTATAATGACCGTCCAGAAGCCGCCAGCCGTCCTTATGACAAGGACCGCGATGGTTTCGTAATGGGCGAAGGCGCTGGCGTTGTTGTTTTGGAAGAATATGAACACGCCAAGGCGCGCGGCGCGAAAATCTATGCCGAAGTGGTGGGTTATGGCTTATCTGGCGATGCCTATCATGTCACCGCCCCGCATCCCGAGGGTGATGGCGCGTTTCGATCCATGCAGATGGCGCTGAAAAAGGCAGGCATGACACCCACCGATATCGATTATATCAACGCGCATGGCACATCGACCATGGCCGATACGATTGAGCTGGGTGCGGTAAAGCGTTTATTTGGTGATGCTATAGCAAATGTGTCAATGAGCTCGACCAAGTCCGCCATTGGCCATTTGTTGGGCGGCGCTGGTGCGGTCGAGAGCATTTTCTGCATCCTTGCGCTGCGTGACCAAATTGTGCCGCCGACGCTCAATCTCGACAATCCAGACGAAGGCACAGAAGGCGTTGATCTCGTCCCGCATGTCGCAAAAAAACGTGAAGTTAAGGCTGTTTTGAACAACAGCTTCGGCTTTGGTGGGACAAACGCCAGTCTCATTATGAAATTGGCCGAATAAACGAACGTGGTGATAGCACCATCGCCTATCTTGCAGCTTGTCACTCCCGCATTTGCGGGAACCAACAACTTGAATGAGAAAGCCCCATGGTGACGAAACGGTCTGTGAAGAACGCAAAACTCCGCTTGGCCAAATGGGTTGTCGTTGCCGCGGTGCTGCTGCTTGCAATCATCGCTGGTAACTTCATCCACGGATGGACTGCATCTGGGCCACTCGAACGCACAGAAACTGTAATCATTAAGCCAGGTTCAAGCATGATGTCAGCGGCGCGTCAGCTTGAAAAAAGCGGTGCGATTAAATCTGCTGATGCATTTGTCAGCCGGGCAAAGATTTTTGGCGCGTCTAACACCATCAAAGCGGGCGAGTTTGTTATACCAGCGGAGGCATCCAACGCCGACATATTGGCCATCCTGACAGATGGGAAAACCGTCCAACGCATGGTCACCATTCCCGAGGGTATGCCGTCGATCATGGTGTATGAACGCTTGATGGCCAATGACCAGCTTACTGGAAGCATTCCCGTGCCAGCCGAGGGCTCAGTTTTGCCGGATAGCTATGCCTTTGACAAAAACGAATCGCGGGCGGCTGTCCTGAAACGCATGCAGGATGCCATGACGAAAGCGATGGCCGAGTTATGGTCAGTACGCAGTTCGAACGCGATGGTCAAAACGCCCTTAGAGGCGCTGACGCTCGCGTCCATTGTCGAGAAGGAAACGGCGCTTAAATCGGAATTGCGTATCGTTTCTGGCGTATACTCCAATCGCTTACGCACTGGCATGCGGCTGCAGGCCGACCCGACGATCATTTATCCCATCACCAAGGGCAAGTCGCTTGGCCGGCGCATTCGCAAGTCCGAAATTCGGGATGTGAACGATTATAATACCTACGCGATGGCTGGCCTACCGAAAGGGCCCATCGCCAACCCGTCACGCGCCGCAATTGCGGCCGTGTTAAACCCACAAAAGACCGGCGCTTATTATTTTGTCGCGGACGGCAAAGGCGGACATATTTTTGCCGACACGTTGCAAGAACACAATGCCAATGTCGCAAAATGGTACGCCGTTCGCCGCCAGCGCGGAGAAATGTAGTCTAAGGCTCCACAATGTTGAATGCGCTCGGCATCGGGTCAAGCGCCGCTTGAAGCTTTTCAATCGCCGCCCTGTCACCCTCAATCTTCAATCCAGCGGCTTGCAACTGCGCTGCCGGCATTTTCAGGAACAATAAGGCCAGAAACAATTGGCGCGGGCCAGTGACCGTGACGCTAGGCGCTGCGTGGGCAGCACCCATTTCACTGAACATCACCGAATTGCCGACAGTGACTTTCGCGGTTTCCTTTCGGTCAGTAATCACGAAATTCAGGGCCAGCGCAACATTGCCAATAATCTTCGGGTCAAGTCGGGTCGATACGGAATCCAATAACAAGCCGGTTGGTATCGCCGAAATCATATCGATGCTTTGCGAATTTATGCCTGCCTTCATGCCTGCGCGCAGTTCCCGCGCGCCGGTTAAGAACATGTTGCGCCAGATCGCGGATTCCGACTGATAGCCCTGCTGTTCATAGCTGTCGGCAAGCAACGCCCGCCCTTCAACATTTTTGGGTTCGGCAAAGACGAGTTGATTCAACAGGTCTGATGACCAGCGATAGTCCCCGGCCTTCATCGCCTTTTTTGCCTCGGCCAACACCTTCTTTGCGCCACCCAAAGCCGCGACCATTTTGGCCGCGCGGACTTCCGGCGGATGCGGGTTAAGGTTGGCGGGGACGGCATCATACCAACCCAGATAATATTGATAAATCGCCTTCGAATTATGGCTGTAGGTGCCGTAATAACCCTTGTTAAACCATTGATCAGCAATTGCTGGCGGGGCTTTCAACGCCTCGGCTATTTCTGCCTGAGTCATGCCCTTGTTCATCATGCGCACTGTTTGATCGTGTAAGTACCGATAATTGTCGCGCTGCCCCGCTAGCCAGCCTTTGACCTCAGGCTGGCCAAAGCGCGGCCAGCAATGGCTGGACGCGATAACATCGCTCCGATCGCCATAAAGGTTGACGGCTTCATTCAAAAATCCCGACCAGCCTAATGAATCACGCACTTTCGCCCCACGCGGTGTCAGAATATTGTGCAGGCTGCAGGTCGCAATTTCAGCGGCAAGAAACGTACGCGCCGCAGGCAAATAGACATTCATTTCGGCCGGTGCCTCTGTTTCCGGCACCATTTGAAACTCCAAAGTAACGCCATCGACTTCGCGCAATTCGCCCGTTTTGCGAATGTCGATTGTGGGCGGGATCAATGTAATATCGCCCCCGCCAATGCCTTTGCCGATACCGCTGCCCATTTGCCCTTGCGGACCCGGCGTCAGGTTACTGCCAAATTGAAACGTGGCGCGTCGGCTCATCGCAGGACCAGCCATGACATTTTCAGACGCGGTCTCGGCGAGAAAATGCTCCGGTGCAATGATTGCAACCTTGCCCGCTTTCACGTCCGCCTCATTGATAATCCCGCGCACGCCGCCAAAATGGTCGCCATGGCTGTGACTGTAAATGACAGCAGTGACGGGTCGCACGCCCAATTTTTCATTCACCAGCTTCAACGCCGCCGCCGCGGTATCGCGACTGGTCAACGGGTCAATTATAATCCAGCCCGTTTGCCCTTTAATCACCGTCATATTCGACACATCAAAGCCGCGCACTTGCCAGACATTGTCGGTCAACGCGTATAAACCATGTTTGCGCAACAGGCCCATATGCCGCCACAGGCTTGGGTTTACCGTATCGGGTGATTGGCCATCGGCCATCCAGTCATAAGCCCTAAGGTTCCAGACAGGTTTGCCATCCTTGTTGGTGATGATGGGATCGGACAAAGTGCCAATAAAGCCCCTATCCGCAAAATCGAGGTCACGCCCATCTTCGGCAGGAAGCTGCGCCGCGACGCTGCGTTGCGCGGCGACCGTCGCCTCAGAAGCCGGCTTTGCGTCTTGCGCAAATGCGCTTGTCGCTGACGCGGTGCTTAATAACGCCGCCCATAAAATTTTGTGCATCTTGTCCTCCCGAAGAATATTTAGGGCACGATGCAACATTAGATGCATGAGGTAAATCCGCTATTTCAGCATCTAACGCCGCATCACATGAAACTGTACGGATCGACGTCGATTCCAACCCGCACACCGCGTGGGAATTGCAGTCCGCCAAGCCATTCACGTATGATATTCTGCACCTCGACCGAGCGCTGAGCATGAACCAAAAGCCGTTGTCGATAGCGGCCCCGCAACATAGCGAGCGGCGCAGGCGCAGGACCATAGACATGCATGCCATTTACTTGCGGCGCGGCACCCCCGACGGCACGCGCAGCCTCAATGGCTTCGCGCTCATCTTCTGACGAAATAATGATAGCCGCAAAACGTCCAAACGGTGGCGCACCAGCGGATTTACGTTGCTCGGTCTCGGCATCATAAAATGCATCGCGGTCGCCAGCCACCAAGGCTGCAATGACGGGATGATTGGGATTGCGCGTCTGGATGTACACCTCACCGGGCTTCTCGCCGCGTCCTGCCCGACCGGCGGCCTGCGCAATTTGCTGGAATGTCCGTTCGGCGGCACGCAGATCGCCGCCCTCAAGCCCTAGATCTGCATCGATCACCCCAACCAAAGTCAGTTCAGGGAAATGATAGCCTTTCGTCACCAATTGCGTGCCGATGATGATGTCCACCGCCTTATTTTCAACGCGTAAAACAAACTCCGCCGCTTTCTCCGGCGACCATAAGGTGTCCGATGTCGCAACGATGGTGCGTGCATGGGGCAACAGGCGGTTCACCTCATCACTGATGCGTTCGACGCCAGGACCGCAGGCAACCAGCGTGTCGCATTCACCGCATTCTGGGCATTGCTCCGGCGGTGGCATGACATGGCCGCAATGGTGGCAGGCAAGCCGCCGTACGAGGCGATGCTCCACCATCCAGCTTGTGCAGTTAGGACATTGAAACCGGTGGCCGCAGGTCCGGCACAAGGTCAAAGGCGCATAGCCACGCCGGTTGAGGAACAAAAGGCTCTGTTCGCCGCGTTCGACGCGTTCTTCCAATGCCTTCAGCAATGTCGGCGCAATCCAATGCTGGGCTTCGGGCGCGTCGAGCGTCAGGTCGATAGCCTTGATCTCTGGCATCTTGGCCGCGCCAAAACGCGACGGAATTTCAAGGCCCTTATAGCGGCCAATGGATACCATATGCCGCGATTCCAACGCAGGCGTTGCCGATGCCAACACCACTGGGAACCCTTCAAAATGGCCACGCATGACGGCAACATCGCGGGCATGATAGCGCACGCCATCTTCCTGCTTAAAGCTGGTTTCGTGCGCCTCATCGACGATAATCAGGCGCAAATTGGCAAAGGGCAGGAACAAGGCTGAGCGCGCGCCCACAAGCACCTTCGCACTGCCATCAGCAACGGCGCGCCAGACACGGCGACGTTGGGTCGAACGCAGATTGCTGTGCCAGACCGCAGGCTCGACGCCAAAGCGGGCTTCGAAACGAGCAAGAAATGGCGCGGTAAGCGCGATTTCGGGGAGAAGCACCAGAACCTGTTTGTCCTGCCGTATCGCCTCAGCCACAGCCTCAAAATAGGTTTCGGTCTTACCGGAACCTGTCACGCCATCCAGCACGAAGGTGTCAAAGCCTCCGGTCCGAACCGCCTCGACCATGCTGTTTGCTGCCAACTGCTGCGCCTCATTCAATGTTGGCGTCCCAAAGTCCGCTAGCGGTTCGGGCAGTGGCGAATCCACGCTGATTGTGACAGGTTCAAATGCGCCCGCTTTGATGAGCCCGCGAATGACGGCATCACTGACGCCCGCTTCTGCCGCAAGCTCGCGCACAAGCCCTTGTGCGCCCTCCAAGGCATCCAGCGCGGCAGCGCGTTGCGGGGTCAACCGCGCAGGCTCGAAACTTGTGCGGCGGTATTCGATAATTGTTCCGGTCGCCGTGAACGCCGCCGAAGACGACAAAACCATGCGCAAAACCGATGCATGGCTTGTAAGATAATAATCCGCGACCCAGTTGATGAGGCGACGCAAGCCTGGTCCCAGCGGCGGACTATCAACTATTTCCAGCACCGCGCGAAGTTTGCTGGCATCTATTGCCTCATCGCCAAAAACATCATCATCCCAGATGACGCCCGGCAATTTGCGTGGACCAAGCGGAACCATCACCACGCTGCCCGGCCCTGCGATCATACCATCAGGCAGCCGGTAATCGAGCGGACCAATCGCTTGTGTCAACAAGACAACGCGGACGCGGTTGGTGGGCAAGCTCATGACGCGCGTATAGGCAATGATGCGGCAAACGTCACCATCTGGATGATGATGCCGCAGCACCATAGATTTGATACCAATAGGTCTGTTGTTTTGGCCGATATTTTGCCAAGAGACATGAAATCGAATCTCCAATCAGGAAATAATCCCATGAAATTCTTTGCCGATACCGCTGACATTGCCGATATTAAGGATTTGGCGGCGACTGGTTTGCTTGACGGCGTGACCACCAACCCATCGTTGATTGCAAAATCCGGCCGGGATTTCATCGAGGTTACACGCGAAATATGCGCCCTGACCGATGGCCCAGTGTCGGCAGAGGTCGTGGCACTCGACCATGTAACGATGATGAAGGAAGCCGAAATCCTGCGGAAAATTGCCGACAATGTCTGCATCAAGGTTCCATTGACCATCGACGGTCTAAAGACCTGCAAGGCACTGACCTCGGAAGGCACATTGGTCAATGTGACCTTATGTTTTTCGGCCAATCAGGCGCTTTTGGCGGCAAAGGCGGGTGCGACTTTCGTATCACCCTTCGTTGGCCGCCATGACGACAATGGTTTTGATGGCATGCAGCTTATCAGCGATATCCGTCTGATTTACGACAATTATGCTTTTGATACCGAAATCCTCGTCGCCAGCGTCCGTCATGGCGTCCATGTGCTTGAAGCCGCGAAAATTGGTGCTGATGTAATGACTGCACCGCCCTCGGTGATCAAAGGCCTGTTCAAGCATATCCTGACAGACAAGGGCATTGAAGGCTTTTTGGCCGATTGGGCCAAAACCGGTCAGGCGATTGGCTGATTTTTCAGCAACAAAATGTTATTGCGGCTTCTGCGGCTTTATCGTGATATATTGCGATAAGGCCCCTATGGGCTATTGTCCGTATAGTGTTCAATAACAGGTGGCCATATCTCTAGTTCCGAAAACGCGGGCACGTTGCCTGCCGGAGACTGAAGATGAACAAGCCCGAGAAGGTATTTCCCATCGCCCATATCCATTATGAAGACGAAATCGGTCCGAACGGGAAAATTGTCGTTCCTGATGAAGTCCAAGATGCCATTCGCACATTGATCCGCTGGTCAGGCGATAATCCGGAGCGCGAAGGGCTGCTCGACACGCCCGCTCGCGTTGGCCGTGCGTGGCGCGAATATTGCGCTGGCTATGCCGAAAATCCCGCAACCCATTTGTCACGCACGTTTCATGAAGTTGGCGGTTATCATGAGCTGGTTCTTCTCAAGGACATCCCCTTTCAGTCGCATTGTGAACATCACATGGCACCTATCATCGGCAAGGCATCGATTGCCTATATGCCAACTGACAAGGTTGTCGGCATTTCGAAACTTGCGCGTGTCTTGCATGGCTTTGCTCAGCGCCTTCAGGTGCAGGAACGCCTGACCGCCGAAGTTGCGAACTGCATTTGGGAAAATCTGAAGCCAGAAGGCGTTGCTGTTGTCATTGAGGCGCAGCATGGTTGCATGACCGGGCGCGGGGTGAAGGTGCACGGCGTTGGCATGGTAACATCAAAACTCATTGGCTGTTTCCTGGACGATCAATCGAGCCGCAGGGAAGTCATGAGCCTGATGGGCTATTAACCTATCGATAAAGGGTTTTCAGCAATTGCTGGCGATAGCGAACTGACCTATGGATGGGGCCTCGTCTCCAAATATTTTCAGGCCGGATAACAGCAATATGCCTTTTCACATTCCCGCATTCGATATGGACGCTTTCGTCCGGGCGACGCTGGCCGAAGATTTGGGTCCAACGGGCAGAGATGTTACGTCTGAAAGCGTCATTCCGGCAGATGTCCGTTTCGATGGCGTCATGGACAGCCGCGATGCCATAACCGTGGCAGGCCTACCCATCGCGGTCGCGTTTTTTCATGCGCTCGACCCGTTGATGGAGATAGAATTGTTGGTCGAGGAAGGCGCCCAAGTGATCGCGGGCACTGACCTTATGCGCTTGAAGGGCAATGCACGGGCCATGCTCACCGCGGAACGGTCGGCGCTGAATACTGTGCAGCATCTGTCGGGCATTGCGACAATGACACGGCAATATGTCGATGCCATCGCGGGAACGGGTTGCATTTTGTTGGACACCCGCAAAACCATTCCCGGCCTAAGGTTACTCGAAAAATATGCGACGCGCATGGGCGGGGCAACAAATCACCGCATGGGATTGTGGGACGCGGCGATGATTAAGGACAATCATGTCGCAGTCGCAGGCGGCGTAAGTGAAGCCGTTGCCCGCGCGAAAAATGCAGGGGTTGAACGCATCATTCTTGAGGTGGACAGCATCGCCCAGATCGAACCTGGCCTTGCCGCAGGTGCAAGCCATTTGCTGCTCGACAATATGGATGCCGATACGCTGCGTGCGGCGGTAAAGCTGATCGCTGGCCGCGTGCCAACCGAGGCATCGGGCGGCGTGACCTTGGACACAATCCGCGCCAAGGCGGAGACTGGCGTCACCTATATCTCCGTTGGACGCCTAACCCAAAGCGCGCCGGCTGCCGATATCGGGCTGGATTTTGCGCAGACTTAATCTTTTCATATGTTTAACTGTTGTGGCGGCGTTCCAACCTGCCGCGACGATGGCGCAAGCGTGGCAATGCCAGCCTCCCAAATTTCTGCCGCGCCCAGCCTTGGAATTGCCGCCATCCGGTGAAATAAGACGCACGGCGATAGACGGCTATGTGCTGGCACTCAGTTGGAGCCCCGAACATTGCCGTGGGCGAATGCGCGACCCTGTCACCCGGTTCCAATGTTCGGGTGAAATTGGCGACTTCGGTTTTGTTTTACATGGGTTATGGCCGGAGGCCAAAGGGGCCAATTACCCGCAATATTGTCGCACGGTTGGGGTGCTGTCCCGACAGACAGTGACGGACAATATCTGCCTCAGCCCCTCCCCTCAATTGCTGCAGCATCAATGGGCAAAGCATGGCAGTTGCATGGCCAAAACGCCGGACGCTTATTTCGCGGCAGCGCGATTGCTGTTTAACGCGATTGAATTTCCCGACATGGCGCGACTATCGCGCGAGTCAGAACGCGGGACAGCTTTGACGGCGCAAACATTGGCTGAAAAATTTGCTGATCTAAATGAAGGACTGCCTGCGCATGCGATAACCGTGAAGACCAACCGCAATGGTTGGCTTCAAGAAGTACGTATCTGCCTTGGCCAGGATTTCAAGCCCCGGCAGTGTCCGGAATTTACGCGCCGCGTGCAGGCCACTGGTCCCATCAAAATCTGGCGCGGCCGTTAAGCCTATCCCTCAATAATCCGCGTCGCAGGATGATGCTTGTCGAGATACTTCTTGATAATCCGCAAATTCTTGCTGTTCGAACGCCAAACAAGGTCGAACGCATCACCGACAAAGGGGATTGCGCCAATCGCCGTATCCACAGCGACATTGGCGGTCATACGGCTAAGTTGCCATTTGGACATGCCCAAATTGCGCGCTTCCCACACCATATATGCGCCCATAAAGGTAGTCACGAGATCACCCAGCACCGGCACTAGGCCAATCACGCTATCCAGACCAAAGGGAATTTTCGTGCCTGGAATGACAAAGGCGCGCTCCAATATTTTCTCAAGCGCTTCCACGCGGGCGCGCACGGCGTGGGGTTCATTTCCCATGCCCGGCAAATCCTTGGCAATATGTGCAAATTGTTCCTGCGAAATGGGCACTTCAGCTACTCCTTTGTGCCTATGTTGGGTCACGCCCCAGATATTGCAACAGGTGCCACCCTCGACCATTGGCGAAATGCCCTAGTAGGCCGGGCCGGACTACCGACCAGCGCAAAGGATTTGCGATAGGGATGAAGGCAGCGCTGTCCTGCAACTCGGCCTCTGCCTCACCTAATAATTGCGCGCGAATTGCGCTATCGGTCGTTCGGCGCGCTTCGGCCACAATCTCGTCCGCCCGGGGGCTGCAAATTGTGGAAAGTTTGCAGGACAGCTGATCCAGATACCATGCCGGGGTTGATTGTTGGGCGGTGCGGTCGACGAGCAGCAAATCATGCGGCCGGTCCACGGTAACACGCTCAATATCGATACCTACTGTCGCAAGATCGGCCCGCAAGCGCGCAAAGAAAATCCGGGCGCCGTAACCACGCGGCATAGCAACGCGTAACGGCCGAAGTGCGCCATTAGCATTTTCCCAATTGGCAACCGTAGCCCGCGCCATCACGCGACGTTCTTCCATCAATGGCACTGACCATGCCGGCCGCTTTATGTCCGCGCGATTTGGCAAGCTTTCAGGAACTAAGGTAACTGTTTCCTGCCAGGCCACAATGTCAAATGCCGTCAGTAATTTCGGGCGATCAATGGCCATAGCAATCGCCGTGCGATTGGCCTTGTCGGACAAAAATGGGCCACCATTGACTATCTGCAAACCGAATAATCCCGGGACCGCGTCAAACCGGATTTGATCAGCCCGGATATTTGCCGCATCAAGCAAAGGAAAGCTCTCGAACCGCCCGCCTTCGACAAGATCACTTTGTCCAAGTGTATAACGGGCAATCGCTGTGGACGCCGTACCGCGCCACAATGTTACCATCGCGTTGCCCAGGAACTGCGCGCCGTCGTCATCGGTTTCATTGCGCCGCAACTGCATAACCTGTCCAAATTTTCTGGCTTGCATCGGGCCCGATCCCGCGCCTTTGCTGAGCAACCCAAACTCGGGCAAGGCCAGCAATTCCAAAAGATACGGCATCGGGGCCTTCAGCCTGATTTCCGCTACCTTACCTGTCATGGCGACAACACGGTCAATTACACCCAGTTCGGTGCCAAGGCGACCCTTGCGCAATTCCTGGATGCGCGCCGTCAAAAGACGTGCAACCTCTCTTGATTCGACCTCACGCCCATCATTCCACCGTCCTTTATTGAGGCGGAAGATATAGCTCATGCCGTCGTCGGTCACGATCCAGCGATTAGCGAGGCCAGGCGCAACGCGCCCTTTTTCATCGAAGGTGACCAATCCTTGCGCCGTTGCCGCGCGCAGATAAGCAGACGCCAATGGCAGCGGCGTTGCAGATACATTCAGAGGTCGAGGACGGTCTTCGATAACGTCAACACGGACGCGCTCATTGTCGACGCCTTCGGAGCATCCGGCAAGTGTTGCGGACAATAGCAAAAGCAAAATCGACAGCGACCGGATCATGTCGCCACCATAAGCCCTAAGTCCTGACGCACAATCCAAGATTCAACGGTCAGAGCATGTGAACAATAATATCTCGTTCGGCGCGGGCGGCAATTGCGCCAATATGGTCTTGTTCATATTGTCTATGTTGGTCATTTGCGCTGGGTCCACGGTGCAGGTTTTAACGTCATAGAGTTTCCGCGCCGCACGCGCGGATTGCATGACGTCATTGCCCGGCAGGAACCGTTCAATACGGTATATATCGGCTTCCGGCGCGTAGCTTACGACCGAAATCTGAGCGTCATTATTGGGCACGAAGCTGCGTACCCAGCGGCCACCGCTTTCTACATATTGCGTGCGTCCGTTTACGCATCCATCGGGCTGCCATGTAAATTCGACGTCGGCTGTGTCGGACATAGTGATGCGGCTGCGTTGGGGCTGCAAAACGCAAATTTTCGCTTTCGGTTCGGTCGCAACAGCACCTTTTTGGGCAACGGCATCGTCTGGCATATCGGCCGTCAATGCAGTCCGGACCCGATCATCGACTTCGTCGAACGATGGGCGGGCGGCAAAAATTCCCACCGCCATGACAAAAAGAACAGCACCTGCGGCGGTCGCGGTTTTAAAGCGATACCGCTGTTCACGTTCGGAAAACTGCCACGCAGCGCCGCCTGCAACGGCGCTTAGCACCAGCAACAACGCAGCCAATGCCAGATGATTTTCCCGTTCGCCAATGACAGCATGTTCGGCGTCGCTGCGTACTTTGCCTTCACGGCTGCGTTGCAGTTCGGCAGCAACACGCGCTTCTTGCTCTATTTTGGCGCGGGTGGTTGCCTCAAGCTCTGCCTCGGCCCGCGTCAATTCGGCGACGGATCGGCAATCGCCCCGCACCGCACGGAACGCAATGCCGCGATTGGTAAGAAATGCCGACAATTCGCGCGCCGATATGGCAAAGTAAAATTCCGCGCCACCATCGGTAGCCACAGATCCAAAACTGTTGATACCCAACACCCGCCCGCAAGCATCAACAATTGGCCCGCCACTGTTGCCCGGTGCAATGGGCGCCGTATGCAACAGCGACTCTACCGACTTAGATGTCCGTCCGGATGAGATCGTTCCCCGCGTTTTGACGGGTTGCTGCGGACGCAGCACATCTGTTTCGCTCTGCTCCAACGCGACATCGACGCTCGCGGGATAACCAATGGCAAAGACGTCCGCACCATCCTCTGAAACGCCTGCGAAAATACTTGCAGGAACAAGCGCACCAGAGGTCAGTTGCAGCAAGGCAAGGTCTTTTCTTGGCAGGCTGGCGGTCACTCGGGCGCGATAGCTTTGCGTACCGTCTGAGGGTACGATGACGATCTGCACACTGTTATCAAAACTCGCCATTTCAACGACATGGGCATTGGTGACAATTTTATCGCGCGCAACAGCTACGCCGGATCCGATGCTGACAATGCTCTGCTGTCCTTCGGCGGAACTATAGACGATGACCCGCACTACGCTGCGTGAGGCCGCGCTGATGTCACTTGCATCGGCGTTTGCGGGGGCAATCAATAACGGCAACAGAAGCAAGCACACAGCCGCACAAAATCGCATAAATTTAGTCATGGCAGAGAATGGAAACATCAGCGCGGTTCTGGCACGGGACGCTCTGCCGATGGGGCAGGCTGAATATTGGCGCCATCGCGGTCAAGCTTGATTTCCAACGGAACACCGTTGACATCTGTGTTTACGGTGACACCCTGCCCTTCGTCTACGCGTATTTCCGAATTGCCAATATCGAATGGCAAATCCTGCAATTCCAGCAGATCAAGTGGCTCAATCGGACCTTCCGGATCTGGTGTCTGCACGGCTTTTGGTCTGTTGACCGGCGCGGCGTTGCGAATAGACTGCGACATGAAATCACGCCAGATCCGCGCGGGCAAGCCGCCGCCGTTAATGCCCTGTAGCGGACTATTGTCGTCATTGCCGATCCACACGCCAACCACCAAATTGCCCGCAAAGCCGACAAATAACGCATCGCGATTATCCTGACTGGTACCGGTTTTTCCATAGGCAGGTATCGAAAGTCGCGCGGCGCGTGCCGTGCCTTGCTTCACCGTTGCGCCCAATAATTCCAGCAACATCCGGTGCATGCGCCCACTGAAAGAACGCGGTCCGTAGAACAACCACTCAATCCAGCCTTGTTCCTCTTGCTTAAAAGCGTGCGGCTCAACAGGCCATTGGTTACCCGCCACGCCCGCATAAGCCGCGGTCAGTTCCAACAAGGTGACGCCGGAGCTACCAAGCGCAAGGCTCTGGTCCAAAGTAAGCGGGCTACGGATACCTAAGTCTTGCGCAGCTTTCTCCACCTCTTTGCCATCTACTTTTTGGTAAAGGCGCACGGCAGCGACGTTGCTCGATTGGGCAAATGCCTTCTCCAACGTAATGTCGCCCCGGTACCGCAACCCCGAGTTTTTCGGGCGATAACTGCCTTCATTTATCGGGGTATCGGCAATCATCGATTGCGGCGTCATGCCCGAACGGAGCGCGGCCAAATAGACAAACAGCTTGAAGGTCGATCCGGGCTGCCTTTTGGCCTGCGTTGCCCGATTAAAAGCTGATTGTTTATAGCTTTTGCCGCCAACCATGGCGACTACCTCACCATTTGGACGCATCGCGACCAGCGCGATTTGCGCGTTACCGACGCCCGCTCGCGCAACCACCTTACGAGCAATATTCTGCAAACGAGCGTCTAATGTCGTGGTTATCCGCACATCGGAATATCCGCTCTCGGTCAGTAGACGTGCTTGCGGAATGGCCCAGTCGGCAAAATATGTACCCGTAGGCAATGTTTCCCGCACACGCACGTCCAGCCGCGCGACAGGGGTGGCGTCCGCTTTGGCTTGCGTAATAGCCTTATTGGCCACCATCGCCCTGAGAACGAGCCGGGCGCGCTTTGCGGCACGTTCGGGGTTCTTGGTCGGGGCCAGACGCGACGGCGCTTGCACAAGGCCCGCCAGCATGGCGGCTTGGCTCAGCGTTAAACGCTCCGGTTGGCGATAAAAATAATGTAGCGATGCAGCGCGCAAACCGTAGACATTGTCACCAAAATAGACGTTCGACAGATAGCGACCAAGGATTTCGTCTTTTGTAAGCCGCCCCTCAAGCCAGAAGGCGATGAGCATTTCGCGCGCCTTGCGGGTGAGACTACGTTCGGGCGTCAGAAAGGTAAATTTGGCGAGCTGCTGCGTAATCGTGCTGCCGCCTTGGGTAATGCCAGTGCCGAAGGCATTCGACCATGCGGCGCGCGCGAGGGCACGCGGATCGATGCCCCAATGTGAATAGAAACGGCGATCCTCAATCGACAAAAAAGCCTGCACCACATGTGGAGGCAATTTGGTGACGTCAACGGGCCGATCGACAATGGCCCCGTTGCGCGCGATGGGTGTGCCGTCGGACGCCAGTAATGTAATCCGCGGCGGCGCAATAGGCTGAAGCGATTTTGACAAAGGCGCGGTGACCGCGAGCCACAGCAATAAAAGCACGAACATCGCGATTAGGCTCGCGATTGTTCGCCCGAACCACCACCAACGCGTCTTGCCTAGAAAAAGGCGCTTAGCCTTGCCCGGAGTAGTATCATTCCCGCGTTGCGCATCGTCGGGAAAACGCTGCGCATATGTATCATCGAAAGCGGCGAGCCGACTGTCGATATCACTATTTTTAGCAGAAGAAGATCGCCAGAAAAGCATCGCTCGGCTGTATTATATCGATATGACGGTGAAGGCGAGTATATATTTGACGTGCCTCGCCATCGCGTGATCAAGCCCGACCGAGGTCACCCTTACCAACGGTTCCGCTCGCCATCTCCAACATTCGGTCAAGACTCTTCTTTGCGCCCAAGCGCACTGTTTCATCAAGCGCGATCTGCGGCGCCAAATCACGCAAAGCGAGGTAGAGTTTTTCCATCGTATTGAGCGCCATATAGGGGCAGATATTGCACGCGCAGTTGCCGTCTGCGCCGGGGGCGCCGATAAATGTCTTGGTCGGCTCCGCCTTTTCCATCTGGTGGATGATATGCGGTTCAGTTGCGACAATCAGCGTGTCCCCCTCAATTGCCTGCGCATATTGCAATATGCCGCTGGTGCTGCCGACATAATCCGCATGGTCGATAATATGCGGCGGACATTCAGGGTGAGCAGCAACCGGAACGCCTGGATATTGGGCCTTAAGCTTCAAAAGTTCGGTTTCCGAAAATGCCTCATGCACAATACACACGCCCGGCCACAAGAGCATGTCACGGTTGAACTTACGGGCAAGATAGCCACCCAAATGCCGGTCAGGGCCAAAAATGATTTTCTGCTCTGGTGGAATTTGGCTCAGGATCGTTTCCGCGCTGCTACTGGTCACGATGATATCGGACAACGCCTTCACTTCGGCAGAACAGTTGATGTATGTGAGCGCGATATGGTCAGGATGCGCCTCGCGAAACGCCTTGAACTTACCGGGCGGGCACGCATCTTCCAAGGAACAGCCAGCGGCCATGTCCGGCAGTATGACGGTTTTCTGCGGACTTAAAATCTTTGCCGTTTCCGCCATGAATTTTACGCCGCAAAAGGCGATGACGTCGGCGTCAGTCTCTGCCGCGCGTTTGCTCAACTCAAGGCTGTCGCCCACGAAGTCCGCCAAATCCTGTATCTCGGGCTTTTGATAATAATGCGCGAGAATGACGGCATTCCGTTCTTTTTTAAGGCGTTTGATTTCTGCGAGCAGATCAAGGCCTTGCAAGTTTTCGCGGGGCGTTGGGGCGTTCATGCGATTATACCTTTGCCATGCCGAACCTATTCCGGCAGCTGAATTGAAGGCCTATGTGGTCGATTTGGCCTCATGAAACAAGGCTAGCGTCAGCCTCAAATCGGTTTTTTTAGTCTATTGGGCAAATGCCCAATCATGCCATTTGTGGACCTCATGTTTCCGTCACGAGATGCCAGCCGTCACCTTGTGCCGCCACACGCCCTTGATTTTGCAAATCGATAAGGTGCGCGAGAACCGAACGACCCGCGGCCCCAATAAGGCGCGGGTCCAAGCCTTTATACATTGCGGCCACCATATTCGGGATATGCCCCTCACCGCTCTCCAGCAAATTCACAATTTGTCGTTCGCGTTGCCGGCGATGACCAATCATCCCGCGCACAAGCTGGCGCGGATTTTCAACTGCGGGGCCATGCGCTGGGTAATAAATGCGGTCGTCGCGGTCATATAATTTTTGCAAGCTCGCCAGATAGTCGCTCATATCGCCATCGGGCGGACTGACCACGCTTGTCGACCATTTCATAACATGGTCGCCCGTAAACAAAGCACCGCTTTCCTGCAAAGCGAAGCAGAGATGGTTACTGGTGTGACCCGGCGTCGCCACGGCCTCTAACGTCCAACCATCCCCGGAAATCGCCTCTGCGTCCTTTAGGATGCGATCTGGACGGTAATCAGGGTCAAAGGCGCTGTCGGCGCGCGGGCCATCATCGCGCAAGACCAAAGGGGCGCAGCCAATAATCAGCGCGCCGGTTGCAGCTTTTAAAGGTGCCGCCGCAGGTGAGTGGTCACGATGGGTGTGTGTGCACAGGATCGCGGAGATTTTTGCATCGCCCACGGCGCGCAAAATCGCCTCGACATGGCCCTCGCCATGAATGTCTGCGGGATCACCTATGCTTTGTCCGCTCCCGACGGGGCCAGGGTCGATAACGGCAACGTCTTTTCCATTACCGACAATCCACGTCTGCGTGCCGGTAAAGGTATAGGGCGAAGCATTGGGCGCGAGAACGCGCCGCACCAGCGGCTCATGCTGCTGTATCTCGCCTGCTTGGATCGTGTCGGGCCATTTCATTCCCGCGATATGGCGCATAACGGACAAAAGAAAAAGGGGCGGCCTGTAAAAACCGCCCCCTTAAAGCCTACCAGGAGTAGTCAGGGTTCTGTGTAAATACCTGTTATTTGCCGTTGTCGGCTTGCTTCTCAAGCTTGCGGATCTCTTGGTCCAACTTTTCGATCACATCTTTGCGCACGGCTTGGGGCAAATCTTTTTCCGAAGCAATCTCTTCGCGAGCCTCGCGCAAACCCTTTAGCGCTTCAATCTGCGCAATCTTTGCCTGCCCCTTGCCGCACATCACAAGGTGAACGTGCGCCTTTGTATTGCCCTCAGAGCTTTCGACATTAGTCGTGACGGCTTGCCCGGCTGCGGTGCAATTTTCTGTCATTTCTTGAATATCGATCTCGGGTACATCGACGGATGACTTTATTACGATACGCTTAGTTTGCTTAGTTCCGCGTGCGCCGTCGGATACCGCGCCATCAGCCGCTTTGCTGGACGCTTCGGCCTCGCCAATCATTTTTTCGACTTCATCCTCGGTCAGCTTCTTGTCCGTCCGGAAGATGAAAACCTTACCGTCACGTTCGACCTTGGTTACATCTTCGCTGCCACTGTCATGGCCGACGATGTCGACCGTTTTGCTATCGCGTTTAATCTTAATGATCCGGACATCGCGCTTCACGGCTTCGGGTTTGCCATCCGTGGCGGCCTGATCCTGCGCGACCGCGGCAGGCATGACCGTGGCGGTCAATGGCAGAACGGTAAAAGCAGCTGCCATAACGCCGACTTTGCCAAACAAGCGTCGTTTTGTGCCGGTGTTCTTCATATCAAGTCTCCTCAATTGTTCGAGAATGGTTTTAGAGGAATTTAGTGCAGTTGCAAAGGTCGGCATCGCTGAGATTTTCCAGCTCTGCCAAATGCGCGAACAATGGCATGGGCTTACCACCAAAAAAGGGCCGGAATCCGATGTGGATTCCAGCCCTTTCATTTTACTGTTTTCAGTTCAGCTTATTTCGCGCCGAAATTGATTTTCGCCGTTACGCCGAAATAACGATCTGCCTCGCGGGGGATGATGTAGCGATATGCGCCACCAGGGCCACCCGATACGATCGAAGATGCAAAGCTCTTGTCAAACAAGTTTTTAACCTGGAACGCCAAGCGCCAACCATCATTGGAATCAACCAAAGCAGCGGACAAATCGACAATTGCGTAGCCATCAACGGTTGAACCAAGGCGAACCGCCGGGTTAGCACTCGCTTCGTAAATTTGGTCGGACTGCATTGCGATCTGGCTTCCCAATTCGATATTGGCAAAGCCCGAAGTTTCGATGTCATATTGCGCACCAAGCGACATTTTCCATTTTGGTGCGTTCGCCAACGGCGTGCCCTTGGCAACCAATTGTGATGCATCAGCGCCCGGCGGCAAACGGAAATTCTCAACCTGTGCCTTGTTGTAAGCGACGCCACCCGAAAGGGTGAAGTTACGTGATGGGGTAGCAACAAAGTCGAGTTCGAAGCCCTTGGTCGATACCGAACCTGCATTCGTCAAGCGCGTGGTACGAACACCCGCTACGAAGTCTGGGCTGTTTGCCTGATAATTGTTATACTTGGCATAATATGCCGCGAGGTTAACAATGAGATCACCGTCAAGAAACGTATTTTTCAATCCCGCTTCATACGCGTTGACCGTTTCTGGCGCGATAACAGCAGCGCCAGGTGTCGTCAGGTTATAGAAGATATTGTAAGCTGGCCCCTTATAGCCCCGCGTGTAGCTCGCATAGGCCATATTGTTTTCAGTGAGGTCCGCTTGAACAGATGCCTTACCGGAAAGGTTATTGTTGCTGGTGCTGCTGGTAAAGGGAACGCCATTTGACGTGCCTGCAACAAAGCCAGTAGCTGGCGCCGTTGCCACGAGACCATTGTTGTAAACGCCGGCGTCAAAATTACCTTGGACACCTGGACCTGCGAGCGAGGTCCGGCGGATATGGTTCACATCCAATTCGTCATGTGTGTAGCGCAAGCCACCAATCAAACGCAGGCTGTCGGACAGGTTGACCGTTGCCTGACCAAATACCGACATATTCTTGAACGTCGAACCAAAGTCAGCGGTTCCTGCAGGCGTTGTGATTGTTGATGCCCCTGCCGCAGTCGAGCAAGGTACCAGACCCGGTACAACTGCTGCAAGCGTCGATGCCGAGCAGGTAATCACATTGCGCGTGAATGTGCGGTCCGATTCCGCCTTCGAATAATATACTCCGGCAACATATTCGAGAAACTCGCCAGTGGGCGAAGCAACGCGGATTTCCTGGCTAAAGGTAGTCGATGTTTGCGGTCCATTGTCGTGCAATTGGTTCAAGCCAACATAGGGTCGGTCAAGCCAGTCACCATCGCGAATTTCGGTGTTATCCCAACCACGGAAGCTGGTGATCGAAGTCAAGCTATGCTCGCCCAATTCCATGTCTGCTTGCAACGCAATGCCCCAGCTTTCTTCCTTCGTTGCGGTGACAAGGTTCTGCCGAATATTGCGCGAATCCGAAGCATCAAAGCCCGTTCCAGCCAGCGCCAGAGCAGCAGCATTGGTTGGCGTGTTACCAATAATTTCTGCACAGCAATCATCATCGGCCTTGCGGTAGTCGCCGCGCAGCGTCAGCATGAGTGTTTCGCTAACGTCAGCCTCGATCGCACCGCGAACACTATAATGTTCATAACCATTGACCTTTTTGCCAGTGGTCAAATTGTTAATATTGCCGTCATAGCTGCCGTAAAATCCGGTGAAGCGCGAACGCACATTGGCGCTCAGCGGCAAGTTAACGGTCGCACGACCGCGATATTCGGATTTCGTGAAGAATGAACCTTCAACCGTCGCGCCATATTCAGCCGTAGGACGCTTGGTCACGATGCTTACTACACCAGCCGATGCGTTCTTTCCGAACAATGTACCCTGCGGTCCGCGCAAAACTTCGATACGCTCCACATCAAACAAATCCGTGAAACCTTCACCAGCGCGGCTCAAGACAACACCGTCGAGGACAGCTGCGACCGATGGCTCGGCTGCAATCGAGAAGTTGATGGTGCCAACGCCGCGAAGGAACAATGCCTGGTTCAGCGACGTGCCCGCCTTACGGAAGTTCAAGCTAGGAACGAGATACTGCGCATTTTCAAGAGTTATGCCGCCATTATTGGCAACTGCCTCTCCACCAACAACCGATACGGCGAGCGGAATATCCTGCAAACGCTCTTCACGCTTCTGCGCGGTTACGATGATTTCTGCATTGGCCGTGTCATCCTCTGCCGGCGCGGTCTGTGCCATCGCTGGCAGGCTGACAACCGCCATAATTGCAGCGCTTGCGAACAACGAAGCGCGGATGAAAGACGTTTTCTTAAACTCAGAATTAAACATCATGTACCTCCCTAAAAATGGCCATCCGCTTCTCAACCAAATCACTTGAGATTACTCAAGCAATAAAAGCTATATCGGGATATACCTTATCAATTGACGGGTTTGTTACCAGATTGACTCAATATGTCTAGCGGTGTCATATAGCGACAGTAATTAAGCTGGGACTGTTGCAATACTGCCATAGTGCCAGATTTGAAACGGTGAGAGGGACGGAAGTTGCCATTTACAGTCATCATGCAATCAGACGGCTTCGACCTTCTGCGCGATGACAACTGCATGCTGTCACATCGCGCTGGTGCACCGGCGATCAGCATCGGTGTCGGCGCGCCTGATCTGGAAATGGTCCGCGGCAATTTTCGCATCGACGACATTGTTGAAACACGATTGGCGCTAGATTGCTACGCGCAAGAAAGTGGCGTTATCCGGCTGTGGAATGCACAGCGTCCTGACATTGTCGCAACGCTGGTGCTTGAAGAACAGGCGCAGCAGTCCGCACTCAAAATTCGCTGCAATGATCCATTCTTCAACCGGCTTTGGATAGATATGCATTGCACAGCCTCCGAAGCCTTTTGGGGCGGCGGGGAGCAAATGTCCTATTTGCGGTTGAACGGGCGTCGTTTTCCGTTCTGGACTTCGGAGCCTGGGGTTGGCCGCGACAAGTCGACCGCGCTTACACAGACCATGGATGCCGATGGCTTAGCCGGTGGTGATTATTGGACAACCAATTATCCGCAGCCAACATGGCTAAGCAGTGCACGTTATGCGATGCACCTCGAAACGGCTGCTTATTCCGTTCTCGATCTCACAGAAGCGGGCCGTATTGGCATCGAATGTTGGTCGGCAAATGTCGATCTGGAACTGTTCGACGCGGCTTCCTTGCCCGATCTGGTGACCAATTTATCCAACCGTTTCGGCCGCCAACCACCCTTGCCCGACTGGGCGATTTCTGGCGCTATTGTCGGCCTTAAAGATGGCACAGACACATTTGACCGCTTCGAGGCCATTGCGGCCTCTGGCGCGGCCATTACGGGCCTGTGGTGCGAGGATTGGGTGGGCATCCGCCAAACCAGTTTTGGCAAGCGTTTGTTCTGGGACTGGAAATGGAATGCCGCGCGTTATCCAGATCTTCCTGCACACATCGCCGCGCTAGCGCAGCGTGGCATCCGCTTTTTGGGCTATGTGAACCCCTATCTGGCGGTGGATGGCGCGCTCTATCAAGAGGCGCTGGCGAACAATTATCTGGCACTGCGGCAGGACAGCGACGCGGCCTATGCCGTCGACTTCGGCGAATTTGACGCTGGCGTGGTGGATTTCACCAATCCCGAAGCCGCCAACTGGTTCGCAGATCGCATCATCGGCCAAGAAATGCTCGATTTCGGGCTGTCCGGTTGGATGGCCGATTTTGGCGAATATTTGCCAACTGATGTGCGCTTGTTCGACGGATCCGATCCGATGGAGGCGCATAATCGCTGGCCCGTTTTATGGGCGCAAGTAAATGCCAATGCGATCGCCTCACGCGGCAAGACGAATGACGCAACCTTCTTCATGCGCGCAGGCTTTTCGGGTGTTCAGGCGCATTGCCCATTATTATGGGCCGGCGACCAATGTGTCGATTTCACCCGGCATGACGGCATTAACACGGTGATAACCGCGGCCTTGTCATCCGGCCTATTGGGCAATGCGTATCACCATAGCGACTTAGGCGGTTATACCAGCCTGCATGGCGTAGTGCGGACGGCGGAACTCATGCACCGCTGGATAGATCTTGCCGCATTTGCGCCTGTAATGCGCAGCCATGAAGGCAACCGTCCGGGGGACAATCTACAACTCGACAGCAGCCCCGAAATCCTCCGCCATTTTGCGCGGATGAGCCAAGTACATGCGCAGCTTGCGCCATATGTTCGTGCACTTTGCGATGCGGCGGTGGCAACTGGCCTGCCGCTGCAACGGCCCATGTTCCTGCATTATGACGACCCTGCCTATTACGACATTCAAGACCAATATCTCTATGGTGCCGACATGATCGTCGCACCGGTCGTGGTGGAAGGCCAAGAGAGCCGCCCGGTGGTGATACCCGATGGCGAATGGGTCCATCTTTGGTCCGGCAAGATCTATGGCACTGGCACGCACGACATAGCCGCGCCGAACGGCCAACCGCCCGTCTTCACCCGCGCCGACAGTCATTATGCGGACCTATTCGCGTCCATCCGCACCGCGTTCGCCGTATGAACCCACGCGCCAACATACGGGATGTCGCAAAGCTTGCTGGCGTGGCGGTAAAAACCGTCAGCCGCGTGCTGAACGACCATCCTTATGTCAGCGCGGCGACAAAGGCGAAGGTAGACGCCGCCATGGCGGAGCTTGGCTTTAGCCCAAGCATCGCCGCTCGTATTCTTGCGGGCACAAAGTCCGGACAAATTGCGCTCATCTACGACAATCACAGCCCTTATTATATGCACCAGATCATGCAAGGATGCTGGGACCGTTGTCATCAAGAGGGCATGCGTTTAATCGCGCAGCCCGTCGATGTTGCCGATCCCGACGTCGGTGAACAGGTGCGCGGCATGGTGCGACAAACGCATGTCGACGGCGCGATACTTTCGTCACCCGTCACCGATTGCGTGCCCGTGCTGAACGCGCTTGAGGCACTCAACATACCCTTTGTGCGCATCTCACCGGGCACCAACCATGCGCTAACCAGTTCCGTCTTCATGGATGATATGCAGGCGGCCGACGATATGACGACGCAGCTGATCAACATCGGGCATCGCCGGATTGGTTTCATCAAAGGCCACCCAAATCATAAGGCGAGTGCGGAACGACAAGCGGGCTACGAACGCGCCCTAGGACGCGTCGGCATATCGGTTGATTCCAACTTGATTGCCGAGGGACGGTTTGATTTCGAAAGCGGCGTGTCGGCCACGGAGCAGTTCTTGTCGCTGACGCATCCACCCACCGCGATTTTCGCATCGAACGACGATATGGCGTCGGGCGTTCTCGCCGTCGCGCATCGGCGCGGCATTCAAATTCCAGAGCAGCTTTCGGTCACCGGCTTTGACGACACCACCTTGGCGCGCGTTGTCTGGCCGCCCTTGACCACGGTGCGTCAGCCCGTCCGCGACCTTGCATCGACCGCTGCCGAGCTGTTGTTTGGCGAAGGCGGGATTGAGCATCGCCGCCTGCCCCACGAACTTATCAGCCGCGAATCCGTCGCTCCACCCTATTTACCTTCACCCAAAAAGAGCAAGAAATCATGACGCTTCCTTCCCCTCCGCGCAGCCGCCCATTGGGCAATAGTGGTATTGAAATTTCCTCTTTGGCATGGGGCATGTGGCGCTTTGCCGGATTGGAATTGTCCGCGGCGCGCGCGGCCATTGATGCTGCGTTTGCGGCGGGCATCACGCTGTTTGATACTGCCGATATTTACGGTTTTGGCGAACAAGGTTTCGGCAAGGCAGAAGAGCTTCTAGGCCAAGTATTTGCGCAAGCGCCCGAATATCGCGACCGCATGGTACTGGCGACGAAGGGCGGCATCACGCCGCCAACGCCCTATGACAGCAGCGCGGAATATCTGACCAAAGCCATTGATGACAGCCTGACACGGTTGCGTACGGACCGCATAGACCTGTGGCAAATTCACCGGCCTGACGTGTTAACGCACCCACAGGAAATCGCGCGCACCATCGAAAACGCACATAAGGCAGGCAAAATCCGCGCATTCGGGGTGTCCAACTTTACGCAAGCGCAGATTTCCACACTGGCGCAGTTCATCGCAGTGCCCATCGTTTCAACACAACCTGAACTATCGCCGTTGCGCATCGACACCGTTGAAAATGGCGAGCTGGATCAAGCGATCGCAATGAATCTTGCAGTGTTGGCATGGTCGCCTTTGGGTGGCGGCCGCGTTGGCGACCCGCAAAATGCGCGTGAGCAAAATGTTGCTGCTGCGCTTTCCGCGGTGGCGACCGCACATGGGGTTTCCCGCACAGCGGCGGCCTATAGCTGGATTATGGCGCACCCCGCGCGGCCCATACCGATTGTCGGCTCGCAAAATCCGGCGCGCATAGCCGAAGCCGCTGATGCCTTCAAAATTCAATGGACCCGCGCCGATTGGTACAGCGTCCTTGTTGCTGCAAGAGGAGTGCCGCTGCCATGAACACGCCTGTTGAAGTAAGCTGGTTCTCCGCGCTGTGCGATGATGACTATGAATTTCTGGGCGTCCCTGACCCCAATCTGGCCTCCAGCTGGGAACATTGCCGCAATATCGTTTTGGCAGCTGAAAAAGGTGGTTTTGATAATATTTTGTTGCCGTCAGGCTACGCCCTCGGCTTAGACACTACCGCCTTTGCCAGTGCCATTGCGGCGCTAACCACGCGGATCAAATTGCTGATGGCCGTGCGTATCGGCGAAAGCTGGCCGCCGCAGCTTGCGCGGCAAATCGCGACATTGGATCAGATTTCGGGTGGACGGTTGAACGTCAATATCATCTCGTCAGACTTGCCCGGCGACAAGATGGAATCCGAACCCCGCTATCGCCGCACAGTAGAGGCGATGCACATATTGAAGACGTTGCTGAACGGCGAGCATCTGTCGATCGACGGCGAACATTACAAGATCGACCTCGACCCGCCGCGCATGAAAACGGTCAGCGGCAAATGCCCACCACTCTATTTTGGCGGTCTATCACCAGCTGCCAAGGACGCCGCTGCCGAAGGTTGCGACGTTTATCTGATGTGGCCTGAAACGGTGCAGGGTGCCAAGGATTTGGTCGACGACATGACGGCACGTGCCGCAAAATTTGGCCGAAAGCTGAAATATGGTTTCCGCGCGCACGTCATTGTCCGCGAAACCGAGGCCGAGGCCCGTGCTTATGCCAACCGCTTACTGTCCAAGCTTGATGCCGATCAAGGCGAGGCCATCCGCAACAAATCGCTCGATACCCAAACCTTTGGCGTTGCGCATCAGGCTGAACTACGCGCGCAATCTGCGGCAAATGACGGCTATTTAGAGGATAATCTGTGGACCGGCATTGGCCGCGCCCGTTCCGGCTGCGGCGCGGCAATTGTCGGCGATCCTGACCAAGTGCTCGCCAAGATCAACGCCTATCGCGAAGTAGGTATCGAGGCGTTCATATTGTCGGGCTATCCGCACATCAACGAATGCGACATGTTCGCGCGTTATGTGTTGCCAAAGTTGGAACATGGACGGTTGGAGGTTTAGGCGGACCTAGTGCTCCCCTGCCTGCGGGAGGGGAGAAGTGGTTACTCCCCCAACCCCGCCATCCGTTCGGCCTGATCCTCGGCAATCAACGCGTCAACCAGTTCACCCAAGCCGCCGCCCTCCAATATTTCGGGCAATTTATGCAGCGTCAGGTTAATCCGGTGGTCGGTCACACGGCCTTGGGGGAAGTTATAGGTACGAATACGCTCGGAACGATCGCCTGAGCCGACCATGGCCTTACGTGCCTCTGCTTCGGCGCCTTGGGCTTCCTCACGCTCTTTTTCATACATGCGCGCGCGCAGGACCTGCATCGCCTGTTCCTTGTTCTTATGCTGGCTGCGGCCGTCCTGACATGTCACCACAATACCTGTCGGCAAATGGGTGATACGCACAGCTGAGTCCGTAGTATTGACGTGCTGCCCGCCGGCGCCCGAAGCACGGTAAACGTCAATTTTCAGATCGCGCGCCTCGATCTGGATATCCACTTCTGTCGGCTCAGGCAGGACCGCTACTGTCGCCGCGCTGGTGTGAATGCGCCCGCCACTCTCAGTCACAGGCACGCGCTGCACGCGGTGGACACCGCTTTCATATTTCAGCTTGGCAAACACGCCTACGCCTTTGATCGCGACGACCACTTCTTTATAGCCGCCTACGTCGGAGGCGCTGACCGAAATCGGCTCAATCTTCCACCCCTGCCCGGCGGCATAGCGTTCATACATGCGGTACAAATCGCCGGCGAACAAAGCGGCTTCATCGCCACCTGTGCCTGCGCGAATTTCCAGCATCGCTGGCCGATCATCCGCAGAATCGCGGGGCAGTAACGAGATGGCAAGCGCAGTTTCCGCGTCAGATAGCTGCTGCGTGACCACGTCCAGTTCTTCGACCGCCATCGCATGTAAATCTGGGTCAGAAACATCCTGCGCCATGACGCCAAGTGTTTCGATTTCCGCGCGCAAGCGTCGGACCTCAGCGGCGGCCTTGGCCACAGGCTCCAACTCGGCATATTCGCGCGAGGCAGCGACAAAAGCATCGCCTTCCAACTGCCCGGAAGCCATCCGCGCCTCTAGCTCGGAAAAGCGCGATTCAATTTGCGCAATGCGGTGCGGGGAAATTTTCAATTTGCGCCCACGATAAAGGCTTCCACGCGCGCAGCAATGTCACTGCCTTCGCCGCGGATGCGTATCGACGGGGTACCTTCGGCCACCGACAAAGAGATTAACGTGTGCGACGGCAATTTTGCTCCTTTGTCAAAACGCTTGCGCGGCGAACCTGTCGCCACAATTTCAGTGGCAAACTGTGCAGCGCGCAATTTGCGCGCCAAGCGAATGGCATCAGCCAGGCGATCGTCATTTTCGACGACGATGACAGCATCGAATTTGTCCTGTGACACATGGTCGACCAACATCGCCAATCGCTCAATACCCGCAGCCCAGCCGACCGCTGGGGTCGCGGGGCCACCTAAATTTTCGATCAAGCCATCATAACGTCCGCCGCCTAGCACGGTTCCTTGCGCACCGAGCCTGTCAGTTACAAATTCAAACGCAGTATGGCGGTAATAATCGAGGCCGCGGACCAAAGCGGCGTTGCGGGTCCACGCGACGCCTGCGGCATCAAGACCTGCGGTGACTGCGCCAAAGAAATCCTGCGCTTCGCCCGATAGATAATCGTCGATAACGGGTGCTGCGTCGGCAATCGGGCGATCCTTGGGGTCTTTACTATCCAAGATACGCAGTGGATTTTTCTCCAGCCGTGACAGGCTGTCTTCGGACAACGCGCCCTTATGGTCGTTGAAATAGCCAACCAAAGCAGCGCGCCATGCATCGCGGCTAGGGGTGTCACCCAGCGTATTCAACTGCAACGTCACGCCATCTTCTATGCCAAGCTCTTTCAGCAATTGATCTGCCATAACCAGCAATTCGACATCTGCCGCCGGCTCCGCCGCGCCGATGATTTCGGCGTCAATTTGGTGAAACTGACGATAGCGGCCCTTTTGCGGACGCTCATAGCGGAACAACGGCCCGTGCACCGACAGCTTCATGGGCGCAAATTGCTGCCAGCCATTGGTAAGGTAAGCCCGCGCAATGCCAGCGGTGAATTCGGGCCGCAACGTGATAGAATCGCCGCCGCGATCTTCGAACGTATACATTTCTTTGGAAACAACATCGGTCGCCTCACCCAGGCTTCGCGAAAACACCGCAGTGGGTTCAATCACCGGCAGTTGCAGGCCCTTAAAACCATAAAGCTTGCGCACGCGTTCGAAAGTCGCGACCACATGCGCAAAGCGCTCCTCGGTCTCACCGAACATGTCTTGCGTGCCGCGTACGGCTTGGGGTGTCTGTATTTTTGCCATAATGAAGCGCCCTAGCGGCTAATTGCGGTGAGTGGAATAGGGCTGGACGCAGCGCGGCACTTTCGGCACATTTGAGCCTATGAACGCATATATATTGTCGCGCGCACTTGCCGCATTCGCCCTTTCCGCCAGCCTCATGTCCGGAGCATCCGCGCAAAACAGTGCGCCGCAGCCTGTACCGATTATCTCGACGATACCAGAGCCGCAGGACCGCCCATTGCCAGCGCCTATGTCGCTTCACGTTGACGCAACGGATGTCGATCGTGCCATTTTCCGCGTGCAGCAGAATATCCCCGTTGAAACGGGCAAGCCGCTGATCCTGATCTATCCCCAATGGCTACCCGGTAAACACGGGCCACGCGGCGCCTTGGCTGAAATGACTGGCCTCATGATCCGCGCTGGCGGCAAGACGCTGCGTTGGACGCGCGATCCAGTGCAGGTATATGCGTTTCACGTCGACACACCTGAAGGAACCACCTCGGTGGACGTGGAATTTGAATTCACATCCCCCATCCGCGAAAGCGAAGGCCGGATCGTCGTCACGCCAAATATGATGAACGTGCAATGGGAACAGGTCGCATTATACCCCGCGGGACATTTCACGCGGGCTATTCAAGTAAAACCGTCGATTGCATTGCCAGACGGCTGGACTGGGGTCGCCGCACTTGATGGCGCCACGATAACGGGCAACCGCATCGATTATGGCCTTACCAGCTTCGAAACTTTGGTCGACAGCCCGATGTTTGCAGGCCCACATTATAAGAAATGGGATCTTGGGCATAATGTGACGCTCAATGTTTGGGCAGATGACGCGAAGTATCTCGCGGCAAAGCCGGAACAGATTGCTGCGCACCGTGCCTTAGTTGATGAATCCTTATTGTTGTTCGGATCAAAGCATTTTGACCGATATGAATTTCTGCTTGGTCTGACGGAGGAGCTTGGCGGCATTGGTCTTGAGCATCATCGCAGTTCCGAAAACACGCGCGAAACCGATTATTTCATCCAATGGGATGACAATATGTCGGAACGTGGTCTTTTGCCGCACGAATTCACGCATAGTTGGAATGGCAAGTTTCGTCGTCCTGCAACGATGTGGACGCCTGATTATACCACGCCAATGCGCGACAATTTGCTTTGGGTCTATGAAGGCCAGACAAGCTTTTGGGATCTGGTCCTTGGCGCACGTTCAGGACTACAGTCCAAGGAAATGGTTCTTGGCGAATGGGCCAAATATGCCGGATTTTATGCAGAACAGCCGGGGCGTATGTGGCGTTCGGTTGAAGACACCACACATGACCCCATCTTTGCTGCGCGTAAACCAAAGCCCTTTGCCAGCCAATCGCGTGGTGAGGATTATTACAATGAAAGCTCGCTTATCTGGCTCGACGCCGACATGACCATTCGCGAATTGTCCAAAGGAACAAAATCACTTGATGATTTTGCCAAAGCCTTTTTCGGGGTGCGTGATGCCGATTGGGGCGTACTGACATATGATTTTGACGAAGTCGTACGCACATTGAACGCCGTGCAGCCTTATGATTGGGCGAAGTTCCTCGACACAAAATTGCGCCAGCCAGGCCAACCTGCGCCGCTGGCCGGCATCGAAAAGGGCGGATACAAGCTCGTTTGGAAAGAGGAGCCCAATATATTCGACAAGGAGTTGATGAAAGAAGGCAATAACCTAAACCTCACCCACGCGCTTGGAATGATGTTGAACAAGGATGCCATTGTCACCTCGGTTTTGTGGAACAGCCCAGCGTTTAAGGCGAATATCGTCAATGGCGCAAAAATCATTGCGGTTAATGGCTATGCTTATTCAAAAGACGGTCTGACTGCCGCAATCAAAGCGGCGAAAGACGGCAAAACACCAATCCGCCTTATCGTCGAGCGCAGCAAACGTTTTGCACAAATAGACATCGCCTATTCAGGTGGTTTGCGCTACCCGCACCTCGAAGTCACAGGCCAAGGCAAGACGGCGATTGATCGTCTACTCAGCCCGCGACGGACCAAACCATAAATATTTGAAAGCATTCTCCCATGCGTATTGATCTCATCCCGGCGGGCGACAATGTACCCGAAAGTCTCAACGTCCTGATCGAAGTTCCCATTGGCGGCGAGCCCGTAAAATACGAATTCGACAAGGCATCCGGCGCTTTATTCGTCGACCGCTTCCTGCACACGCCGATGCGCTACCCAGCCAATTATGGTTTTGTGCCGCATACTTTGGGCGAAGATGGTGATCCCTTGGACGCGCTGGTCGTGGCACGTACGTCGATCATCGCGGGCGCCGTTGTCAAATGCCGTCCGATTGGCGTGCTCATGATGGAAGACGACAAAGGCGGCGATGAAAAACTGCTATGTGTTCCGGTAAACGAAACCTTCCCTTATTATTCCGACGTCGTCACCTACAAGGACATGCCACCTATCGTGCTGCAGCAGATTGAGCATTTCTTCACCCATTATAAAGATTTGGAGCCCGGCAAATGGGCGAAGCTAAATGGATGGGGTGACGAAACGGACGCAAAACGCATCATTGTAGAATGCGTTGAACGCGCAAAGGCAAAAGGTGTATGAAGCCGATTGCGCTGGTCAGCTAAAGGCCTTCAGTAAAACCGACAGCCATGTTTTGTCCGCTGCAGCAGGCACAGGCGGCGCGAAATCACCGCATTCCAAACATCTGGCCTGAACGCCCTTCACACCCGTCAGCATCTCGAGATCAGCTGCGACGCGTTGCATGAACAGGCTTTGTTGCCATGCGGCATGAGCAAAAATATCCATGGGTGCGTTCGATTGCGCCTTCTTTGGCATCAGCCCCTGAAGCAACGTGCCAGCAAAGCTGTTTGGCTGTTCGATATAGACCGCATGCCAGTCATCCAGCTTTAATCCCGCCCGCTTTGCTGCCTCTGCCAGAGCATCATTCATATTGCCGGACCGGTCTACCAAGCCAAGTTGACGCGCTGTTCCGCCTGCCCACACGCGCCCTTGGGCGATGGCATCCACCTGGTCTGGGGTCTTTTTGCGTGCGGTCGCAACACGGGTCAGAAACTGCCGATAGCCATTTTCAATCGCGCTTTGTGCCACGCGGTCAAATTCGGGGCTAAAGCCGTTTAGGACGTCGGGCTCACCGGACAATGGCGTTGTCTTAACCCCGTCCGCATTCACACCAATCTTTGCCAAGCCAGCCTCCGCGCTTGGAATCACCCCGAAGATACCGATCGAGCCAGTGATCGTCGAAGGGTCGGCAAATATCACATCGGCGGGCAGCGACACCCAATAGCCACCGCTTGCCGCCAGATTGGCCATGGAAACAACAACCGGAATATTCTTGGCCTTAGCCGCGGCGATCGCGAGCCGGATTTTTTCCGATGCGGTCACAGACCCGCCAGGCGAATCGACACGGACGACAAGAGCCTTCAAATCTTTGCTATCCAATGCCTCATAAA
Source organism: Sphingomonadales bacterium UBA656 (assembly GCA_002299895.1). Lineage (GTDB taxonomy): Bacteria > Pseudomonadota > Alphaproteobacteria > Sphingomonadales > Sphingomonadaceae > Sphingorhabdus_B. The sequence goes on along the minus strand of DBOC01000002.1, from coordinate 137,988 downwards.
TCAGCTGGCTGATTGTATCGCCAGCCGCTGAGCCGGGACCGCCTTCACCATCAACAATGGTACCCGCGATCGTCACAACGCCAATCTGCTCACCTGCCGATGGCGGACCGTAGCTGGCCAGCAACGTATACATATGCGTATGTGCAAAACCGCCTGTGGTTTTCTTTTCATCGGCGCCCACTTTGCTGGCGATGAATTTTCCAAAGGCGATTTTGTCGCCCAATTTATCGACCAATTTTGCCGACAGCGCCAACTGACCGAGGTCGCCCTTCGCCCCCTCAACCGCATTGGCGGGATTGGTCAGCAATTGATCCAATTGCGCTTGTGGACGGGCCTTAGCGACGTCGGCTTTCCATCGCCCCCATATCTCATCGTACACGCCTTTGATCGCCATTTTCGATTCAGGCGATTGGTCGGAACGCATATAGGGTTCTACGGCACTTTTGAACGTGCCAACGCGATAGATGTTGGCCTTTACCCCCAATTTGTCGAGCAAGCCCTTATAATAAGGCTGAGAGCCCCCTGGGCCTGCCAATAATGCGCCGCCCAGCGGGTCCATCCAGATCTGCGTTGCATGGGCAGCCAGTTGATAGCTGTCATCGGTATAGGCGGTGGCAAAAGCATAAACAGGCTTGCCCGCCTTTTTTACGGCATCAATGCTATCCCCAATTGCCGCAAGGCTCGCTTGCCCGCCGCCCATGAAGCGTTCCATGTCCAACACGACCACTTTTATGCGCTTGTCGCTTTGGGCAAGCTTCAACGCGCGGATGATATCGCGTTGACGGATTTCGCCAACAGGCGCCGCCTCCGAGGTGAGCGTCGTTAGCACGTCGATTTCGGCCGGCTGTTCGGCCACTACGCCATCCAGTTTGAGCAGCAACGCGCCATCGCGGACCATCGCCGGGTTGGGATTAGCATTTAGCAGTGCGAAAATGGCGGCAAAGAAAAGCGCCAAAAACAGCAATACAAACAGGTCCTTCACACCGACCAAAATTTTCCAGCTCAGGCGCATAAACTGCATTTCTTGATATCCTTCAGAATCTTACATCGAATGTAAGCATTTCATCAGCAATTGCCACCAATGTTCGACAAAAAGCTTAAGCATGGCAAAATTGGAGGGCACCGAGAGCTTTGCGCTTGGGTCAGGGAACAACACAAACAACAGAAAAGGGCCGCTGGAATGATCCAGCGGCCCTTAAACATGGGTCAGCGGTCGGACACCCGCTGCCGGAAGTTGCTTTCATGCCGTGACCGGCATCGCTGATTGCTCAGCGGCCGATCTCCCGAACGGAATTGTCCGACCTCTTAACTGAACCATGAGACATCGGATCACCTCCTTTCGTTGAATGGAATTTGCTTGCTTCAAACATTTTTCTGCCCTCCGCAGGTTCGAAAGTGAATCAAACTGCGCGTGTAAACAAGTCTTGTATTAAACTTTTTTCTGACTAGAATTGTCAGTCTGCGCTGCGATAAATAGCGAACGGATTATCCGCGGCAATCTTCAACTATGCGTGCGATTTCTGCCCATGACGGCAGAATGACGGGATGCTGTCCTTCCATTTCCAGCAACACGCGACCACGGCTAAAGGCCATGGCATCTAAAATCGGATCTGTGGTTGTGATGTTGGCCGTCAGATAGGCTGAATTTGTAGCACTTGCCGTCGCTGCCAATGTTTTTGTCATGGACGAGGTTCGGATAACCAATCTCACCCCCGATGCCGATGCCTCTCGCGATAATGTGATACGGCGGTTTTCTACATCGCAACGAAAGCTGATCATCGGGTTGCGTCCAGACATGCCGAACTGCGCCACCGAACCGCGACTATCGCGGCGATAGGTCCAATTGCCAGGCGTAAAGGGCCAGTCATTCCAATCGCCAGTCAATTGCTGCGGCGGTGTCGTAGCCGACGGTGCCGGCGCGGCAACAATCTTTGGCGCAGGCGGCGACGGCGGTGCAACGCACGCGGCGAGGCTCAGAACAGCGAACAGGGTCAGGTAACGAATGTACATAGCTTTGTCTTATGGCCAAATCGTGCAAGTTCCGCTAGCGTGTTGCGGCATGGCGACCAAAAAAACACGATTAGACCAAATCATCGTTGATCGCGGCCTGGCCGACAGCAAGACCCGCGCGCAAGCGTTCGTCATGGCGGGCCATGTCTATATTGGTGATGCCAAGGCGCAAAAACCCGGACAGCAAATCGCCGAAGATGCCGAGATCAGCGTGCGCGGCATTGACCACCCATGGGTGTCCCGCGGCGGCATTAAGCTTGCCCATGCATTGGAGGCGTTTGCCATTGATGTGACCGACCATGTGGCTATCGACGTCGGTTCATCGACGGGCGGCTTTACCGATGTGTTGCTGACCAACGGCGCAGCCCGCGTCTACGCCGTCGACAGCGGCACGAACCAGCTGGCGTGGAAACTGCGGCAGGACCCGCGCGTCATTGTTCATGAACAAACGAGCGCGCGCATCTTAACCGAAACGCACATCAACGAGCCGATTGACCTCATCGTCTGCGACGCCAGCTTCATTGGCTTGGCCAAGGTGCTTGAACGGCCCTTATCCTTCGCCAAAAGCAAAGCGCAGCTGATCGCGCTGATTAAGCCACAATTTGAAGCGGGCCGCGAAGAAGTCGGCAAAGGCGGCGTTGTGCGGAACGCAGACGTCCACACACGCGTCTGTTACGAGGTAAAAACATGGCTGACCAAACAAAATTGGACGGTGCACGGCCTCACCACCAGCCCGATTACCGGGCCGCAAGGCAATGTCGAGTTTCTAATATGGGCGCAAAACGCTTAAGCCCATATACAATCGACGCTGCTCCTTTGGGGCTTCTACACCCTAAGCCTTGTACATCCCATTGACACGCGCGGCATAACGTTCCCGAATGACATGACGGCGAATTTTCATGCTGGGCGTCATCTCGCCATTTTCGATGGAAAAGGGCTCATCCGCAAATTCGAACTGACGCACTTTTTCGGTAACCGAAACATCCGCATTCACGCGATCCACCGCGGCACGCACAGCGGCGCGGAATTGGGGATTGGCTTGTAGCTCAGCAAAGTCATATTTCATGTCTTGCGCTTGCACCCATTCCAACGCCCACTCGGGGTCGGGCACAATCAGACCGACAATATAGGGCCTTTTGTCGCCTGAGACCATGGCCTGCAATATTTCGGGCTGAAGCGTGAGCATCCCCTCAATCTTTTGCGGTGCGATATTGTCGCCCTTGTCATTGACGATCAGGTCCTTCTTGCGATCGGTGATGGCAATGCGGCCTTGGTCGTCAATATGGCCAATGTCGCCCGTGTGCAGCCAGCCGTCAATGATAACGCGATCGGTTTCGGGCTTATTGCGCCAATATCCTTTCATCACCAAAGGTCCGCGCACCAATATTTCGCCATCCTCGGCGATTTTGACCTCCGTGTTTTTCAACGGCGGACCAACGGTGTCCATTTTGATGCCAGCGCTTGGCCGATTGCAGCTGATGACCGGGCCGGACTCGGTCTGACCATAGCCTTGCAACATGGTGATACCCAAGGATTGAAAAAACACGCCAATGTCAGGGTTCAGCGGCGCGCCACCGGACACCATTGCCTTCATCCGGCCGCCAAAGCGCGCCTGGATTTTTGGTTTGATTGTGCGCGATAGTATCAATCGCATCGGTGCATCAATAAGACGTTTGCGTCCAGAATAGTCACGCTCCCCGATGGTCAGCGCCTTGTCGAGCAGATAATTGGGCAGCTTGCCCTGCTTTTCAACGGCCTTGATCATCCGTTGACGCAGCACTTCAAAAAGACGCGGGACCACCACCATGACCGTTGGCCGCGTTTCTTCGATGTTGGCGGCAAGCTTCTCCAGCCCTTCGGCATAATAGATTTGCGCGCCAACGCCGATTGGCAAGAACTGCCCACCGCTATGTTCATAGGCATGCGACAAAGGCAGGAACGACAAGAAAACTTCTTCTTCGTCCAAGCCGAAATCTTCCCGAAGGACTGCCGCTGCACCATCAATATTATGCAAAATCGCGCCATGATGCTGCATCACGCCGCGCGGAGCGCCACCAGTGCCACTGGTATAGATAATGCACGCCAAATCGTCGCGGGTAACGGACGCCATCGCCGCTTCGCTGGCGCGCACATCTGCGTCCGTGCCTTTGACCATATCGGACCAAAGATGCACCGATAATTGGCCTTGCTGCATCGCTGGCTGAGGTTCGATAGCAATGATGAATTCCGCCTGCGACGACCGCAACGCGGCGGGCGTCAATGTCTTGGCGAGCTTGGCCGTCGATACGATGACGGCGCGTGCATCGCTATTGTCCAAAATATGTTGGTGGTCGCGTTCGGTGTTGGTGACATAAGTCGGAACGGTGACGCACCCTGCCGCCATGATACCCAAATCGGCGATGCACCATTCGGGCCGGTTTTCCGACACGAGCATGACCCGGTCACCCTTTTGCAGCCCGAGCTGGCGGAGCGATTTTGCAAAGCCAGCGACCTGCCGGGCAACGTCCGACCAGCTGATCGAATGCCAGTCCCCGCCATGCTTTGCCCATAAAAACGGCGCATCTCCGCGATGGCGCGCCCGCGCGAAAAACATTGTTACAAGATTAGGGAAGCTGTCAAAGTCGTCAAACTGTTCAGCAGCCATTTATGCTCTCCTGCCAATTTTCAGCCATGCCGTGGCCTGTTTTTGTTATCCTATTTGCGGTAGCGCCACTCGCAATCCGGTGCAATGCGCGTCTTTTATCCAACGCTGGGCAAAGGCACGTCGGCAGCGGCCGGGGGACGGATGATCGTGACCTTACCCTTTGCATCTATGGTCGCCGATGTCCCTTCACTCCTTGGATCCGCCGCGCCTGTCCAAGCGCCGTTGCGATATTGCGCGCCGTTCACCTTCGACCCGAGATCCGCAACGCGAACCTTCTGTCCGAAGGCAGAAATCTGCTCCGCCATTGCAGCGAGCGGGGTGTCCTGCTCCACCTCTAACAGCCCAGCCCCAAAATAAATGTTCGGCAGCGCGATGGCCTGATCAAGCGGCAGGCCAAAGTCCAGCACGCCAATCAGCGTTTTGGTGACGTGCATGATGATCCGCTTGCCGCCTGCCGAACCAAGCGTCAGCACCGCCCGACCTTCGCGGTCAAAAACCATGGTCGGCGACATTGAAGACAAAGGCCGCTTTCCACCAGCTACCCGATTTGCCACCGGTGCGCCGTCCTTTTCAGGGGCGAAGGTGAAGTCCGTGAGTTCGTTGTTCAAAAAGAACCCGCCGGCAACAAGCTGGCTGCCAAATGGACCTTCAATTGTGGACGTCATATTGGCGATGTTGCCATTTGCGTCGACTGCCGTGAAATGTGTTGTGCCAGCAACTTCACTTGAAATCGCCGCTGTGCGCGGTGCAGCACCTGGTGGCTTGCCCGCCGGATAATCGCTACGCGCCTTCTCCGGATCAATCAGCGCCGAGCGTTGCTGTATATATTCAGGGTTCAATAGTCCTGCGACGGGCACATCGACAAAGGCATCATCCGCCAGATATTTTTCGCGGTCTGCATAAGCCAACTGCATGGCTTGGCCAATCAAATGCCAGCTTTTGGCGCTATCCTTGCCCGTTGCAGTCAAATCAAAGCGCTCCAACGTGCCCAAAATCTGAAGCACTGTGGTTGCCCCCGACGAAGGCGGCGCCATGCCGCAAACGACATAGACCCGATAGGGCGCGCACACGGCTTTCTGCTCTTTGGCCCGATATTGCGCTAGATCGGTCATGGTCATGTCACCGGGGCTCAATTTGCTGCTGGTGACCGCCTGCACAATCTGGCTTGCAACCGTACCTGTATAAAAAGCGTCAGGCCCTTTTTTCGCCAGAAGCTTCAATGTGGCCGCAAGCTTAGGATTTTTGAGCGTCATGCCTGCCGTTACGGGTTTGCCATCACGCCAGTAAATCGCCCGCGCTTCATCAAAATTGGGCCAAAGCCTTTGTATACCCTGCAACCGTGATTCCAGCGTTTTGTTCACGACAAAGCCTTTGTCGGAAAGGCGGATCGCAGGCTTAAACACGGTTGCCCAAGGCAACTTACCCCATTTGGCGTGCGTTTGCGCCATCAGCTGGATGTTGCCCGGTACGCCAACCGAATGGCCGCCCTGAAACGCTGCAAGAAAGGACAAGGGCTTGCCATCTGCGCCAACAAAACGGTCGGCCTTCGCCGCCGCTGGCGCGGTTTCCCGTCCATTTATTGTTGTCAAAACGCCTTTTGCGCTGTCCTGATATAATAAGAAACCGCCGCCGCCAATGCCGCTAGATTGCGGTTCGACCACGGTCAAAGCAAGCATCATTGCCATTGCCGCATCCGCAGCAGATCCGCCTTGACGTAGCATTTCCATCCCTGCTTCGGTAACCCGAGGATCTGCAGAAGACGTAACGCCGACATTTTCGGCTGCTGCAGCTTGGGTGAAAAGGATGGCGGATGCGGTAAACGCGAACAATGATTTTTTCATGCCCGCAACTTAGCCACCTTCGGTCGATAAAGCCAAGCGCAGATTTATCCGTCGACGCCGATGGCCTCGGCTATGTTGGAAAATCCATCCGCCTTTAAAAGGTGCGCAAGTTGCTTATTGATTTTGCGCGCGAGGCCGGGCCCTTGATACACCAATGCGCTGTAAATTTGCACCAAAGACGCCCCAGCACGAATGCGCGCATAAGCATCTTCTGCCGACGTTACTCCACCCACGCCGATGAGCGGGAGTTGCCCACCGCTTGCCTTGCGAAAATCCATCACGCGTTGCTGCGCCATATCGCGCAAGGGTGCGCCCGATAGACCGCCTGTCTCTCCCTTATGGCGCGATATCAGCGCAGGGCGAGATATCGTCGTATTCGACACAATCAACGCAGCGATGCCCCGCGACATGGCGACGGCGACAATATCATCAATGTCGGCAGGCTGCAGATCGGGCGCGACTTTCAAGAACACAGGTGTGTCCCGCGTGCGCGCCGCCATCACCTGCGCGAGCAGGTCATCCAGCGCCGCCTTGTCCTGCAAAGCGCGAAGGCCCGGCGTATTGGGTGAGCTGATATTGACGGTTAGATAATCCGCCAGCGCCTCCATATTGCGCACGCCAATGACATAATCCGCCACGCGGTCGGCGCTGTCCTTATTGGCACCAATATTGATACCAATGGGTCCTGTCCGCGCCTGTTCGGGAATGTTGCGCAGCAGATCAATTGCCGCCTGCTGTCCGGCATTGTTAAAGCCCATGCGGTTGATGACAGCTTGATCCTCAACCAAGCGGAACAGACGCGGCTTCGGATTGCCCGCTTGCGGTAACGGTGTCAGCGTCCCTACCTCGGTAAAGCCAAAACCGAGCCGCAGGATTTCAACAGGAACCTCTGCGTTTTTGTCATAGCCGGGGGCAAGGCCAATGGGGTTCGCAAACTGCAAGCCCGCAAATGTCTGGGCAAGGACCGGACAAATTGAACCGAGCGCTGGAATAGGCATAAGCCGCAGCGCAGTCAGCGACAGATTATGTGCGGCCTCAGCGTCGGCTTGAAACAAAAGGGGGCGTGCGAACTGGTATAACATGTCTGGGTCTATTCACGACTATTTCGCGCGGTGCAACGACGATACTCATGCCTTGGGGCGGTTTTTCTCCGTTACAGGCGTTGTCACATTGCCTTCCGCTTTAGGTGCCGATGGCTTTGCCTTGCGCCGGCGCAAATTGGCGCGCAGCGCTTCGCGCAGCCGCTCTGCCTTGATCCGCTCTTTGTCCTCTGCATCTTTCGCCAATGCCGTTCTCCTCTGCACGCTATCGTGCTGCCTGCGCGATGCCAAATGGCACGCGAACACGCAAGCCGCTTGACATTAAGCCCCAGCCTTCGCATAGGGCCGCACCTTCGGTATTGCTGCTGTAGCTCAGTGGTAGAGCGCGTCATTGGTAATGACGAGGTCGGGAGTTCAATCCTCCCCAGCAGCACCAGGATTTCGTTCATATCTCCAGCGATTGCAGACTATCGGCTTAGGACGAAATTTTTCGCCTAATTTTGGGTACTTACGGCCACTCGTTTTGCAATGCACCGCGAGAGAGATTTTGCAGGCTCTAGTTCATTTAAAAAACCTAAAGCTAATATGTTTCATTAATTGCTATGCCGACAAAGCCGAGTTGGAAATCCAATGATTGACGCGCGTCAAATCTGCTTCGTCCGCTTCCCAATATTGGGCAAATTGGCCGCCATTGCCAAATAAGGCGGATGCAATGTGTCTCTCGCCGGCCGTTTGCCATAAGCTTTGGAAGGTATCGCGCATGGGATCATCCACGATATGGGTTGCCCCGCGGATATGGACTATCCAAGCGGCTATGGCTTCAAGAATGGCAGGGCATTGCCGCCCCTGCTGTTGATGAAATGCCAATGTTTCTAACCAGCGCTGCGGTATTTTCTGGCTTCCGTCCATGGCAATTTGGATAAGCCGGTGATCGAGCGCCGGATTGGCGAAGCGGGCAATCAAGGCATCGGCATAAGTCGCCAGATTTTGTCCCGCAGCCGCTTGCAGACTATTCGCCGCCTCATCGCGCATGAGCGTGTTCGCCAGCGCCATTATATAGGGATCCGCGATAGCCTGGTGGACAAATGCATGGCCCCTTTGTAACCCAATATAGGCAAGCGCAGAGTGCGCGCCATTCAGCATCCGTAGCTTGGCGGTTTCAAATGGTACGACATCCTTTGTAAACTGCGCGCCCCCGATTTCCCAACCGGGGCGTTTACCCGCAAAATCATCTTCAATGACCCATTGGGTGAAGGGCTCGGTAACAACTGCAGCCTGATCTAAGGCGCCTAAATTGGCGGCTATGGATTGGCGGTCATTGTCCGTCGTCGCTGGAACGATGCGGTCTACCATTGTTGATGGGCAGCAGCACTGATCCTCAAACCAATGGACCAGATCCGGCGCGCAACGCTGTAGATAGGCGCGCATCAGCTCGGCAAGTTGCGCGCCATTGTTTGCAAGATTATCACAACTGAGCAGCGTCAAGCCGCCCAATTTCGCTGCCTGCCGTTGCCGCATAGCAGCAGCGAGATATGCATAAGCTGACCTTTCATCCGCTTGGGTAAAATCCAAACTTCCGTCCGGTGCCCTGCAATAGCCTTTTTCGGTGATTGTAAAACTGACGATGTGGGTGTCCGCAGAGGCCAATGCAGCGACGACTGCATCTGGCGCATCGGCAGCGACAATTACTTTCTGTACTGCGCCTATGATGCGATTTTTATCGCCATTTTCGGATCGTTCGGTAACCGAATATAGCCCATCTTGCGGGTTCAATTGCTCTGCGACTGCAGGGCTGCGTAACGACACGCCAATGATGCCCCAATCCCGCTCACCAGCATTCATGGCGGCGTCGGTATATACGGCCTGATGTGCGCGGTGAAATGCACCTATCCCGAAATGAACGATGCCGGCGTTTTGAGTGCTACGGTCATATTCTGGAAGCAGTAAATTTGCCGATAAAACAGAATTTGGACCAAGCCTCATAATTTATAAGCCTGTTTGGCAAGATTATAGCTGAGGTCGACTGCGAGCTCGGCCGCTTCCCATTCTTCCATGCGGTGTTCGGCTACAAGCTGCGCCAAGAAACCGCAATCGATTCGTCGCGCCACGTCGTGTCGCGCGGGTATCGACAAAAATGCCCGCGTATCGTCGTTGAAACCGACAGTGTTATAAAATCCTGCGGTTTCCGTCATATTTGTACGGAACCGGCGCATGCCCTCAGGACTATCGTGGAACCACCATGCGGGCCCAAGCTTGAGTGCAGGATAATGCCCTGCAAGCGGCGCAAGTTCTCGGGCGTAGGTGCTTTCATCCAGGGTAAAGAGGATGATTGTTAGATCTGCATGATTGCCAAATCCCGCAAGCAACGGCCGAAGCTGTTCAACATAGCCGGTATGCGTAGGAATATCCGCGCCTTTGTCTCTGCCAAAACGTTCGAACAGCATAGGGTTATGATTGCGGAACGCGCCAGGGTGAATTTGCATGACGAGGCCGTCGTCGATGCTCATACGCGCCATTTCGGTCAGCATTTGGGCACGGAATAGCTCGGCATCTTCCGGCGTCACATGCGCTGACGTTACGCGTTTAAAAAGCGCTTCTGCCTCTTTTATGCTCAGGTCCGCCGTTTGTGCAGTTGGGTGCCCATGGTCTGTTGAGGTTGCGCCCATGGATGCAAAAAAGGCCCGACGCTTGCGATGGGCGTTCAAATAACCCTGCCAATTGAAGCAATCTTCGCCCGTCAACTGCCCCAGCAGTGACAGATTTTTATGGAAACCCTCAAAATCGGGATCGACGACGGGGTCAGGGCGGTAGGCCGTGATAACCCGTCCGTTCCAGCCGCTATCGCGGATAGCCTGATGATGACGTAAGTCATCCAGCGGGCTTTCGGTGGTCGCAATCACTTCGATGTTATATCGTTCAAACAGAGCGCGAGGACGGAAGGCGTCGGTAGCCAGTGCCGCGGTAATATGGTCATAATACTGATCCGACGTCTCCGCCGACAACAGCACATCAATCCCAAACGTCGCGCTAAAAACCCAATCGAGCCACATGCGCGTCGGCGTGCCACGAAACAGGTGATATCTCTCTGCAAACAAACGCCAACTTTCGCGCGGATCAGCATCGGGATTTCTGATGCCAAGCGCTTCAAGCGGGACGCCTTGGGAATAGAGCATACGGAACACATAATGGTCAGGATGCAGCAGCAATTCGGTGGCGTTTCCGAATAGGTCGTCTGTCGCCCACCACCGCGGATCCGTATGGCCATGCGGGCTGATGATCGGCAAATCGGCGACGGCCTCATAGAGCCTGCGGGCGATAGCGCGAACATCTCGATCCGTTGGGAAAAGCCGATCAGCGTGGAGTGTCAAAATGCGCGACATTTTTTAAAATCCTTGGGTACGAGCAAAGTTGAGGAAAAGTTCTGGCCAAATCTCGACGGGCTTTCCGATGGCTTTGCGTAAGCCAAATCCGTGGCCGCCATGCGCAAAGATATGTGTTTCGACGATGATTTTTTTGGCGCGCAGGGCCGCCCGCATAAGCAGGGCATTTTCGACCGGAACGACGTCGTCATCTTCGGCATGCAATACAAAAAATGGTGGGGCATTGTCGGGCACATGTAAATGCGGACTATGCTTTTGTTCTTCTGACGCCGCGGGGTTCGAACCCAAAAGCTTTTCCCGGCTTCCCGGGTGGGCGTCGGGTGTGCGCATGGAAATGACGGGATAAATGGGCGCTGCAAGCGCTGGACGCGCGGACAATTTGTCAACTTCATCGACGGGTTCATAGGTTTTGACCGCGAACCTTGTCCCAAGATCGGCACATAAATGGCCACCTGCGGAAAAACCCATCGCGCCGACCCGTTCTGGATCGATGCCATAGGTTTTCGCGCGCGACCGGATGATGCGCATTGCGCGTTGGGCATCCGACAATCCAACATTTGGTCCAGCGGCCCAGCCCTCGCCCGGTAAGCGATAGAATAAGACGAAGGCCGTATATCCCCGGGCCGCAAGCCAACGCCCCATTTCATAACCTTCTTTGTCGACCACTACCCAGCGATAGCCGCCACCGGGCGTGATAAGGACTGCAGCGCCATTCGGTTGGGCCGGTCTGAACACGACCATGCGCGGGTGGCTAATTCCAAAAACGGCGCGGTCGGTCAGTTGCGGATCGGTGGAACGTTCGTTGACTGTCTCCACAAGCGGCACCGCAGGCGTTCCTGGCGCCCCTTCGGGCCAAAGGTCGATGGTTTCGGTGGGCTGGTACAATCCCGCTGGCACTTGCGATTTCGCACTGGGCGGAGGGGTTTGCCCCAAGGCGGATCCGGCGATGCTAGCCGCACCAAGCGTCATCAATGTGCGCCGATCAATTGTCATAAGGCCTCATAGGTGAAATTGCGGAAGCGCGCTTCGCCTTGCCCAGCAGCATAAATCGCCGGACGCAGGGACAGGAAATCATAAGCGACATTGTGGTGGTATCCCGAAACTTCCATCTGCACATCGAATTTACGCCAAGTCTGTCGGCCATCATTACTCGTGTGGATCGTCAGGATATTGCGATCATTGGTCAGTCGGATCGACAGCTTGCCCGCATTGTCCTTTGCCGAATTGGCACCGCGTGACCGCTGTAAACCATAACGGTGCATCATAAGTGCCCCATTCGCGAAACCAAGCCCTGCGTAGAGCCGGCGGTTGTAAAACAACAATAAGCCAGCCTCTGTGCCTGCATCGACGTCAATATCGACCGTCACACGATAGGTTTGGTCACCTGCGATGCAGCATAAGGGCGCACAATCGGACGGTGTTTTGCCCTTTGCCGCCATATATAATGTTCCGTCCAAACGCCTTAGGCGGGACGCTTCATTGGGCGCAGGGTCATAGAAAGCCCAGGCCGTTCCCATGCGGTCAAACTGGAAATCATCCGACAAGGCCATGCCATGTTGCTGCGCACCGGCTTCAATCGGTTTTTTGATCGGGCGTGATAAGTCACCGCCCAATGGTCTGGGCCAGCCGTCTTCGGCCCATTCGACCGGTTCCAGCAACGCCTGTCGGCCCAATGTCCAATAGCCATTTTCATAGCCATGATACATCATCCACCAGCCACCATCTGGGCCTTCGAACAATGTAGCGTGGCCGCGCGACCACCATTTTTCGCGTGCCGATTGCGTGCGGATTAACGGATTGCGTGGACAATCTTCCCAAGGCCCGGCGAGTGTGCGACTGCGTGCCATAATCACCATATGCCCCGTTGGCGGTCCGGCTGTGCCGCCGACTGCTGTGGTCATATAATAATAAGCCCCGCGCTTGACGATTTTGGGGCCCTCAGGCGCAAAAGTTTCGACGACCCAGTCTTCAGGATATCGCCACGGGTCATATACATGCTCTACCCTGCCAATGGTCGACAAGCCGTCAGCAGCAAGGCGCACACGGTCTCCACCCGATAGAAATAGCCAGCGCTGGCCTTTTTCGTCGGCAACATGGGTCGGGTCGATATGCAAGGGTAAGTTCAGGTCAACCGGCTCGCTCCACGGGCCACGGATGTCATCGGCGTATATGACATAGATAGACCTTTTTTGTGGTGTGCGCGCAGGGATGTAGCAATAATAACGGCCTTTGTGCTTGGCCAGATCAGGCGCCCACACCGAGCCAATGGGCGTTTTGAGCGCGGCAGTGACGGGCTGCCAATTCACAAGGTCGCGGCTGTGCCAAATTACAATGCCGGGATAGGCATCAAAACTGGAAAAGGTCAGATAATAATCATCGCCGTCGCGTAACATTGCCGGGTCCGGATGGTCGCCAGCAAAGATAGGGTTCAGATAGTTACCATCGCCAAGGTCAGCCTTGCGTTGTCCCTCAATCCCTTTGGCCCATTGCATCGCGGCATGTGGGTCGAGACTTGAGGTCGCGGCTGCGCCCTGTCCTAAAGCCGGACTGGAAATCAGGGGCAAACTCCCGATTAGAGCAAGACTTGTCCGGCGATCACATTCCATATCCACACCCTCGCACAAAAAAGGACTGGCCACTTTATCCATGACCAGTCCCTTTTTTACCTTTTAGACAATCCGCAGATTACATTTTGAAGCGTGCACCAAACAGGATGGTACGACCAAAATGGTTGTTCTCGTAATTGCGGTCCGCGTCAAAGTCGGTGAAGCGGTAGCGATAGGTATCCAGCAAGTTATTGCCTTCTACAGATACTTCCAGCCAATCAGTGAACTTATAACGGATAGAGGCGTCAAAGTTGGTGGTTGCGCCATAACCTTCCAAAATGTTGCCCGTGCCACTTGAACCTTCATGATAACGGCCACGATAGCTGAGCATCCCGCGGGCGCTGAACTTGCCGTCATCATAATAGAGCGTGCCGTTAAATGCCTTTTTGGTGACATTGCTCAGCGTATTGCTGACTACAGCATTCTGCAAAGCACCGCCTGCGGCAATTGCTGGGCCTTGGACATTGAAGCTCGCGTTTGAGTCAATGAAAGTGGCGTTTGCAAGGATGCCGAAGTTGGCAAGCATGCCATCGGTGAACGCGCTGAACGGAATTTGTCCGGCGAGTTCGATACCCTTTAGCTTCGCACCCGAACCGTTGACCGTGGTCGCAAGCGTCCAACGTGGTTCAGCCTGTTGCGCTGGGTTCAGCGCCGCTGGCGATGCGGGGCTGAGCACCGATGCAGGCAAACCGGTTTGCGTAAATGTCGCACCGGTAATCGAAGCCGATTGCGTGAAGGTGCTCACATCCTTTTTGAACAAGGCGACTGACAACACAGCCTGAGGCGCAAAATACCACTCAAGTGACAAGTCATAGTTGGTAGCGCGATACGGATCGAGGAACGGGTTGCCGCTGGTTACGCGATAGTTGAAACCATCTGCCGAACCACCTGGGGTCAACGAACCCAAGGTTGGACGCGTCATCACATCTGCAACCGCAAAACGAACAATCGTGCTTTCTGTGGGGTACAATGCCAAGTTCGCAGAGGGCAACCAATCATCATAGCTGCGGGTCACAGTCGCGTTCACGCCGCTGACAAGTCCGTAGGACGATTGTTCGGTCTTTGCGTAGCGGATGCCGGCATTGGCAGCATATTCCAGCCCGAAAAGCTCGCCCTTGGCGTCTGCTTGCAGATAACCGCCCTTGGTCGTTTCTTGAACGCCGCGAATGTTACCCACATCATTTGCAAGCGCCCGGCTGTAAAGACCGGTGAAAGCCGTCGTCGCGGCCAGATTTGGAACGAGCCAGCCGTTGGTGTTGCCGGCGGGTTGGCCAGCCTTACCAAGATTGAAACCTTGCGACAGCGCCGGTGTGACCGCGAAACCATAAATCGCGGTTGGGCCAAACAAGCTGCTTGCCGAACATGTGATGGTCCCGGCTGTGCTGGTAACAAGGCTGGTGCCGCCATTACCGCATATCGCCGTATCACGAGTGAACGCTTCGGTATCGAAGTTGAACCGCCGCCAGACTGCACCTGCCTTCAATGTGATGTTTTCGCTGACATCCCATTCGGTACGGAACTGCGCTGTTTTGAAACGATTGACCACGCTGGATGGCCGGTCGCGAATTTCAGCCAATTGGAAATTCGCTGGGTCCGTTACACTGGTTCCAAAAGTCAACTTTGGCGACCCCATGTTGGTATAGTCATAGCTATAGCCTTGGGCATCACGGTCGTCAAAAATGACGGTTGTCTCAACAGGGATGCCCGCAGTCGACTTCGATACGCCGCCAAGAGCGGTGAAGCGGAGATTATCGGTCACGTCCTGATCCCATGTTCCGCCGACTTGGTAGAACTCGGTTTGCGATTGACGAAGATAATGCTCAGTACGAACCCAAGCATCGTCCAGTTTCGCAGAGATCATGTTGTTATTGGCGTCATAAACAGGGTTAACGACGTTAATCGAACGCTCGTTGGAACGCAGCAACACTTCGCCCCATTGTTCTTCACGCGAGGCATCATATTTGGAATATAGTGCATCAATTGACAATTTTGTGGCGTCGGTTGGCGAAAACTGAACAGATCCAGTTACGCCCAAGCGTTCACGATCATGGGCAACCTCACCATAACGGGGGATACGTGGGTGAAATGCCAGAGCAGCCTTATCACAGCCAGTGCTTGGAACATAGGTTCCGCCGCTATTGGCTGTGGTAAAGCAGTTGACGCCGTCGACATTGTCAAAACGCGCTTGTGCCCAGCGTACAGTGTTGTTGCCAAGTTCAAGCGTGCTTGTTTTTGAATAAGCAGCGGAGATAGAGGCCCCCAAGGTGCCTGCGTCATTCCGCCAGCTGAGCAAGCCCGCGAAGCGTGGGCCAAGGTCTTTGGACAGATCATTATAGGATCCGACCACCGACATGGCGCCATTCAGTCCGGAACGGCCGGCCAAGGGATTACCGGTATTCAGATCGACGACGGCACCCAGTGAACCTTCATCAAGAGAAGCTTCGGCTGTTTTACGGACAACGAGGCTGCTGAAAAGTTCGGAGGCAAACACGTTGAAGTCGAACGCGCGGTCGCGGTTGGCAGATGCGCCATCCGTCGACGTAGCAATGGTTTCCATGCCGTTTACACGCACGCGCGTAAATTGTGACGAAAGACCACGCACCGTGATTGAACGACCTTCGCCGCCGTCGCGCGTGATCGAAATCCCTGGGATACGCTGAAGCGATTCCGCTAGGTTCTGGTCTGGAAACTTCGCAATATCCTCAGCAACAATGGCATCCACAGCCGCAACAGAGTCGCGTTTAAGGTTCAACGCAGCTTCCAATGAAGCGCGGAAACCGGTCACCACAATAGCGTCACCTGCATCGGCAGGAGCTTCTTCAGCGGCGGCGTCTTGGGCTGCAGCGCTTTGGGCGTGCGCCGTTCCAACTGCTAATACGCTGAGCGAAACCGCCGACAAAAATTTTGCGGCAGATCTGTTCAACTCGCGAGATCCAGACTTAATCATTTTCTCTTCCCTTCGCATTTTTCCGGGATTGATACCGGTGTCTTTTTGATTCGCGATGCGATGGAACCCAGCGCATCCTCCCCGTTTTGGGCGCGCATTTTTGCGCATTTGCCCACCTTATTGATATTTTGGCACCTTGGCAGTGCTCTGAATTCTGATGCCAATCGGTTAAGGTAACCGGTGTCATTTAGACATTGATGACAAGTTCGCTTCATGTCAAGATGGCTTCCGAGGAGAACAAAATGCTTATTCGGATATTGTTGTTTTTAAGTCTCACTTGCGCACCGCTCCCGGCAGCGGCTCAAACGCTTGCCTTTCCTGGCGCTGTCGGCTGGGCGAAAGAAACAACCGGCGGACGCGGCGGGAAAATCATTCGCGTTACCAGCCTAGCGGCAGATGGTCCGGGCACATTAAAAGCGGCGATTGAGACAAAAGGACCACGTATCGTGGTGTTCGAGGTCGGGGGTGTGATCGATCTTCAGCGCACGTCGCTCGAAATCAAAGAGCCTTTTCTTACCATCGCCGGGCAGACTGCGCCATCACCTGGCATTACGATTATTAGAGGCGGCATCGATGTGCGCGGGCATGACATTATCATTCGCCATATCCGTGTAAAAACAGGCGCCGACGGGCAAGCCAAGCGCAGTGGATGGGAAGCAGACTCGATATCAACCGTTGGCGCGCACAATGTGATCATCGACCATAATAGCTTCACTTGGGGCATTGATGAAAACATGTCCGCAAGTGGACCGCGCTTTACTGGCAAAACCGTCGAAGAATGGCGCAACGGCACGAGCCGCAATATAAGCTTTTCTTACAATCTTGCTGCGGAAGGCTTGGCTGACACAAGCCATCCGAAGGGCGAACATAGCAAAGGATCGCTGATTCACGACAATGCGACGGGGATATTATTTTATCGCAATATTTGGGCGCATAATGTCGAACGTAGCCCGTTGATTAAAGGCGGCGCACAAGCTGCGATGGTTAACAATCTGATTTACGATCCGGGTAAGCGCGCGATGCATTATAATCTGATGGCGCTGGAATGGGTGGGGCAACCTTATGTAACCGGAGAAATGTCCGCCGTGGGGAACGTGCTGCGCGGTGGGCCATCGACGGATGTGGGCTTGCCATTTCTGATGCTCGGGGGCGATGGAGATTTGCGCTATCATGCCCGCGATAACATCGCCGTGGACAAATTTGGTAACCCGCTGCCCATGTTTGGCCGTTATGGGGAGACGCGCGCGCGCCTGATTGAAGCGAAAAAGCCTGTGATCTGGCCTGAGGGCATTGACGTATTGCCATCACGCGATGTCGAAACCCATGTTTTAGCTAACGCCGGTGCGCGGCCGTGGGACCGTGACGCGGACGATATCCGCGTGTTATTTTTCATTGCCGAAGGGCGTGGAAAGATCATCGATGACGAGACAGAGGTAAGCGCCTACCCATCACCAAAGCCGACATCGGCACCCTTTGTCGAAGCTGACTGGGACCTTGCAACCATGGAACCGAAGTCTGGCCTTTATCCCGGCCAAAAGGCACCGTTACAGGAAAACATGTCCGCACGTGATCGTGCCATGCGGCAGTGAGTAAGCCCATATGATTGCTCTGCTTCTCATGCTGGCGGCGCCGCCGATGGTCGTTATTGACGAACAAGATGTGGTCCGTGAAGAAGCACCGCCGCATGGCGCCATCGGCATGAGCACTGCCTATCGGATCAGTGACATTGTGCCGCAGCCGCGGACGATGGAATTTCGCAAACGCGTGTTACATAAAGGGGCGGCCATCGGTCTTCACCCCATTGCGCATGATGAGGTTTATTATGTCCTGTCGGGCGAAGGCGAGGTGACCTCTGACGGGGTCACTCGCCGTCTGCGTCCGGGAATGGCGGCTTATCTATATGATGGGGCAGTGGTCGGGATTAAACAAATGGGCCGCGAACCTTTGAGCCTCATCATCAGCTATCCCGTGACGCCGAAATAGCCGATTAGGTCCCCGGCTGAATATAAGGAATGCGCGCAAACAATTCGCGCTCCCAACTCCGCGGATTATTTACGACACGGCTTTCATGATCGAAAATCATCGTCTCTCTTTGCTCGAGACTGTAGGGCGCCCATCCCGGATTACCTGTCCGGGCAAAACGGATAAACCTATCCATCATATATAAGCTCATGGCATGTTGCGCGAAGGTTGGATTGGGTAGTGTGCCAAATGACAAGCCGATATCATCGGTATGCTTGGCCTGTTCAAAATCCAGTTGATACACAAAGGCGGGTGCGCCTGACTTTGCACGCTCCTCGGCTTGAATGACTTGGCCACGCCAGCTGCGTGCCGCGGTCACAATGCGGTGAAACAGCTCCAGCGGCGCTGCGTCGGGGAATTTGGATCTAAAGGCCTGCACCACCCAATCGGGCTGCGCATCAATCCGCATTTCAGGTGCAATGCGTTTCGCCAAATTGGTAAAGTCCAGACCGGTCAGTTGCTTGGAATCAGGCGCATAAAAAGCCCGCGTTTCCATCACAGTATTGCCCATCATCATCGGTATATCGCGCGACTGCGGCGCCGCATCCGGCCAAAAGGGATGGCGGTGCAAATTGCGCATATCCAGCACTGGGCCCATATAGACGCCACCGCCCAATATCGGGTCCTGCGCCGACAGTGCCGCAACGAGCGCCGCCGATGGAACCGTCGCTGGGTCAGCGCCTTTTAACTGCGAAAGCAAGGCTTGCGTGCGCCGTTCGGCGTTGAAAGGACCGGATGCCGTGACCTGCTGCCCGCTCATTGTGATCGCTTTGTGGAATAGCCCTTTGGCCGCAGGCATCGCCATCAATGTAGCGATCTTTGCGCCGCCACCCGACTGGCCAAAGACCGTTACATTATTCGGATCACCGCCAAAGACCGCGATATGGGCCTGAACCCATTGCAGCGCGAGAATGAGATCTAGCTGCCCAGCATTGCCGCTATCGGGAAACTGCGCGGGCATATATAAATAGCCAAAGGCATTTAAACGGTGGTTGACCGTCACCACGACAACATCACCATAGTCTGCCAACGCGGCACCATCGTTGAGCGGGTCTGTCACGCTGCCGGTGGAGTAGGCACCGCCGTGGAAATACACCATGACCGGACGGAGTTGAGGTGCCTTTGCTTTGGGTGCCCACAAGTTGAGATAGAGACAGTCTTCGCTCGACGGGAGAAAGCGTCCACCCGGTTGCGGGCACGCAGGACCAAATGACTGAAACCTGCCTATCGCTTTTGCATCAAAAGGCACAGCGCGCGGGGCACAGAAACGCTCTGCCGTACCATAGCGAATGCCCTTCAATATGCGTAAATTACTGCGTGGTTTCGAAGCATAAGCGGGAACCGCCGCCATTGCCAACGCGCCGCCCAAGACAGCACGGCGGCTGAACCGGCTATCGCCGGACGTCAAGATTTCCATCCACAAAGGCATCTATATCGGCCTGGCTAAACAAGCTCGCATCACCCGGCAGTGAGTGTTTGAGACATGTGAGTGCAAGGCCTGTTTGGGCCATAATGTCGGCATTTGCGCCGGCAAAATGTGCATGTAACACACCCGCAGCAAACGCGTCACCGGCGCCAATTCGGTCAATTATACCTGTGACATCGACGTCTGCTGTCTGGGCGAAGCTGTCGCGCATATCGACGCGCGCGGACAATTGATGGTGGTCGGCACTCACCAAATGCCGCGCGGTTGACGCAATCAGCTTCAACGCTGGAAATGCGCCAAACGCCGCCAGCGCCGCTTCGCGTCTGCGGTCGGCGCCATCACCGGAAAAATCCTGACCCAACACCAAAGATATGTCACGGTGGTTTCCGAACAATATGTCGGCATGGCCGATCAGCTCGCTTAAAATGGCGCGTGGATTGCTGTCCCACCGCTCCCACAGCATGGCGCGGTAATTGCCGTCGAACGAAATGGGTATACCCATCCGCGCTGCGGCCTTGGCCGCCGCCAGCGCCGCTTCGGCCGATTGGGGCCCCAAAGCAGGCGTAATTCCTGATAAATGCAGCATCTTGGCATCGCGCAGCAATACATCCCAATCGAAATCGGCAGCATTCATGTGTGCGAAGCTGGAGCCCAAACGGTCATACACGATTTCGGATGCCCGCAAACCTGCGCCTTGCGCCAGAAAGTAAAGGCCCATGCGGCCATCGCGGGCTTGGACGTTGCTGCAGTCAACATTATGCGCGCGAATGGCAGACACGGCCCCGCGACCCAGCGCATTGTCAGGAACGGCACTGACCATTGCTGTATCATGGCCTAAATGGGCAAGGCCAACCGCTACATTTGCCTCGGCTCCCCCTACATGTACATCAAAGCCATGTGATTGCATCAGCAGTTCACGCCCAGGGGCGGTCAGCCGGATAAGCAATTCCCCAAAAAAGACGATTGGCTTTGCCATGACGCGGTCTTAGCGGGCTAACCAGCCGCCGTCGACGGCCAGAATGTGGCCGTTGACATAATCGGCTGCAGAAGACGCAAGAAAGACGGCAGCGCCACCTATATCTTCTGCTTTGCCCCAGCGACCCGCAGGAATGCGTTCCACGATTTGACGGTTTCGGTTTTCGTCCGCTTGCAAGGCGGCTGTATTGTTGGTTTCAATATAGCCTGGTGCAATGGCATTCACGTTCACACCTTTTGCCGCCCATTCATTCGCCATCGCCTTTGTCAGGCCACCCACACCCGATTTCGACGCGGTGTAACTAGGGACGCGAATGCCGCCCTGAAAGGTAAGCATTGACGCGATATTAATAATCTTGCCCGAACCTTGCGCGATCATGCCTTTGGCCGCAGCCTGCGACAGGAAAAACAGGGTTTTGAGATTGGTGTCGATCACGGCATCCCAATCTTCTTCTGTGAAATCCACAGCGTCATTCCGGCGAATAATGCCCGCGTTATTCACCAATATGTCAAGCCGTCCGAGCGCCGCCCTTGTTTCATCTACAACACGCGCAACGGGTTCGATTGAGGACAGGTCTGCGGCTATATTCACCGCTTTACGTCCATTTCCTTCAATCAAGGCCAGCGTTTCGGTTGGCGCGGACCGACCTGCTACGGCAACATCCGCCCCTGCCTTGGACAAGGCAACGGCAATTGCCTGACCGATGCCCGTATTGGCCCCAGTAACCAGCGCCGCCTTGCCCGAAAGATCAAATGGAGCAGTCATATCAGGCCGCTAGGCTCCGCAGATACGCCGACATTTCTTCATCCTGTGAATTGGCATAGAAATATTCGGCAAAACGTTCACCCGCAATCGCAGCCTTCAGGAGATCCTGATCAACCGTTTTGAGGATGGTCAGCATGTCCCGACAGGATGCCGCTTTTACATCCTTTAATATGCTTCGGTTTGCCGCCATGAAGTGCGCGCGCTCCTTGGGATAACCCGCGCCGCCTTCATTTTCGAAAATCTTGCGATAGCAATCCTGCAGGTTCAGCTCGGCTGCCCAGCCAAAGCCTTTTGCATAAGGCATCGAAATCGCGTTGCCATCGTTGATCTGGCTGAACAGAAAGGCATCGGTCGGGTCGATCACGAGGCCACAAAATACGCCTGGCATTGCGTTGCATGCCAACATGGAACCCATTCCAGTGCCGCAACCCGTAACGACAAAATCAACTGCTTTGGAGTTCAGCAAAATTCCGGCGAGCAGGCCATTCATCACATAAGTCAGCGAAGCCTTATCCTCTGCGGTATACATGCCATAATTGAAGACCTGATGACCAAGCGGTTCGGCGACTGCCGTGAGCGCGTCATGAATGACGCTATTCTTCGCTGCTTGGCTGTTTTCCGTGATGAGCGCGATTTTCATAAATGCCCTTTCGCATCAAATTAATTGTATCTATTGCCCTGAGGGTAACCGGTGTCATTCACAAGTGCAAGACGGTCATTTCATGGGTGGCGCAACGGATCCGCGCCGGACCAATGTCGAGACAAATGTGGATGGCTCTTGATCATCCATTGAAGCAGATGCAGTGCTGCCGATGATCTTGAGCGCAGCGGAACGGCCCATCGCGACAATGGGCCATCGCACCGTCGTCAACGGCGGCCAGACCCTTGCCGCGATGGGTGTATCATCAAAACCGATGATGGATAACTGCTCGGGCACCGCTATGCCGCGTGACCGTGCGGCAAAAAGGACGCCTGCGGCCATCTCGTCATTACAGGCGAAAATGGCGGTCGGCCGCGGTTGCAGATCAAAAAGGCTTTCTGCCGCCGCAATGCCGGACTCAAATGTATATTGCCCGTCTGCAATCAGGCTGCGTGGCAACGTAATCCCCGCTTCTGCGAGTGCAAATTCAAACCCATCACGCCGAACCTGCGCCGAATTAAAGCCGTGTGGGCCGGAAATCAGGCCGATACGTCGGTGCCCTTGCGCAACCAAATGGCGGGTCGCCTCAACGACGGCATCGCGATCATTTGACGCCACCATATGGGCTGGATCGTCCAAAACGGAGGAGCCCATGCGCACATATTTGCAATTTACTTCGTCACATAATCGCGCAAGCGCGTCGATTTCAGAAATTGGTGGAAGCAAAATCACACCATATAGACGCTGTCTGACAAGGAAGCTGCGGATATCGTCCAGCATCTCCGGCGAGCTTCTGTCTACAGGACGAACAACCAGTTCAAATTCGGTATCGCGCAGCGCTTCCAATATGCCCTGCTGCATATTCAAAATCATCTGCGCATTAGGGTTGTCGTGGACGAGGCCAATAAGAAAATTGCGGCCAAGTGCGAGTGCCCTTGCCTGTGGGTTGGGCACATATCCTGTCTCACGAATGACAGCTTCAATTTTTTCGCGCGTATCATCGTTCAGCGAGCCTGAACGGTTAATCACACGGCTTACGGTTTTTTTTGACACCCCAGCCAGACGAGCAATGTCATTGATCGTCGGCTTTTCTACCTTGGTTGGTCGCAGCTTTGGGGTTCCCGTCATGACGGTTGCATAGCAATTAATGGAGAAGGTTACAGCAAAAGTTACAGACAATTTTCGGCGCATCCTTGCAAATGACACCGGTTTCCCATATCGGCGGATTCGAGAATATTTTGGGGAGGCATGGACAATTCATGCGAGATCGGCGTCAATGACCGCAGCAGAAATTGCCAAACATTTTGTTTCAGCGCGACAGCGCGGGCAACATCTGGCGCATTATCCCGGTACGGCACCTGACACTTTGGTGTCGGCTTATGCCGTGCAGGATGCTGCAATCGCAGCGTCTGACCGGCCCGTGATTGGATGGAAAGTCGGGCGCATTTTTCCGCCTTTGTCAGATCACTTCGGTGCCAACCGCCTGTCTGGCCCCATTTTCACAACGGCCACCTATTCGCCTACCCAGCCAGTAATAGGGCAGGTTTTCATTGGCGGTTTTGGCGCGGCAGAGGCCGAGTTCCTCATTAAAATTGGTTCTGACTTGCCCGTCGGAAAACAGGATTACACGCTGGAAGAGGTCGAACGCCTAATAGCAGCGGTGCACATAGGCATCGAAATCGCAAGCTCGCCTTTGCCCACCATCAATGAGCTGGGACCAGCGGTGACCATATCCGATTTTGGCAATAATAACGGGCTGATTATCGGTGCCGCCATTGAAAATTGGCAGACAAGCAATTTTGCTGACTGGACGGTCACCTTGCAAATCGACGGCAGCGTTGCTGGTGAAGGTGCGGCAAACAGCTTCCCTGACGGTCCGATTGGCTCGATGCGCTTTTTGCTCAATAATTTGGGTGCGCGCGGCATTCCTATCCACGCTGGGACATGGATTTCATCTGGCGCTGTCACCGGCGTGCATCAGGTGACCCCGGGCCAGTCCGTCCACGCCACTTTTGGCCCCACACTCTCGGTGAACTGCACGATAGAGGCAGCCCCGATTTTCTAAAGTCAAAGTAATAAGAGGATGAGTGACATGGCGACCACGCACATACCCGAACGGACCGGCAGATATCGCTGGGCCATCATCGCACTTTTGTTCTTTGCGACCACGGTCAATTATATCGACCGCACGATGCTCGGACTTTTGGCGCCAACGTTGCAGACCGAAATGAATTGGAATGAAGATGATTACGGCAATATCGTAACCGCATTCCAAGCAGCTTATGCTCTTGGGTTTTTGTTCATGGGCTATGTCATCGACAGATTTGGTCCGAAGATTGGCTATTCGATTGCCATTACAATCTGGACCGTTGGCCATGTTGCCCATGGCTTTGGCGGATCGGTTGCATCCTTCATGGCGGCCCGCGCCGTTCTTGGCGTTGGTGAGGCCGGCCATTTTCCAGCGGTTGTCCGCTCCAGCAGCGAGTGGTTCCCGCAAAAGGAACGCGCTTACGCCATTGGCTGGGTCAACTCCGGAACAACCATCGGCGTCATTTTAACGGCACCGACCCTATGGTTATTCATGCAGGCCTTTGGGCTCGGCTGGCGTGAGACCTTTATATATTCAGGCCTTTTCGGTGTTGTGCTGCTTGGGCTGTGGCTGTGGCTATACAGCAACCCGCGCGAAAGCGGGAAAGTTAGCCAAGGTGAGTTGGAATGGATTGAACATGATCCACCCGAGCAGATTGAAAAAATTGGCTGGAGCCGCATTGTGCGTAAGCGCGAAGCTTGGGCTTTTGCCAGCGCGAAGTTCCTTACCGACCCGGTTTGGTTCCTCATGCTCTTCTGGTTGCCGAAATATTTTAGCACGACCTATAACGTCGATCTGAAGGTCGTGTTGTTGCCGATGATCTTGATGTATTTACTATCCGACGTGGGCAGCATTGCCGGCGGTTGGCTCTCCTCACGGCTTATCCAGCGCGGCCGCACGCCGAACTACGCGCGCAAAGTCACGATGATCCTAGCTGGTTTGTGCGTGCTTCCCTTGTTGTTCGTAACAGGCGTCAGCAATATGTGGCTTGCCGTCCTCCTCATCGGCATCGCATTGGCAGGGCATCAGGCCTTCTCGACCAACCTGCTTTCCATTCCACCGGACATGTTCCCGAAACGGGCTGTCGGCAGTGTTATTGGTCTCGGCGGATTTGCAGGTGGCGTTGGTGGCATGATTATGGCGAAGTCGACTGGGCTTGTGCTCGATGCAACGCAGGGCAACTACACCATCATCTTTGCCATCTGCACGACGGTATATTTCCTCGCCGTCGCTGCCATCCACTTGCTGTCGCCGCGGCTTGCTAAGGTCGAAGTGGAATAAACCATGCCCCCGCGCTTTATCATTGCAGATGCGCGGGACAATGTGGCGGTCGCCGTCAGTGACATCTCGGCTGGGGTGTTATTGCGTGATGGCTTGACCGCCAGCGAAGCAATACCCGCCGGTCATAAATTTGCCTTACAGGCGATAAAGCGTGGCGACCGGATATTAAAGCTTGGCCAGCCTATTGGCATGGCAACCGATGCCATTGCTCCTGGCGCGCATGTGCATAGCCATAATTTAGATTTCTCCCGCGACGATGTTGCGGGAGACGTCGGCATTGACTTGCGTCAACCCGCGCCCGTGGCTGCCACCTTTGACGGCTTTGTGCGCGCGGACGGGCGCGTCGGGACGCGTAATTATGTCGGTATCCTCACATCTGTAAATTGCTCGGCGACCGTGGCAAAACGGATTGCCGCGCATTTTACGCCGGAACGCCTTGCGGCCTTCCCTTATGTTGATGGCGTGGTGGCATTCAACCATCTGTCGGGTTGCGGCATGGCCAAAGAAGGGCGCGGGATAGACAATTTACGCCGGACATTGACCGGCTATGCCGTACATCCAAATTTTGGCGCTGTCCTGATTGTCGGATTGGGTTGCGAGGTCAATCAAATGGATCCGCTGCTGGCCTCTGCCGGCCTTGCGGAATCTGATCATTTGCGAACCTTGGGCATTCAAGACGCGGGCGGCACGATGGCGGCGATTGAAGCTGGCATCGCGATGGTGCTGGCCATGCTCCCGCATGCGGATCGTCACCGGCGGCAAACGCTTTCCGCAGAACATCTCACGATTGGGCTGCAATGCGGCGCGTCCGATGGCTATTCGGCTTTGACCGCAAACCCCGCTTTGGGAGAAGCTGTCGATTTGCTCGTTGCAGCCGGCGGGCGCGCGATATTGTCGGAAACACCCGAAATCTATGGGGCAGAAAATCTTCTCTTGCGCCGCGCGGCTTCGTCCCAAATCGCACAAGACCTCATCGCCCGCTTGAAATGGTGGGAAGAATATGCCGCGCGTGATGGTGCCAGCCTCGACAATAATCCGTCACCAGGAAACAAGGCAGGCGGAATAACGACAATATTGGAAAAGTCCTTAGGCGCGGTCGCAAAGGCTGGATCGACGCCGCTGAACGCCGTGGTCGATTATGCGCAGGCCGTTACCGCGCCCGGCCTCAGCTTCATGGATTCCCCCGGCTATGATCCGTGCTCTGCGACGGGGCAAGTCGCGGCAGGCGCGAATCTGATATTGTTCACAACCGGCCGCGGTTCGGTATTCGGCTCCTTGCCGTCACCCACGCTTAAGCTGGCGTCCAACGCCGCATTGGCCAAAGCAATGGCCGACGATATCGATGTGGATTGTAGCAAAATTCTGGATGGTGTTACCGGCGCCGATATGGGCGCTGAGATTTTTCAAGCCATTCTGGCAACCGCCAGTGGCCGGAAAACCGCATCCGAGAGCTTTGACATGGGAGAAAGCGAAATGGTGCCCTGGATCCCCGGCGCTGTTTTCTAGATATTTCAATTTTCGATAATGATGTCACGCGCGCAGGTGACCCAGTTCCCTGATATCATCGCCAACAGCATGCCCTGAGGTCGCATATCGAAGTGCCAACTCAGAAACTGACAGACACAAACCGCCCGATTGGAAGACGCACCCGGAATTCCTTAATATCTCCAGTGATATGCGATCATGGCCAGCGGGCAGGATGTCCACGCGAGGACACTTTTACAAACGTCTGTGATTGGGCGCAAAGCTGCAAGTCTATAAATGAACCAGTAAGGTAGCGGTCATCTGCATTTGCAAAGGAGCCAGTTGAGAACTGCAATGCATTGTGCGCTCACATTCCCATCGTTCAACGAATAACAACATCGCGTTGGAACTGTTCCCGTGTTCATGATACAGCAATAAAGGCTGTGTTACTTAACCGTTGCCGAAGATACTATGGCCTTGATTGAAAACCTACACTCTATGTTCCGGAGAGAACATGACGACAAACGCTGCGATAGCTAGGAACCGCTTTGGTCTGGGTGCGAGACCGTCCGCCAGCGCGACCGATAGTCCAACGGACTGGTTAAAATCGCAGATTGGCAAATATGACCCCGCCCTTTCGAATTCTGCTAGCCAGCCAAGTCGGGCGAGCATTGCCGCAAGTTTTCGTGATTATCAGCTAGACCCTAAAGATCGCCAAGTTGCTGGAAAAGATGCCGCGGCGATAATGCCCGGCGACAATATGTCGCAAATTGATCCTGCCAAAATTGAGAAAGTCGTCAACACGCTACGCGTTCAATATATTGCCGCAGTAGATACCCGAATTGACGCCGCGATTTCCAGCGACACTGACTTTGCAGAGCGGTTGGTGCATTTTTGGTCGAACCATTTTGCGGTATCAATCGACAAGCTTCCTGTGCTCGCTCTCGCGGGTGATTATGAATTTACCGCTATCCGACCCCATATCATGGGAAAATTCTCGGATTTGCTGTTTGCTGCCGTCACCCATCCCGCAATGTTGCTCTATCTGGATCAGGCGCAATCAATTGGCCCCAATAGCCCTCTGGCAGCTCAGGTCGCGGCGCGACGCAACAGAAAATTAGGGCTGAATGAAAATCTGGCGCGGGAGATTTTGGAGCTGCATACGCTTGGCGCACGCACCGTTTACGATCAAAATGATGTCACGGAATTTGCGCGCGCGCTGACAGGTTTTACGGTCGGCGGGATGTCTAAGGGGCCTGTCCAGCGGTTAATGGCCCAGAATGGCAAGGACGGCGACAGTCAGTTTTTCGCGGCCATTCATGAGCCAGGTGATCGCCTTGTCATCGGCCGGCGTTACAGTCAGAAAAGTGAAGCGCAAGCGCGGGCCATTCTGTCCGATATTGCTACGCACCCAGCCACGGCGAAACATATTGCTACAAAAATCGCACAACATTTTGCTGCTGACGTCCCACCATCATCATTGGTTGCGCGGCTGGAGAAGAGCTTTCTGGAAAGCGGTGGCGATTTGCCCAAGCTTTATCGCACGTTGATTGAATCGCCAGAAATGTGGTTGGCCAAGCAGGCCAAGTTCAAATCGCCTTGGGACTGGGTAATCTCTTCGCTCCGCGCGCTGAATGTCCGAGAACTTCCCAACAATAGGCAAGGCGCAAACATGCTGGCGCAAATGGGGCAACCCATTTGGAAGCCGGGTTCGCCCGCGGGATTTAGCGATATGACCGAGAACTGGGCCGGGGGTGCAGCGCTGATGCGGCGTGTCGAGATTGCAAGTCGGATCGCCGAACGCAGCGCTAACCGCGTAGATGCCCGTGCACTTGCGCCGCGCATTCTCTCCACGCAACTGGGCGCCCTAACTGCCGAAAGCATTGCCCGTGCCGAAAGCCCATCTCAAGGGCTTGCGCTTTTCTTGTTGTCGCCTGAATTTTTGCGGAGATAGGGCCATGCTGAACCGACGCTATTTTGTGACTTCCGGTGTCTTGGGTTTGGGTGTTGCCGCATTCCCGGGGGTTGGCTGGGCTGCACCTGGTACGAACAAGAAATTCGTCTTCATCATCCAGCGTGGCGCAGCCGATGGATTGGCGACCTTGGCGCCAACAGGAGATCCCGACTTTCTGCGGGCGCGGGGAGATTTAGCAGCGGACGCAGCAGCGGGTGTGAAGCTCGACAATATGTTCACGCTGCATCCTGCCATGGCCGAAAGCGCTAAACTATTTGCTCAGAAACAGGCCAGTTTTAGTCACGCGATTGCATCGGGTTATCGTGAGCGATCGCATTTTGACGCGCAAAATATTTTGGAGTCCGGTGGGGATCGCCCATATGCTCGCGATGACGGTTGGCTAGGGCGGCTTTTGTCGCTGCTACCGCGTGACGATGCCAAAGGTCTGGCAGTCGCACCCGCAGTGCCGCTCGCGTTGCGTGGACCGATCGCCGCCAACAGCTACGCGCCCTCGCGCATGCCGGACGCCAATTCAGACATCATGGCTCGATTGACCAACCTATATGCAGAAGATGCGCAGTTGTCTGCTTTATGGAGCGGCGCACAAGCCACAGAAGCCATGGCCGGCGCAGCTGCGGATCAGGGGGTCAAGGGTGGCAAAGCGCTAGGCCAGATGGTGGCAGGGCTCATG
Organism: Sphingomonadales bacterium UBA656; assembly: GCA_002299895.1. Classification (GTDB taxonomy): domain Bacteria; phylum Pseudomonadota; class Alphaproteobacteria; order Sphingomonadales; family Sphingomonadaceae; genus Sphingorhabdus_B. Next base: position 108,212 of record DBOC01000002.1, on the reverse strand, counting down.
AATGGTCCCAACGGCGCCCGTGTGGTGATGCTGGAAGCGAATGGCTGGGACACGCATTTTCAGCAAAAAGGGCGGTTAAATGCCGCGCTTGGCCAACTCGATGCGCTGATTGGTTCACTCCGTGATACGCTCGGTAGCGAGTGGAACAATACTCTGATTATGGTTGCTACCGAATTTGGTAGGACCGTCGCTTTCAACGGGACAGGCGGCACGGACCATGGGACGGCTTCAGCTGCTATGTTATTTGGTGGTTCGTTGGCCAATGGTGGAAAAATCGTTGCGGATTGGCCAGGCCTAAAAGCGTCACAACTCTATGAAGGTCGTGATCTTAAACCTACGACGCGGTTTGAACAATTTGCCAGTGATGCCCTGGCGCGGCACTTCGGTTTAGACCCTATAAGGACTAAGCGCGCGTTATTTCCCGACTTCACTTAAGGCGTATTCCAGCCTCTTATGATTGCCTAAATTACCGTTAACGCGGTACGCCATTGACGATGGATGCATCCACGCACAGGTCGCGGGCGATTTCGCGGGCGGTCATTTTGGCCGACATCATAACCGAAGGCGTGCCGCCCCCTGGCTGCGTGCCTTGGCCGACCAGATAGAGATTGTGCACATCTTCCGACTTATTGTGCGGACGGAAGAAAGCGGTCTGGGTCAACACGGGTTCCACGCCAAAGCCATTGCCAAGATAGGATCCCAAAGTTTCAGCAAAATAATCGGGCGTGATGAAACTCATATGCTTCAACCGCGCCGCAAGGTCGGGAATATAGCCACGTTCTTCCAAGAAACGCAGCACCCGCCCGCTCAGCTTTGGTCCTTCAACGTCCCAATCGATACCGCTGGCGTTATTGGGCACGGGGATGAGCGTATAGGCCGCATGATGGCCCGCAGGCGCCATGCTGGGGTCGGTCAGCGTCGGGATGTGCAGATATTGCGAGAAGTCCGGGCTCATCACCTTCTGCTCAAAAATCTCATCGAGCAACGCTTCGTAGCGCGGGCCCAATATGATGTTATGGTGGCGCAAATCCGGGTCATTGTCGCGGCGTTCATAGCCGAAATAAATCACCATTAACGACATGGATTGCTTACGGAATTTCACCAAGGCATCGCGGTTAATGCGGCGATGCGCCTTATCGACCAGCTTGAGATAAGTGGTCGCATAATCGGCGTTCGATACCACGACATCGGCAGTAATTTTTTCGCCGCTTACCAACGCGACGCCCTTCGCAACGCCGTCTTCGACCAATATGCGCTGCACTGGTGCGTTCAACCGCAAGCGGCCGCCCATGTCTTCGAACTTTTTGACTAAGCCAGCCACCAAAGCGCCGGTGCCACCCTTGGCATAATGAATACCCCAGGTTTTTTCGACGAAATGGATCATCGCATAAATCGCCGGCACCTTCATCGGGTTGCCGCCGACCAGCAAAGGTTCAAAGCTGAACACCTGACGCATTTTGTCCGACTTGAAATATTTGCTGACAATGCCGAACAGCGAGCGCACCGCGCCAAGCTTCAGCAAATCGGGCACCACGCGCAGCATCGACCCAAGGCTGCCAAAATAGGTATAGCCAAGCGTCAAAAATCCGCGCTGGAATATCGCGCGGGCTTGTTCGTGAAAGGCCTCATATCCTGCAAGATCCTCGGGCGCCAAGCGCTGTATCTGTGCGCGCGTGCTGATGGGATCGCCATCATAATCGAAAAATGTGCCGTCATCGAAATAGATACGGTAAAAGGGGAGTATCGGAATAATTTCGACATATTTGCTGGTATTCGGACCGCCCGAAATGCCTTCACGGACGCGGACATTTTCGTCCAGAACATGAGCCGGAAAGTCCGGCTCGTTTAGCATGGCATGGTCTTGCTGCAGGCTAAACAATTCCTCAATGAAATGGGGGACGGTCAGGACCGTCGGCCCCATGTCAAAGACAAAGCCATCCACCTTGCGAACATAAGCGCGACCACCGGGGGCATCCAATGCCTCAACGATTTCGGTATCAAAGCCCAGGCTTTGTAACCGCATGGCGCATGCTATGCCGCCAATACCTGCACCAATGACAACTGCTTTACGTCGCAACATTTTGTGGAACACCCCTTATTGCCCCGCTGCTACTGCCTAAAGCGCCGCGCAACAACCTAGATGTTATCCTAGGTTATGTTGGGTGCATCCCGTTGCGACGGGTGGGTCGATTTCATCCGCACCCTGCCCCTTAGCGCTTGACGCCGACATCGGTTTCCCGCCATGCGGCATGCCATGCGTTTCTTTTCTGACAATGCCGCCCCGGTGCATCCTGCTGTCATGCAAGCCATGGCCGATGCGAACCATATCGACACCGCTTATGACGGTGACCAATATAGCGCGCGGTTGGATGCGGCGTTTTCGGAACTTTTTGGCCGCGATGCCGCGGTTCTGTGGGTGGCAACGGGGACCAGCGCGAATTGCCTTGCACTGGCTTCACTCGTGCAGCCGCATCAGGGCGTGATTTGCCATAAAGAGGCCCATATTGAGGTTGATGAATGCGGCGCGCCGGGTTTCTACACCGCGGGCGCGAAGTTGATGCTGGTCGATGGCGACGGGGCGAAGATAACGCCCGCGACCGTCACCTCTACGCTCGACGCCATTCGCAACGATGTGCATCAGGTGCAGGCCGCCGCTGTGTCGATTACCAACGCCACCGAATATGGCATGGTCTATACCCCATCCGAGGTCGCCGCGCTGGGCGCCCTGTGCCGCGAACGCGCGCTGGGGCTACATATGGACGGCGCGCGCTTTGCCAATGCGGTGGCGCATGTGGGATGCGCGCCAGCCGATATCACCGCCAATGCAGGCGTCGATGTCTTAAGCTTCGGTTTTGTCAAAAATGGCGGCATGGGCGCAGAAGCCTTGGTCTATTTTGATCCTGCTCTGGCCGATGCCGCGCGCTATCGCCGCAAACGGGCGGGGCATTTGCAGTCCAAGGGCCGGTTCTTGGCTGCACAATTGCTGGCCATGCTGAAGGATGATATGTGGCTGCACAATGCGCGGTCCGCCAACGCCGCGGCGCAGGTCATTGCGCAGGCCGCGGGCGAACGTTTGCTATATCCGGTACAAGCCAATGAGGTGTTCCTGCGGCTCATGCCCGCCGAAGCGGCGGCATTACGGGCGCAAGGTTTTGACTTTTATGACTGGGGTGTGGTCGACGATCATTGGGGCGCGGCGCGCTTGGTAACCAGTTGGCAACATACAGAAGCCGACGTCACCCCGCTGGCAAAGGCGATATCAGCCCTATGAACATGGCAAAAACTGAACCCGTGGAAGAGCTCAGCTTTCTGGAACCTCGGGTGTGGATACCCTTCATGGTGATGTCTTTGATATGGGGGTCAACCTGGCTGGTGATCCGCGATCAATTGGGCACGGTGCCGACGACATGGTCGGTGACCTATCGTTTCATCGTCGCCGCGATCGGGATGTTCATCTTGGCCCTTGTGATGCGTCAGCCGCTCAAAATTGACCGGTCGATGCTGGGTTGGACGATGCTGTTGGGTCTGTTGCAATTCGGGATGAACTTTAACTTTGTCTATACCGCCGAACATTATGTGACGTCGGGCCTTGTCGCGGTGGTGTTTGCTTTGTTGATTGTGCCCAATGCTGTGTTGGCCAAATATTGGTTGGGGCGCCCCATTAGCGGGGCGTTCAAATGGGGCTCCGCAATTGCCAGCGTCGGGGTCGGACTGTTGATGTTGCAGGAATATCGCGCTGCACCAATGGGCGGCACGGATGTGCTCTTTGGGCTGTTTCTGGTGTTATGTTCGGTGGCCACGGTATCTGTGTCTAACGTGCTGCAGGTGACGCCAAGGATTGCGCGTTTTCCAACGCTCACGATATTGGCATGGTCGATGTTGTGGGGCAGCATTGGCAATAGCATATATGCGCTTATCACGGCGGGTCCGCCTGTGATCGACATGCGTCCCAGCTATATTGGCGGCGTCCTATATCTCAGCATCATTGGCACGGTCGTCACCTTCCCGATGTATTTCCGCCTGATCCGCGACATTGGTCCCGGCAAGGCGGCCTATACCGGTGTTGTCATTCCCGTGGTCGCGATGCTGCTTTCGACGATATTCGAAGGCTATGTCTGGTCGACGCTGGCGCTGGCGGGCGGCGGCTTAGCGATACTTGGCCTCATCGTCGCGATGCAGGCGCCTAAGCCCAGCCGGTAATTGGCATATCGCGGAAGCCAGTTTAGTAAGCGCTTCGCCTTTATATTCGCAATGCGGCGGTTCTCGGCATAAAATCCGCGCGCCATGGGTGACAGACCAGCTGCCTCGAGTGACAGTAAAGGCGGCCAATCGTGGCGCAGCAGGTCGCAGGCATATTCGATAACGTCATTTTGCGGCGCGGGCATGTCATCGGCGATATTGTAAACGCCTGCGGGGCCATCAAAGGCGGCCATGACCGCCGCGACAATGTCGTCCACATGCACACGGCTGAAAATCTGATCGGGCATGTCGATGCGGTGCGCCTTGCCCTCTGCCACCCGTTCCAATGCCGATCTGCCGGGGCCGTAAATACCGGGCAAGCGGAACACATGGACATCTTGGCGCAAGCCCTGCCACGCAAGGTCGGCTTCGGCTCGCGCGGTGCGGCGTCCCTCGCCTACCGCGGCGCTTTCATCGACCCATGCACCGCCGGTATCGCCATAAACGCCCGTGGAGGATAGATAGCCAATCCATAAGTCGGCGCGGGCCGCAATGGCTGCACCATATTTTAATAGCACCGGATCGCCGCCCTCGCTCATGGGCGGTACGGTCGACAAAATATGCGTCGCGGTCTCCAGCGCGGTCAGCACTGCCACTTCATCATCAAAGGCAATGACATCGCCGCCGCTCATCCGCTTTGTGCCCGTGACCAACCAGCCATCAGCGCGCAAGGTGTCGGCAAGGCGGGAGGCGGTGTAGCCCATTCCAAATATAAGCATGTGTCGCTGCATATATTCTGGTTCGCAATCTAATGGCTTGCCGTCAAGCGCGGCAGTTGCGAATAGAAGCGCAGGAGGAGATGCAAGGCATGGCAGTTGAGGTAATCCAATCAGACGTGCTGCGCACAGTCGCCCATGGCTTTTTGGGTCGAAAGGGCGGGGTGTCGACAGGAATCTATGCCGGCCTAAATGTAGGGCTGGGTTCTGAAGATGCCCGGGAATCCGTGATTCAAAATCGGCTACTTGGTGTGCAGTCGGTCCTGCCCGGCGCGACACTGGCGCGTGTCCATCAGTTTCATTCTGCCGATGTTGTGCAGGTTGACAGTGCCATTCCGCAAGATGACCCACCGCGCGGCGACGCTATGGTAACCGACCAGCCCAACCTGCTTTTGGGCATCGTTACCGCCGATTGTGTCCCCGTCTTATTTGCAGATACCGACGCCCGAGTGATTGGCGCGGCGCATGCAGGCTGGAAAGGCGCGATAAGCGGCGTGCTGGAAAACACCATATCCGCGATGGAGAAACGCGGCGCGCGGGCAAGTCGCATAAGCTGCGCCATTGGCCCTTGTATTGCGCAAAAAAGCTATGAAGTGGATGAAGGATTTTTTCGTAACTTTGTCGCGCAGGCCGCACAAAACGAACGATTTTTTGCTGACGGCAAAGCGGGTCATTATCAATTCGATATTGAAGGCTATGTCGCGGCGCGACTGGCTGCGGCGGGTATCCGGACGGTCGCGTGCCTAGGTGAAGACACCTATAGCCAGCCCGACCGATTTTTCAGTTACCGGCGCAGCTGCCATTTAGGTGAGCCCGGATATGGCCGGCAACTCTCGCTGATTGGATTGCGCCCATGACAAGTGAACGCATTGGTTTTTGGGGCGGACTGATTGTCTTTGCCATCATGCTATTTTTGCCTGCACCGACAGGAATGGAACCATCTGCGTGGCACGTCGCCGCGCTCACCATCTTGATGGCAACATATTGGATGACGCAAGCCTTGCCGTTAACGGTGACTGCATTGCTGCCATTTCTGGCGCTGCCGCTGATGAACATTATGACCGCGCAGGATGTTGCGAAGGAATATTATTCACCTATCCTGTTCCTCATTCTCGGTGGCGCGTTTCTGGCGCTCACCATTGAACGCACGGGCATGCACCGACGCGTCGCCCTCGCCATATTAGGAAAATCGGGACATAGCGTCACCGGCCTCATGATCGCGTTCATGGGTTCAACCGCATTGCTCAGCATGGTCATGTCCAACACGTCTATCGCGCTCATCATGGTGCCGATCGCAATCGCAGTGCTTGCCGCAGGCGGAACCAAGCCGGGAGAAACCGACGGGCTGGCCGGTGCGCTTATCATGGGCGTCGCCTTTGCCGCGTCGATTGGCGGACTTGGGACGCTTGTTGGGTCGCCGACCAACGCGATTGCAGCCGCGCTAGTGGAAAAGCAATTGGGCATCGAGATCAACTTTCTGACATGGATGCTCTACGGCCTGCCCGTTGTGATTATCGGTGTGCCGTTATGCGCATTCATCCTGATGCGGGTTCAGAACGTAACCGCTGGCAGTTTTGACGTCGATGCCGCGCGTGTGGCCATTGGCAAGCCGCGGCCCATGTCCGTTGCGGAAAAACGGCTCGTTCCAATCTTTCTTTTGGTTATCGGTATGTGGATTGGACAACCTTTGCTGGAGCCGCTTTTGCCCAAGGGCGGGATTACCGATGGCAGCATCGCAATCGCAGGGTCGTTGCTATTGTTCCTAATACCCGATGGCACCGGTCGCCCGTTGCTCACCTGGCAAGAGGCTGACAGGGCACCTTGGGGTGTTATCATGATGTTTGGCGGCGGCTTGGCGCTCGCCGCTGGTATCACGCAGTCCGGGCTCGCTGGGTGGCTTGGAGAGGCATTAGAGCCTTTGTCGGTCGTGCATCCCATCATCATCGCACTGGCACTGACCGCTTTAGTCATTTTAATCACCGAATTTGCCAGCAACGTCGCGACCGCCAGCGGTGTGCTGCCTGTGGTGGCTGGCCTCGTGGCGGCAACGGGCGCTGATCCATGGTTGATGGCGATGGCTGCCTCCATGGCGGCCAGCTGGGGCTTTATGATGCCATCCGGCACCGGACCAAATGCCATTGCATGGGCCAGCGGGCATATTGCCCTACCCAAAATGGTGAAGGCCGGATTTTACCTCGACCTTGCGGGTATCCCCCTCATTGTAGGCGCGGTCTGGCTAATTGGTGCACTGCGGGCGCTATAAGTTTAGGATCACGTTTCCGCCACGCGCCAATCAAGGATGGGCCAACCCTTTGTTTCCGCCAGACGCGCCAGTGGACCATGCGGGTTGGTGGCGAAGGGCTCGTCAGCAAAATGAAGCAATGGTGCATCGGAGATATGGTCGGAATAGGCCCGGATATGACATTGGGCGCGCTCCAGGCCGTGTCGATCCATCCACCGTTGCACAAGCTCCAGCTTTGCCGTATCATAACAATTATGCCCGTCTATCCGCGCCAGCACATGGCCGCTGCTATCTGTCGAAAGGTCGGTGGCAATGACGTCATCAAAGCCAAGCCGTTTGGCAATCGCCTCCACATATAAACGATAAGAAGCGGTCGCCATGACATGGCGATAACCAGCCGCCTTCTCCTCCGCCACGCGCGCCAGCAATTGCGGATAGACGTTTTTGCCAACGACCAGATCCGCATGGCTTTCCAGATATTTGGCGAAATGCGCCTGAGGAACACGTCTGCCGATCAGCAGAATTTGCGAAAACTGCTTAAGCCGTGACCGGTCCCAAATTTTCAGTGCATATAGAACCAAACCAAGTGGCAAAAACGGTGCAAGCAACAACCGCCACGGTGACTTGTTCAACGCCATATGTAGCAGGAACCCATTATAAGTGGCACGCCGCGTGATGGTCTTGTCCATATCATATATGGCGAGCAGGGTCGTTTTGGATTTCGTCATCATGATCTTAAAGGCATAACTTTACCGAAGAAGTCTACAGGCTTGTGATAGTCCCGATAATAGGCCAATTATAGAGCTATGCCTAACTCTGCCGATTTCACTGTTGAAGATCTGCCTAGCGGGCAACTTCTCCGGCTGTCCGGTGACTTCGTAATTGCATCCATTAGTGCACTAGACCGCAGTTTGCGCGACATTAATGGCCCCGTTTCTGAAATCGACATTTCGGCCGTCACCCATATGGACACCGTTGGCGCTTGGCTCGTCCATCGGACCGCTAAAGAACATGACGCCCCAATCACCGGCGGCGCAAATGACGCAAGTCGCTTGATTGATGCTGTGCGCGGCGCCGATCAAGCCGAAGCCGTCGCAAAACCGCCTATTTCGTCGCTATATCATTTTTTGGCCGAAGTGGGCGGCGCTGTTGTCGTCGGCATGATGACTTTTTTTCAATTTCTCGGCTTCGTCGGGCAAGTAGTCAAAGCATTCTTCAGCTTACTGATGAACCCACGCCGCTTTCGCTGGCACGCGGTGGTTCAACATTTCGACATGGTGGGTGTCCGTGCATTGGGCATTGTCGGTCTAATGAGCTTCCTCATCGGCATTGTCATTGCGCAGCAAGGCGCTGTTCAGCTCCGCCAATTTGGTGCGGAGGTGTTTACCATCAACCTCATCGGGCGGCTCACTCTGCGTGAACTTGGCATATTGATGACCGCGATTATGGTTGCGGGTCGATCCGGGTCTGCCTTTGCCGCTCAGATCGGAACGATGAAGATTACCGAAGAAATTGACGCCATGCGCACGATCGGCGTTGTCCCTGTAGAAGCATTGGTCGTGCCGCGCGTGATCGCCGCGGTGTTCATGATGCCATTGCTTGGTATTTTCGCTTCGTTAATGTCCATCATCGGCGGCGGATTATTATGCTGGATTGTCCTGGACATACCCCCGGCGACCTTTGTGCAGCGCCTGCGCGAAGTAACGCCAATAACTGATTTCTGGGTTGGCATGATCAAGGCACCGGTCTTCGGCGCAATCATCGCCATGGCGGGCTGCTTTCAGGGGATGCAGGTGAAAGGCAATGCAGAACAAGTCGGGCTAAGAACAACCGCAGCGGTGGTGCAGGCCATTTTCCTCGTCATCGTCCTCGACGCATTTTTTGCTGTGTTCTTTAGCGAAATTGGTTGGGATTAAGCGATGAACGCACCCAACATCATCTCTGTGACGGGCCTGTGCAACAGCTTTGGCGACCAAGTCATTCATCAGGATCTCAACATCGACGTGCGCCGCGGCGAGATATTGGGGGTCGTTGGCGGGTCGGGAACGGGTAAATCCGTGCTCATGCGGTCAATCATCGGCCTGCAAGAGCCCGATTCAGGCGAAATCCGGGTCTTTGATGAAGGCATGATTGGCAAAGAGGAAGATCAAGCCACAGACGTCCGGCGGCGCTGGGGCGTTTTGTTTCAGGGTGGCGCATTGTTTTCAACCTTAACAGTCGCGGAAAATGTGCAGGTGCCCTTGCGCGAATTTTATCCGGATTTCAGTCAAGAGCTGCTCGACGAAATCGCCCACTACAAAATATTCTTAAGCGGACTACCTCCAGAAGCAGCACATAAATATCCATCCGAGCTATCGGGTGGTATGCGCAAGCGTGCCGGTGTAGCGCGGGCATTGGCCATGGATCCGGAATTGTTGTTTCTGGATGAACCAACCGCCGGGCTTGACCCTATCGGCGCCGCCAAATTCGACAATTTAACACGCGATTTGAAAGAGACGCTTGGCCTCACCGTTTTTTTGATTACGCATGATTTGGATACGCTCTATTCCATTTGTGACCGCGTGGCCGTTTTGGCCGATCGGAAAGTTATAGCCATTGGCGCAATTGAAGAATTGCTGGCCATCGATCACCCGTGGATTAACGAGTATTTCAGCGGTCCACGTGGTCGTGCGGCACGGCGCGGTCACAGCGACCAGGGAGATTCCGTCCACGCAAGGACGCAGCAGCGAGGAAGGTCATAAGGCAATAATATGGAAACCAAATCCAATTATGTGATGGTGGGCGCTGTCACGCTTCTCCTTCTAGCGCTGCTGGCCGCATTTACCGTTTGGCTTTCGCGGACAAATGAAGGTGACAAAAAAGAATATGACATATTCTTTCAACAATCGGTCAATGGCTTGGCCAAAGGTTCGGGCGTTTCTTTTTCTGGCGTTCCCGTCGGCCAAATTGAGAGCATCGAATTATGGGAGCCCGATCCAGAGTTCGTGCGGGTGCGCATCAGCATCAAGGACAGCGTGCCCGTGCTTCTGGGGACGACAGCGACGATTAATGGAATAGGCTTCACCGGCGTTTCGGAGATTCAGCTGGATGGTGCGGTTAAAGGTGCGCCTGCATTGGAATGCCCAAAAGTGAAACCGCAGTCCGCATGTCCAACAGGCGTGCCCGTCATTCCGACAAAGCCCGGCGCTTTGGGCGAGCTACTGAACAACGCGCCTTTGCTTTTGGAACGGCTGTCGACTTTGACCGAACGGCTGACCAACATATTGTCCGACAAGAACCAACAGTCCATCGAACAAATTTTAGATAATGTGGAAAGCCTTTCGGGATCTTTGGCAACGCAAGGCCCCGACTTGCGTGCAGCCATTCAGGAATCGCGCATTGCCTTGCAAAAGGCAGGTCTGGCTGCGGATGAGATCACCAAAATGGCAGGCTCGACCAATAGATTACTCGATAGCGAAGGTCGCCCGATGCTGGTTGAATTGCGCAAAACGCTGCGATCCGCAAATGGCAGTCTGGCCGCCTTGGAAACGACCTTGAATAATGCGAACCCAGCAATTGAAACGTTGAATACGCAAACTTTGCCCGAAGTGACGCAACTTGTGCGCGACTTGAGAGACGTGTCCATATCGTTAAAGTCGGTGACCGAGAAAGTGGACCAAGGTGGTATAAGCAGCGTCGTCGGCGGCCCCGCTTTACCCGAATATAAACCCGGCAGCAGGAACCAAAAATGATGTTCAGCAAAATCTCCGGACAGCGCCTTTGTGCGTTACCCCTCATCATAGCCCTTGGCGCGTGCGTAAGCTTCAGTGGTAAGGCGCCCGCCTCCATGCTCGTTCTGACGGCTGACAATGTCGTGGCTGCCGGCGTCGCGCGTACCGCAACGACGGCAGACGCCTTGGTTATCCAGATGCCTCAAGTCCCGCGCAAGTTGGATAATAATCGGGTGCCAGTTCAGATTGATCCCAGTAGTATTGCCTATCTCAAAGACGCATTTTGGGCCGATAAACCTGCCCGTTTAATGCAGAGCTTGCTCGTCGAAACCGTTTCGGCAAAGAGCGGGAATTTAGTGCTGAATGAAGCCGACGCAGGCGGCAAGGCCGTGCGCTTTTTATCGGGAAGCCTGCTAGAATTCGGTATTGATGCAGAAACCAGCGAAGCTGTAGTCGTCTATGACGCGGTCAAAATCATCCGCGGAAGTGCGACCGAAAAACGCCGGTTTGAAGCAAGGCGTCCCATAACTGCGATTGCACCTGCACCGGCAGGCGCGGCATTAAATGCCGCGGCGAACGATGTTGCGGGTCAGATCGCCGACTGGGTAAGCTAAAGACCGAACCCCTCCGGCTGCGGCCAACCTTGAGCATAAGCCGCCAAGACCTTGAATAAGGTCCCCATGGCGTCAGGCGCCACCAGCCGGTTACGTTCGGCGTTGATGTCTCCAGCCCTGTCGGGGTTGGACGCCGCCAAAATTTGGGCCCGCTGAGTAATTCCAAGGCCCAAAAGCCATGCACCTTGGTCGCTTGGTCCAGCGGTCAAAAGGCCACTATTTCTGGCGCAGTTCGACAATGCAAAAAAATCGACATGCGCGGTCAAATCAACCTGGCCCGGATTATTGAAGGGGTCGGCATATGCATGACTCTGGACTGCTTGCAGCGTGTTGCCCAAGGCGGGCTGTGTATAGCCATAGTCGATGACCAACATCACCCCGCCCTGCTTTGCCAGTCGCGCCGAAAGTTGCTGCATAATCGACGACGCATCAGGACAAATTTCGTAAACACTGCCCATCGCTGCCGTGCGAAATTGTTCAGGGATAAGGTCATCGGCTGAGGAAGTGCCTGGCACAGCGGCAAAGCCGGTTGCACCATCGCGTACAACAACCCGCTCCCGCCAGCCGGCTTGCGTCGCAACCATCTGCCGAACCGGCAAGGCGTCAAAAAACTCGTTTGCCACAACACACAAAGGCGCATCGGTCGGAAGACTATCCAGATGGTCATGGAATGTCGCGTCCGGCACCGCCTGCAACTGCTTGGCGCGTAATGCAGGGCTATTTTCCACGAAATGGACCGAGGGCTGCCAACCAAAACGCTTCATTGTTCTCAGCGCGTCTGCCGCCAACGTCCCGCGGCCAGGGCCGAGTTCGACATAATGGCAAGTGGCCGGACGATGACGTAACCAGATATCGCTCAGCCAAATACCCACCAGCTCGCCAAACATCTGGCTGATTTCGGGCGCAGTGATGAAATCACCGTCTGCGCCGAGCGGGTCAGAGCGCCCATAATATGCGGTATTGGCTACACGCATATATTCGGCAACGCTGATGGGGCCTGATGCCTCTATCTGCTGCGCTAGGCGGACTGCAACTTGCTGTGTGTCAGCCGGCACTGTTACTGCCGGCCATGGCATCGGCGCGCTGTTTGCGGGCACCTGCGGTGAACAACAGGAACAGTCCAACCAATATCATCGGCAGGGTAAGCCACTGCCCCATGCTCAGGCCGCTTGTTTCCACCAGCCACTGAAGCTGTTGGTCAGGCTCCCGGACAAACTCGATGGAAAAACGGGCTGTGCCATAAATGATTGCCGCCATACCCGTCAGGAACCCGGGACGATAGCGTGCATTGGTTTTCCAGAATAATGGCCACAATATTGCGGCCATAAGCAGTCCTTCACAAACCGCTTCATACAGTTGGCTTGGATGGCGCGGCAAATCACCGCCATTGGGAAAAACAATCGCCCAAGGCACGTCGGTGACGCGGCCCCAAAGTTCATCATTCACGAAATTCGCCAGCCGCACGAGGAATATCCCAAAGGGCACGACGCAGGCGACATAATCACAGACACGTAAAAAAGAAATCTTATGCTTGCGCGCCAAAAGCCAGATCGAAAATATGATACCAATCGCGCCGCCATGGAACGACATTCCGCCTTCCCACAATTTGAAGACGTCCATTGGATTCTGCAAAATGGAGGGTTGGTAAAATAAAATATAGCCAATCCGTCCACCCAAGATGATACCCAAGGTGGCATATAGGATAATGTCATCCGCTTGCTCACGTGACATGGGCGCGCCGGGACGCGCGAGCAATTTCAGCAACATCCAATAGCCGAGCAAGATGCCGACCAAATATCCAAGCGAATACCAACGGATTTGGAAGAAGCCCAAATCGAGCGCAACGGGACCTACGCCAAGGTCGGTAAACTGAATAAAGCCGGCGGCGGTTGAAATAATCTCGAATGACACAATATTTCCTCAGGATCTTTTGACATTCCTATAGAGCCAAATAGAAGTCGCACAAAGAGTTTAGGAGAGAATCACATGCCGTCGCAGTTGGACCTTGCAATCGATGCCACCATTGAACGGCTCATGGCCAATGATGGCCCCTTGGCCGTTACCTATGCCGAGAAATATGGTGTCCAAATGCCGGTCTTTGCCAAAGCACCGGGCAACATGGCCGACTATTTCGCATTTTTCTGCGCGACCCATGCGGACAAGGAATTTTTGGTCGATGGCGATATCCGGTTAAGTTTCGCCCAAACTTATGGTGCGGCGCGCGCTTTGGCAGGTGGTCTTGTGGAAGGCTACAAGCTGCAAAAGGGTGAGCGCATCGGCATTGCGGCACGCAATTCCGCCAATTGGATCATTGCCTATATGGCAATTGTGATGGCCGGCGGCGTTGCAACTTTGCTCAATGGTTGGTGGCAAGGTGGCGAATTGGCCGAAGGCATTCGCATGGTCGGCTGCCGCTTTGTTCTCGCCGATGAACAGCGTGCCGCGCGGATGGCGGGACAAGATATTGGCGATTGCGAACTGCTCATCATAAAACATGATTCGCTGCCGCAGGACGGCTTATCGGTGATGACTGCAAAGGGTGGCGGCGCGGAAACAGCGCTGCCAGCCATCGATCCACTCGATAACGCGACGATATTATACACCTCTGGATCAACCGGACAGTCGAAGGGTGCGGTGTCAGACCATCGCGCTGTCGTCCAAGGTGCTATGAGCTATGTAGGCCAAACGCTTGTCTTTTTTGAGCTTATGTCCGCCAGTGGCCAGTCAATGCCGGCCCAGCCTTCAGCGCTCGTGAATGTGCCCTTGTTCCACGTCACCGCGTCGATACCTTTGGTGCTGCAAAGCTTTGCCATCGGCCGCAAGCTCGTGTTGATGCCCAAATGGGACGCAGAAGAGGCGATGCGTATTATCGAAAAAGAACGCATCACTTATTTCGTGGGCGTTCCGTTGATGAGCATTGAGCTGGCAACGCACCCTGCCCGGCACAAATATGATTTAACAAGCTGCACCGCATTTGCCGCTGGCGGCGCGCCACGCCCTGTTGAGCATGTCAAAAAAATCCGCAAGGAAATGAGCTGGGGTTATCCATTATTGGGCTACGGCCTCACGGAAACCAACGGCGTTGGCTGCGGCAATTTCACCGATAATTATTTAGAAAAGCCAACCAGCACTGGTCCTGCGACCAAGCCACTTGTCGAGGTCCAAATGCTGGACGATGCTGGCAATGTTTTGCCGCAGGGCGAACGCGGTGAAGTGGGTATTCGGACGATTGCCAATTTCAATGGCTATTGGAATAACGAAGATGCTACGCGCGATGCCTTCACCGCAGATGGATTTTTCCGGACCGGCGACATCGGTTATCTCGACGAAGACGGCTATTTGTTTATCGTCGACCGTAAGAAAGATATCATCATTCGAGGCGGTGAGAATATCAGTTGCCCCGAAGTTGAAGCAGCCGCTTATGAGCATGAATCAATTGCCGAATTGTCTGTATTTGGCATTACTGATGAAAAATATGGGGAGGTGCCCGGCATCGTCTATCAGACAAAGGACGGCGTCACGCTGACCGCGGATGCGTTGAAAGCATTTTTGGCGGAACGTCTCGCGCCCTACAAAATTCCCGTGCATTACTGGCAAGTGGCCGATCCACTCCCCCGACTGGGTACACAAAAAATTGACCGGGTGACTCTGCGACGCGAATATAATGCCAAAATATCCGCTTGATGCTGACATGATGCCGGATCGCGCCTAAGGTCGCGTCATGGCATCAACAGCAGAACGGATATTCAAGCAGCGCGACATTATCGACCGCGGTGTGCTGGCCGAACAGATTGAAGGCATCGTGCGCGCGTACGGGGCCGAAGCACGTCGTCCACACGTCGTAGAGATATTGCAAACGGCACTGGCCAATGGTCGGAGGGAAATTCAACGGCGCCTCGATGCCGCGCCGTCGCAAGGCTATCGTGCCGCGGCCGAGCAATCATTCCTTATCGATCAAATCGTCCGGCTCATCTATGATTATGTCACTGTGCACGCCTATCCCGCTGCCAACCGCTCGGCATCCGAAAGGATCGCGGTTCTGGCTGTGGGTGGATATGGCCGTGGGGAGATGGCCCCACATAGCGACGTGGACATCGGCTTCGTTACGCCTTTCAAGCGTAGTTCCTGGACCGAGCAGGTGGTCGAAGCGATCCTCTATTTGCTGTGGGATCTTGGGTTAAAGGTCGGCCAATCAAGCAGATCCCTCGATGAAACGGTAAAGATGGCGCAAGAGGATTTAACCATCCGCACCGCGTTACTGGAAAGCCGGTTTGTGTGGGGTGACCGCGGCGTTTATGAAGAGGTTTCGCTGCGTTTTTGGAATGAGGTTGTCGCAAACACGGCATCAGACTTTGTCCGCCTAAAAATGATGGAACGCGACGATCGACACCGGCGCATGGGGGACAGCCGATATGTAGTCGAACCCAATATCAAAGATGGCAAAGGTGGGCTTCGCGATCTCCACACACTCTATTGGATTGGAAAATATATCCATAAAGTGTCCGCCGCGTCCGAACTTGTCGACGTTGGCCTACTCACAATCGATGAATATAATCGTTTTAGAAAAGCCGAAAATTTCTTGTGGGCTGTGCGTTGTCATATGCACAATATCACCGGACGTGGGGAAGATCGTCTCACATTCGATCTGCAACGCGAATTAGCGGAACGCATGCAATTTGCTGATCGCCCCGGGCGCTCGGCGGTTGAAAGGTTCATGCATTTTTACTTTTTGAACGCAAAAACGGTAGGCGACGTGACGGGACTGTTCCTGGCACATTTGGATGAAGCTATGGCCAAAAAAGGCCGCCGGTTTTTGCCCAGCTTTGCCCGGAAACCGCGAAAGCTCAACGGCTTTCAACTCGATCGTGGTCGCCTCGCGCTCCCCGATGATGGCTTTTTTGCGCAAGACCCTGTGCGGTTGCTCGAAATATTTCATTTGGCGGATTTGCATGAATTGGAAATCCACCCGCTGGCGATGCGTGCCGCCCAAAGAGATGCCCGACTGATCGACAAAGTATTGCGGCGGGACCCGAGAGCCAACGCCCTTTTTCTCGAAATATTGACATCGCCGCGCGACCCGGAAACGGTGTTGC
Organism: Sphingomonadales bacterium UBA656; assembly: GCA_002299895.1. GTDB lineage: Bacteria > Pseudomonadota > Alphaproteobacteria > Sphingomonadales > Sphingomonadaceae > Sphingorhabdus_B. Next base: position 91,598 of record DBOC01000002.1, on the reverse strand, counting down.
GCTGGATGAATGAATCTACTGTTTTTGGTCGATTCATTCCGGATTTCCGCCGCGTCGTCGCGCAGATGCAGTTCGATATGTACCACCATTACACCGTCGATGAACATTCGATCCGCGCCATTGGTTTGCTAGCCGATATCAACCGCGGAAAGCTCAAAAAAGATCACCCGCTGTCTACGGCGATGGTGCAGCAGATTGTCAGCAAGCGCGTATTATTTGTCGCCACATTGCTCCACGATATCGCGAAGGGGCGTGGCGGCGATCATAGTGTGTTGGGCGCAGAGATTGCCGAATCCTTATGCCCGCGGCTGGGTCTTTCTCCAGCTGAGACGGAAACTGTTGCGTGGCTCGTCCGTTATCATTTGTTGATGTCGGCCACTGCGTTCAAGCGGGACTTGGCGGATTTTAAGACCATTCTCGATTTTGCCCAGGCCGTCCAGTCCCCCGAGCGGTTGAAGCTGTTAATGGTCTTGACCGTCGTTGACATCCGCGCAGTTGGACCAGGCGTTTGGAACAGTTGGAAACGACAGCTTCTCTCGGACCTGTTTGAAGCGACGGAAGAAGTGCTGCGCTTGGGGCACAAGCAACGCGGCCGGGACGAGAGGATTGTCTCGAAAAAGGCGCAGCTGGAGTCCGCGTTACAATTATCGTCTGATAAATTTGCGGCCTTCGCCAAAACGCTGCCTGATGCTTATTGGATCGCGGAACCAGACGACATCATTGAACGCAACGCCCGGCATCTTCTGTCCAATGCGGGCACAGAACTTGCCATTGATGCTTGTTTCTATCCTGATCGTGGCGCGACGCTCGTCACGGTTTTTGCAGCCGACCATCCCGGGTTGTTTTACCGCATAGCCGGCGCCATTCATCTGGCGGGCGGTAACATTATCGATGCGCGGATTCACACCAGCAGCGACGGCATGGCGGTCGACAATTTCCTTATCCAAGACCCGCTGGGTCGTCCTTTTCAGGAGCAAAGCCAGTTAAACCGCCTCAAGCGTAACATTGAAGAGGCGCTGACCAATCGCGCGCGTTTGATGACACAACTGGACGCAAAACCAAAAGCGCTGCGCCGAGCCGACGCCTTTAAAATCGCGCCATCGGTGCTGATTGATAATCAAGCGTCTAATCGCTTTACGGTGATTGAAGTGAATGCGCTGGATCGTCCCGCCTTGCTCAACAATTTGGCGCTCGCGCTGTTTGAATCGAAAGTCACATTGCACAGCGCGCATATCGCCACTTACGGGGAACGCGCCGTCGACACATTTTATGTGACGGATTTATTCGGCGGCAAAATCGAAAACAAAAACAAGTTGAAAGCACTTGAAACCAGGCTTTTGGAATCGGCCGCAGTAAAAGCACGAGCAAAGACAAAGGCCGCGGCCTAAAATTTTAGCTCTATTTTTGACATCACGTATCGAAGGTAAAAAAAAGGCCGGTCTTTCGACCAGCCTTTCTTTTAACCTGAAATCAGATTGGGAATTACATTCCCGAACCTGGACCGTAGGTAACTTCCACGCGACGGTTTTGCGGTTCACGCTCACCATCTGCAGTTTGTACCAATGGTGCAGTTTCACCGAATGCCTCAGTAGCAATCGCGCCAGTCGATACGCCCTTGGACTCAAGATACGTACGAACAGTGTCATTACGACGCTGTGAAAGGCCGACATTGTACTTTGCAGCGCCCGACTTATCAGCGTGACCTGCAAGCATAACCTTCGCGCTGCCACAGTTCGAATATTGTGCAACGGCATTATCAAGAACCGAAGCCGCGTCTGGACGCAGGTTCGATTTATCCCAATCGAAGAACACAATATACGGACCCGTGTTGCACACCGGCGCAGGTGGCGGCGGTGGTGGAGGCGGCGGAGGAGGAGGTGGTGGTGGCGGTGGTGGCGGTGGTGCCACTTCAACCGGCGCAGGTGCGCCGCCGAAATTATACACCAAGCTTCCCATCAAGCTGTGCGAACGGAAGCGCGACTCAACGGCACGGCCGAGACGATCAACAAGACCAACCTTATCCGCGTTGAAGAAACGATACTTCAGGCCCACATCCCAATTGCCGCTCAATGGCGCACGAACGCCAGCAAGTGCCTGCCATGCAAAACCGGTATCCGAGTCATCAAGGAATGAAGGCGCTGCCAAAACGGTCTGCACGTCTACACGCGCAACACCAACGCCGCCGCCAACAAAGCCCTGAAGGCCGTCATTATCACCGAAATCCAGCAATCCATTGACCATGAAGCTCAATGCATTTGCGCCGCCAGTTGCGGCGTAGTTACCGCCAGCCAGCAAAGCTGTGCTCGTGCCACTTGTTGCCTGAGGTGTTTGGCTGGTGAAACCAGAAACGTCCGCCTTACGATAGGACACTTCTGATTCAAGACGGAAACCGCCGAAATCATAGCCAACGAGGCCACCGAAATCATAACCCTTGTCAGCGTCTAATGTTGCCGCATCTTTCACGACACCAATATCCAAAGCGAGGTCTTCTACTAACATGGCACCGCCATCAACGCCCACATACCACTGGTTATCGCGGGCCAAAGCCGGTGACGCCAGAGCAGTAGAAGCGAGTGCCAAACTTAGGGCTAACTTACGCATCAACTTTCCCCTTATCTATCTTAGGAACAGGAATTCGAGGCCATATGTCTACCGCTTCTGTTCCGTCCATGCAAGCCGCTATGTCCCTATACTGTTGCCAAAATGTCGCCATTTTTGGCTATTTATCAGAATATTTAAGGTGTTTGCGACCGGCCGTGGTTCATGTGGCTAATATGCCCAATAGCCGCAAATATTGTAAAATCGCCGACAAGGCTGCGCGCGCTTCGCTATCGACGGCAATGCCACCGACTGGATTGGGTATCGCAGGCGCGGTGGTCCATTGGCCTGATATGAAATGGCTCTGCCGTCGTGTGGACTTATTCCAAACCCGCATACCTTCATGGGGCACGACAAAGCGCCAACTGCCGCCAATCCAGCAGGCGATTTGACCGGCTTTGCTTGCCCAAGCACCCGTTGGCGTCCCATTAATAATCCAAGATTTACCAATATCATTGTCGGTAACGGCAGGTATCGCGGACGATGCCGCTTCCACTGCCATGTGCAGCAGCGCGTCGATCATAACGAGCGCTTCATTATGCGTGATTTCTTTTTGCGCCTGTGAAACCGCCAAAAGCGGCAGTCGATGGCGTCCAGTTTCTAACGCAGCCATATATCCTCCTGATGAGATGCATTTACCGATCAGCTCAGACCGAATGTCAGCGGATCGGACAGGGCAAAGCGCCCGATTTGCTGTATCTTAAAAACAACCACATTGTTTGGCTGCGCGCCGATGCTGGCCATTTCGCTTGCCGAAATGCGCAGGTGATTTTCGGTCGCAGTCCACTCGCGGAGCATCTGGTCATCGATGTACAGCCCAACGCGGTAGCTTTCTTGATCCTCGGCTTGGGCTTGATCAACGCCATCCACCCATCCCAGATCAAGCCGCGAGCGGCGTTTCCAGAATAAATCGAAATTGCCGCTGTCGTCTTTTGTCACGCGGCCATGGACGGGCGGCAGCGGCGTAATGGCCAGCCCCTCTGCCACAATGACTGTTGTCAAAGGTGTGGCATCACCAAGCCCTTGCGCCTCCAGTATCACACTTTGCCCGACCTGATACATATTCTCAGAAATTATAAGCGTCGCGCTTGCATCGATGAGCACAATTTGCGCGCCAACCGCGTGTGCAGGCGCGTATATTGCCGACGCGGCTAAACCCCGACTGAACCGCGAAAGGCGGTAGCTTTTGCCGCCTAAGGCAACAATACACCCGACGCGCACAAACTCCCCATCGATCCAGAATATCGGCGCGTCGGCCGCCAAAGGCGTTGTGTCTCGGGTCGCCAAGACCATAGCCGCATTCAGCAATAGAATATCCAGCGCGCTTGCCTCATCAAGCAAAAACGGGTGATGCGCCGCCATGGCGTTTTGCGTATTGCCAATCACCACAGGCAGCGCAGTGGTCCCGATATCACTCCATTGATCATCCGTTGAAAGCGACAGGGCGGCGCGTTTCCACCCCGCCTCTGTGCCTGCGGCAAATACTGCTAAGGCCGGTTTATCGGGATCGCCGCCCGAGACCAACGGCAATTCGAGCGCCAATATGCGCGTCTGCCCAATTGGCTGATCCACAGATGGCACATGCCGTCCAGCTGCGCTACCCGAGGCACTAATTGCCAAATGCTTAGGCAACGCCTTGGCCTTGATGTACGTGGTGCCCAGACCAACTTCAATCTCTGATATTTGCCATTTCCGGTTATCCGCTGTCCGGACATGGTCGCCCGGTTGGTACGCGCGGGTCGATGCTGCGGCTGACCCGGACCAGAATTGACGCGCGTAGCGAACATCGCTGTCTTTGGCTTCGACGAAGGCCTTGGCGGTTTCGGCGCTGAGCACCGCGGGCAATTCCAATCGCATGTCAGCACGGCCACTTGGGTCACTGCCGCTTTGCTGAATCCCTGCCTGATAATCACGCTCCGCATCATAATATCGCAGCGCAACATGGACCGGAATATTGGCCGCCGGAGGCAAGACATGCTTTGCTTTTTCCAAAGCACGCCCATTTTCTTCCACCGCAATGTCGATGCTGTGGACAAAATCCTGGGTCATGCCAATGTCCCGAATGACAAGATGGCTGTCGCACATGATAAGTTCCAACGGGCATGTTTCCAAAATCGGTGCAACAGCTTCACGCACGCTCGTGCCGGCAACGGCAAAGCCGCCAATCTCAAGCGCGCTTTGGCTGGCAATGTCGCCCTTCGAAACCATATTCAGCAACGCGGATAATGCTAACGGCCCTTCACGTTCGAAAATCTCGAAGGTCAACGACGGTATGCGGTTTCCAAATTCAGCGAGCTGAAGGTCTTCAAAAATAACATAGGCTATGCCGCGATGCGCAGGGCACTGCCCAAGCGCTTCTGCCGAGGCCAAGAGAGGATCGGGCTGCTGATTTTCATGCCCTTCATGCACACGCATTTGGACATCAATTTTAAAGTCGCCTTGTACACCACGGATAAGGTTACCATCCGCCCAGATGCGGCCAACACGGGCGATTGGCCGGCTCGATAACGCCACGGCAAGACTGACGCGGTAGCTGTAATTCACCGTTGCCGGCCGTCCCTTGCCGCCGCCGCTTTTCGTCCGCTCCTCAATCAAATCGGTGGACCAGATAACGGTGCCCGCCACCCGCATGGCGCCAAATATTGCGGGGATTTGCGACCCATAGCTTGATGTCTGGACCGCCAATTCTTTCAAACGGCTCCCCTGCCGCGCAGGCGGCGCGAATATTTCCGCATCAATCTGTCGGCCGATTGCGCCGCCAATTGCACCGCCAATTGGTCCACCAATCGCGGAACCCACGGCGGTCAAAACAAGCGTTGCCATGTCAGTCTCCTTGAAAGCGCCATTGGCTGATGTTGCCATATGGCAGCGGCAATGGGGTCAATACGACGCGGCCCAAACCCACATGCGCATGCACCGCGCCGCCTTGCGCCAGCACGGCAAAATGCAACTGCCGGGGGCCGGGTCGAAGCAGCAAAATATCGCCTGCGACCCATGATCCGTCATCAACATTCTGAAATTTATTGCCCGCAAAAAAAGCCTGCGCGCGTGCGTCAAAATCGCCACGTAAGCGATAATCGGTTGGTATATCGAAACGATAGCCAGCGTCGACAAGACAGGCCGCAGCCACGCCAACACAATCAAAACCAGTTTCGATCGAGCGGCCACGCATCCGGAACGGCGCCCCCAAAAGGGCCATCGCACGGTCAGCCATTCGGGCTTGAGACGTTGTGCGTGGCGGCTGAACCCTAATTACCACCGGGGTAACGGGTCAGGAGGTCGTTGCCGGGCAAATAAGGTTCGCCGCGAAAGTTTGCGCCATTGCCGAACCGCTCGGCGCAGGTCGCCATGACCTTGTCGCATCCTTGCGTTAATGCAATCAGGTCGCCTGCTTTTGGGACGTGGAACGGGGCGCCATAGGCATATATTTCGGTACCTGCATGGTACGCAATTTTTACCGTCGAACCGCAATTGGGACCCGAAAGCCAGCGCAATTCGCCATAGGCCAAATGCCCATCGGCAATTGCCAAGGGCGCCGTGATCGAAATCCGGTTATCATCATAGCTGGCGACTTTCGCCAGATGCTGAAAACGGGCACTGTTCAAACCGCAGGCGGCATCACAAAATCGTGCGCGACAGGTTGGTGAAGTTTGCGGTGCCACGGCTTTGTCTAACCGCGCTTGCAAGCCAATAAGCTCCGCCGTAAACGCATCATCGGTAAAGGACACAGCACCCAACTCCCCTGCCGCCAACACACGTTTGCCTGCTTCGGGCGCGGTCCAGTCAAATAGGAATATCTCCAGATACGCCCCGTCCCAGCGACCTGCCGCAAGGTCATCGGCGCGAATGTCATCGGACGTGAGCGCACCGGATACGTCCAACCCGTCTTTTTCCAGGCCAGCGCTTTGCAGCACCGTCGTTGGCTGCATGCCGGGGCTTGCGCGCAGCAATATGCCGTCATGCGTGACATCGGCATCATGCGATGTGAACCCCAATGTCACCCCGTCCGCCCGCTCAAGCCGCCAGCCATAAGCGACGCTGGTCAACGGCCCTTCCATCCAGCCGTCCATCACTGCATTTCTCGTATTTCGATCAACGGAATATGAGGCATGTCGCCTGCGCCAAAGGTCGCGCGCGCCATATCCATTTGATCGTTGGCAAAGCGAACCGGAACGTCGAAGCGATAGCCAGCGGTCACGACTGCGCCTGTTGATGGTGCCGTGGCGAAGCTGATGACCCCAGCTGCTGCCAACGACCATCCGGTCGCCGTGACGCTGTTCACCGCCACCAGAACCGATGCCGCAACCGGCAGCGTTATGCGGCGGACTTGGCCGTCGACGCCATAGGTTTTCAGCAAGGGAAACATTGTACGAACCCCATCGCCCAGCCCTAGATTTTGGTCCAACATATTGGGCGCGCCGGTCATGCCGTTCGAGCTATTGTCGAACGGATCGGCGAAACGAAATCCGACCGCCGGACCCCGCCGCGCGCGGAAGAAGGACAGCAATTGCCCAAGCTCATTTTCCGACCGAACGCCCGGCCCAACATCATAGCTTAAACGTGCATTACTCCAAGCGCTGTTGCGGCGTTCATGGCCCGAAAGCGTGGTCACCACATTGGTTGAAAATGCCGCCGTCATTTCTGCTTCACGGCCGATTTGCAGCGGGAAAAGCACATCATCAAATTCCTGCACTGCATCCTCCTGTTGCCCAATTTCAAAATAGGTAAAACCATCACGCGCGACCTGCGGCAGTGCCCAGACATAGGTCTGTGCTGTGCCACGCGCGCGGCTTTGCGCGGCGGCAAAGGCAATCTCGTCATATTGTGCCCTGTCTTCGGGGCGAAGCACGAAACCGGCGAAATAATGCTGCCGCGCAATCGGATAGCCCAAGCGCGTCGCCATCAGTGGCACCGCCCGCTGCGTAGCTCCATGGTTGCCCGAAGTGACCCAGTCATAATCTTCCAGCTGCAACACATCGAACGCGGGCGCTGCCCAACCCAATGGCACATTCGCGCGCAAGGCCTCGGGCGCTTCGGCGTCGAGCACCGTCGGCAAATAGACCAGCAATAAGGTCTGTGCGCCTGCATTACCCGCCTCTGCCCGCACGGCATCGCAGATCGATGCTGTGGACACGGCGAGCAATTGCCCGGCCTTATCGAGCATCGCCTTTTGCGCCGCCGTCTTGCTTCCCTTTATGCTCGGGATGCTCACCGACAGCGCGCCAAACGCCGCATTGGCGGCCGCATCATAAAGGCAAATTCGGCCATCGGGCATGATCCACCACCACGGCTCCCCGATCTGAAATTTCACCGGCAATCCGGCGGCTTTCAATATCGCGACAAAGGCCCGTGCCACCGCCTTTAGGTAATTGATCGCGCCTGCATGCGCGGGCGACAATAAAGCCGAGGGCGGTTCCCAAGCCGTGAGCGCCGGGTCCCCATTAAAGGCGCGTTGCTTCCAATCATTCCAGCAATGCGCGTCGAACAATTCATAGCTTAACGAGAAAATCAGATCATACCCCAGCGCCTTTGCCTGCGCGGCAAAGCTGCGGTGCCAGGCGATGCAGGGTGCATTCAACACACCGCCTGCAAGGCTTACATAATGCGCATTGCCCAGCGTCTCGAGCCGAAAATAATGGCTCATGCCGACATAATGGTTAATCGTCCCGCGATAGCCCAAGGCAAGAATTTGCCGCATCAGACGCGCGGGCGTCTGGTTATAAGCATCATCATATCCCGTCGCCATTTTCAGATCATGTTCGGGGATCATCACATCGCCCGCATCCAACATCACGCCTGCGCCATCGCAGCGGATTTCGCTTAATTCTACCCAGCCTTCTGCCGGGGCACTCAAACTGCCGGGCTGTCCTGTATAGCTTGGTGGAATAAGCGATATAAACATCCGGTCAATGTCGCCCGCGAACACAGGGTCGCCCTCTTGTGGCAATAAAAACCCACCCGAAAGGTCGCTAAAATCGAGGATGATTTCCGCATCCTGCGGCGTGCCGACGGCATAATTCCACAACCGCACATACCAGCTTTTGGCTGCACCTTGGGCATCGCGCCCAGATATAGTCAGTGTCGGGCCGTTGATAGCATCCAACGGCATGATGCCTTCAGACCGCCACCGGAAGCTAACCGTCAACCGCCGGTAATCGCGATTGGTTTCATATGCGAGCAACGGGTGATCCCATGCATCTACACTGTCCCAGATCAAACCCGCCAGGTCATTGCCGCGATAAAACACCGCCTCTGCGCGCAAAGATTCAGGGCCAGTCGTTACCACCGATGCCATCATCGGGCGCGGAAAGTTCACAGTCCAAAAACGGGGGTCAAACCGCAACACCGGCGATGATTTTTGCTGCCGCCTTGTGTCGCAGAGCCAATAAGCCATGGCTCAATCCCGCGCCAAAGCTTGACGGACCGCGCGCGCAACATGACGCGACGACCGTTCAAGCGCAGCGGGCGCAGTGCCGCGTGCATCCGATACGTTGATTGTCATCCGGACGTGGGTTGGTGTGCTGGCCGCAGGCGACGCCTCAATCCGCCCGCTGCTTGTGGGGACAAATAATTCAGGCCCACGCTCACCCACATTGTAGGCACGGCCCGGCGACACGGGCCCACCCGTCGCGCGGCCCGGCGCACCCAATGCATTGCCGAGCAAATTCCCTAAGGTGCCGAGCAGATTGCCGCCACCCCCACCACTGCCTGCATTCAAGCCCGAACGAATGGCGGCCGCCGCAATTTCCGACAACACCGACAAGGCCACGCGGCGCAAATCGTCAAAGCCGAATTTGCCACGCTGAATGGCGCTGGTCAGCCCACGTTCGAGCGCCGATCCGGCGCGTTCCAACCCGTCGGCAAATGGCCCGTCGAGTTCGGCACGCATCGTGGCCAAGTCGCGCGCAAAGGCGCGCGTGTCAGCACGCACCGACACAACCAGCCGGTCAATTTCTTCATCCATCATGTCTCTCCGCTTGGGCTATCTGGAAACCGCGCCATCAATTGGTGTAGCGCATCCGCGCTGGGCGGCGTTGCCCCGTCGCCCGCAAGCGCCTGCAATATGCCCAGCAGTTCGGCGGGTGTAGCGTTCCAGAAATCATCGGGCCGCCAGCCCAAAATCACGGCCGTGCGCGCCGCCAATTGGGCCGCAACATCGGCAAAGCTCATCGCCCGCTCAATATCTGACCCAGCAGGATTTTCAGCGCTGGCGTCATCGCCGAAAGCCCGGCCTTGGTTACGCTCTCGCTGAACATGGCACGCGTCATTTTGGCGTCGGTTGCATGACGGCAATGCCAGAATAAACCGACCATTTCGGAAAGCTTCATCTCGCCCGCCGCCGCGCGCTCAACCAGCGCAAATAACGGTCCCAATTCCTCCTCTGCCGCAACCAAAGCGGCAAAGCTCGGACGCAAAACAACGGCCCCGCTGTCGAGCAATAACGACGCCTCGCCGCGCGCCTGATTGGCGGACCGCGTCATAGTGACGTCACCATTCCGCTGCTTTCGAGCGCCAACGTGTAGGACCGCTCTCCATTGAAATCGCCCGCATAATCGAGCCGCGCGACCAGGAATTTTCCGCGCAACCGCTCACCGCTTTCAAAGCTTAATTCATAATCATCCAACTGCCCCGAAAAGGCGTTGTTCTTAATCCGGGTCTCCGCCAGCGAGCCGGTAAACACGCCCGCCCCTGACACCGATACCGACCGCACACCCGCGCCCGACAGTAGCTCACGCCACGCGCCGCTGCCCTTATGGGTGATGACCACGGGGTCGCCATTGATCGACATTTGCGTGGTGCGCAGGCCCGCGACCGTTGCGTATACGGGCGTCGCTGCACCATCACCAACCTTCAACAGGAAGGCGCTTCCTCTTTCTACTGGCATATGCTCCTATCCTTTCGAAAATGTCCGCGCATCGGCGGAGAAAATATTGCTTGAGTTAGACCGCGAGTAACCGGACGCGGTGCTCAACCAGCCCCGCCCATGGCCCCGCCGGATCGCGCACGATCATCGATCGCAGGAAGACCACTGTCGCAATTCGCCAGCCCGATAAGTCGCGCGGGATCGCCAATAAGGCGTCGTCGACATGGCCCATCAGGTCCGCCAGCCGCGTCGCAGCCTCGCCATCATCCCACACGGTAAACGCCAGACGGATTTCACGGCCCTTTTGCGTCTTCGTGCTCCAGTCGCTCACCAACCCGTCGGTGACCGCGACATAAGGAAAGGCGGCGCGGGGCGGCGGGCCATCATAGATCCCCGTCAATTGCGCCGCCAACACCGGATGCGCCGATAGCGCCGCCACAGCCGCGGCTTGTAAGGCTTGCGCTGCATCACTCATCGTCCAAAACTCCGTAATTGCGCGTCTTCCAGCATCCGGCGGCGCAGGTTTTTGGCGACTAAAGTCACGCCGTCCGCACGGCGTTCGGCCCGCACGCCCGGCGGCAATTTGGTTGCCATCAACTGGTCGGTTACTTGCTGCACATGCGCCGCGCCCAAGGCGTCGGCTTTGGCGGTCAGGCGTTCGGTTTTCATCGCACTTCTTCGCAGGTCAGATGCATCTGCGCGGGCGTTTGCGGATCGCTGAGCGTCGCGCGCACTGCGAGATATTTGCCCCGCCATGTGAGCCTTGTGCCGAGGCCCACACCTTCGCGTTTGCGGATTGTCACCCGCCATCGCGGCATCGCTGACAGCGCATCGGCGCGTGTCAGGTCGGCGGGCATGAGTGGCGATACGGCGGCCCAAGCCTGCCCATCATAACGATAATTGCCCACCGCCCCTGCACGGCTGTCGCGCGTGCTGAGCCGTGTTTCGATGACGATATGTTCGCGCAGCGTGCCTGCAAATTCGTCGCTCATGCCAATTGCACCCGGCGAAACGGCAAAAACAACGCCAGTGCGGCGGCAGGTGGCCCTGCATCATCACTCGCGTCGCGATTGTTGTAGAAATATGCCGCCAGCCGCAGCAAACCAAGCCGAAGCGATTCCGGCAGGCTAGCCCAATTCGCCGATAGGCCCACGCTCAGCGACACCTCTGCTCGCCCGGCACTGCCCGGCTGTAGCACGCGGAAGTAGGCTTCCCCGCGGGAGCTGATTTTTGCCTCCCATGCGGATGCAGCCAAGGCAAAACTGGCGCCCTCGGCCGGAATGCCTGTCACGCTCACGACCGATTGCACGGGCATCGCCTGCAATATTTGCCAGCCCGATCCTGTTGTGACGATATCCTTGGCGCCACGGCGGATCAGTATCTGCCGCGTAAACTGCTCGGCATGTTCAACCGCGGCAGTGGCGCAAGCGGCGAGCATATTGTCATCAGTGCCCGCATCGACACGCACATAGGCCCGCACCTCGGCCAGCATGACGCTGTCGAGGCCGAGCGGATCAAGGCTCAACATCGGATATTCCTTTGAATTTGGGGTCGCGCAAAACAGTGGCTGCGCATTATTAGCCATATTGGCGTTTTATTTAGTAATTTTATAACCAAAAAGCCCCTGCCCATGTATCATGCGGGCAGAGGCCAAAATGCTTAGGTCAAGGAAAAGCGCATCAACTTAATCGCCGCCGAGTTAATCAGCGCGCCCCCAATGCGCTTGGTTGCGTAGAAATGGACATAAGGCTTGTTCGAATACGGATCGCGCAAGATATTGGTCTCGCTCCGTTCGGCAATCAAATAGCCCGCCTTGAAATTACCAAAGGCAATCGACAGGCTGTTCGCCGATATGTCGGGCATGTCTTCGGCCTCAATGACCGGATAGCCCATCAACATATCCGGCTGTCCGGCGACAAGGCCCGGTTGCCAAATGAACGCGCCATCGCTTGTTTTGAAGCGGCGAATAATCGACAAGGTCGATGCATTCATGACCCAGCTCGCTCCTTGGCGATAGGGCGCGCGGACCGCGTGCACCAGCTCCACCAACTTGTCTTGCGGGTTGGTTGTGGCAAAGCCGCCCGCCACCCCTGTCGGCACATATTGCAACGTGCCAAAGGGCCGCGTCGCATCATTTGTGTTGGCAACCGGCGCGGTTAGAAATCCGCGCGGGCGGTTGATGCCATTACCATTGATGAAGGCTGCGCCTTCGGCTTTGGCAAATTCGGATGCAATCTCATCCGCGAGCCAGGCCTCAACATCAAATGCCGCATCATCCAACATCGCCTGCGTCGCCGCCGGATTGGCATACAGGTCGCCAAAGCTCGGCACGATTTCGTTGAAGGTCGGCGTCCCCGTTTCTGGACGCGTTGCGGTTTCCGCCGCCCAGCCCGATGTCACGCCATTTTGCGTCACCAGCTTGCGATAACCCGCCGATCCCACACGCACCACACTCGAAATCGCGCGAATGGGGGAGATTGATTTTAATACGCTGTCGATGACCTCATCAATTTCGCGCGGCACCGCAAATCCGCCATCGGCCGGTGTTACACCCGTGAAGCTTTTCAACTCCACCTCCGACCCGCGCCGCAAATAGCCATCGACAAAGGCCGAGCGCGCGGGGTCCGCGACCTTGCCGCCGGACAAAACGGGCCGCGTCACCGCTACCGCCGGCACCGCCCCGTCAAAAACGGCGTCGAGATTGTCTGCTTTAACTTCATAATCCATGTCATTCTCCTTGCGTGAATTGTGTGGTTTCTGAGGCGCTTACGCCGCCCGCCTCGACCGCCAGCACACGGGCGAGCGGCTGCATCGGGGTGGTAACAACACTGACCTCAATGAGGTCGAGGTCGGTAAGTTCCCGATATTCCTGTTGCTGCATCGCACGCACGCGGTAGCCAAAGGACAGACCGCTGCCCGCCTGTACAAAGGCATTGTCATCATCGAGCTGCGCAATGACGCGCAGGCCGCGTGCATCTTCGCTTAAACTTTCGACAAAGCCGATGCGGCGGCGTTGGTCATGTTGCCACAGCAACGGCAGGCCGGCTTTTGCCGCGCGCGCAAACGCCCCCTTGCGGACAATATCGCCGCCCTTGTCCGGCGCATCAAAGATCGCGGCATAGCCCGCCAGCCTCATTGGCTGACCAATCCAGTCAGTCCCAATCGGAACGCAATGCCGATCAGCAAAAACGCCAGCACCATGCGCACGACCCAACCAATCGCCGCCTTGCGTGCCGAGCGTTTGGCGTCGCGCCAGGCGGACAGCAACTCGCGCAATTCGCTCATATCCTTGGCGGCGCTGGCATCATCCAGCCCCAACCCAGCCAACGCACGACGCGCACCCGTTTCGGAGGCCTGCTCCAGCAGACCTTGCAAATTATTCTCAACCATTGATGTTTCCTATGTGTAAATCGGACCCAAACGAGCTGCATCCGCCATTACGGGTCGCGCTGTTTTCTCAGCGTCATGCGTGGTGCAGACGGCAACCGGCGGTCATTGTGTCTTTTGGAAATGAAACGACAGCTAGGTCGCAGGACTCTCATCATCGTCGTCGGGAAAATCGTCCAATGTCAGTTCACGATAATCTCCGTCCGGCGTGGGATAGATGACAGGCTTGTCGCCATAACGCTCGTGCAATGCGCGCGCTCGACGTTCATAACTGAATTCCTCCGGATCTAATTGATCAGGATATAAAAAACGGACGTTGAACTTGCCGTCTTTTACTTCATAATGAAGCACAGCCCATTTCTTATCCGCCTCGGCGAAATTCCACAGGTCGAACAATGCGTCAAACAGCTCGTCACTTGGATCAAAATAGACCACCTGTTTGCCTTCATCGAAGAAAATACCTGCTTCACAGGAGCCTTCGGTCACTTCGGCATACAAATAACTACCATCGGGGTGCTGATCGAGAATGTCGGCAAGATGCTGTCCAATGCCGTTGAGCATATCGCCCATTTGTATGCGAGGATCCATTTTACTTCTCCCCTTTTGTGTTCGGTATGGTTTTGCGAAGTTGCCCCCAGTGAATGCAGTCGCCTTAATTGAACTTGATAATTTGGAACGATTTCTACGTCCATCTTTTGTTTGATTTTTAACGATTTTTCAATTCTATTTCATTCAGTTGCACCCGTTTCGTTCGATATCTCTGCTGGCGGCACAATGGCCCCAATTCCCACCGCCGCGCGTTTTTCTTCCATTGTCAAAAAGTCTGCGGCGCCCACTTGCGCCCATAAACGCTCACGATCCTCGGCCAGCGCAGGGATTGCATCCAAATCCAGTCCCAATGTCAGGCCATCAAAATAGGGGCGCAGCCCTTGCGCCAGCGCGTCCAATATCTTGCGCGCCAAGGGGATGATGCTCTGGTTCCAAAGTGCGCGATTGGCCTCGCGATAATTGGCGTAGGTCGCATCGCCCGGCAGGCCAAGCAACACAGGCGGGACGCCAAAAGCGAGCGCAATTTCGCGCGCCGCCGCCTCCTTCAATCCGGCAAAATCCATCTCCGCCGGAGTCAGCGCCATGGCTTGCCATTTCAGGCCGCCCTCAAGCAGCATCGGCCGCCCGGCATTACCCGCCCCTTGGAAACTGGCGGACAGCTCCTCCTTCAACCGTGCATATTGTTCGCCGTTCAACGTCCCGCTGTCGCCCATGTCATAGACCAAGGCGCCCGATGGCCGCGCCGCATTATCGAGCAACGCCTTATTCCATTTCGTCGCCGCATTATGCGTCGCCACCGCGCCCGATGCGGCGCTGAGACAGCCCAGCCCATAATGGTCATCGAGCGGGTGGATTGACCGGATATGGATGACATTTTCGGCGGGCAAACGGCTCGCGACTTGGCCAGCTTTATAGACAAAGGCCACGGGCCAGCCGCGCGTGTCGGCCTCTATCGTCATGCGTTCGGGCCGCAAGGCGAACAATTCCGCTGGCCGCCCATCATTGCCGGACAATAGCTCAACATAAGCATTGCCGTGCAGCAACAGATGCGTTGCCACCGTCTCAATCAATGCCTGCCCCGCCGACGTTGTGCGCACCAAGTCTAAAGCGCGTTTATCGCTCGCGATCAGCGGCGCCGACGCCAATCCTTCGGCAATCAACCGCACCGCGCGCTGGGCAATCGCGTTGGACAAATAACCTTCGCGCATCTGCGCTTCATAATGCCGGGGCCATTCGCCCAAGCTGCCCAAAGCATAGCCGCGCAAGCCCGGCAGACGATCCTGCTGCACACGCGTTTTGGCCGGACGCAGATACCCACGCCCGGCTGATTTCCAGCCGAAGATATTCATATATTTGTCCTTTTGCTTAGAGCAGCCGCACCTGCGGCACGCGATCTGTTTTGCCGAGCATCAATTCGCTCAAGGCCCATACCAAAGCGTCGGCGCGGTCGGGGGAGCGGCCGGGACCTTCATAGCCGCCACCTGCAATCAGGCCGCACATCTGGTCCTCCAGTTCCAAAAATGTCCGCACATGAAAGACCCGCCCAGCTTCGTATAAGGTCGCGATCGGCTCGGCGCGGACGGATTTGCTTTTGCTTGCGTGCGCCCGCTTTATGGGCATCATAATGTCCGCCGCGCGCAATACGGTTTCAACCATATTGCCGCCCTGATTGATCTCCGCCACCACACGGTCCGCCTGCCACGCCTCGGCCGCCGCTGCGACCGCGCGGGCCCAGCGTTCGGGTGATGCGCCAGCGATGCTATGGTCTGCCAGCACATAGGCGTTTTTATCAACGCCCAGCCCGACCGCGATTATGCCGCAGGTGTCGCCATTTTCCGACACTGGCGGGTCCACACCAATGACCACGCGTTTCAATTCGGGTGCAGCAGTTGCGCGTTGCCGTTCCAGCAAATCGCGAGACCATAATGCGCCAGCCGCATCGGCGATCAGTTCGCCATCCAATTCCTGCCGCCCCAACCGCGTTCCCGCATAAATCGCACGCACCGATGCGATGAAGTCCGGTGGCAAATTCATATCATTGTCGGTTGTGCGCCCATGCGTGATTGCCACGCCCTTTTCCGCGTTAAGCCGCCGCACCAAAGACACCGGACGCGGCGTCGTTGTCGCCATCGCGCGGGGGTTCTCGCCAAGCCGAAGCCCAAGCATCAGATTGTCCCACGCTTTGATCCCGCTGGGCCATTTGGCAATTTCATCGGCCCAGGCAAAATCATGCTGCGGCCCGCGCAGGCTTTCGGGTTCTGCGGCCGAAAACAAAGTGGCCATCGCGCCATTCGCCCATGTCAAACGGCGCAGGCTCGGTTCCCATATGGGGCGCTCGGAATGAGGCAACGACAAAAGCCCGCTTTCGCCCTCGACCATCACGGCGCGCGCTTCATTCAAGGTTGCGCCCACCAATGCAAAGCGCGCACCGGCATGTTGCGCTGCCAAGGCGCGCACCCATTCCGCCCCCATGCGCGTTTTGCCATAACCGCGCCCCGCCATCACCAGCCAGACGCGCCAATCCTCCAAAGGCGCGGCCTGATCATCGCGCGCCCAAAAATTCCAGCTTTGCGTTTCGGTCATTTTTTTCCGGGTCCAGCGGCGGATGACCTCGACCATCTGATCATGCGGCAGTGCCAGCAAAGCTTGCGCATTACACATCGGCATTGGGCGCCCCTGCATGTTCGGGTTCAGCTTCGGCGCGGGCCGCCGCGCTCTCTTCGGCCCGTTGCCGCATCTGCGTCAGCTTCAGGACCAACTGCGCCTTTAACGTCGCCAAATCGGGCTGCGCGGGCTTGGCCGCAGGCGCAACGGACGCACCCCCCTTGACCGAAGCACGATGCGTGCTGAGCAAGGCAATCGCCAGACGATGCTTTTGCGCCCGCGCCTTTAACGTGCCGTCGGCAGTTCGTCCGCTCGGCTTCTGCAGCGCCTCGGCCAGCAAATCGGTCTCCAACCGGGCATAGCCCTCCGCCAAAGCCAGCGCCCATGCGTCGCGAAAAGCAGGCGTCCGCCGCCGCTCGGCATAGACCGCATTGCTCGACACCCCCGCCGCGCGCGCCGACGCCGCGACATTCGCCGTCTGCGCCAAATGGTCCAAAAAAAGGCTACGGATTTTCATATTCAACCGCGCATCGGGCACGGGTGTATTATTGATGGCCATATCCAGCCCTCCTGAGCGCAAAGAAAAAGGGCCGAAGACTGCGCTTCGACCCCATTGGGTGATGATGAAAGCGAGCCCCAACGCGACTCGCAATTTTCGACTATGACATAAACTAACCTTTTATGGTTACGATGTCAATATATTTTTAGCCTATTTGGTTATAGCGGAAAATCCCCCCCACCCACAACAGCATTTCGCATCTTCCCAGCTTCCGCTAATGAACCCCCATGTCGCGGATCATCCTGTTCAACAAACCTTATGGCGTCTTGCCGCAATTTACCGACAAGGGGACGGAGAGTTCACCGCGGCCGACACTGTCGCAATTTATTGATGTGCCCGGCGTCTATCCGGCTGGGCGGCTCGATATGGATAGTGAAGGGTTGATGCTGCTGACCGATGATGGCCGGTTGCAGGCGCGGATATCGGACCCGAAATATAAAATGGCCAAATGCTATTGGGTGCAGGTAGAGGGCGAAGTGACCGACGATGCGCTCGTGCAATTGCGGCGCGGCGTTTCGTTGAAGGATGGCCTCACCCTGCCGTGCGAAGCCGAGCGGATTGCCGACCCGATGCTCTGGCCGCGCGACCCGCCGATCCGCGTGCGGCTGTCGGTGCCCGATAGTTGGATCATGCTGACCATCCGCGAAGGCCGCAACCGGCAAGTGCGCCGCATGACGGCGGCGGTCGGGCATCCGACCTTGCGGCTGGTCCGGCGGGCGATTGGCGAATGGACGCTCGATGGCTTGGCACCGGGCACTTGGCGCGAAGTCGAGGTCTAAGGCTTTACCGGCCGCGCGATGCGCTTGCCCTTGGTCCGGCTGGTCAGATGAAATTGCCCGCAACGATCGCACGCATAATGCCGCAAGGTGATGGTCGCCGCTGCAATCGCCGATAGCGCGTCAGCTTCCGACACATAACGCGCTTTTTTCGCGCAAATGCTGAGCCGCGTGCGCAGATCAATCCTCGCTATCGAACGCGATGCAGCCCAGATTGCACAGCTGCGTCAGGAGATCGACGGCGGCGGGGTTGGATGCAAGGTCGGTATCCAAAACAACATTGTCGTTCGCGCACAAATCGCGCGCCAACGCAGCAGTCTCGCCAACACAGTCAAAACAGACGCCATCAGCAAACAGCATCAACGCGTCGTTGCCGCCTGCGATAAAGGCCAGACGGCTCGCCGGATTACGCGCCAGCGGCAGTTGCGCGCTGATCGCCGCGCGCAGTTCCTCGGGCGTAATCGGCTCTTCGGGTCGCCAATCCATGTCGGGATATTTGGACGTGCTGTTGAAGATGCCAAACCAGCGGGCGAAATGGGCGGGGTCGGACAAGGATTCGAGCATCATTTGTTGAAGCCGCTCCAGCGCCTCGGGTAAAATCTCCCCCGCATTGGCTTGGGGCTTCAAATCCGGATCGCGATAAAGTTCATCGTCCTTTATGCCATCGAGAACATCGTCGACATAATGGCCCAAAAGGTCGGCGCGCGATGGGGCGCGGAAACCGACCGAGTAAGTCATGCAATCCGAACCCACCGCAACGCCATTATGCGCGAACCCTGGCGGGACGTAGAGCATATCACCGGGTTCGAGCACCCATTCCTCGGTCGCCTGAAAATCGCTCAACAATTTCAAATCCGCATGCGGCAGCAAAGGCGTATCGGCGTCGCAATGCGGCCCGATCTGCCAATGACGGCGGCCAAGCCCTTGGATTAGGAAAACATCATATTGGTCGAAATGCGGCCCCACCCCGCCTTGGTCGGCGGCGAGGCTGACCATCACATCGTCGATGCGCCAATTGGGAATGAACCGAAATGGCGCGATCAAGTCGGCAACTGCGGGGACATGATGGTCGACCGCTTGCACCAGTAACGTCCAATGGCTTTTGCCAAGGCTGACGAGCCGTTCCTCCGCCAGCGGACCTTGCTCCATCGCCCAACCGGCATCGGTTTGGCAAATCAGCCGCGATTCCATTTCTTCGGCGCAGGCAAGCCCAGCGAGCTCGTCCGGCTCCAGCGGGTTTTGCCAGTAGCGAAACGCATTGCGGATCAGCAGGGGTTTTTTCTGCCAATATTCGCGCAGGAATACATCAATGTCGAAATTTTGTAGGTCCATGGCTTTGCGCTGTGGCCTAAAGCCGCAAAATGCAAGCGTCAGCGCGCAAACAAATTTGCATCGTCGGCAAAGGCCTTGAACTCCAGCGCATTGCCGCTGGGGTCATAAAAGAACATCGTGGCTTGTTCGCCCACTTGGCCCTTGAACCTTATATGTGGTTCAATACCGAAATGAATGCCCGCCGCCTTTACGCGTTCGGCCAAGGCTTCCCATTGCGCCATTTCCAAAACAACGCCGAAATGCGGGACGGGGACGTCATGGCCATCGACGGGGTTATGCGTCGATACGCTGCGCGCTGATGGGTCCAAATGCGCGACAAGCTGATGCCCGAAAAAATTGAAATCGACCCAATGGTCTGAGGAACGCCCTTCGGCGCAACCCAAAATGGCGCCGTAAAAATGCCGTGCCGCGGCAAGATCATGGACGGGAAAGGCCAGATGGAAGGGACGTAAGCGCATTTTTGGGTCACCGGTTTAAGCAAGGGTTGGTCGTTGCTATCTGCACTAGCAAGCTCCTGCGACATTTGCACGGCGCAACTGTTAATTCATGCCAAATTGCTTGGCCGATGCATGCGCAGGCCATCAGTGAACCATAAGCAATGCCGATGTTTGTGCGATTGCATTTGTCACATATGAACGGCAAAGGCGGGGCATGCAGAAAATCTCCGCCCTGCTTCATCGTTTTCCGCGTTGGTCCGCTATGGGCGCTGGCGCCGCGTCGGCTTATGGTTTTGAACCTTGGGGGCTTTGGCCGCTGACTTTGGTCTGCTTTGCATTGCTCATCCATCTGATCGCACACGCTCAAAACACAAAGCGGGCCTTCATTCTTGGCTGGCTATTCGGGGTCGGGCATTTCACCTTTGGCAATCAATGGATTGCGGTCGCCTTCACCTTTCAGGCGGCAATGCCCATTTGGTTGGGCTATATCGCGGTGCTCCTGCTGGCGCTCTATTTGGCAGTCTATCCTGCTTTGGCTGCGGCGGGAGCCGTTGGGATACGCCAATTCGCGGTGAAAACATTTGGCCATTCCCGCGCCGATGCTGGACATGGGGCTGGTACATTGTCGCTCATCTTGGCCTTCGCTGGCTTGTGGATTATCACCGAGTGGCTGCGCAGCTGGGTGTTCTCTGGCTATGTCTGGAACCCGCTCGCGGTCGGATTTGTTTCGCACTGGTTTGATCTTTGGCTGCCGACAATCGGGACCTACGGCGTTGGGGGACTGATAATCTTGGCCAGCGGTGCGATCGCGCTGCTCGGCAATCGGCGTTGGACAAACGGATGTGTTTTGGCCGCGATTGTTGGCGCGGCGATTTTGTCGTCGGCCAAAATTAATGTGGCGGAACCGTCGCTCAGCGGGCGCACCGCCGTCACCATTGTGCAACCCAATATCTCGCAAGCCGATAAATATGCGCCGGGCTATGATGCGCTGAACTTTGCCAAGCTGGCGATGCACAGCCGCCCCTTGCCCGGTCAAGCGCCGCGCCTGATCCTTTGGCCGGAGGCTGCTATTCCCGACTATCTGGAGGACGGATATCCCTATCGTTATTATTATGGACAGCCCGGGCAAAGCGCCGCCGGCGCGCGGGCGCGGCTCACCACATTGATGGCCGATGGTGATGTACTGGTAACAGGCGCAAACCGCCTCATTTTTGAAAAACGTCAATTGGTCGCCGCGCGCAACAGCGTCTCCGCGATGGACGCCTTTGGCCGGATGCTTGGCCATTATGACAAAGCGCATTTGGTGCCTTATGGCGAATATCTGCCTGTGCCATGGTTGCTGAAACCGCTTGGACTGGCGCGATTGGTGCCGGGTAGCCTTGATTTCTGGCCCGGTCCGGGTGCGCAGACCATGACCGTAACCGTTGACGGCAAGCCTGTAAAAATTGGCATGCAGGTCTGTTATGAAATGATTTTCTCGGGCCAGACGGTCGACCGCAATAACCGGCCCGATTTCATCTTCAATCCATCGAACGATGCGTGGTTTGGCACGATTGGCCCGCCGCAACATTTGGCGCAGGCACGGTTGCGCGCGATTGAGGAAGGCTTGCCCGTCATCCGCTCCACGCCCACGGGGATCAGTGCGATAATCGACGCCGATGGCCGGATACTAAAAAGCCTGCCCTTGGGCAGCGATGGCCGCATCGATGCATTTTTGCCGCGCGCCAAGGCGCCCACATTCTTCGCGCGATTTGGCAACGTCATTCCTTTGGCTTTTGCTGGGCTGCTCATCCTCTTGGCATTGTTACCGCTTGCCCAGCGACGCGCTTCTCGCTAAGGGCGCAAATCGATATAAAGAATTCTTTATACGCAGACACAGTAATAGACTGGAAAAACCATGCGCTCAAATTACCTCTTCACGTCTGAATCCGTTTCCGAAGGACATCCTGATAAGGTTGCGGATCAGATTTCCGACGCCATCGTCGATCTGTTTTTATCCAAAGATCCCGAAGCACGCATCGCGTGCGAAACCTTGACCACCACCCAATTGGTCGTGCTCGCGGGCGAAATCCGCTGCAAAGGCGTTTACGAAAATGGGCAATGGGCCGAGGGCGCGAAGGAAGAGATTGAAGCCACCGTCCGCCGCACTGTTAAAGAAATCGGCTATGCGCAAAAGGGCTTCCATTGGGAAAATCTCCGCATTGAAAACAACCTGCATGGCCAATCGGTCGAAATCGCGCAGGGTGTAGACGCAGGCGAAAATAAGGACGAAGGCGCTGGCGACCAGGGCATCATGTTCGGCTACGCCTCGACCGAAACCCCTGACCTGATGCCAGCAACGCTGGATTACAGCCACAAGATCCTTCAGCGCATGGCCGCAGACCGCCATTCTGGCGCTGCGCCATTTCTGGAACCCGATGCCAAAAGCCAAGTCACCTTGCGGTACACTAATGATGGCAAGCCAGAGGCCGCGACCGCTATCGTCTTATCGACACAGCACGCACCCGGATATGACGAAGGTGCGAAGGAAGCCGAGCTGCATGCTTATGTGAAGGGCGTCATTGCGGACCTCTTGCCGGCAAACCTGCTGACCAACACCGAATATCACATCAACCCAACGGGCAGCTTCGAAATCGGCGGCCCTGATGGTGATGCGGGCCTGACCGGCCGTAAGATCATTGTCGACACTTATGGCGGCGCAGCCCCGCATGGCGGCGGCGCGTTTTCGGGTAAGGACCCAACCAAGGTCGACCGTTCGGCTGCTTACATTACGCGCTATTTGGCGAAGAATATCGTCGCCGCTGGTCTTGCAACACGCTGCACCATTCAATTGGCGTATGCGATCGGCGTGTCCAAGCCTTTGTCGCTTTATGTCGATACGCACCGCACCGGCACAGTCGGCGATGACCAAATTGAGGCCGCGATCATGGGTATAGAGAAACTCGGCGGCCTGACGCCGCGCGGCATTCGCACGCATCTTGGCCTGAACAAGCCGATTTACCGTAAGACCGCCGCTTATGGCCATTTCGGTCGTAAGCCCGAAGGTGACTTCTTCCCATGGGAACGCACCGACTTGGTCAAGGACCTCAAAGCAGCGCTGGCGTAATTCAACTTGCAGGGTGGCGGCTGAAAGTTTAGCCGCCACCCGCATGACTGCGAACAAAATCGGTGATCCAACGACGCTGAACCGCCTTTACGGCCGTTCAAAGGGCAAAAAGCTGCGTTCCGAGCAAAATGACTTGGTCGAAAATCTGTTGCCGCAGATTTCGGTGCCCGACGAAGGCGCGCTGAGCAGCAGAGAGCTATTCGGCGACGACCGCGCAATGCATTTCGAAATCGGTTTTGGCGGCGGGGAGCATTTGGCATTTCGCGCGGACCTTTTGCCCGATCACGGCTTTATTGGTTGCGAGCCCTTTCTGAACGGCGTTGCTCAAGCGCTATCGCATATCCGTGAAGGCAGCTTGCGCAATGTGCGCCTGCATATGGGTGACGCTTTGGAAATGCTCCGCCGTGTTCCCGACGGGTCCTTGTCCTTTGTTTATCTATTGCATCCTGACCCATGGCCAAAGGCGCGGCATGTGAAGCGCCGGATGATGAATGACGGGCCGGTGGATTTGATCGCCGCAAAGTTGAAACCCGGCGGTGAATTCCGTTTTGGCACCGACCATCCCATCTATGTCCGCCACGCGCTGATGATCATGCAGCGTCACCGGCAGCAATTTGACTGGCTGTGCAACAACGCGTCCGATTTCCAAAACCGCCCCGGCGGCTGGCCGGAAACCCGCTATGAAGCAAAGGCGCGCCGCCTCGGGCACGAAGTCTGGTATTTCCGCTATCGGCGTAAAGACGCCTAAAGCGATAGACGCCCGTTGCCGAAGATAAACATTCGACAAACTTGGCGAAGCCTTCGACGAGAAACCATGCACATGGTGCAAGCGACGAAAAATGCGCTATGAAAGGCTATGGAGAGATATAAATCCCCGCAGCCGCTCATTGGTCACCAGATGGCATTGCTCACCATAATTGGCTTTTGGGCCTTTTATGCTCTGATCCTGTCGCTGCGCGCCGCATTGCTGGAATTTCCGGCGCAAGCTATCTTGTTCGAACGGCGCTTGATGGTCGCGCTAGTCGGTGTGTTGGTGACCTGGCTGCTCTATGTCGGTTTGCGCATGGCCGACCGCCGCGCGCTTGGCTTTCGGGTCGGTCTGGCGTTCGTAGCGGCCATTCCCTGCGCGATGATATTGGCCTCCGCCAATTTCTATATCTTTAACCTCTATGAACCCATCAGCCTGTTTAAAGACCCAAGCCTCGGCCGCTCGGTTGAAAATTTAAAAGCGCAACTCGGCCTGTCCTTTTGGCAGGAAATTGCCGATATTTCGGTGACACATTATTTTTTCCTGATCGCATGGGGCTCGCTCTACGTTGCCATTGGTTACGCCCGTGAAGTGCGCGAAGCCGAACGCAAAACATCGCGCTTTGCGCAAGCCGCCCAAGATGCTGAGCTGCGTTCCTTGCGCTATCAGGTTAATCCACATTTCCTTTTCAATACGCTAAATTCACTCTCGAGCTTGGTCATGACGGGAAAGCCCAAAGAGGCCGAAGCGATGATCCAGAATCTGTCCAATTTTTATCGGACCAGCCTGTCGTCGGATCCGCTGGAGGATGTCACGCTCGCAGACGAAGTTGAGCTTCAGCGGCTCTATCTCGAAATTGAAAGCGTGCGTTATCCCAAAAGGCTCCGTGTCAAAATCGACATTCCAAGCACCTTGATGGGCCAGCATGTCCCAGCATTGATCCTGCAACCTTTGGTCGAAAATGCGATTAAATATGGGGTGTCCCGCACCACCCGTCCGGTCCAATTGACCATCAGCGCCAAAGCGGAGCGCGATATTCTTATCCTCAGCGTGATCGACGATGGCGAAGTGGTCGAACCTGACCATGTCGGCGGAAATGGCATTGGCTTGGCCAATGTTCGGGACCGATTGGAAGCCCGCTATAAATCCGCAGCGCGCCTCGATACCCAAGCAATAGCTGGCGGGGGCTTTGTCGCCAATCTGAGTTTGCCTCTGAACCCAAGGATACGCCGATGAGGCGACTGCGGACGTTGATTGTCGATGACGAGCCGCTGGCCATTGAGCGCCTGCAAATGTTAAGCGCGGATCATCCCATCATCGAAATCGTGGGCACGGCAAATGACGGGGTGGAGGCGCTACGCATTGCCCAAACATTGACACCGGATCTCATTTTTCTCGACATTGGCATGCCCAAAATGGACGGTATCAACGCCGCCCGCGCCTTAGGGCTGATGCACAAAAAACCCGCGATCATCTTGATCACGGCATATGACAATTTCGCGGTTGAGGCCTTTGACCTCGATGTCGTGGACTATGTGCTGAAACCTGTATCAAGCGAACGTCTTGGCCGTGCGATCACCCGCGCCTCTGCCGCGCCCGCAGCCGAGACGCAACTGCCCACCCCATCGGCAAAAGCAGATATCCGCTATGCGCATGAATTTTGGGTGTCGCATCGCGCGGAGCTTATTCGCGTCGCCGCCATGGACATTGAACGGATTGAGGCCGAGCGAGATTATATGCGGTTGCATACCAACGGCCGCAGCTATTTGCTCCACCAGACGATTTCTGCGCTGGAACAAAGATTGGACCCACAACAATTTCAGCGCATCCACCGCAGCCATATTGTGCGCCGCGATCTTATCACGGGCCTTCGGCATGAAGGTGGCGGGGTCTGGCACGCTTTGCTCGGCGAGGAGCACGCGATGCGCATCGGGCGTAAATATCTCGCCGATGTCAAACGGCTGGCCGGAAAGTAGAAAGTTCGGTTTTAAATCAATCCCGCAAGCGGGCTGGAGGGGTCCGCATATAATCGCCGTCCCATGCGGCCCGCCAGATAGGCCATGCGGCCCGACTGGACCGCCAATTTCATCGCCGTTGCCATCGCGACAGGATTTTTGGCTTCGGCAATTGCGGTATTCATCAACACGCCTTCACAACCCAATTCCATAGCAACGGCAGCATCGGACGCGGTGCCAACCCCTGCATCGACCAATACGGGCACCTTCGCGCCTTCGACAATCAAGCGGATGGTGACGCGGTTTTGAATACCAAGCCCTGAACCAATCGGCGCGCCAAGCGGCATGACCGCGACGGCACCCGCATCTTCCAATTGCTTGGCGGCAATCGGATCATCGACGCAATAGACCATCGGCAAGAAACCTTCCTTGGCCAAAACCTCGGTCGCCTTTAACGTTTCGCGCATATCGGGATAAAGCGTCTTTGCCTCACCCAATACCTCAAGTTTGACCAGATCCCAGCCACCCGCTTCGCGTGCCAACCGCAAGGTGCGGATTGCATCATCGGCGGTGAAGCATCCGGCGGTATTGGGCAAATAAGTATATTTTTTGGGATCGATATAATCGGTCAACATCGGCGCTTTGGGATCCGACACATTAACGCGGCGCACCGCCACGGTGATGATTTCGGCACCCGACGCCACCAAAGCCGCGGCGTTTTGTTCAAAATCCTTATATTTGCCTGTCCCAACAATCAGCCGCGAATGAAATGTCCGCCCTGCTACGGTCCAGCTATCGCTCGGGGTGCTGTCTTGTCCGCCGCCAACAAAATGGACGATCTCCAGCCTATCTCCATCCGCTAGCACGACATCTTCCAATGTCGAGCGCGAGACAATCTCCAAATTCCGCTCCACCGCGACCTTTGCCGGATCAAGGCCGATATCACGGACAAGATCGGCTACGGTGGCGTGGGCGCGAAAACGGCGCAGCTCGCCATTCAAGGTGAGGGCGATACTATCGGAGGACAGGGTAGAGGTCATTTCATCTCGCATTTTTTATTCACTTGCATATAGTGACGGGCAAGCAAGCTGCGCAACCGCTGCTTTGACATTATCTGGGGAATATACTTTGGCTGATCAGCCGGTAATCTTTGTTCTAAACGGACCAAATCTCAATTTGCTGGGCACAAGAGAGCCCGAAATCTACGGCACCGATACGCTGGATGATATTGCCGGCCATTTGGACGACCGTGCGCGTGCCGCAGGGGCAGTGATTGATTTTCGGCAGTCGAACCATGAAGGTCATTTGATTGATTGGCTGCACGAGGCCCAAGCCGTCGGCGCAAAGGCGGTGTTGCTGAACGCGGCAGGCTACACGCATACATCCATTGCGCTATTGGACGCGATCAAGGCCATCACCGTCCCGGTGTTTGAAGTGCATCTATCCGACCCGCATCAGCGGGAGGCTTTCCGGCATTTGAGCTATGTGAGCATGGCCGCAAAAGCGGTGTTTGCGGGGCATGGCGCAAAGTCGTACGAACTGGCGCTGGACGTAGCGTTACAACTTTGACATTAGGCGCTCCAAAGTAAATCAGGGGCCCAAGGAGTTTTTCATGGCGGTAAAGACAGGAACAACTGGCAGCATGCAGGTCGACACTGACCTTGTCCGCGAATTGGCGGCGATGCTCAATGACACGGGTCTCAGCGAAATTGAGGTTGAAGACGGCGAACGCAAAATCCGCGTATCGCGCAATATGACCGCTGTGGCCGCACCGATGATGGCCGCACACGTTGCAGCAGCAGCCGCTGCACCAGCACCCGCCGCCCCAGCCGCGCCCAGCGCCCCTGCGATATCTGCCAATGCGTTGAAATCACCGATGGTGGGCACCGCTTATCTGACGCCGGAACCCGACGCTGCCCCCTTTGTCAGCGTAGGGCAGCAAGTGAAAGCCGGTGATACTGTGATGATTATCGAAGCGATGAAGGTCATGAACCCGATTGTCGCCGCCACATCGGGAACCGTCACCGAAATCTTGGTCGAAAGCGGCCAGCCGGTTGAATTTGACCAGCCCTTGTTGGTGATTGCGTAAACATGGCCATTGAAAAAATCCTTATCGCCAACCGTGGCGAAATTGCGCTGCGCATTCATCGTGCGGCGCATGAAATGGGGATCAAGACGGTTGCCGTCCATTCCACCGCGGATGCCGATGCCATGCATGTGCGGTTGGCAGATGAGGCGATTTGCATCGGCCCACCCTCTGCGACCGACAGCTATTTGAACATTCCTGCGATTATTTCTGCCGCAGAAATCAGCCATGCCGATGCCATCCATCCGGGCTATGGTTTCTTGTCGGAAAACGCGCAATTTGCTGAAATCGTTGAAAGCCACAATATCACCTGGATTGGCCCAAAGCCCGAGCATATCCGCACGATGGGCGACAAGGTGGAGGCGAAGCGGACCGCAGGTGCATTAGGCCTGCCGCTCGTCCCCGGCTCCGACGGCGCGATTGAGGATGTCAATGAAGCCAAAGCGATAGCGCGCGAAATTGGCTATCCTGTGATCATCAAAGCCGCCTCGGGCGGCGGCGGGCGCGGCATGAAGGTCGTAAACAGCGAAGAAGAGCTGGAGACCCAGATGCAGCAAGCAGGGTCGGAAGCGAAAGCCGCCTTTGGCGACGCAACGGTCTATCTGGAAAAATATCTCGGCAACCCGCGCCATATTGAATTTCAGGTCTTTGGTGATGGCAATGGCAACGCCGTCCACCTTGGCGAGCGCGACTGTTCCTTGCAGCGGCGGCACCAAAAGGTGTTGGAAGAAGCACCATCCCCCATATTGGCGACAGCCGAGCGTGACCGCATGGGGGAAATCTGCGCCAAGGCAATGGCCGACATGGGCTATCGCGGGGCGGGCACCATCGAGTTTCTGTGGGAAAATGGTGAATTTTATTTCATCGAAATGAACACACGGTTGCAGGTCGAACATCCTGTTACCGAAATGATCACGGGCATCGACCTCGTGCGCGAACAGATCCGCGTGGCGGAGGGCAAGCCGCTTTCGTTCAAACAAGAGGATGTGACCTTCACCGGCCATGCCGTGGAATGCCGGATCAATGCCGAAGATCCGCGCACATTCATGCCCTCACCTGGCACCGTCAGCTGGTATCACCCGCCCGGCGGCCTCTATGTCCGCGTCGATAGTGGGCTCTATCATGGCTATAAAGTCCCGCCATATTATGACAGCATGATCGCCAAGCTGATCGTCTATGGTCAGACGCGGGAAGGATGCCTGATGCGTTTGCGCCGTGCGCTCGGCGAATTTGTGATTGAGGGCATGAAGACCACTATTCCGTTGCATCAACGGCTGTTGGAAGAGCCTGATTTCCAGAATGGCAATTACACCATCAAATGGCTTGAAGAATGGCTGGCGAAGGACGCGGAATAACCCTTTCCCGCCGTGCGGTGGCCTTTGGGCTGGCGGCCCTGCCATTGGCGGGTTGCGCGTCTATAGGGCCCGATCGTGATGTGTTGTTTATTCCCGCGGACAGGGCTGCGGCGCTCACGCCCGATGACCCCAAAAGATTATTGGAACTGATAAAGCTCGACCCCGCGATACGGCTCGATATGCGCTATGCGACCGCCAATAATTTCACAGGGCGGGTTTTATATGACGAAGCCCGCGCCTTTTTGGCGGCCCCGGCGGCCCAAGCGGTCGCACGCGCCAGCAAGGCAGCTTTAGCCGATGGCTTTGGTCTGACGATTTACGATGCCTATCGCCCGTGGCGGATTACCAAAAAACTATGGGATGCAACGCCGATTGGCCCGAAAAAGGAATATGTTGCCAACCCCAAACGTGGGTCAAAGCATAATCGTGGTTGCGCCGTCGATCTGACCTTGCACGATTTGCAGACCGGGCAGCTTGTCGAAATGCCCACCGAGTTTGATGATTTTTCGGAAAAAGCGCACCGCGATTATGCCGGCGCTTCGGCGGCGGCCATGGCCAACCGTGCGCGGCTAGCACGTTATTTGGAGGCAGAGGGTTTCGTCGGCCTGTCCAACGAATGGTGGCATTTTGATTTTACCGGCTGGGAGCAATTTCCGGTTATGGATATTCCGTTTAACAAGATTGTTTAACGCATCCGTTCATCAAAACACTTCCTTTCATGAACATGAATGCCCAATTCAGTTTCGCTTCAGCTGAATCGGCGCAGACGGGTTTCAACGCAGACGCATGGTGCCTCTGCCATGGAGACCGACCATGAAAAAATATATGTTAATCACTTTGGCGACCGCGACGACGCTGTCACCCTTTGCGGCGCATGCTGCCTCGGTCGCTCCCGTTCGCGCGGACGTGATGGTGGAAGACTTCGCCGATTTTCAGCGCGAAGACCGACGCGCCGAACGGCAAGAGGCCCGCGCAAACCGAACGCCCGAACAAAACACGGAACGGCGCGCAGAACGACCGCAAAATCGGCCGCAGCGGCCGCAGTCTTTGCAAGAGCCCGACCAAGTAGCAGAAATCGCAAATCGCGCCGCGCCGCAGCGTGATGGCGCGCGCACCGAACGCCGTGAAGCGCGCAAAGACGGCCGTTATTATGATCGCAACCGAGATGGGGACCTCGACCGCCGCTGGGACCGCAACCGCGATGGCAATCTGGACCGGAATTGGGATCGTAACCGTGATGGCCGGCTCGACCGGCGCTTCGACCGCAATGATGATGAACGCATTGACCGTCGCTATGACCGGAACCGTGATGGCCGGTTGGACCGGAACCAAATGGGCCGCTGGACCCATAATTGGCGCAATGACAATCGCTATAACTGGCGTAAATATCGCGAGCAGAACCGGAACTATTATCGTCCCGGCCGATATTATGCGCCTTATCGTGACGGCAACTATCGCCGTGTTTCGATCGGCCTTGTGATAGCCTCGGCCTTTTTTGGCCCGCGTTACTGGGTCAACGATCCATGGCAGTACCGCTTACCTGCCGCTTATGGCAGCTACCGTTGGGTGCGTTATTATGACGATGTCCTTTTGGTCGATATACGCAACGGACATGTGGTTGACGTCATTCGCGACTTTTTCTGGTAAGCGCGTAAAGAATAAAAGGCCCGGACCCATCGTCCGGGCTTTTTTGCTTGTAACCTTGGCGCAAGCTGACCAAACTCTCGACCATAAACAGGGGAGAAGTTTCGATGTTACGTTGCCTATTATTTGCAAGCGCCGCTTTATCATTGGCCGCGCCCGCGTCCGCCGCGACGCAAGCCATCATCGTTGGCAACCTCATCCCCGATGCCGCCACCGGTCCCACGGGGCCAGCCGTCATCTTGGTCGAAGATGGGCGGATTAAAGACATCGCCAAGGGCATCAATAATCCGTTTCAGGCAGACAGCGTCGTTGACCTGTCGACCAAGATCTTGGTCCCCGGCCTGATTGACCTTCATGTTCATTTAACCGGCGACCCTGGCGATGATTATCGCGACGAGGCGGTGAACCCTGATGAATGGGGCGTGGTCATGGGCGTGAAGAACGCGGCATTGACGGTCAAGGCTGGCTTCACCACTGTGCGGGAGGCGGGCTCTGCGCAGAATACCGCTTTTGTCCTGCGCCGCGGCACAGCAGAAGGCCGCATCATTGGCCCGCGTATCATCGCGGCGGGGCCAGCCTTATCCATCGTGGGCGGCCATGGCGATGTGTCCGGCTTCCGCAATGATGTCATTGCCACGCTGGAAACGGGCTATACCTGCACAGGGCCTATCGAATGCGCTGAAAAAGTCCGTAAATCCTCGCGCGCAGGCGCCGATGTCATCAAAATCACCGCAACCGGCGGCGTCTTGTCACAACAGGGCCGCGGATTAGAAGCGCATTTCACCAGCGAGGAAATGCAGTCCATTGCCAACACCGCGCATTCACTGGGCCTAAAGGTCATGGCGCATGCCCATGGCGCGCGCGGCATTGAAGCAGCATCCGCCGCGGGCATTGATTCCATCGAGCATGGCACATTTGCCGATGAGGCGGCGTTGAAGGTGATGAAGGCCAAGGGCACTGCTTTGGTGCCCACGTTAATGGCATTGGAGGGCGTGCGCGCCCGTCTCGGCAAGGGCATCTACACCCCGACAGTTGAAGTTAAGGCAAAGCAAGCCGTGGAGGCCGCTGGCCGCCAAGTGCGGCGCGCCAAGGCGATGGGCGTCACCGTCGCCTTTGGCACCGACGCGGGTGTGTTCGAACATGGCCGCAATGGCAGCGAATTTGCCTTGTTGGTAAACGCCGGAATGACCCCGACCGAGGCATTGGCCAGCGCCACCAGCGTGGCCGCCAAAACGCTGGGACTGGAAAATGAAATCGGTCGCATTGCGGTGGGCTATTCCGCTGATCTGGTCGCGGTGAATGAAAATCCGCTGACCAATATTCGCACCCTCGAAAAGGCGGAATGGGTCATGGTAAGGGGTCGCATCATTCCGTGATTCGGTGACCCCATGACCACAGATACGCAAGACAAAGAGTTTGACCCGAATAATGATCCCGCCAAGCTGGCGCGGATCGGCGCGCATGTCACCAAAAGATTGAATGCCAATCCGCTGGTGCAGCAGGTCGAACATCCCGATGCGCAATTATATGTCTATCAAGGGTTTTTAAGCGCCAAAGACTGCAAGACATTGATTGCGAAAATTGATGCCGATGCCGTGCCCTCGACGCTGTACAAAGGCACCGAGCAACAGGGCTTTCGCACCAGTTACAGTTGCCATCTGAACCGGTGGGACGCATTCATCGCCAAAATCGAAGCGCGGATGAGCGATGTTTTGGGCATCGACAATGAATATGCCGAAACCATGCAGGGGCAGCGATACCAAGTTGGCCAAGAGTTTAAGGCGCATCATGATTTTTTCCACCCCAGCCAAAACTATTGGACGCAGGAAGGTCCACGGGGAGGCCAGCGCAGCTGGACGGCCATGATCTTCCTGAACGAACCCAAAGAGGGCGGCGCAACCGAATTTCCCAATCTTGGCCTTGGGGTGCGTCCACAGGCCGGAATGATGCTGATGTGGAACAATGCGAAGCCCGACGGGACACTCAACTATAAAACCCTGCATACCGGTACACCGGTCACAAAAGGGGTGAAGCACATCATCACCAAATGGTATCGGCAAAATAACTGGCTAGAACTGACAAGCGCCAAGCCGGCTTGAACGGCATCGCACTGCGCTTGCCACGCATTTATTGTCGTCTGTCGAAATCATCTTGTGCTTGGTTGTGCGCACACGGCAAGCCATGGCCCAACACACAGCCTTTTTCAGTCCAACCTATAGATTTGTTAAAAATATATTCGGAGAGTTTCCCATGAAAATGAAGCATCATATCCTTCTGCTCAGCTGCGCTGCCTTATTATCGCCTGTCGCTGTGCAGGCGCAGGTCACCACGACCGAAGCTGCCGCAACCGAAAGCCAGAAGCTATCGGCATTATTTGCCGCCGATGATGAGGCAAGCCTGCAGCGCAACCCGTTGAACGCGATGTTCCGGGGCGATATGCGCTATGCTGATCGTTTTGGGGATTTCATCAGCGATGCCTATTTCGCCAATGAACGCAAAGCCGCCGAAGCCAATTTGGAAGCGCTGAAAACCATCGACCGTGATAAGCTGAACGCAACCGACAAAATCGCCTATGACGTGTTCAAGCAGAACCAGACCGATGCGCTGAAAGGCTTGTCGAAAGAGATTATGGACCTAACCGTTGTCCGTCCGCTCAATCACTTTTTCGGCTTTCACACTTTCTACCCAACCTTTGCCAGCGGACAGGGTGCTGCGCCGTTCAAGACGGTGCAGGATTATGACAACAATCTGAAGCGGCATAAGGAGTTTATTGTGCTCATGGATCGGTCGATTGACCGTTTCCGTCAGGGCATGGCCTCGGGCGTGTTCGAAACGCAGATGACGATCACCAACGTCGTCGATCAGTTGAATACGCAGCTCGCGCAAAAGACCGAAGAATCGCCATATTATGGCCCCGTCCTGAAATTCCCCGAAGGTTTCAGCGATGCCGACAAGGCGCGTTTGACGGCCGAATATCGCGACATCATCGAAAACGGGCTGTATCCTGCCAATGCCCGCCTGCGTGATTTTCTGCGCGACAGCTATTTGCCCTTGGCGCGCGAGCAAGTTGGCCTTTCGGCAATGAAGGGCGGCGAAGGCCTGTATCAATATATGATCGAGCAAACGACGACATTGCCGTTGAAAGCCGACGAAGTGCACAATCTTGGATTGTCTGAAGTCGCGCGGATCAAATCGGGAATGGAGGCGATCCGCAAGCAAGTCGGGTTCAAAGGCACTTTGCCCGAATTTTTTGAACATTTGCGTTCGGATCCGAAGTTCAAACTCGGCAGCCGTGATGCCTTGACCCAAGGCTATTATGACATCGGCAAGATTGTTGATTCAAAGATTTCGACGCAGTTCAAATATCTTCCCAAGGCCCCGCTTGAAATTAAGCCTTATGAAGAATTCCGCGAAAAATACGAAGCCGGCGGCAGCTATCAGCAAGGCACGCCCGATGGTTCACGTCCCGGCACATTTTATTTCAACGCTTATGACCTGCCAAGCCGCACGACCCCTGGCATGACCACGCTCTATCTGCATGAAGGTGCGCCTGGGCACCATTTCCAGATCAGCATCGCGCAGGAAAATGAAAATCTTCCTGCCTTCATGCGCTTTGGCGGTAACACCGCTTATGTCGAGGGCTGGGCACTTTATGCAGAAACCTTGGGCTATGACATGGGCCTATTCAAAGACCCCTATCAACGCTTTGGCACATTGTCGGACGAAATGCTGCGCGCCATGCGCCTCGTTGTCGACACGGGCCTGCACAGCAAGGGTTGGACGCGCGAACAGGCCATCGACTATATGCTCGCCAATAGCGATATGGGCAAAACCGACGCAACCGCCGAAGTGGAACGCTATATCGCCATTCCAACGCAAGCCTTGGCGTATAAAATCGGTGCGCTCACCATCATGCGTCTAAAGGACAAGGCCAAGGCGCAATTGGGCAAAAAATTCGACGTCCGCGAATTTCATAATCAGGTTCTGAACACCGGCGCATTGCCGTTGACCGTTCTTGAAAAGAAAATCGACGATTGGATTGCCGCGTCGAAATAAACGCATAAGCTTCCCGGCGAGAATGCTTGCCGGGAAGCTGCGGTCAGGACCACTTGATTGGTGTGGCGCGTTGATATAGCTCCTCGGTCAGGGGAGAGTATTTTATGCCAAGTTTTGCCGCCAGCCTCGCTGGGTTTGTATTGCGCACCTCGGGCTATTATCGCCGGATGTTCAGCGGTGGTCCGCAATTTGAAAAGAATATTGCAAAGATCCGTTCGGGGCCCTTGCCATCGCCCAAGCCACATGCGGATGTCGACATTCGGCAAAGCGAATTTCAGGGCCGTCCTGTTTGGCATCTTGCGCCAAAAAATGCTGCGCCAACCGCGCATATCTTATTCTGGCATGGCGGCGGCTATGTCTATCCTGCAACCGACATCCATTGGAAATTTCTGTCCCGCATGGCATCGGTACATGGCTGGTCCGTTACCGCGCCGCTCTATCCGCTCGCGCCGGAAAATACGGCCGATCATATCACCAATTGGGCGATGGATTATTATACCACTTATAAGGCGGAGATGGGGGACACCGCCTTTGTCATGGGCGGCGATTCTGCCGGGGGCGGCCTGACCGCTGCATTGGCGCAAATGGCGCGCGATAAGGGGCATGCATTGCCTGCCAGCCTGTTGCTCATCTGCCCATGGCTGAACTTGGACCCATCCCATCCCGATCAACTAAAAACCGAACCCCGCGATGGCATATTGACCATCAGCGGGATTACCGAAGGCGGCGAGCTATATGCGGGCGACTTGCCGCGCACCGACCCAAGATGCAGCCCGATTTTCGGCAATTGGGACGGCTTGCCACCGATCCTCGCTTTTGCCGGCGGCGACGACATATTGGTCACGGACGCGCGCGCCTTGAAGGCGAAGCTGCCTTCGGTGGAGCATATCGAGATGGCGGGCATGTTGCATGATTGGCCGATTTTTAGCTTCAGTGAATCGCGCAAAGCGCAAGCAAAAATGGCCAATTTTGTGACGCCAGCGGTGGCATGACGCATTTGCCCAAGCGCCAGCCGGGCGTTATGCTCTCTGCATGAACATGGATGCATCATGCCCGCGGTAAAAGCCGCCAACCCGCGCGACGTTTTCGCCGCAGAGGACTGGCGCGCCATCACCACCTTATCGCGGTGGCGTGGCATCTGGTTGGTGCTGCATGGGTGGATGATTGTCGCGTTTGCGGCTTTTGGCGGGGCGGCGGCATGGGACTATCACTGGCTCGCTGGCATTCTGGTGACGCCTTTGGCGCTCGCCATATTGGGCGGGCGGCAATTGGGGCTTTCGATCCTGATGCATGATGGCGCGCATGGTTTGCTGCACCCCAACCGCAAGACCAATAACTGGCTGGGTCAATGGCCAACCGGCGCCGCGACGGGCAGCGATTTGTTCGCCTATCGCGCTTATCATTTGACGCACCATAAATTCACGCAGCAGCCCGAGGACCCAGATCTATCTCTGTCCGCCCCCTTCCCCACCAGCCGCGATAGCTTGCGCCGCAAATTCATCCGCGATCTGACGGGGCAGACATTTTACAAGCAACGGCGCGCACAATTTGCAGCCGCTTTGCGCGGGGCAGGCACCACCGCGCACACGGTGGGCCGGTTCTTAATCTTACAGGCCATATTGCTGACGATATCTTTACTCGTCTGGGGTTGGACGCCGTTTCTGCTGTGGTTGGCGGCGCTGGCCACAACATTTCAGTTGTTCCTGCGTATCCGCAACATTGCTGAACATGCCTGCACGCCCACGGGCAGCGGTGACCCATTCACCCATGCGCGGACCACATATGCCGGCCTGATCGCGCGTGCAACGGTCGCGCCTTATTGGGTGAATTATCACAGCGAGCATCATCTGTTCATGGGTGTGCCCTGCTACAATCTGGCGGCGACCCATCGCTTGCTGGGAACCGGCGGCTATCATCCAAAGATGACTTTATCGCCAAATTATCGCGACGTATTGGCGCAGGCTGTCAACTGACGGAGGACGCGTTCGCGTTCTCGCGCTTGATAATCTCCAGAAGCGCATCGATTTTTGCGTGCAACCGCATGATTTCCAGTTCGGCCCGCAAATTGACTTCATAATCATGCGCCGCGGCGATGCGGTCTTTGGCCGACTGGCGATTTTGGCTCATCATGATGATCGGCGCTTGAATCGCGGCGACGGTCGACAGCATCAGATTCAAAAAGATGAACGGATAAGGGTCAAACGCCTTCCCCAATTGGCCCAAGATCCCAGAGTTTAACAGCATCCAGCCCAGCAGTACGGCGCCAAAGACCATGATGAATTTCCATGATCCGCCAACCGCTGCAACCTTGTCCGACAGGCGTTCACCAAAGGTCGCCTGTTCATCGACAATATCGCCAACGTCGCGGCTGGTGCGCTGCACATGGTGAATATGGTGCAGGACCTTGGCCTCTTCGGCCTCCAACTGGTCGAGCGACTTTCCAAGCAGATCAAGCGCCAGTTTCTCGACGGACGGCAGTTCTTTCATGTCAACTCTCCTGCCATGTTCCCACCGAAGGCGATGGGTTGGGCTATGCAAGCGCCTCAGCGATGAGCTGGCGCGAGTTTTCGATACCATATAATGCGATGAAGCTGCCCATGCGCGGCCCCGCGCTGGAACCCAAAAGCGTTTCATACAAAGCCTTGAACCAGTCGCGTAGATTTTCAAATCCACCCTCTTTGCCGATTTCGTAGACGATATTCTGAATATCCTCTGCGCTGGCATCGGCGGGCAATTCGGCCAGCCGCGCATCCAATGTTTGCAACGCGGCAATCTCCACGCCCTCGGGCTTACGCTTGTGCAAGGTTGGCGCGACGAAATCACGGTTATAAGCCAAAGCAATTGGGATCAGCTCGGCCAGTTCCGGCGCGTTTTCGGGCGAGACATTATCGGCATAATTGCCCAAATACCCCCAAACCTGCGCCTCTGTTGCGCCGGCCCCCATCACGCCGACAAGGTTCAGCAAAAGGCCAAATGTCACAGGCGGCTGGCCGCTGGGTACTTGGCCATTGTGGACATGGTGCACAGGGTTACCCAGCCGCTTTTCCAGCGGTTGCTCATGCCATTGCGCCCGGAATTGGAAATATTCGTCGACGGCCTTTGGTACCACGCCCAAATGCAATTGCTTGGCGCTTTTGGGTTCGCGAAAAGCGTAAAAGGCCACGCTGTTTTCGGTGCCATATTTCAGCCAATCCTCAAGCGCGAGGCCATTGCCCTTGGACTTGGAAATCTTCTCGCCCTTTTCGTCGAGGAACATTTCGTAAATCAGGCTTTCGGGTGGACGGCCGCCAAGCACACGCGCGATCTTGCCCGATTGCACGCCGCTGTCGGTCAAATCCTTGCCATACATTTCATAATCGACGCCCAACGCGACCCAGCGCATGGCCCAGTCGACCTTCCATTGCAGCTTTGACTTGCCGCCCAAGACCGATTGCGTGACCATATCGCCATCATCGTCGAAACGAACCAGGCCCGCTTCGGCATCGACAACCTCAACCGGCACCTGCAGCACGACACCGGTCTTCTCGCTGATCGGTAATATTGGCGAATAAGTCGCGGCGCGTTCCTTGCGCAATGTGGGCAACATGATG
This sequence comes from Sphingomonadales bacterium UBA656, assembly GCA_002299895.1. Lineage (GTDB taxonomy): Bacteria > Pseudomonadota > Alphaproteobacteria > Sphingomonadales > Sphingomonadaceae > Sphingorhabdus_B. The sequence continues at coordinate 52,952 of DBOC01000002.1, read as the reverse complement.
TCCATTATGCCCTGATAATTCCGCAGCACATTTTTTAACGCATCGTCAAACGCGCCGCTTTCATATTGTGACGCGGATGAGATAAACTCATATTCGAAACCGAACTGATCCAGAAAATCGCGCAGCATCGCATTATTATGCGCGGCAAAGCTGTCGAATTTTTCAAATGGATCGGGAATGCGCGACAAAGGCTTGCCCAAATGTTCGGCCAGCATATTTTGGTTCGGCACATTGTCCGGCACTTTGCGCAGGCCATCCATATCGTCCGAAAATTCTATTAAGCGCGTGGGCGCGTCGGACATGGTCCGGAACGCATTGCGCACCATCGTCGTGCGCAGCACTTCGTTAAAGGTGCCGATATGCGGCAGACCCGATGGACCATAGCCACATTCAAAGATAATCGCCTGATTATCGGCCTTGCCATTGGGATAGCGTTTCAGCAAACGCCGCGCCTCTTCATAAGGCCAGGCTTTTGATGCCAATGCTATGTCGCGCAAGTCAGTCACGTGTTGCTCTTTCGTTCCAAATAACCCAACAGGGCGTATGGAAACTCCCCTAGCCTTTCCTGCGCTCCATGCAAGCCATGCCGGTATTTGGATGGGCCGTAACGATGGTCAAGTGCACAGCATCAGCAAGGGCGAGGCCGCTGGCCGCGCTGCTGAAACCCCTATGGTCATGCTGAATGCGCCTTTGGTCGCACAAAGGCTGGGTTACCCCGATTTGTCGGGGCTGGACCTTCTGGAGCTTTATGCCTTTGTCTATCCTGCACGCTTTGCCGTGCCAACGCCCAAGGGATTGGCAAAGGCTTTGGGTCTGGATGCCCCCGCTACGGATCAAGAAGTGCCAATATTTTTGCTGCACGCCGCGCGCCATTTGCTGTCGGTGTTGGGCGAAGCGGATTGGGTGGAGCGCGAAGGCGCGTGGGATTCGGCACAAGCCTTGATGCGTCTGCGCTGGCCATGGGCCAATCTGGTCTTGGCGCAGCTTAAAAAGCCTGAGCGGCCCGAACGTTGGCTGTTTAGCCGCCTGCCCGAATGGGAGGAAGCCCCGCCCCGCACCCCGCCCCGCGTCGTCACGTTGCAGGCCGATGCCGTGCAGGAACGCTTGGCGTCGCTTGTCGGCGGATCTGCAGAAACACGGCAGGGGCAGCGCGATTTTGCGCAGGCGGCGGCAGAAATCTTTTCGCCGCGCAAGGGCAAAAGCGAACCGCATATGGTGTTGGCGGAGGCGGGCACCGGCATTGGCAAGACGCTTGGCTATCTGGCGCCTGCCAGCCTTTGGGCGACGGCGGCCGATGGCACGGTGTGGATTTCGACCTTCACCAAGGCGCTGCAACGGCAGTTGGTGCGCGAGGCAAAGCGGATTTACCCCGACCATGAAACATTCAAGTCGAAGGTCGTGGTGCGTAAGGGCCGCGAAAATTATCTGTGCCTGTTAAATCTGGAGGATGCCTTGCAAGGCGGCTTTGCCGGACGTGCGGCGATCCTCGCGCATTTGGTCGCGCGCTGGGCGGCCTATTCGCATGATGGCGATATGATTGGCGGCGATTTGCCCGGTTGGCTGCCGACGTTGTTCCGGCGCAATGGCTCCACGGCGTTGACCGACCGGCGCGGCGAATGCATTTATGCCGGATGCCCGCATTATAAAAAATGCTTCATCGAACGCGCCGCGCGCGCGTCGGTGCAGGCGGACATCGTCATCGCCAATCATGCGCTGATGATGGTCAACGCCGCGCGCGGACGCGATGAACAAAACCGGCCCAGCCGGATCATTTTTGATGAAGGCCATCATCTATTTGATGCCGCGGATTCGATGTTTTCCGCCGCGCTCACGGGGCAAGAAACCATTGAGTTGCGCCGCTGGGTCATTGGCCCCGAAGGCAAAGCCCGCGGCCGACGACGCGGGTTGTCGGCACGGCTGGCCGATGTTGCATCTTATGACGAAGAAGGCGGCCTCGCCATTGAAATGGCGCGCGTCGCTGCAGAGGCTTTGCCGGGGGATGGCTGGCTTGCACGCTTGGCCGAAGGGACGCCATCGGGTCCAATTGAGCATTTGCTTGCCGCTATTCGGGCGATGGTGTTCGCCCGCGATGAGACCAATGCAACCGAAAGCGGCTATGGTCTGGAAACCGAGCTTGCCGATCCTGACCCCAATGTCATCGATGCCGCCGCCGACGCCGCCATTGCGCTGGAGGCGCTGGCAAGGCCACTGACGATGCTGGGGCAGCGTTTGGAGGCGATGATAGCCGACCCGCCCGACTGGCTCGATGCCAGCGCCCGTGCGCGCGTAGAGGGGGCAACCGCAAGCTTAAGCTGGCGCATCGACACATTGCGCGCGTGGATATCGATGTTGGCGCGTGCCCTTGGCCCCGTGGATCCTGAATATGTCGACTGGCTGGCGATTGACCGGTTCGAAGGCCGCGAAATGGATATTGGTATGCATCGCCGCTGGCTCGACCCGATGAAGCCCGTGGCGGAAATCGTCCTGAAGCCCAGCCATGGCGTGCTCGCCACATCCGCAACCTTGCGCAGCGGCGGCGACTGGCAAAATGCTGAGGCGCGGACGGGTGCCTTGCATCTCGATAAACCTGCGACACATTTTTCGGCGAGCAGCCCATTTGACTATAAAACGCAGGCCGAGGTGTTGATCGTCACCGATATCAAAAAGGGTGACCCTGCCGCATTGGCGGGGGCCTATGCGTCCTTAATCACGGCATCGGGCGGCGGCGCCTTGGGCCTGTTCACCGCGATACGGCGATTGCGATCGACTTATGCGCGTATCGCCGACCGTTTGGCGCGCGACGGCCTGCCTTTATTTGCGCAACATGTGGACCCCATTGATACCGGAACATTGGTCGACATATTCCGCGATGACCCGCATGCAAGCTTGCTCGGCACCGACGCATTGCGCGACGGGGTGGACGTGCCAGGCCATTCGCTGCGGCTGGTCATCATGGAGCAAATTCCCTGGCCGCGCCCCGACATATTGCACCGCGCGCGGCGGTTAAAACATGGCGGCATGGAATATGATGATCGCATCATCCGCGCCAAAATGGCGCAGGCCTTTGGCCGCCTCATCCGCAGCGCCGGCGACAAAGGCCATTTTGTGCTGTTGTCATCCGCCGTGCCAAGCCGGCTTTTAACCGCATTCCCGCCGGGAACGCCTATTCGTCGGGTGACGCTGGAGGAGGCGGTGCAGTCTGTAAAATCAGGTCTTTCGTCTGACACAATTTTGCGGCAGGACACGAAAGATATGTTGGAAGAGAGCAACCCGATTTGACCTTCACCCTGACCTTGTTCCGCCATGCCAAATCGAGCTGGGATGACACCGTCCCGCGGGACTTTGACCGTCCGCTCAATAAACGCGGCGAAAAGGCAGCGGTCACCATGGGTGTCTGGGTCAAACGCAACGGATTAATCTTTGACCATGTCGTTGCCAGTCCTGCCGTGCGTGTCATCGAAACGATTGACCAATTTGTGAAGGGCACAGGCGGACGCATGGAACCCAATTGGGACCGCCGGATTTATCTCGCATCCTCTGCGACGTTGATGGACGTGCTGCGCGATCAAGCCGATGAACATAAAAATCTGCTGATGGTCGGGCATAATCCGGGGTTAGAGGATCTTGTATTCGACATTTGCCCCGACGATGGCAGTTCGCCTTTACGCGATTTGGTCTGGGAAAAATACCCAACGGCGGCCATTGCGCGGATGGAACTCAACATCACGCGCTGGGCCGATATGGATCGCAGAACGGGACAGCTCACACATTTTATCCGGCCCCGCGATCTCGACCCTGAACTTGGGCCCGAAGACGAATGACACCCGTTATTTGGCGTAACGCCGATGCGCGTGATGCCGAGGCGCTCGCCTATCTAGGCGCGGCGACTTTTATGGCAACCTTTGCTTTTGACCATCCCGGCCAACCGATGATCGAACATTTGCGGCAAGAACATAGCGCCGCATATTATGCCGCGGCGCTGAGTGATCCGGCTATTGATATTTTGCTGGGCGAAACCCCGCTGGGCGCGCCTATCGGCTATGCCATGGTCACGCCAGCGGCACATCCGGGACTTCAGCAAGCCGGCGATATCGAGTTGAAACGCATCTATTTGCTCGGCCCATGGCAGGGCGGTGGAAATGGCAAAGACCTGCTGAATCGCGTTTTTGAAGTAACCGAAAAGCGCGGTGCAAAACGCCTGTTGCTCTCGGTCTATGAAAAAAATGTCCGCGCCATTGGCTTTTATGAACGCGCTGGCTTTGGGGCCATTGGCGAAACAGTCTTCATGGTCGGCCCAGTGCCATTCCGCGACTTGGTCTACGCGCGAAATATGGGTTAAGCGGCGGCCAAGGCGGACGCCAGCCTATCGCGCACCGCCTGCAAAGCTGTAAAATCGAATGCAGCAGCGGGCGTTTGGATCGGCGCAGGTGCAGGCGGCACTTCCTTTGCTCCGCCCTCCGTCAAAAAGCGGCGCGCGCCTTTCACGGTATAGCCTTCTTGATATAATAAACGATGGATCGTGTGTAGCAGGGCCACATCTTCGGGCCGGTATAACCGCCGCCCCCCTGCCCGCGTCAGCGGCTTCAACATGGGAAATTGTTCTTCCCAATAGCGCAATATATGTGTGCGCACGCCCAACGCTTCCGCCATTTCACCAATATTACGGAAAGCGTCAGCCGATTTTTCGGACATAATGTTACTTTACCTTTTGACGCATGCCTTGGCTTGCACGGAATGTAAGAACCCTACGTGGCGTAATGGGCACTTCCACGCCGGTTTTCGGGTTGCGGCCGATACGCTCCGCTTTGTCGCGCAGGACAAAAGTGCCGAAACCAGAAATTTTGACATTGTCGCCATTCAATAAAGCGCTGGTCATATGGCCCAAAATCGATTCGACCATCGATGCAGCGTCTGCACGTGACAAACCGACTTGACGGTTAAGCATCTCAGCCAAATCAGCACGCGTTAATGTTCCTGCATCAGCCATCTTCGTCTCCGGACCTTAACTATGAATGTTAAGCCGATAGCATAGAATAGAAATTCGATTTGTAAATTAGCGATATTTGGGAAATTTACATCCGGACGATCGATGCGCCCCAGGTGAATCCGCCACCCATTGCTTCCAAAACGACAATGTCCCCTTTTTGTATCCGGCCATCGCGCACCGCGACATCCAAGGCCAAGGGAACCGACGCGGCAGAGGTGTTTGCATGCTGGTCAACGGTGAGGACAACTTTGCTGGGATCAAGCGCCAGTTTCTTGGCCGTTGCCTCAATTATCCGGGCATTGGCCTGATGCGGAACGACCCAGTCAATGTCGGCTGACGTCAATTCGGTTTCCGCCATCACCTCGTGCAATACATTGGTGAGATTGGTCACGGCGTGGCGGAACACCTCCCGCCCCTTCATCCGCAATTTGCCGACTGTGCCCGTGGTGCTTGGGCCGCCATCGACATATAATAATTCATTATGTTGACCATCGGCGTGCAATTTGGTCGCCAGCGCACCGCGCGCGCCAACTTCGCCCGACAAGACAACCGCGCCAGCGCCGTCGCCAAACAATACGCATGTCGTGCGGTCTTCCCAGTCCAATATCCGGCTAAATGTTTCGGCGCCGATGACCAAGGCATTATGGGCGGAACCGGCGCGGATCATGCTTTCGGCGACGGAAAAGGCATATAAGAAGCCCGAGCAAACCGCAGCCACATCAAAAGCCACACAGCCATTGCAGCCAAGCGCGTGCTGCACAATCGTCGCAGAGGCGGGGAATGTCTGATCGGGCGTCGCGGTCGCCAAGATGATAAGATCAATGTCAGATGCCGCCATGCCGGCCGCATCCAGCGCCTTACGCGATGCTTCTATCGCTAGGCTAGATGTGGTTTCATCGGGCGCGGCGATGTGGCGGAACTTTATACCTGTCCGCTCGGTAATCCATTCGTCGGTCGTATCGACCTTATTGGCTAATTCGGCATTGGACACGCGGTTGCGTGGAAGCGCCGACCCTGTGCCCTTAATCACGGCGCGCAGGGCGACCTCGGTCACTCGGCCCCTATCCGCGCCAGATCTTGTGTGATCCGCGCTGTAATGTCGTCTTCGACCAGTCGCGCCGCAACCTCGACGGCATGGGCCACGCCCTTGATATTGGCGCTGCCATGGCTTTTAACGACCACCCCGTTCAGCCCCATGAAAACAGCGCCATTATGATTATTGGGATCCAGATGATGCCGCAGTAATTCGGTGGCGGGACGCGATACCAGAAATCCGAATTTCGAACGGATGGAACTGGTAAAGGCTCGGCGCAAAAGATCAGTCACGAAACGGGCTGTGCCCTCCATGGATTTCAAGGCGATATTGCCGGTGAAACCATCGCAAACCACGACATCGCATTCGCCGCGGTTAATCTTGTCGGCCTCAACAAAGCCCTGAAAATCCATATGCAGCCCGGTCGCATCGCGCAAATGCTGTGCCGCATCGCGCAGTTCATCGGTGCCCTTCATTTCCTCAGTACCGATATTCAGCAAGCGGACACGCGGGCGGTCAAAGCCGAAAATGATACGCGAATAGGCCGCACCCATGACAGCAAATTGGACAAGGTTTTTGGCGTCACACTCGGTGTTTGCACCCAGATCCAGCATCACCACATCGCTATCTTCGAGCGTGGGGAGCAAGGCCGACAAAGCGGGGCGGTCGATGCCAGGCATCGTGCGCAGGGCAAGTTTGGCGGTGGCCATTAAAGCGCCAGTATTTCCTGCGCTGACGGCGGCGCTGGCATAGCCTGACTTCACGGCGTCAATCGCCATGCCCATGGAACTGGTCTTGGCTTTGCGCAAGGCGGCGCTGACCTTGTCATCAGCGGTGACGACCACATCGCTATGCAGGATTTCGGAAGCAGCGCGCAAATTGGGGTGTTTATCGAGCGCAGATTTAATCTGCTTTTCGTCACCCACCAACAGAAATTGGAAGCTTTCGTGCCGGTGACGTGCCAAAGCCGCGCCTGCGATCATCACAGGCACGCCTTCGTCGCCGCCCATCGCGTCAATGGCGATACGCGGTTTCATCGACACCAGCTATTCTCCTTGAGCAGGATTAGGCGACTGCCACCACTTCGCGGCCATTATAATGGCCACAGGCGTCACACAGATGATGTGGACGCTTCAGTTCACCACAATTGGCGCATTCTTGGTACGCGGCAACCTTAAGCGAATCATGGCTGCGACGCATGCCGCGCTTCGATGGGGAAGTTTTTCTTTTGGGGACAGCCATTTCGGCACCTGTTCCATTTCAAAATCAATAAGTTCTAAGCCATGTTAGGCGAAAGAGATGGTCGTGGCAAGCAATCGCCAGAATCGGCCTCATTCATCCGCACATGTCTGTGTGAGCGGCGCGCTATACTTGTTTTTCGGTGCTTTGCAAGCCGAGAGATAGCAGTTAGGGTCAGGATCTCAAACTGGGAGAGAATATATGCTAAGTTTACCCGTCACCCTTACCATAGCCGCAGGCGCAGCGTTGGTGAATATCTGGCTCATGCTCCGTTGCGGTCAGGCGCGTACTAAAGAAAGCGTTTCGATTGGCGATGGCGGCAATGAATTTGTCATCCGCCGGATGCGGGCGCACGCGAACTTCGTCGAAAGCGCGCCATTCATTTTGATACTCATCGCCGCGCTCGAAGCAACCAGCGGCACCAGCCAATGGCTGTGGGGCCTTGGCATTGTCTACATCATCGGTCGCCTCGCGCATGGCCTGGGCATGGACGGCGGGTCATTGGGCAAGGGCCGGATGGTCGGCACGCTGACCACGATGATTACCTTGCTGGCCCTTGCTGGCTGGGCCTTGTGGAACGTGTACGCCGCGATCCTTTAACTTAACCTAACTATCGAGCAGCAAGCACATCGTCTGCAACAAAGGCGTTGTGCTTGCGCTCATAGCCAAATTGGCTGGTGGGGCCATGGCCGGGAATGAAGGTCACATCATCCCCCAATGGCCAAAGCTTCGTGGTGATTGCATTGATGAGGTCGGCATGATTGCCGCGCGGGAAATCGGTGCGACCGATCGAGCCTTGAAACAACACATCCCCGACAATTGCCAGACGGCTGGGTTGGTGATGGAAAATGACATGTCCGGGCGTATGGCCGGGGCAATGAATGACATCGAGCGTTAGATTACCGACGGTCACGGTATCGCCGTCGACCAGCCAGCGGTCAGGCTCAAAACTATGCGCTTCCATACCATAACGCGCACCGTCATTGTCGAGCTTCTCAATCCAGAAACGGTCGTCCTCATGCGGGCCTTCAATCTTCAGCCCCAATTCTTGCGCCAGCATTCCTGCTTGCCCGCAATGATCCAGATGGCCGTGCGTCACCAATAATTTTTCCAGCTCAACGCCCGTTTGCTGCACCGCTGCCTTCAATTTGTCGAGATCACCGCCGGGATCAACCAAAGCGCCCTTGTTGGTTTCAGTGCACCAAAACAGCGTGCAATTCTGCTGCAACGGGGTGACGGGAATGATCGCGGCCTTCAATGGCGGCGTCTTTGTGGGCGTGGATGTGACATGAGACATGGATATTCATGTGCCGCACTCGCGCGGCAGAGGCAAGTGTTCAGAGCCGCCGACCGGCCCAAACTACCCTGCCGATGATCGTGACGGTGGCGCCATCGACATCGGGCCATCCGGGATAGGCCGGATTATCCGACAGCACCGACAATCGCCCGCTGGGTCCGCTGGCCAGCCGTTTGACCATCAAGACATCCTCCAGCCGAATGACATGAACGCCGTCGCGCAACGGGCCCGCCGCCGCACGCTTGTCGACCATGATGTCATCCCCATGGTTTAAGGTGGGCGACATGGAATCGCCATCCACCTGAATCAAAGAAAGATTTGCCGGGTCCAGCCCCTGCTTACGCAACCATTTTTCGTCAAAACCGATTTTGCCGGCGAGCGTTTCGCGCCCCGGAATTGCACCGGCCCCTGCTGATGCGCCAACCGCAAGCTTGGGAATAAGCCGCATGCCCGATCGGGTCGCGCCCGCCTCAGGTCCGCCCAGCACGCTTTCATCCACGCCAAAATATCGGGCCAATATCCCGCGCTCGGTCTCTGGCAGTTTTTTGGGCGACCCACGTTTGATAAATTGTTGGATATAGGTCGGATTACGTCCAACCAGTTTCGACAGACCGGCAAAATCTTCGGCATTTTCCGCAATCAAGCGTTCCAAAGCAGCCCTTGGGTCTTCCCCCATTTCGTTCCCTCCGGTTCGGTTGGAAATTTCCTAGACTTGTAGGATTTATCCTATCAGTTTTGTTCTATATTTGTTCTTACCGATTCGGGCAAGCCAATCCGGGTCGAACGTGGAGGAGACATCATGCACATCACGCGCCTAATTGAGCGGTTTCTCCGGGAACAGGACCTACCACCGACCAAATTCGGACGCTTGGCGGCGGGTGATCCGCGGCTGGTGCTCGACATCCGCAAGGGGCGAGAAATCCGACCCGAAATGGAGGTAAAACTGCGTCATTTCATGTCCCATTATGGCCAAACCGCCCAAATGCAGGACAGGAACGCGATATGAGCGGCCGGACACAATCGGGCGCCCTCATAAACGCGCTGCGCAATATCATCCCCGCTGCCGACATAAGCATATTGCACGAACGGCCATGGCACAGCCTCACCTTTTCCGGCACACAAATTGGCCTGTCGGTGCATTATTCGGAAGCCACATGGCAAAGCGATGTGGCGGCGCTGTCGCAGCTTTTGTCCGAACATGAATTTGATTTGCCGCGCCAAATCGTCGCCGACATTGGCGTAACGCATGCGGTTATCGACAAAGGCGCCCAATGTCTGATCATCGATGCGCTGCTGCTTGATAGCTGACGCATAGCAAAACTTGTGCACCGTCGCCATCGACCGTACACTGCATGCATGACCACACAAACCGCACCGACTCTGCCTCGCATCGCACCCGAATCGATTGTCCCGCGCCTGCAAAGCTATTGGGACGCGCTCCATATGTGGGTGCAGACCAATTATGTCGAACTGGGCATTGCATTGGTGGCGGCCATTATCGTGTTCATCGCGCTGAGTTGGTTGAAAAGAATCGCGGCCAATATCGCACGCGCCAGCGAGCATCGCGCGCATTTGAAATCGATCATCGCCCGAACCTTAGCGCGGACGAGCAAGTTTTTCCGCGTCATGGTGTCGATTGAATTGGTTAACCAGATTGCCAATGCGCCGGCGGCGCTGACCCAGACTGTCGACATATTGTTCACCATCGCAATCGTCACGCAAATCGCCATTTGGTCGCGCGAAATCATCTTGGGCTTGATTGAACGGCGTGCAGGCGAAGGCGTACATGAACATGATACGCTGCAAAGCGCGATGGTGCTCATTCGCCTGCTCGTCAGCTTCGTCTTATTTGCCGTTGCCGCCATTGTGATTCTCGACAATTTGGGCGTCAATGTCACGGGTCTTGTGGCCGGGCTTGGCGTTGGCGGCATTGCCATTGGCCTTGCCGCACAGGGCATTTTTTCTGACCTGTTTGCGGCCATCTCCATCATTTTCGACAAGCCATTTCGGCGCGGGGACACCGTTTCCTATGACAACACTGTTGCACGGGTTGAAGTCATCGGCATGAAAAGCACGCGGCTGCGCGCATTGACGGGGGAAGAGAAAATCATTTCCAACAGCAAATTGCTGGAAAAGGAAATCACCAACAACACTTTGACCTTATATCGGCGGGTCACCTTCGTTCTCACCTTGGTGTATCAGACACCACCTGCGCTTGCCCGCCGCGTGCCCGACATATTGCGCCAAGCTGTTGAGGCGAACAATGCGCAATTCATCCGTGCTGGTTTCAACAATTTTGCCCCAAGCGCGCTCGATTTCCATTTGGTGTTCGACATTGAAAGCGATGATGTCGAAGAGATGTTTCAGGCCCGCCACAATATTGGCATCGCGATTATCGATAGCTTCGCCCGCGAAGGGATCTCTTTTGCCTATCCCACGCAGACGACGTTCACCGCCGCGCCAGATGGCACAATGGTGATGCCCTATGCCGCGCCGCCCCAAACAGCCAAAGCACCTTCAAAAAGCTGATTCGCGGCTTAGTGGGCAAAGCGCCGCTAGCATGCCGTAACGGCAAATAAGCGGGGCTTGTATTGCGCGTGTGAAACCGCCACGATACGTCCAAATTAAGAAGCAGGAGACTCCGCATGACCGCAATTACACCCGCTGAACTCGCAACCAAAGTCGGCGAGAATATTGGCGTATCGGAATGGATTTTGGTGGATCAGGAGATGATCAATAAATTTGCCGATGCAACCGGCGATCATCAATTCATTCACATTAACGAAGAAATGGCCAAGCAGACACCATTCGGTGGCACCATTGCCCACGGCTTTCTGACCTTGTCTTTGTTCCCGGTGATGAGCGCCAAGTCCGACTGCCCAAAGGTTGCGGGCGTCAAAATGGGCGTCAATTATGGTGGCAACAAAACCCGTTTTCTCGCGCCCGTCCGTTCGGGCAAGCGCGTCCGCGGCCATTTCAAATTGCTGGAGCTTGCCGAAAAGCGCCCCGGCCAATGGCAGCAGACGTTGGAGTTCACCGTCGAGATTGAGGGCGAAGAAAAGCCCGCACTTCAGGCTGAATGGATCAGCCAGTTTTTCGTATAATTTTCATTTTAAGGAACCACTCACATGCGTGACGCAGTAATCGTATCCACCGCCCGTACCGCCATTGGCAAAGCCTATCGCGGCGGGTTCAACGCAACATCGGGTGCAACGCTCGGCAGCTATTCGTTGAAGGCCGCAGTTGCGCGCGCTGGCATTGACGGCGGCGAAATCGACGATGTTCTCTGGGGCTCCGCGCTGCAGCAGGGCACACAAGGCGGCAACTTGGCACGCCAGGTCGGTCTGCGTGCTGGCCTGCCCGTTTCGGTGTCGGGCATGACGATGGATCGTCAATGTTCCTCGGGCCTGATGTCGATTGCGACTGCGGCCAAGCAGATCATCGTCGACAATGTCGATATCATGGCTGCGGGCGGACAAGAATCAATTTCATTGGTGCAAACTAAGGAAATGCGTGTTCAGCCAGACCGTGAATTGGTCGAAATGCACAATGCCATTTACATGCCAATGCTGCAAACCGCGGAAGTCGTCGCCAAGCGGTACAATATCAGCCGCGACGCGATGGACGAATATGCCCTGCAATCGCAACAGCGCACCGCCGCCGCACAAGCCGCTGGCTATTTCGACGCCGAAATCGTGCCCGTGACCACGACCATGAATGTCGTGAACAAGGAAACCGGCGAAGTCAGCCAAAAGGAAGTGACCATCGCCAAGGATGAAGGCAATCGCGCAGATACGCAGCTTGCCGGTCTGCAAGCGCTACAGCCTGTGCTCGGCCCTGTCATGACCATCACTGCCGGTAACGCAAGCCAGCTGTCCGACGGTTCATCGGCCTCCATCTTGATGGAAGCAAAATTGGCGGAGAAAAAGGGCCTTAACCCACTTGGCCGTTATGTCGGCATGGCGGTTGCAGGGACCGAGCCTGATGAAATGGGCATTGGTCCTGTATTTGCGATCCCCAAATTGCTGCAGCGTTTTGGCCTCAAGATGGACGATATCGGCATCTGGGAACTGAACGAAGCATTTGCCGTGCAAGTCCTGTATTGCCGTGACAAATTGGGCATTCCAAACGAATTGCTCAACGTCAATGGCGGGTCGATTTCGATTGGCCATCCTTATGGTATGACGGGCGCACGCTGCACCGGCCACGCCTTGATCGAAGGCAAGCGTCGCGGTGCGAAATATGGTGTTGTCACCATGTGCGTTGGCGGTGGCATGGGTGCCGCTGGCTTGTTCGAAATCTTTTAATCGTTACTAAGAAAGCAGGAGCAGCCGCATGTCCGCCATTGGTGTAATCGCGACGTTGACCGTCGCCGAAGGCAAGAACGAAGATTTTGAGGCTGTTTTTGCAGAACTGTCTGCGGCAGTGCGGGCCAATGAACCGGGGAATGTATTTTATACGCTCACCCGGTCACGGTCCAACCCGCAAGTTTACAAAGTACTGGAGCAATATGTCGATCAGGACGCGCTGACGGCACATGGCGCCAGCGACTATTTCAAGGCCGCTGGTCCCAAGCTTGGCGCCTGCCTCGCGGGCGCGCCGGATATCGAATATCTCGACGGGCTATAAAGCTTAAAACACGTATCAGGCCGGGGATAGGCATCCGTTGGCAAAGCGGAATCCGCCCGGCCGATCCTTTTGCAATAAGGCAGGACCGTCGAGGTCCACCCAAGACGCCCTTTGCGCCACCAGAAACGCTGCCTGAATGGCAAGGCTGGTCGACAGCATACAACCGACCATCACATCCATCTTTGCGCTCTCAGCAGCCTTATAGAGCGCCAGAGCCTCGGTCAGGCCGCCGGCTTTATCGAGCTTGATATTCACGCCCTGATATAGACCCGCCAGGCGCGGCACGTCCGCCGCCACATGGCAGCTTTCATCGGCGAAAATAGGAAGCGGTGCGGATAGGTTGGCAAGCGCGGCGTCTTGCCCTGCGGGCAAGGGCTGCTCAATCATAGCAACGCCAAGCGTTTTGAGGATTTCGGCTTCCGCCGCAATATCCACCGCGCCCCAGCTTTCATTGGCGTCCACAATGATACGCGCTTTGGGTGCGCCCGCGCGCACGGCAGCGACACGGTCGCGGTCGGCATCGCCGTTAAATTTTAGCTTCAGCAAGCTATAACCATCGGCCGCCGCGTCGCGCGCATCGGCATGCATCGCATCGGGCGTTCCCAGCGATATGGTAAAGGCAGTCTCCAATGGCACCGGCGGTGATTTCATGCCGACCAATTCCCACAGCCTCTGTCCGGTCTGTTTCGCCTCCAAATCCCACAATGCACAGTCCAGAGCATTCCGCGCCGCGCCGGGTGGTAGTGCGGATTGCAAAAGTGCGCGGGCCATCGGGATAGTGTGCACGGCGATTATGTCCGTGACTTGCGCGATCTGGCGCGCACATTCTTCGGCGGTCTCGCCGCGATAATAAATCGCCGTGCCCTCGCCCTTTCCGACATGCGTGCCGTCGCTGACGGCGACCACCAACAAGTCGACATGTTTTTTGGCACCACGCGCAATGGTAAAATGGCCCTCGACCAGCCAGCGTTCGATACTGGCGTTAATATGCAAGGTCATCGCTGAAAACCCGCAGAAATCGGCACTTCGCAAAATGCTATTAAGCAGGTCCGAAAAAGGGGCAAAAAATCGTCGCTCAATTGTGCTTGGCTATCCAGTTTTCGACAATAGGCGCAATTTTTTCGCGCCATTTGCTGCCGTTGAAAATGCCATAATGGCCGACTTCTGGCGCCATATGATATTGTTTGAACGCCGCAGGCAGGCTGGTCGCAATGTTCAACGCGGCCTTTGTTTGGCCCAATCCGCTGATATCATCGCGCTCACCCTCAATCGCCAGCAAGCCAATGTCGGTGATCGCAGCAGGGTCAACCAAATGACCACGATAGTTGAATTCGCCCTTGGGCAGCAAATGGCGCTGAAAAACCGTATCGACGGTTTGCAGGTAGAATTCCGCGGTCATATCGCACACCGCGCGATATTCGTCGTAGAATTCCTTGTGCCGATCCGCACTTTCACCGTCGCCTTTTACAAGGTCAGAGAACATCGACCAATGGCTCATCATATGATTGCCCAAGTTCATCGACATAAAGCCCGTAAGCTGCAGAAAGCCAGGATATACGCGGCGGCCAGCGCCTTTATAATAAGGCGGGACCGTGGCGATTACATTTTGCACGAACCATTCGTGCGGCCGTTGGGTTGCGTGGTTGTTCACCGCCGTTGGCGCTTCGCGTGTATCAATCGGCCCGCCCATCATCGTCAGCGTGCGCGGACGCAGCGGGTGGTCCTTCGCCGCCATAACCGCCGCAGCGGCATAAGCCGGAACCGACGGCTGGCAGACCGCGAGCATATGCGCGCCGCGTCCCCCTGCGTCTGGGCCGAGAAATTCCAACCACTCAATAAGATAATCAATATAGGTTTCAAGGTCGAACCCGCCACCCGTCAGCGGCACATCGCGCGCGTCCTTCCAATCGGTGATATAGACATCATACGTGCCCATCATCCGTTCGACGGTGCCCCGCAGTAACGTCGCAAAATGGCCGGACATCGGCGCACAGATGAGAAGTCGTGGCTTTTCGGCACCGCCTTCATACACGAAACGCTTCAACTGGCCGAATGGCTTGCGTGCGACATTTTCTTCTTGAACGCCGAAGGTCTCGCCGTTGATGACCACTTCGTTCAAGCCGAACGCTGGCTTCCCACGGGGCAAAACCGAATGGGCAAAAACCTCAAGCGCCGAAGCCGCTACCGGGGCCATTCCGCCATGTTTGAACGGCGCAGGCAGCGCATTTATCCATTCCGCCTGTTTCTGCGCCACCCAGCCAGCGCCAGCCAGCCAGCCGCGTTGAAGGTCATATCCCGTATAAAGCATATTCAGGCCTTTAAATTTCGCGGCGGCAATAATCTGCCGCAATAGCGAAACACTTTACGCATTTATTGTGCATTGCACCATAGGAAAAGCGTTTACATCTTCCTTAGCGGATTGTTACCCGTCCGGCGCACTGCTAGGCGAACGCAATGACAAACGAAATTTCCGAAACGCAAGCCATAACAACAACCGAAGAAGCGCCGGCGGCCAAGCCTAAGCTTAGCTTTGGCAGTTTGCGTATGATCGGCCATTTTACCCTGCGCTATCCGCGCCAGATCATGTTTGCCCTGCTAGCGCTGGTTGCGGCGGCCACGTCCACGCTTGCTATCCCTTATGGTCTGCGCCTGATCATCGATGAAGGCTTTGTCAAAAATGGCGGAGATCCGGCGCCTTATTTCTATTTGCTGCTCGGCATCGTGGTAATCATCGGCGTTTCCACGGCGTTCCGTTTTTACTTCGTGAGTTGGCTGGGCGAGCGCGTAGTGGGCGACATTCGTGTTGCGGTGCAGCAAAATCTATTGCGGTTGGCGCCGCGCTTTTTCGAAGAAAATCGTCCTGGGGAAATCGCGAGCCGAATGACCGCCGATACGGCGATTATTGAACAAATTGTCGGCACCACCGTGTCCGTTGCATTGCGTAATATCTTTATCGGCGTGGGCGGTGTGACCTTGCTCTTTGGCCTCGCCCCAAGTCTGACAATCTGGTTACTTGCGGGCATACCGGTAGTCGTTTTGCCAATAGTATTTCTGGGACGGAGGCTGGAAAAAGCCTCGCGTAAAAGCCAAGATAATGTCGCCAGCGTCGGTACGATCATTTCAGAGGCACTTGGCGCGATCAAAATTGTTCAGGCTTTTGGGCAAGAAAGCCGTGAAGGCCTCAGATTTGCTGATGCCGTCGAAGGCACATTCAATGCCGCGAAAAAGCGTATCCGGTTGCGGGCGTTTCTCACCGCACTGGTAATGGCGCTAATATTTGGCGGTATCACGTTGCTCGTTTGGGAAGGCACGGACCAAGTCAAGGAAGGCGTCATATCGTCAGGAACCTTGTTCGCAGTCGTCTTGTACGGGGCATTGGTTGCCGGGTCATTTGGGGCGCTGACGGAAGTCTATGGCGACCTTGTGCGCGCCTCTGGCGCCGCGTCACGGCTCGCCGAATTGCTGAACGAAGTGCCCGAAATTGCGCCGCCTGCTAACCCAGTTGTGATGCCGCCAGCACGCGGACAGTTGGAATTCCAACATGTCCGCTTCCGTTATCCAACGCGGCCCGAGGTTGCGGCGCTCGACGATTTCAGCCTAAAAGTATCGCCAGGCGAAACCGTTGCGGTTGTAGGTCCCTCAGGCGCAGGTAAATCGACCTTGTTCCAACTGGCCGAACGTTTTTACGACCCCGAAGTCGGTACCGTGCGCATTGACGGCGTCGTCCTGACCAGCGCGGACCCAGCCGAGTTTCGCCCCCGAATATCGTTGGTGCCGCAGGACACGGTGTTGTTCGCAGCCTCCGCACGCGATAATCTGCGTTACGGCCAATGGGACGCGAGCGACGATGCAATCTGGGCAGCCGCTGAAAAAGCAAACGCTGCGGGCTTCCTACGTGAATTGCCAGAAGGTCTTGATACCTATTTAGGCGAAGGCGGCGCGCGCCTTTCCGGCGGGCAACGCCAGCGCTTGGCGATTGCCCGCGCTTTGTTGCGCGATTCGCCAATCTTGTTGCTCGATGAGGCCACAAGCGCGTTGGACGCCGAAAGCGAGAAGCTTGTTCAGGACGCGCTAGAGCGCCTGATGGTTAACCGCACCACAATCGTGATTGCACATCGGCTCGCGACAGTGCGTTCTGCCGACCGCATCATCGTGATGGATCAGGGCAAAATTGTTGAAGAGGGCGATCATGCCACGCTGAGTGCCGCGGGCGGATTATATGCTCGCCTCGCCAGCCTGCAATTTGATGCTTAAAGGGATGAAACTGCTCGTTCCGTCAAATTAGGCAATAATATCAGGAATCAGTTGGTCCTCTAGACGCATGATACGGTCCTTCAAAACCAGCTTTTTCTTTTTCAGACGCGCGATTTGAAGTTGGTCGACTAACGTCTGAGCGGAAAGCGCCCGGATGGAATCATCGAGATCCCGATGTTCAATCTTCAGTTGTTCCAGTTGCTGTTGATAGCCGTCGTCGTTCATATATCTTTCTAAACAGACTGGGGCGAACAAGTCATCGTTAAAAATGGGCGCTGGCGCGTAAGCATCTTTGTCATCAACCAGACAATCATTATCGACAAGACACCTGAGTGTATTCGTGATTTACTCCTTGGCTCAGACAGCCGAGTCTAAGACTGAAGGAGAATGATGTGCATAATAACCATCTGTCCGCGCTTCGTATCAAACATGCCGAACTCGAACAAAAGCTGGAGCGTGAAGAAAATAGGCCCCTCCCCGACAGCAGGATCATTCTCAATCTAAAAAAGCAAAAGCTACATCTTAAAGACGTTATACTGCATGAAACGGCGTTAACTGGTTGACTACGAATAATTTGATACGGGGTATCGCTTGCCTCTTCGGTCTCTGCTAAGTGCGGCCTATGGAAAGCGCCACCCGTTCTGCCCGAAATATCCTGACTGGTCTGCACGAGGTGATGGCCTCGAAGAACCATGCCCAGGGTAAGCTGAACCATGTGGTCAACATTATCGGTGAAGCGCTTTCGAGCGAAGTGTGCTCAATTTACCTCTTGCGCGATGGCGCACTGGAGCTGTTTGCCACACGCGGGCTGAATCAAGCTGCTGTGCACATCACTCGGTTGGGTCTGGGCGAAGGTCTCGTTGGGACAATTGCTGAAAATGTCGAAACGCTGAACCTGGATCAGGCGGCAGCACATCCGAATTTCCGTTACGTCCCAGAAACGGGGGAAGAACGCTTTCACAGTTTTGCGGGTGTGCCAATTGTCCGGTCCGAACGGGCTGTCGGCGTGCTCGCGGTCCAGCATGTCGAGCCGCGTAAATATGAAGAGGTCGAAATTGAGGCCCTTCAGACCGTCGCCATGGTGTTATCGGAACTCATTGCCAATGCCGGCCTAATTGACGAACCAAGCACCCGGGGCGGCAATGACACGGGCACGATTAGCCTCACAGGATTGCCGCTTGTTAAGGGCGCAGCGGCTGGCGTTGCTATTTTTCACCAGCCCAATGTCCGCATTGAGCATACGGTTGCTGAGGATATCGAAGCCGAACGCCAGCGTGTCTACTCCGCCTTCGATAAAATGCGTGAGCAAATCGATCGCATGACGAGCCAGATAGAGTTTGGCACAGGCGGCGAGCATGAAGAGGTCATCGCGACATATAAAATGTTCGCATATGATGAGGGCTGGAGCCGCCGGATCAACGAAGCCATAGATAGTGGCCTAACCGCAGAGGCGGCCATTGAAAGGGTTCAGCAACGCACGCGCATGCGCATGCGGCAAATCGATGATGCTCTGCTTGCCGATCGCATGCATGATTTGGAGGATCTGTCGAACCGTTTGCTGCGCATCGTTTCCGGGCAAATGAGTACAGCGGCGCAGCTTGGGCTCAAAAAAGATTCCATCCTGATTGCGCGCAATTTGGGTCCGGCAGAATTGCTGGAATATGACAAAAGGCGTCTGCGCGGTGTGGTGCTAGAGGAAGGCTCGTTGACCGCACATGTGGTAATCGTAGCCCGTGCCATGGGCATTCCGGTTCTTGGTCGCGTACGCGGTATTCGCCATAAGGTGCGCGACGGCGACATGCTGTTGCTCAACGCGGACGAAAAAAGCGTCATCGTGCGCCCGTCGTCTGCGGCAGAAGAATTGTTTCAACATGATCTGGTGGATCGACAGAAGAAAAAAGCGCGCTATGCGGCGATGCGCGATGACGCATCTGTCACTAAAGACGGGGTGCCCGTTACGCTGATGATGAACGCCGGCTTGCGCGATGACATGTCGGCATTGGCGACCACGGGTGCAGAGGGCGTCGGCCTTTTCCGCACTGAGTTCCAGTTTCTGATTTCGGCGACTTTGCCGCAACGCGAGCGGCAGCAGCGTTTTTACCGCGATGTTTTAGACGCCGCCGGCGACAAGCCCGTTATTTTCCGCACGTTGGATATCGGCGGAGACAAGGCGCTGCCGTATCTTAAGGATGAAACGAACGAAGAAGAAAATCCTGCGCTGGGCTGGCGCGCGCTCCGGTTGTCGCTTGATCACGCCGGATTAATGAAGGCGCAGGCACGGGCCTTGATTGAGGCGGCGGCTGGTCGCACGCTCAACGTGATGTTCCCGATGGTCTCTGAGCCATGGGAATTTGACGCGGCCAAAGCGATTTTCGACGGCCAGATTGCGTTTCTAGGACGGCAGAAAAAGCTATTGCCAAGCAAAATCCGTTATGGCGCCATGCTCGAGGTCCCGGCCTTGGCCGAAACTCTCGATATACTTCTGCCCAAGATTAATTTTCTGTCGATTGGGACCAACGACCTCACGCAATTCCTTTTTGCTGCAGACCGCGCTGATCCGCGCTTAGCCGAACGATATGACTGGCTGAGCCCGGCTATCCTGCGATTCATCCGGCGGGTGGTTAAAGCAACCGAGGGCCATGACGTTGATGTCGCAGTTTGCGGGGAAATGGGAGGGCGAACGCTTGAAGCACTTGCCCTCATGGGCGTTGGCATTCGCCGACTGTCGATTACACCAGCAGCGGTTGGGCCTATCAAGGCGATGATCCGCTCTACCAGCCATTGTGATGTTCGTGCAAAAATGGAAGAATTGTTGAACGGTCCCACAGAGAATTTGCGCGAACAATTGATGTCTTGGGCAATTAGCCAAGGCATTGAAATCGGATAATATAACGCTCCTTAAATATCTGATTATTTGTAATTAACATTGACATTATGCATTTGATGGTCATTATCGCCGCAACTGCACGCAGATGTTGGGGAGCGGGTCGTGGAGATTGCAGTGGACGAAATTCCTTGTCAGGAAGCCGAGCCTATCACTGTAGGTCAAGAGCTCAAGTCCGCACGCGAGCGTATGGGCATGACCTTATCCGAGCTTGCCGCCGAGACACGCGTGCCCATGCGACATTTGGAATCCATTGAGCAATCCGAATTCAGCGCGTTACCGGGACATACATATACTGTCGGTTTTGTACGATCTTATGCCCGCGCGCTTGGTCTAGACGATGTTGCAGTCGTCAACGCGTTACGCGCCGAATTATCTAGCGGCGGGCATGAAAAATATGAAGCACCGCTCCAGAATTACGACCCAACCGACCCCGCACGCGTTCCTTCCAAGACTTTGGCATGGACGGCAGCGGCAGTTGCGGCGCTGGTTCTGGCCGGCTATTTGATTTTTAGGAGCTACGCATTAGCGCCAACCGCAATGCCGCAAACACCAGCGTCAGTAGCTACAACAGCGCCGGCCCCGACCGCGTCTAATCCTGTTGCCACTGTGAGCGATGAAACATCCGCTGAGAATGTCGGCATGAACGAGCAAGCTCCGCCGCCGCCCGCAACTTTGGTAGCCACCCCAAATCCGTGAGCCCTATCTTTACGGACCGATATTCCGATTGATTTCAATTTTTTTACACCCAAAGGCCGCGTTGGCCTTTATCGCGGGGTTGGAGTAAGCTATACTCGCCGCTAGAGCTTAGTAAGGGGAAGTAACCCAATGTATTTTCGGCGCGTTATCCTTGGCTGCGCAGCTATCGCACTCAGCATCCCCGCAATTGCGCAAGATGCCAATATCGATGGAAGAGTTGGCAAACTTGAGAAGGAAATGCGGGCGGTTCAGCGTCAGGTATTCCCCAATGGCGCCGGAAAATTTATCGAACCGGATATCCAGTCACCTACAACAACAAGCACTACGACCAGTTCGACCACTGCAACGGTCGATCTGACCGCGCGTGTGGATGCGTTAGAGGCGCAGCTTGCTGCATTGACCGGGCAGGTTGAATTGCAAGGCAACAATATGCGCGGGCTTGAAGGCAGACTGAAGGCCATCGAAACACAACTGGAAGCGCGCACAGCATCTCCTGTTGAAACAATTGTGCCAACCGCAACACCCACAGCGGCATCAGCACCGGCTACGCCAAAACCCAAAAGCGGCGTCGTTCCGACAAAATCTGCTTCAGTCGCCAAGCCAAATCCAGCTCGCGTCGCCGCCGTTGCTGCAATAGAACGTCCAATAAGTGGCGATGTCTTTGAAGATGGCTACAATTATGGCTTCCGCTTATGGGAAGCCAAATTCTATCCAGAATCCCAAGCAATACTTGAAGAAATCGTAGCGAAGTTTCCGAAACATAAACGCGCCAGCTATGCTCGCAATTTGCTGGGCCGGGCATGGTTGGATGATAAAAAACCAGCCACCGCAGTGAAAGTTTTTTACGAAAACTACAAGGCCGACCCCCGTGGTGATCGCGCGCCGGATAGCTTACTTTTCTTAGGGTCTGCTTTGACCGACCTTGGAAAGGCGGCTGAGGCATGCGAGGCCTTTGGAGAGTTAACAAAATCCTATCCTGATGCAGCCAACGGCCGTTTGGCGGAACGCCTTACATCAAGCAAAACAAGGGCGAAGTGCAAGTAACGCTGAAGCCGGTCTTTCTCGACCGTTTTAGGGCTGCACTGTGCAGGCTAGGCTGTGCCGATGATCGCTTATTATGCGCAGTATCGGGTGGCCCCGATAGCCTTGCCCTTTTGCTGTTGGCGCAGCAAATTTTGCCCGGCAAATTGGTGGCCGCAACGGTAGACCATCAATTGCGATCCGAGTCCGCCGACGAAGCGCAGCTTGTTGCAAAGATCTGCCACGATCTTGGCGTGCCACATATCATTTTGACACCTGAAGCGGAGATAGCGGGCAATCTCCAGTCGTCGGCGCGCGCTGCCCGTTATGCCCTGCTGGAACGTGCAGCCGAAGCACAAAATTGTCAGCATATTGGCACGGCGCATCATGCCGATGACCAATTAGAAACTCTGCTGATGCGATTGGCACGCGGCAGCGGCGTCGATGGGTTGTCCGGAATTCGCGCACGTAATGGACGCGTGGTCCGCCCACTTTTGGAATTCACAAAGGCGGAGCTTATCGAGATTTGCTCCAGCGTGGGTATTCAATCGGTCAACGACCCCAGTAACGCAAACATCGATTTTGATCGGGTCGCAATGCGGCGCTGGTTAGCCAGCACGCAACATCCATTTCCTGCAAACCGCGCGCTGCGTTCGGCAAGCGCATTGGCCGACGCATCCGATGCATTGGCGTGGATGACGGACAATCTCGCCGCGCAAAGGATACGCCAAGAAAATGATGTCATCATCTGTAATGCCAGCGACCTTCCTAGTGAACTGAAACGGCGGCTTTTAATCCGCTGCCTAAGGGCGATGGACGCCAATCTCGCCCCGCGTGGCGAGGCAATCGATCGCTTGTTAACCGACCTCGAAAATGTGCGGACCGCGATGATCGGCAATATCAAATGCATAGGTGGAGCCGATTGGCAGTTTTTCAAAGCGCCGCCTCGGCGTGGCTAAGAAAAACAGCCTGCAATTTTCCCAATCCCTATATTGTCATTCACATATTCGACCCTACATTAGCTGCGTATCTCCACGTATTGAGCGCGGGCACAGAGCAAGGCAGTGATGATGAACGACGAACAAGGACCCAAAAGCAACCCGATGCTGCGCAACTTGGCCATTTGGTCCGCGATCATTGTGGCGCTTTTGCTCGTTGCCTCGATATTCGCCGGTTCGTCAGATACTGCGAAAGGCATCAGCTACTCATCGTTCCGCGACAAGGTTGAGGCAGGTGAAGTCAAATCCGTTGCGATTGCGCCCGAGCGTATCAGTGGCAAGCTGCAAAATGACGAAGCATTTGTCACCATCCCAATCCCGGGCGACAATAGCCTATATCCTTTGCTTGATGAGAAAGGCGTCGATGTTCAAGGCAAGGCCGAGGAACAGCCGAGCCTCATTCTGATCCTTTTGTACCAAGCCCTGCCGTTTTTGCTTATCCTTGGCATCGCATTCTTCGTTTTGCGGCAAATGCAAAAAGGTGGCGGCGCAGGCGGAGCCATGGGCTTCGGTAAGTCCAAAGCAAAGCTGCTGACTGAAAAGCATGGCAAGGTAACCTTTGATGATGTCGCCGGCATTGACGAGGCCCGTGAAGAGCTGCAGGAAATCGTCGAATTTTTGAAAGACCCACAAAAGTTCAGTCGCCTTGGTGGTAAAATCCCCAAGGGCGCTTTGCTTGTTGGTTCGCCAGGGACCGGCAAGACTTTGCTCGCCCGCGCAATTGCTGGCGAGGCAGGCGTGCCATTCTTCTCGATCTCCGGTTCTGATTTTGTCGAAATGTTTGTAGGTGTTGGTGCAAGCCGCGTACGCGACATGTTTGAGCAAGCAAAGAAAAACGCGCCTTGCATCGTCTTCATCGATGAAATCGACGCGGTGGGCCGCAGCCGTGGTGCCGGCCTTGGCAATCAAAATGATGAGCGCGAACAGACGCTGAACCAGTTGCTAGTCGAAATGGACGGTTTTGAGGCTAATGAAGGCATCATCATCGTCGCCGCGACCAACCGCCCTGACGTTCTTGATCCGGCATTGCTGCGTCCCGGTCGCTTCGACCGTCAGGTTGTCGTACCGCGTCCAGATATTGATGGACGCGTCAAAATCCTCGACGTGCACATGAAGAAAGTGCCGTTGGCACCTGATGTCGATGGCCGGGTCATCGCACGCGGAACGCCGGGTTTTTCAGGTGCTGATCTTGCCAACTTGGTGAACGAGGCTGCCTTGCTTGCAGCGCGTCGTGGCAAACGACTGGTCGCTATGCAGGAATTCGAGGATGCCAAAGACAAGGTGATGATGGGCACCGAACGCAAGTCGATGGTCATGACCGAAGATGAAAAGAAAATGACGGCCTATCATGAGGCCGGCCATGCAATCGTATCGATTTATGAAGCCGCATCCGACCCGATTCACAAGGCAACGATCATTCCTCGTGGCCGTGCATTGGGTATGGTCATGCGCCTGCCAGAGCGGGATAATTACAGCTATCATCGCGATAAAATGCACGCCAACCTCTCGGTATCCATGGGCGGACGCGTGGCGGAAGAATTGATCTTCGGCTATGATAAGGTCAGTTCAGGCGCATCGAGCGATATCCAATATGCAACGAGCTTGGCGCGTGACATGGTCACCCAATGGGGCATGTCGGATGCGATGGGCCCGTTGCAATATGAAGAGCGTCAAGAAGGCTATCTTGGCTATGGGATGTCACAGCGTTCGGCTATGTCAGATGAAACCGCACGCAAGATAGATGCCGAAATCCGCAAGCTTGTGGAAGGCGGACATAAGCGGGCAACCGAATTGCTGACGACACATAACGAGCAATTACACCTGCTGGCCAACGCACTTCTGGAATTTGAAACGCTTTCGGGCGACGAAATCAAACAACTTTTGGAATCTGGTAAATTTGAACGCGACGACGGTAAGGTCGTTAAGCCTTCGTCCATTCCAACGGTGGGTACAGCCATACCAAAGGCGGGACGCGGTAAGTCAGCGCCCGTAGGCAGTGCAACGCCACAAAGCGCGTAGTTTTCAGTTTCTATACGTGGCTTAAACGCACAATCCCCAATAGGGGGAGAGTTGAGGTCGCCGATTTCCTTGCTAAACACGCGTTGCAGAGGATGCACCAGCAGCATGCTCTCGCCGACGCCGGACGGCCTGGAACGTCGCGCGATATTTGGATGATGCAAAATCTCTCACGCTATGTGAGCGGGATTAAAGCCACAAAAGAAAAGGCCCGGACGAGCCGGGCCTAATGCATCCAACAATTACTTGGATTTTAACGGTCGTAATCGCGCTGCATGCCTGCCCCGCGGGCTGGGGCAGCGGCGGTCAAACGCAAGGCTTCGGCAGACAGGCTGATCGAACCGATTTCATCGGCTTCTTCATCCTCATCAACCTGAACCTTCTGAAGCGACTGGACGAGGCCCTCTTTCAACTGGTCAGGGCGAACGGTTTCCTCCGCGATTTCGCGCAAAGCAACGACTGGATTTTTATCCCGATCACGATCAACGGTCAGTTCAGCGCCACCAGAGATTTCACGCGCGCGCTCGGCGGCGAGTAATACAAGGTCAAACCGATTGGTGACCTTGTCGATGCAATCTTCAACAGTAACGCGTGCCATATTGGCTCCTGATTCTTCATAATTTTCGGAAAGTTGACCGCGCCTAGAGATAATAGGCCAAAATGTCAATGAAAAGGGCGGATGCCTTGCCGCACGCTGCGCAAAGCGGTATTGCTAGCAGCATGACAGTGCAATCAGGCAAGCCCGGGTTCCCCGGAACGCACTTTCAGGTCGCGGGCCATGACTTACACTTGGTTCATCAGCCGCAGGATAGGCTCCACGCCCTTTTGCAACTCATCGCAATGGCGCAAAAATCGATACACATGTTCTTCTACATGTTTTGTGCCGACGAAACCGGTCGGCAAGTACGCGACGCGCTCATTGCTGCGGCGACACGCGGCGTACGGGTCCAATTGATTATAGACAGTTTTGGATCAACGCAGGTGAGCAATCGATTTTTCGACGATTTGCTTGAAGCCGGCGGAGACTATCACAGTTTCAGTACCCGCAAAGGCTTTGGTTACCTTATCCGCAATCATCAAAAAATGCTGATCATCGACGGCGCGCACGCGCTCGTAGGTGGTTTCAATATCGCCGATGCCTATTTCGGGCGCGCTGGCGACGATAGCTGGGAAGATCTTGGCGTAATCGTGTCGGGACCGCAGTCGCAGAGGTTGTGCGATTATTTCAAGGATTTGGCGCGAGCGTCGAACGGCGGCAACGTCCGCTTCCGGCAGATCCGCAATATTATTCGACAATGGCGACCGGGCATTGGTCAAGTGCAATGGTTACTGGGTGGACCAACCAACCGCATTTCCCCATGGGCGCTCACTTTCAAGCGATCATTGGATACGGGCAAGAGATTTGACATTGTTTCCGCCTATTTTTCGCCGTCCCAATCCATATTGCGCCGCATTGCTAAGGCCGCGAAACGCAACAAGGGGTCCCGCCTGATATTGGCTGGCAAGACCGATAATGGGGCCACGATCGCAGCTGCACGTGTGCTTTATCGCTATCTGATACGCCGCAAAACGGGAATATACGAATATCAACCGCATCCACTTCATATGAAGCTCATGGTCATCGATGACACGGTCTATATCGGATCAGCCAATCTGGATGTCCGCAGCATGTTTATCAATTTAGAGATTATGGTGCGCATCAAGGACGCGGCGCTCGCGCTGCATATGCGCAAGCTGATCGACGGACTAGCTTCTCAGTCAGAAGAGCAAACACCGATTTTGTTAAAGAGGCGGGACACTATTTGGAGTCGGCTAAAGTCGGGCTTTGCGTATTTTCTGGTCAATACGGTCGACTATACGATTGGCCGCAGGATCAAATTTCGCCTGATCCGCAACCGTTAGGGGCCGATCTTATGTTCCCTGACAATCTGTTCCCTCCAGCTTGCAATTTATAACTCATCGGCCCTATGCAGCTAACATGGCAAAGCTAAGCAACGGCACTATTTCGGTTATTTTTGTGACACAACGCACCGATCTAGATGCCGACGGTTACGCTAAAGCCGCCGCCATGATGCATGAACTCGCCGCGCAACAACATGGATATATGGGCATAGACTCGGTGCGTGGCGCGGATGGACATGGCATAACCGTCAGCTATTGGGCAGACGAAGCAAGCGCAAAAGCGTGGCGCGATCATGCCGATCACGCCGCAATGCGCGAAGCAGGCCGGAACCGATGGTATTCGGATTACAGCCTGCATGTGGCGCAAGTGACGCGCAGTTATGATTGGAAGAAGCTATGAGCACGGTGCAAACAATTCCTAGTAGCCGTGTTGTCGTGTTATTCCTCGTGATGCTCGTTGCCGCGGCGGGCAATACCGCCATGCAGTCGGCCCTTCCCGCGATCGCAAGCGAATTGGATATGCCGGACGTATGGGTCAGTCTGGCCTTTAGCTGGTCCGCTTTGTTATGGGTAATTACCGCACCAAAGTGGGCGCGCCTGTCGGATCGCCGGGGCCGCAAGCAACTGATGAGCGTTGGCGTCATCGGCTTCGCTGGGTCAATGGGCTTGTGCGGACTGGTACTCTGGCTTGGGCTGGCTGGCCTCATAGGCCCCGTCGTGACGTTTGTTCTGTTTGCTTTGTTCCGTAGCCTTTACGGGGGTTTTGGTTCGGCTGCACCACCCGCCGTGCAGGCCTATGTCGCCGCCCGAACCGAACGCGCGGAGCGAACCAAGGCGCTATCGATGCTGGCATCGTCTTTTGGTGTTGGCACTGTGATTGGCCCTGCCACCGCCCATTATTTCCTGTTTCCGCCATTTGGTTTGGCCGGACCACTCATCATGTTTGCCGCCTTTGGGGTGGCTGTATTGATTGCGTTGCATGTTCAACTACCCAATGACACACCGCGTTTTGAAGCACGCGGCGCTATTGCAGCTTATCCGAATTCTGCCTCCATGAATTCGCCGGATACCGAAGATGTTGATGGTGACGCTTTGGGGTCCGTATTACCAGCTAGCGAGGTTCGCCTGCCATGGCGCGACGAGCGCATGGCATCCTGGCTGATTGGAGGTCTGATCGGAGGCCACGCGCAGGCAATCATTTTAGGCGTGGTAGGTTTTCTGGTGCGTGACCGTCTTGGACTGCATGATCGCCCGTGGGAGGCAGTGCAAGCCAGCGGCTCGGTTATGCTCATTGGCGCAATGGCGACCTTGTTAGCGCAATGGGGCCTCATTCCGATGCTCTCCCTCGCTGCGAGAAGTTCGGTACTCTTGGGTGCAATTCTCGCCTTATTGGGGACGATTTTGACAGGCGTCAGTCACGATTTTTATGGCATTAGCACGGGCTTTGCCATTGCCTCGCTTGGCTTTGGATTGTTTCGGCCGGGCTTTACCGCCGGCGCATCCTTGGCGGTCCGTCGGCATGAACAAGGCGACGTTGCGGGTAAAATCGCCTCGATCAACGGCGCGGCCTATATCTTCGCACCGGCGGTAGGTGTGGCATTGTTCAATTACTGGGAACCGGCCACATTCATCCTAATCTCGGCGTCGCTTCTATTCCTGATTATTTGGGGGCGGCGCGCATTGATAGTACGGGAAATTTAAGATCCGGAACCGCCAAAGGCCTTAATCCGGCCAGGTGAGATAAAGGCGACACCAAATTTGAATAAAAAAAGGGCCGACCGAAGTCGACCCTGGAAAAGTCTTTAGGAGAGGATGCCTATAAGGCTTTTCCCGTATGGCTAGAAATCATTTTTTGTGCAAGTGCGAACAGTGCAATAGCTGTTGCAAATGATGCAACTATTATTTATAAGTTTAAGCTGAATTTCGCGACATTTACACGATTGCGAAATCAAAATATTTTTGTTGCAGTGCGGCAAAATTAGGAGATGATATGCGCAGATTGCCACCCTTACGCTCACTGGAAGCCTTTTTACGCGTCGCTAAGCTGGGTTCCGCAAAAGCAGCTGCGAGCGAACTTGCGTTATCCCCACCCGCGCTAAGCCGTCGTATCAAGGCGCTGGAAGACTTTATCGGCAAATCCCTATTTGACCGCCGCGCGCAAGCGATGGTTATTAATGCGGATGGTGAGGCACTTCTGGCAGCCGTTGAGCCCGCAATGGACGCCATGGCTGAGGCGGTTGACGAGCTGGCTGGTCGTGGCGGGGAATATCGCTTGCGTTTGGGTCTCTTGCCGCTTTTTGGCTCGCAAAGACTAATTCCCCGCTTACCGGAATTGCGTAAGGCCTTTCCGAAGCTTCATATTGATGTGGACACATCTGGCCATGCTGAAAATCTGCTGGGTGATGTCGTCGACGCCGCCATTATCATATCAGCAGATGTCGACCCCAAGCTTTATAGTGTCCGGTTAGACCGCAACCTAGTTTACGCCATCGCCTCTGAAAAATGGGCGAAAGAGCATAAAGTCGAAAAGCCTGAGGACCTCGCAAAGCATACCGTCATGGTTCACAGTGACATGCCTATGATATTTGACGCGTGGCGACAGGCCATGGGGATCCCGCGCCTGAAACCGGCTGCCATCGATAGTCTAGATAGTGGCGCATTGATGCTGGAGGCGGCTGCAAATGGTTTAGGCGTTGCTATCATGCACGGAAGCCACTTCTCTGACGCGCGCGACCCGCGCCTCACCCGGCTTTTCAATACCGAAGTAGAGAGCCCCTATAGCTATTACTTCGTATGTCGCCCACGTGCGCTGAAACAAAGAGCCGTTAAAATCTTTCACGACTGGTTGTTGAAGTCAGGCGTATGAATGCGCGCACTCCCTCTGCAGCTGTTCGCGATTGAGCGAAGTACTTGACCCCGTCGGCGGTGGGCGTCATTGCAGGTACATGACACTAGACGTAGCCGACATGAATTTTGAAACCGCACTGCGGGCGCTAGAAGACATCGTCCATAAGCTGGAAAGCGGCGAAGCGCCGCTTGATGAGTCGATCGCGTTGTACGAACGCGGCAACGCATTGCGGGCCTTGTGCCAACAGCGGCTCGATGCGGCAAAGGCGCGTATTGAGGCTATTGTGCAAGGTCCTGACGGCACGCCAGCGGGTACAACAACATTCGATGCGGGATGAGTGCCATGGCTGCGCAACCATCCTTGTTACAAGACGCACTCACGCAAATTGCAGCGGACATCGATCACGAATTTGACGCGCTTCTAACGTTGCCCGGCGATGCGCGCGACCGGCTATACGCCGCAATGCGTCATGCGGCGATTGGCGGTGGCAAGCGCCTCCGCCCATTGCTTGTGACAGCAACCGCGGCTTTGTTCCATGTGAACCGTGCGGTTGCATTGCGTGTTGGCACGGCTGTCGAAGCCATTCACGTTTATTCTTTGGTGCATGACGACTTGCCGTGCATGGACGACGACGACATGCGACGGGGCAAGCTGACGGTGCACCGCGCATTTGATGAGGCAACCGCAGTTTTGGCGGGCGATTCCCTGCATGCGTTAGCATTCGAAGTACTTGCGAGCTCGCAAACGCATGGTGACCCATTCGTGCGCGGTGAACTCATCTCAACACTGGCATTAGCAAGCGGCCCAGAAGGCATGGCTGGCGGGCAAATGATGGATATTGAGGCCGAGAAATCGGTTGTTGATTTGCAAACCGTCATGCGCCTGCAAGCTTTGAAGACAGGCGCTCTTATTGCCGCCAGCGTCGAAATGGGCGCGATATTGGGGCATATCCCAGTTGAAGGCCGGACACATTTGCGGGGATATGCCCGCGACATTGGCCTCGCCTTTCAGATTGCCGACGACATCATGGATGTTGAAGGTGATCCGGAACTGGCTGGCAAAGCGCTTCAAAAAGACGCCGCGGCGAACAAGGGGACATTTGTCTCTCTGATGGGACTCGAACGCGCCAAGCAGCAAGCGGAAATGCTTGTGCGGCAAGCCAATGACCATCTGTTGATCTATGGTGCCGAAGCTGATCTTTTGCGTGCCATTGCAAATTATATTACCGAAAGGGATCGCTGAATGACACACCGGATTGGCGTATATCCCGGCACATTTGACCCTATCACCTTGGGCCATATGGACATCATCCGACGCGGCGCAAAGCTGGTGGATGAGTTGATTGTCGGGGTAACAACGAACGCGGCCAAATTCCCCATGTTTTCTGATGATGAACGAATTGCCATGGTCGAGCGTGAAGTAGCCAGTATCGGCGCTGCGCATATTCGCGTTGTTGGCTTTAACTCACTGCTGATGGATTTCGCTGAAGCCCAAGGTGCCAGCATCGTCATTCGTGGTATTCGGGGCGTAACCGATTTCGAATATGAGTATCAGCTGACGGGTATGAACCGACAGTTGAACGATCGCGTCGAAACGCTGTTTTTAATGGCCGACGTGTCGCTACAACCCATTGCCTCGCGGCTGGTGAAAGAAATTGCAATTTACGGCGGCGAGATCGGGAAGTTTGTGACACCCGATATTCGAGCCGAGGTCGTTGCGCGTGTGCAGAAATTGGGCAAAAAAGGCAGTTAAACGCTAAATTGACTTACGCTGCTTGCGTTTAGCGGGTTTTGGAGACGTTGGTAGTTCGAGATATTCCTCCGGCACATAAATGGCATAGGTAGCCAGCCTAATTTCACGGACGAAGTGGAACAGGCAGGCAGACAATAACGCCAGGGCCAGCATGAACAACGCCACAGCGACCCAAGCTGCATGTGTGTTGGTAAGCCCCAACACGAACAGCGCGACTATCATGACGCATACCGAAATGGCTGATAGCACCGCAAACAATATCGACGAACCAACGACACGCATGCGCTTTTCGGTGATGCGCAGCTCACGCACCACACGGTCATGCGCAGCGCCCTCGGTTTCTGTATACTGACGCTGCAGGTCACGTGAACGATCCACAATGCGTGACAACCGCCCAGTCAAAACATTGAGCAGACTTCCTACCGCCACCAATAGGAAAGCGGGCGTCAGCGCCGTCTGTAAAACAGAAATGACGGCAGCGAGGTCGGGACCAAGTTTACCGTCCATTTTGTTTCTCCACCGCCAAGGCCCGCAATTCAGTCTTTAGCAATTTGCCAATATGACTGCGCGGCATTTCATCGATAGCGTAGAGTATCGAAATACGCTGAGTCTTGCCAAGCTGTTCATTTACACGCGCAAGAATATTGTCAGGTGAAGCGGCCGCGTCTTTCAACCGCACAAAGCCCACAGGCGTTTCTCCCCAATTGTCAGAAGGCACGCCTACGACCGCAGCTTCGGCCACTTCGGGCTGCACCTCTAACAATTCCTCTAGATCTTTTGGGTAAATGTTGAACCCACCAGAAATGATCATGTCCTTGGCGCGACCCACGATCGATACGAATCCGTCCTCATCCACAATGCCAATATCTCCGGTTTTTAACCAAATATTGCCATCTTCGTCGCGCCATTCCATCTCCCGCGTTTTTTCTGGCTGGTTTTTGTAACCTGACATCATGGTCGGCGACCGGCCGGTCAGCACGCCTTTGGAACCGGTGGGCAGGCGATTGTCTTCCTCGTCCAGCACGATCAGCTCATGGCCCGTGACGGGCTGCCCCACTGTATGCAATTTATCGGGGTGGTGATGGGCCTGCAACATGCAAACCACACCGCCCTCGGTCATGCCGTAAATCTCTACAAGTCCGCCGGGCCAGCGTTTAAGCACATTCGCCTTCAACTCGGCTGCAAAGGGCGCGCTGGTACAAAATTTCACGATGAAGCTACTGAGGTCATAGTCACCGAAATTAGCATGTGTCATTAACCGTTGGTATTGAACCGGCACAAGCATGGTATGCGTCGTCTGATCAGTTTGCGCATGGTCAAGATACGCCAGCGCATCAAATTTCTCCATGATCCGCGCAAAGCCGCCATGGCAAATCGTGGGTAGAAATACCGCCAATGTTGTGTTCGAATATAAAGGCGTTGAGACCAAAGACCTTGTATCGCGGCTGTATATTGACTTGAATCCACCCGCCATTTGGTGCCAACGCATGCCGTGCGAATGAATAATGCCCTTGGGCGTTCCCGTCGTGCCACTCGAATAAATGATGTTGAACGGATCCGATGCCGCGGGCGGCTGCGCATCAAATACCGCGCCTGCCTCCGCCATCCAGTCGGTCAGCACGGGATGATTGCCAACCGGCTTATCAAGCATGATTATTTTGACATCGCCCAGCGGGGTTCCTTGAATGTCCGATAGTTTCGCAGCATCGATGAACAAATGCGTCGCACCGGAATCTTTGAACATTGCGGCCAACTGCGCAGGCGTTGCCGATGTGGTTAACGGCGCAGCACAGCCCCCGGCACGTACAACGGCAAGATACACCAACGCATAGGGAATATTGCTGGTCCCCAATATGGCAACCGCCTGCCCCCGCCGAAGGCCCTCGCGCTGGAGCTGCGCAGCAATCCGCGCTGTTGCTTGCGCAACCTGCTGCCACGTCAGTTCGGAACTGCTATCGGCCAGCGCACGTGCGTCAGGCTTTTCCTCGCTCCAGGCACCAATAAGGGCACCGAAATCACCAAATGATTTTTCCAGTTCGGTATCGATAAACATGTAAATTCCCGTCTCCCGTTCGCCGGTTTGTCTGCAGACTTAGCGCGTTATGCAAAACTTTCATCGCCTAATTTTCGACAGCAAGCTCGGCATTAAAATTCCTGTCAGTGCCAAGCACAAAAGACTGTGGAAAAACGGCAATTTTGGGGCACTTTTCCTTGGGTTTCTTGGGCATTGAGCCTACAGTGCGCAGATGACTGAAGAAACAACGGAAACCCCGCAATTCAACGCCTCTGCGGACAGCGCAGCCAACCCCAATCAGAATGAATATGGTGCCGACAGCATCAAAGTTCTGAAGGGCCTCGATGCGGTTCGGAAGCGCCCTGGAATGTATATCGGCGACACGGACGACGGCAGTGGTCTGCATCATATGGTGTTTGAAGTTTCCGACAATGCCATCGACGAGGCGCTGGCAGGCCATTGCGACCTTGTTCTCATCGAATTGAACTCTGATGGTTCGGTTTCTGTCGAAGATAATGGTCGCGGTATCCCAACAGGCATGCACAAGGAAGAAGGCGTTTCGGCGGCCGAAGTCATCATGACTCAGCTGCACGCTGGCGGTAAATTCGAAAACACCTCGGACGATAATGCTTATAAAGTGTCAGGCGGCTTGCATGGCGTCGGCGTTTCGGTGGTAAATGCACTGTCCGAGTTTTTGGAACTGACCATCTGGCGTGAGGGTAAAGAGCATTGGATGCGTTTTGAGCATGGCGATGCCGTAGGTCCTTTGGTTGTGCGCGGTGACGCGCCCGTGGTCGATGGCAAGCCCAAAAAGGGCACGCGCGTGACCTTCATGGCGTCAACCGACACGTTCAAAAATGTTCTAGAATTTGACTTTGACAAGCTTGAGCATCGGTATCGCGAACTCGCATTCTTGAACTCCGGCGTCCGCATATTGCTGCGCGACAACCGGCATTCCGATGTCAAAGAGCATGATCTTTTTTATGAAGGTGGCATTGGCGCGTTCGTAAAATATCTAGATCGCAACAAAACGGCATTGTTGGCTGACCCGATCACCATCACATCCAACCGCGACGGCATTGGTATTGACGTCGCTTTGGAGTGGAATGACAGCTATTACGAAAACGTATTATGCTTCACCAATAACATTCCGCAACGCGACGGCGGCACCCATTTGGCAGCATTCCGTTCGGCGCTTACGCGTACCTTGAACAATTATGCCGAAAAATCAGGCGTGTTGAAGAAAGAGAAAGTCACGCTGACTGGCGATGACATGCGCGAAGGGCTGACGGCTATTGTCTCGGTCAAGCTGCCTGATCCAAAATTCTCGTCACAAACGAAGGATAAATTGGTCTCTTCCGAAGTACGTCAGCCGCTGGAAAGCCTTATGGCTGACCGGATGAGCGAGTGGCTAGAAGAAAATCCCGGTCATGCGCGCACCGTCATTCAAAAAGTAATCGACGCCGCCGCCGCCCGCGAGGCAGCACGAAAAGCACGCGAAGCCAGCCGTAAATCGGTGATGAGCGTCGCGTCCCTGCCCGGCAAGCTTGCCGATTGTCAGGAGAAGGATCCTGCCAAGTCCGAACTGTTCTTGGTCGAAGGTGACTCGGCAGGCGGGTCGGCCAAGCAAGGTCGCGATCGCCATTATCAAGCGATTTTACCACTCAAGGGTAAGATCCTGAACGTGGAACGTGCCCGTTTTGACCGGATGCTGTCGTCAAAGGAAGTCGGCACGCTGATTCAAGCCATGGGCACGGGCATTGGCCGCGAAGATTTCAACATTGAGAAATTGCGTTACCACAAGATCGTAATCATGACCGACGCTGATGTCGACGGTTCGCACATCCGCACATTGTTGCTTACATTCTTCTACCGCCAGATGCCCGAGATCATCGAAAACGGGCATCTCTTCATTGCGCAACCGCCTCTATACAAGGTCGCGAAGGGCCGCAGCGAAATCTATGTGAAAGATGACAAGGCGCTGGACGACCATCTGGCCGAGCTTGGCCTGAACGGCGTTGTTTTGGAAGGCGCAGGCGGACAACGCGCCGGTGCTGATTTGGGCGCTTTGGTAGACCATGCACGCCGTATGCGTAGCCTTATGGCATTTGTACCGCGCCGTTATGACCCAACAATCGTGGAGGCTATGGCCCTTACGGGGGCATTGGACCCAGACGCCACCGATCGCACCGCCGCCGTTGCTAAGGCTGCCGCGTGGATGGCTGCACAAGATGTCGAGGGCAAATGGTCCGGCCGCGTGTCCGAGGATGGTGGCTATCACTTCGAACGCCTCTGGCGCGGGGTGACCGACCATCACATCATTGAAGCTGCATTCCTGATGTCCGCGGAAGCCCGCAAGCTGCATAAGTTGGCGAGTGAAGAGACCGCTAGCTACGAAACCCCAGCGCGCCTTATCAAAGTCTCCGCTTCGGTCGCTGAAGCAGTGGACGAGGTAGAGACCGATGAAGAAACTGGCGACGCGGTTGGCGATCAAGCGAAGCGCGCAACGACGGCAGTGAGCGTCGGTAACAAGGGCGCGATTACCCGTCCGTCCGAATTGCTAGAAGCGATATTGATCGCCGGTCGCAAAGGACTATCGATTTCGCGGTACAAAGGTCTTGGCGAAATGAATGCGGAACAACTGTGGGAAACCACGCTTGACCCCGATCATCGCTCGTTATTGCGCGTGGAGATTGATCAGGCCGATCTTGCTGACGACATTTTTACCAAGCTGATGGGTGAAGTTGTGGAACCACGGCGCGATTTCATCGTCGAAAACGCACTCAATGTGGCCAATCTGGACGTTTAAGGTCAGGACCTTAAACGTTCGGATCGCCTTACGGTTCGGGCGGCATAACGCTAGGCCGTTCGAATATTGAAGTGATTTGAATATGTGCCTTCCTTAATTGAGGAGACATTATGCACAGAAGCGGTTTTTTCATGATGGCGTTGCTGGCATTGCCCGTCTTGGCGCAGGCCGGAGACAGCCGTGTCGAAATAGGCACGGGCATGGCCAGCTATTATGGCGTCGAATTGGGTGGGCGCCGCACGGCGAGCGGTGAACGCTTTGACCCAAATGCCATGACCGCCGCCCACCGCACTTTGGCATTTGGCACCCGCGTTGCCGTTACCAACTTGGCTAATGGGCAGGAAGTTATTGTCCGCATCAACGACCGCGGCCCTTGGGGCAAATCGCGCATTGTGGATGTGTCCTATGCCGCAGCCAAGCAAATTGGCATGCACCGCACCGGTACAGCTAAAGTGAAGATTGAACTGCTGTATTAAGCGATCGCAGTGCGCTGCCATTCCGGCAATTGCAGCGACTGCATATCATCCACACGGCGCAATTCTACGGATAGGCCAAGTTCCGGATAGCCGCAGCGTTGACGACTGATATCGGCTTGCTCCAACGGAACGACCACCAGCCGCCTATTGACCTTTTGCCGCCAGTTCATGCGCGCGGTGTTTTCCTGCCCAACATAGCAACCTTTGTTAAAGGATACGCCATTTAGCTCCACGGCGTTTGCCTCAAGCCATAAGGTTTGCTCGCTCCCAAGCTCCTTTAAACCTTCTGTGATTCCCAAGGCCAGTCGATGCGACCGATATACGCCGCTGACGTCCACATCATCATCTGCGGGTGTTCCAAGCCACCGTTCGCCCATAGCAGGATGACGTGGGTCGCTGCTGCCATTTGCATTCCAAAACACCGCAATCGACGGATCAATTGCAATCGCAATTTTGCGGCGCAACCGATAGATTGTCAGCCGCCGCACAAGCGCCTCTGCCTGTGTACCCTCACAATCGATAAGCACATCGTCACCATCTGCCCATAATAGGAAATCGAACAATGCCTTGCCTTGCGGGCTCAAAAGTCCTGCCCATAAGGGCATCGCAGCAGCGGTATCTTGCGTTACCAGCCCTTGCAGGAATTGACGCACGTCTTCGCCTGTTTCGGTGGGCGACAGACGAACGACATGACGGTCATATAAACGGGTGTTTCGCATAGGTGACAGATAGGGGGATGACCGCTTAAAGGGAAGCCATGACCGACCAGACGATTCTTTCGATCCGCCGTCCCGATGACTGGCATGTGCATTTGCGCGATAATGCCGTGATGCGCAGCATAGTGCCTTATACCGCGGCGCAATTCGCGCGGGCTATTGTCATGCCCAATCTGTCGCCGCCCATAACAACGGTGGAAGCAGGCGCAGAATATCGCGAACGCATTTTGGCCGCAGTGCCACAGGGGGTAAGCTTCACGCCTTTGATCACCGCCTATCTGACCGACGTAACGGACGGCGAAGAACTGGCCCGTGGCTTTGCCGAAGGCGTGTTTACCGCCGCAAAATTATACCCCGCGCATGCAACGACAGGAAGTGCCCATGGCGTTACCAACGTCGCTAACATCATGCCCGCGCTTGAGCATATGGCCCGCATTGGCATGCCCTTGTTAATTCATGGCGAAGTCACCGATTCACATGTCGACATATTCGATCGGGAGGCCGAGTTTATCGAAAGAACGCTTTCAAAGCTCGTGCGCGACTTGCCCGAGCTGCGCGTCGTTTTTGAACATATCACCACGGCAGATGCGGTAGCCTTTGTCGATGATGCCAGCGACAACATCGCCGCCACAATCACGCCGCAGCATTTGCACATCAATCGCAACGCCATGTTTGCAGGAGGCATCCGCCCGCATGCCTATTGCCTACCTGTGGCGAAGCGCGAAGTGCACCGGCTTGCACTGCGCAAGGCTGCGACATCCGGCAGCACCAAATATTTCCTTGGCACAGACAGCGCGCCGCATGACAAATCCGCCAAGGAAAGCGCATGTGGCTGCGCCGGGATCTTCAACGCGCCCTTTGCAATGGAGAGCTATGCTGCGGTTTTTGAAGAAGAGGGCGCTTTGGATAAGTTCGAGGCATTTGCGTCAGAGAACGGCCCGCGTTTTTACCGCCTGCCGCCAAATGAAGATCGTGTAACGTTGGAGCGTATTGATACGCCAGTACCAGAGCTTCTTGAACTAGACGGCGTTTCAGTTGTCCCGTTCCACGCAGGTGAAACTTTACGCTGGCGGTATAAGGCTTAGGTCACCCTAACGCTAAGAGTTCGCCGTCCGGTAGGTTTTGATCGCATCGGCGCAGAATATCGCGATGCTGGCCCAGATCAGGATGAAGCACGCCAGCTTGGTTGTGCTTAACGGCTCGCCATAAACATAGACGCCCAGCAAGAAAGCAATCGACGGCGCGATATATTGCACGAAGCCGAGGCTGGCATAGCTCATGCGTCGCGCTGCCGTTGCAAACATCAACAGCGGGATAGCGGTCACCGCGCCAGCAAGGATCAATAGCCCTGATGTCGTGAGATCATCGCCGAAGCCACCCGTGCCCACCTGTGCATACCACAGCACTGCACCAAGCGATAAGGGTGCAAGCAAGGTCGTTTCAATTGCAAGGCCGGGCACAGAGCCAACGGGCGTTATTTTGCGGATAATGCCATATAAGCCAAAACTTAGTGCCAAAGATACCGACACCCATAATGTGTCAAGCGCGTCGCCAATGAGGATCGCAACGCCAATGGCGGCGAATGCGACAGCCACCATTTGAAGCGGACGTAACCGCTCACCCAGAAACAGGCGGCCCAAAAGTACATTCACCAAAGGATTTAGATAATAGCCAAGACTGGCGGCCAATATGTGATCGGTAGACACCGCCCAAATATAAATCAGCCAGTTGATAGCAATAAGCGTTGCCGACGCGAGCAGGTTGCGTAAGTGCGCCTTGTGTCGGAAAATAGCGCCGTATTCCTGCAACTGTTTGCGAAACGCCATGATGAGTAGCAGCAAAGGGATCGACCATAAAATTCGCTGCGCCACGACAGCGATTGGCGGCACATGGCTCAAAAGCTTAAAATATAAGGGGACAAATCCCCAGATCATATAGGCCGATATGGCATAAGGCAGACCGCTTGGCTGCGGGGTTTGATCATTGTGTGCCATCATTTTAGCCCCGTCCTAGAAACTGGGTCAGATGATCCCGCCGCCAATCCACAAACGGAAGGCGCAAATCGCCATCACCACAAGACAGAAATTACGACCGCCACTTTTATCCGAGATGAAGCCAAATGCGACGCCTACACCTGCGATCAGGATAATCAGCCAGTTCAACCACCCAAGCAGCGGGATGAAACCAATGAAGGCCAGAACAAGGGCAACGAGGCCCAGAAGGAAAGCGATAAAATTTGCCATGACTTAACTGTGCCGGTTTTTGGGGGGCGTGGCAAGTAAAGCGATGGTCAATGGCAATTTTCGGCGGCTTGGCCTTTCTCCAGACCAAGCCGCATTGCCTCTATGAGTCCATGGATAGCTGCATTGAAGGACCGATTATTCAGTCAGCTTCAGCCCTGTCCATTTGGCGAGGAAAGCGTAAATATCCGAATATTCGTCAATCACCTTGTCGGTTGGCTTACCCGAACCATGACCGGCACGGCTCTCAATACGGATGATTTTCGGCTTGCTTCCGGTCTCTGCGGCCTGAAGAGCGGAGATATATTTGAAGCTATGCCCTGGGACCACCCGATCGTCGGTGTCAGCGGTGGACACGATCACAGCCGGATATTCGACGCATGATTTGATGTTGTGATAGGGCGAATAGGTCAACTGCATCTTAAAATCGGCTTCTTTACTAGAATAGCCATAATCATCGACCCAGTAGCGGCCCGCGGTAAACCGGTCAAAGCGGACCATGTCCATAACGCCAACGGCAGCATGTCCCGCCGCAAAAAGATCAGGCCGCTGGTTCAAAGATGCACCCACCAGCAAGCCGCCATTGGAACGGCCCTCGATTGCAATCTTGCCTTTGGCCGAAATGCCGCTGGCGATAAGATACTCCGCCGCTGCGGCAAAATCGTCAAAAACGTTTTGCTTGTTCATAAGGCGACCAGCGTCATGCCATGGTTTGCCATATTCGCCTCCACCGCGAATATTTGCCAGCGCAAAAACGCCACCGGACTGTAGCCACGCCATCCGCGTGGCCGAATATGTCGGTGTCTGCGAAATGTTGAACCCGCCATAAGCATATAACAAGGTCGGCGCGCCTTGGGACAGATCGATGTCTTTCTTATGCACGATGAACATTGGAATCTTCGTGCCGTCCTTTGACGGGTAAAATACCTGGCTGACGCTGAAGTCTTGCGGGTTGAAGCTCAATTTCGGTTCCGCAAATGGCGTCGATGTCCCACTATTGCTGTCAAAGCGATAGACCGCGCCGGGCTGATTAAAGCTGGAGAAACCATAAAATGTTTCTGCATCACCTGGTGTGCCGGAAAAGCCGCTGGCAGTACCAATCGCGTTTAGTTGAATTTCCTTAATAGGCTGACCTTCAAGGTTCGTCATTAGCGCCATCGATTTGGCGTCTTTGATGTATGAAAGGATTATACGATTGCCGACGATTTGCGCGCGCGATAACGTTTCTGCGCGCTCTGGAATAACATCGGTAAACACAGGCGCCTTCGCCCCAAGGTCCACGCTGACCACCTTCAGCTTTGGCGCATCCTTGTTGGTGGTGAACCACAATTTATTACCCATGCCTTCGATAAGGCCCCAGTCATGCTCTAACCCCTTGACCAAAGGCTGCGCCTTCCAAGTTGGATTTTTGCCAAGCGGCATGACGTGCAGTTCATATTTCTCATCTGTTCCGGACGAGGTGGTAATCAACGCCCATTTGCCATCATGCGTCACCTGCGCGCTATGCCCATATTCGGGCTTATCAGGCGTAGCGTAAATCGCTTTATCTTCCGACTGTGGGGTACCGATTTTGTGATAATAAACCGTTTGGTTATAATTCAGCTGCTGAAATGCCGCGCCTTCTTGTGGTTCGGCGAAACGGGAATAAAGAAACCCTTCATTACCCACCCAGCTTATATTGGTGAATTTGGCCCATTTGATTTCATCGGCCAAAACTTTGCCAGTCGAGGTGTCGAGCACTTTAATCGTGCGCCAGTCGGAACCCCCATCTTGTATCGCATAAGCGAGCAGCTTGCCATTTTGCGAAGGTACCCAGCTATCCAGCGCTGTTGCGCCATCCTTTGCCCAGCCATTCGGATCAAGCAGCACTCGGTCAACGCCCGTCAGCCCTTTACGCACATACAAAACCGACTGGTTCTGCAACCCGTCATTCTTGTTAAAAAAATAATAGCCGCCTGCCTTTTCAGGCAGACCAAAGCGCTCATAATCGAATAGCTTCTTCATCCGGTTGGCGAGGATTTTTTTACCGGGCAATGTTTCCAAATACGCGTCTGTCACAGCATTTTGTGATTTTACCCAATCCGCGACATCCGCGTTGACGCGGACATCATCTTCAAGCCAGCGATAGGGATCCGCAACTTTTACGCCGAATTGTTCATCAACGACATTTACAGTCTTGGTTTTCGGATAATTTAGCTTGGTAGTGACGTCAGCGGTCGCCGCATCTTTGGCCGCCGCCATAGTCGAAATTGGCGCCATCATAATTGCCGCCCCAAGCAAAAATACGCTTCGCATAATCTCATTTCCCCAACTCTCAGATATCTCTCTTTACGACTATAACGTCAGCCCATGAACGCCAACTATTTCGCGCGTCGCCCGACAATTTAAATAGCCTTTTCGTCGAAATCATTCGGTCAATTAACCTCCTGTCGATACAATCACGACAGTCAAGCGTGCCACAAAGAGAAGCCCCAATCAGCAGCTGAAAGGGACATGTTATGAATACAATTAATGTAGAGCGTCAGCGTCGAGGTGTGAGCCCATGGCGCGTGCTTGGATGGGGCGGTGCGATTGCGCTCATCCTCACGCCATTGGTGGCTATGCAATTCAGCCGTGAAGTTAATTGGGATGAAACTGATTTCATTGTCGCAACCATCATCTTTGGAATTGTCGGTGGCCTTATCGAACTTGCCGTGCGTTTATCCTCCAACTGGTTTTTCCGCATCGGCGCGCTGTTCGCGGTTCTCGCTGGGTTCATGTTGGTTTGGGCCAATTTAGCCATCGGTATGATTGGCAATGAGGACAATGCGGTCAACCTGTGGTTCGGCGCAGTTCTGTTTATTGCCATTGTCGGCAGCATCGCCTCGCGTTTTCGTGGTAGCATTTTGCCATTCGCAATGTTCTTAGCCGGCGCTCTGCAAGTCGCTATTGGCATCTTTGCCGGTATTTTGGGCAGCGATATGCGCGGCGGCAAATTTACGATCGTCCTATCGGTCGCATGGTTTATGGCGAGCTTCTTTTTCTGGTACGCCCGTCAAAAGCGTAAAGCTTAAGATTGAAAACACGCAAAAGGGCGGCACCCTCTCGGATACCGCCCTTTTAAAACTCTCCGGTGCGACGGGTTTACTCGCTGTCGTCCAGCACTTCGACGGGACCGCTGTCTTGGCCCTTGGCATCGACATTGCGATCCACCAGTTCGATAACGCCCATTGGCGCAGCATCTGAACCACGGAAACCAGCCTTGATCACACGGCTATAACCGCCGCTACGATCAGCATAGCGTGTCGCAAGCTCGTCAAACAATTTCACCAATTGCGTGTCGTCCATCAAACGGCTCATCGCGAGGCGGCGGTTGGACAGGCCACCCTTTTTCGCAAGTGTAATAAGCTTTTCGATATAAGGACGCAGTTCCTTCGCCTTTGGCAAGGTCGTCTTGATTTGCTCGTGCTTGATCAGCGACGCTGCCATATTGCGAAGCATCGCAGTACGGTGCGACGTGGTGCGCTGCAGCTTACGGTGGCCAACTTTATGGCGCATATTTCATTCCTTCGTTCGTAGGGGGGCCGTATTAGGTACCCCAATCCTGGCCAGTTAAGGGCGGCCATTTCCCTGTAAATTGGGCCAAAGCACTGCCTTGGCCCAAATATTTTTTAACCGAGCAGCTCTTGTTCCAGCTTCTTGGCCATTTCTTCGATATTCTCTGGCGGCCATCCGGGGATGTCCATGCCAAGGCGTAAGCCCATCGACGACAATACTTCCTTAATTTCGTTCAGCGACTTGCGGCCGAAATTAGGTGTACGCAACATTTCGGCTTCGCTCTTTTGAACGAGATCGCCAATGTAGATGATATTGTCGTTTTTGAGGCAGTTTGCGCTGCGGACCGACAGTTCCAACTCGTCCACCTTCTTGAGAAGATAACGGTTAAGCTGATTTGCATCCGATTCTTCGGAAGAAGCCGACGGCGCCGACATGCCCGCCATTGGTGACGATGCGGCCATCGAGTCTTCGAAGTGGACAAACACTTGCAACTGGTCCTGAAGGATACGAGCGGCATAGGCCACGGCGTCTTCTGGAGTGACAGTACCATCGGTTTCGATGGTCAGAGACAATTTGTCATAGTCGAGTTCTTGACCGATGCGGGCGTTGTCAACCTTGTACGCGACCTGACGCACAGGTGAATACAGGCTGTCGACCGGAATAAGTCCGATAGGTGCATCTGCAGGACGGTTTGCGACTGCAGGCACATAGCCCTTGCCGCTGTCGGCAGTAATTTCCATGTTTAACGTGGCACCATCATCCAAATGACAGATGACGAGATCAGGGTTCATCACTTGGATGTCGCCCGA
The DNA here is from genome assembly GCA_002299895.1 of Sphingomonadales bacterium UBA656. GTDB lineage: Bacteria > Pseudomonadota > Alphaproteobacteria > Sphingomonadales > Sphingomonadaceae > Sphingorhabdus_B. The sequence continues at coordinate 8,793 of DBOC01000002.1, read as the reverse complement.
CACGGCAATGTCACCAGCGGTGACAGCGCCAGGACCAGTAGCCGAAAGCTGAAGACGCTTGGGGCCTTCGCCTTCCATCTTCAACGCGACCTGTTTGATGTTTAAAACGATGTCGGTGACATCTTCACGCACGCCAGCAAGCGACGAGAATTCGTGCAACACATTCTCGATCTTGATCGACGTAATTGCTGCGCCCTGCAACGATGAAAGCAATACGCGACGCAGCGCGTTGCCGAGCGTCAGGCCAAAACCACGCTCAAGCGGCTCAGCGACAAATACAGCCTTACGCGTCGCATCACTACCTGACTTGAGTTCAAGCGCGTTGGGCTTTTTCAGTTCCTGCCAGTTCTTGATATTGACGGACATGGATTTCCCCTTGGGTTTTGCAAAACCGGCAATTTGGTGCACCGTGCCGGATCGCGGGTAAAAGAAGGAACGACTGAACAGCCGCCCCTGAAACGAATGCTTAGACGCGCCGACGCTTGGAAGGACGCACGCCATTATGCGGGATCGAGGTTACATCACGGATCGAGGTGATGGTGAAACCCACCGCCTGCAATGCGCGCAACGCCGATTCACGACCCGAACCCGGGCCCTTAACTTCGACTTCCAAAGTACGAACGCCATGTTCAGCAGCTTTCTTGCCGGCGTCTTCGGCGGCAACCTGGGCTGCATAAGGGGTCGATTTACGGCTACCCTTGAAGCCCATTGTTCCGGCTGATGACCAGCTGATCGCGTTGCCTTGAGCATCGGTGATCGTGATCATGGTGTTGTTAAAGCTGGCATTGACGTGCGCGACGCCTGCCGAGATATTTTTGCGCTCCCGCTTTTTAATGCGCTGTGGTTCGCGTGCCATATAAAGTGTATCCTATTCGAAAATGCGAAGAAAAAATAATCAGGCCAAGGCCAGTAATTACTTCTTCTTGCCCGCGATTGCCTTTGCCTTGCCCTTACGGGTGCGCGCATTGGTATGCGTGCGCTGACCACGGACGGGAAGGCCCTTACGATGGCGAAGGCCACGGTAGCAGGCGAGATCCATCAAACGCTTGATGTTCATCGATGTGTTACGGCGAAGATCGCCCTCTACAGTGTAGCCCGCATCGATGGTTTCGCGGATTTGCAGAACTTCGGCATCCGAAAGGTCCTGCACACGACGGCTATGATCAATTCCCAACTTAGTCGCGATTTCGACGGCTTTAGTGCGGCCGATACCGTGAATGTAGGTAAGCGCAATGATCACGCGCTTGTTGGTTGGAATGTTAACTCCGGCAATACGTGCCAATTTATTTACTCCTGCTCCACAGGTGCCCTCGAGAGGACAAACCCTATCTCAACGCTGATGATATCCCGAAACGCACAAAACCAGCGGACGCATAAACGCGCTGCTGGCTGCACCAGATGTTCGGAATTGGAGGCGCCTTACGGTGAGTCGCGTCAACTGTCAAGGCCAGAGGCGCGCTATCCCTTGCCTTTGGTCTTAGTTTTGCCATGGCTGGCATTTTCTTCGATGAACGCGATGATCTTGCTGGCGATATCCTTGCCGCTCGCTTTTTCAATACCCTCGAGCCCCGGCGAGCTGTTTACTTCCATAATCACCGGACCATGATTGGACCGCAGCATGTCAACGCCAGCAACATTTAACCCCATTGCCCGAGCGGCGCGGACTGCCGTCGACCGCTCCTCAGGCGTAATCTTGATAGATGACGCCGTACCGCCGCGATGCAAGTTAGAACGAAAATCGCCCTCTGCGCCCTGACGCTGCATGGAAGCAACAACCTTGTTCCCGATTACAAAGCAACGGATATCGGTTGCATTGGCCTCTTTGATAAACTCCTGCACAAGGATGTTAACGTTCGCACCACGAAACGCCTCGATAACCGAACGCGCAGATTTCTCAGTCTCTCCCAATACCACCCCTATGCCTTGCGTGCCCTCGAGCAGTTTGATGACGACAGGTGCACCACCCACCATCTGGATCACCTCGTCGGTCTGGCGCGGGTCATGGGCAAAGGCGGTAACGGGAAGACCAAGCCCCTTACGCGCCAAAATCTGCAATGACCGCAGTTTGTCGCGCGAACGGCCAATGGCCACACTTTCATTCAGCGACCACACGTTCATCATTTCAAACTGGCGCAAAACCGCGAGGCCGTAAAAGGTAATGGACGCACCAATACGCGGAATTACCGCGTCATATTTGCCAAGTTTTGCGCCCTGATAATATGCTTCAGGACGATGCGATGTAATGTTCATCGTCACGCGCAAGGTGTTCAATATATCGATCTCATGGCCGCGCGCTTGTGCCGCCTCAACAAGACGTTGGTGGGAATACAAGTTGGCATTTCTTGCCAGCATCGCGATTTTCATATGTCTATGCTTCCTTGATTGGCAGGCTTTCCCAACACCCACCGCCGCCCGCTGTTCACGAGAAAGCCGCGCCTTAACGCGCGCCGACCAATGAGCAAGGGAAAGGCCATTGATCGCCGGTTCGCCAAGGTGAGCTGCCCGTTCCAGCATAGCTTACCAAAGCAAAATTGCGCCGAGATGACATAACGATCTTGCCGTTCACCATTGGATGACCGCACCATGCGGCGGTCAACAATAGGCGCTTCATACCGCTTGGGCTTTTCGCCTGCATTTAACCGGAACCAGAATTCGACATAAGGTTTTCCATCGCGCGAAATGGGCTTGATCCGGGTTGCGTGAATAGAGGATGTCGCTGCACCTGTGTCCATTTTGGCATGCACCTGTGACAGGCCAAGGCTTGGCACATCGACCATCTCACACCAGCCTATTTCGATCTTGCTGCTGGATTTGGTGCTGCGCCCTCCCGCCGGCAACTAATTTGACTCCGCTTGTGGCGTCGTATTGGCGGCATCTGCTTCATCGGGCTTCGCAGTACGCACATCGGACGCTTCGTCGGTGACTGCTTCTTCAATCGTTTCAATATCCAGCTTGAAACTGTCCACTTTGGGGGCTTCTGTCGTTACTGGATCAAAGGGCAACAGCATGTTTTTAAACTGCTCACCCAACACCTTATCTACCGCGGGTGCGATTTCTGATACTTTGTAGCGCATGTAACCACCCACCACATAAGAGAAACTGACCCGCGTACCCACGCTGTCCTTATCAGGCTCCATGGCCACGGTCAGTGTTCCAATCACAGCCTCCGACTGGAGCGGACCGAGCGCGCCTTGCATACGCAATACTTTGCCGGGCTCCGCGAATATAACCCGCATATGCTCAACGCTACCGACGGTCTTCAGCTTGCCATTTGCATCAGCCTCCTGAAACAGCTCGCAGAAGCAACCATTGGCCTGTGCATCGATATAAAACCCTGCGCTTGAGCCAGACCAACTATGCGCCTTGTTCCAATAATCCTTCGGTGTCAGCAGCCGTTTCCAGATGTCCTCAGGCGTCGCGTTAACGGTGGCAATATGAACCGAGTTGAAGCCCGTATCCGACGCAGCTTTGACCTCAGCGAAGGCAGGAGAGGATATTGCCGCAAGAAGCACGGCTGGAACGAGAGCGTTTTTCATGTGAAAGACTTACTCCCGATCCTGCGGAAATAAAAGTGGTCGTCATTTTGGACTGAACTATCCATGCCAACCAACCCCGCGCGCATGCCCAAGGCCCCTAATTTGGCACGCGATTAGCCAACAATAGCGGCAATGGTATCGGTCACATCCTCAATTGACGCCATGCCATCAACGCGGCTGACTAGGCCGCGTGCGTCGTACAGAGGTAAAATGGGTTCGGTCTTTGCGCGATATTCCGCCATCCGAGTGCGCACTGTTTCCTCATTGTCATCTGGACGGCGTTTGAATTCATGCGCACCGCATTTGTCGCAGGTGCCCGCTACGGCAGGTTGCTTGAAAACATCATGATAGCCGTCGCCACAATTCGCGCAGGTATAGCGGCCAACCACGCGCGCGACTAAGGCGTCTTCATCGACAACCAGCTCAATGACATGGTCCAAGGTTCGGTTACGCGCGGAAAGCAACCCATCCAACAACGCGACTTGCGGGGCTGTGCGGGGGTATCCATCGAAAATGAGGCCCTTGTCGGCAGGAATGGCGTCCATATGTTCGCCAAGAATTTCCGCCATCAACTCGTCAGGAAACAATTTCCCGGCCTTCATGATGTCATCCGCCATTTTGCCAACATCCGAACCGGCCTTGACTGCCGCACGCAGGATGTCACCCGTCGACAATTGGACCATGCCATATTTCTCGACAAGAAAGGCAGCCTGTGTGCCCTTGCCAGCGCCCGGAGGGCCTAAAAGGATGATATTCATGAAACGTGTCCCCGATTCGTTTCGATGTCGCACCGTTTAGCGGGTGCGCCCACCCTTCAGCTTCGCCTTTTTCAGCAGGTCACCATATTGGTGCGCGAGCAAATGGCTTTGGATCTGCGAAATCGTGTCGATGGTGACATTCACCAGAATAAGCAGGCTAGTTCCGCCAATAGCAAAGAATTGCTGCTGCCCTGTCTGTGCCATCATATAATCCGGCAGCAAACACACCAATGTTAGATAGGCTGCGCCAAGCACCGTGATACGCGTGAGCACATAATCCAGATAAGATTCTGTGTTTTTACCAGGACGAATGCCGGGAATGAAACCACCGGCCTTTTTCAGGTTCTCCGATGTCTCTTCCGGATTGAACACCACTGCGGTGTAGAAAAAGCAGAAGAAGACAATACCCAGGCCGTAGAGCGCCAAATATACTGGCTGGCCGTGGGCAAGATATTGGTTCAGCGATATCACAAAGTCACCAATGGCGCTTTCACCCGCTACCTTGTTGCCGCCCAATTGCGTGATCGTGATCGGCAACAACAGCAACGATGAAGCGAAGATTGGCGGAATAACCCCAGCGGTATTGATTTTCAAAGGAAGGTGGCTGCGGTCCGCCTGCATCATTCCGCGCTGCGTTGCGCGCTTAGGATATTGAATAAGCACCCGGCGCTGTCCACGCTCCATAAAGCAGATCAGCAGAGTGAGGCTGACGAACATCGCGATGAAGCCTATAATGACAAACCCGCTGATCGATCCCGTGCGACCGCCTTCTAGCAATTGCGCGAACAAACGCGGCATTTGGGCGACGATACCTGCCATGATGATCAACGAAATACCGTTACCAATGCCCCGCGACGTGATTTGCTCACCCAGCCACATCAGGAACATGGTGCCGCCAATAAGGCTGATGGTTGCGACGATACGGAACATCAGGCCCGGTTCGACCACAGCGCCAATGCCATTAGCCGCAGCAAGGCTTTCAAGACCGGCAGCAAGGAAATAGCCCTGCACCGCGGTCAGGAACACGGTACCATAACGCGTATATTGGTTCAGCTTCTTGCGCCCGCTCTCGCCCTCTTTCTTGATCGCGGCAAGCGTGGGCGACAAGGATGCCGCAAGCTGCACCACAATCGAAGCGGTGATATAGGGCATAACGCCCAGCGCGATGAGGCTCATACGCTCAAGGCTGCCGCCCGAGAAGGTGTTGAAAATGTCGAGAACGCCGCCAGCAGCATTATTCGCATATAAAGCGGCCTGCGCGACAGGGTCGACGCCCGGCAATGGCACGAAGCTTAACAAACGAAATATGATGAGCGCGCCTATGGTAAACCAAATGCGGTTCTTAAGCTCTGTTGCCTGCCCGAACTTCGATAAATTGAGGTTCGAGGCCATTTGGTCGGCCCTAGATGCCATGATATTCGTTCCTTGGTTCCGGATTAACGCCGATCACAATTTGCATGCGCATCGGCTTAGTCCCAAAAATTACGCCTGACTATATCCGAACGACCCCCAGAAATGTCAAACCCCGCCAGCCCATATCGGGAAGCGGGGCTGGCATGACAAGAGCGAAGTCGTCGCCTCAGTCTTATTTCTTAGCCGCAGCTTCTTTAGCGGCGTTCTTGGCGGAAGATTTCTTGGCAGCCGCCTTTTCCGAAGCCGAAGCTTTGGTCAAAACTTCCACCTTGCCACCGGCCTTTTCAACAGCCTCAATCGCTGCCTTTGAAGCGCCTGCTACCGAGAAGTTTACTTTCGCGGTCAATTGACCCTTTGCGAGCAGACGAACGCCATCCTTGCCGCCGCGTGCGAGGCCTGCAGCCTTCAAAGCAGCATGATCAACAACAGCCTTGATATCGATTTTCTTGGCGTCGATGAACTTCTGAATCATACCAAGATTTACTTCAGCATGGTCCTTGGCGAAGATATTGTTAAAGCCGCGCTTTGGAATGCGCATGTGAAGTGGCATCTGGCCGCCTTCAAATCCGTTGATCGAAACACCCGAACGGCTGGTTTGGCCTTTTTGGCCACGGCCAGAGGTCTTGCCCTTGCCGGAGCCGATACCACGGCCAACGCGCATGCGGCGATGGCGTGCGCCTTCATTGTCTTTAATGTCATTCAATTTCATGTCGTGCACTCGCTTTCGCTTTAATTCGCGCTAAGGTGATTAGTCCTGGATTTGGACCATGTGACGAACTGTGCGGATCATTCCGCGCACTTCGGCAGTGTCTTCGATTTCGACAACGCGGTTCATCTTGTCGAGGCCAAGGCCTTTCAAAGTGGCGCGCTGCGAAGCGGGACGGCGGATCGGCGAACCGGTCTGTTTAATCTTAATCTTCGCCATATCGATTACTCCGCAATAGCTTCTGCGTCGGCTTCAGCAGTTTTGCTGCCACCGCGACCAAGAAGGTCGGCGATTTTCTTACCGCGACGCTGCGCCACCGACTTGGGGCTTGTCTGTTCAGACAAGGCCGCAAAAGTAGCACGGATCATGTTATATGGGTTCGACGTGCCAACCGACTTGGTCACAACGTCCGCAACGCCAAGGCTTTCAAAGACGGCGCGCATTGGGCCACCTGCGATGATGCCGGTACCCGCAGGTGCCGAACGCAATGTAACCTTGCCAGCGCCGAAATGGCCTTTGCCGTCGTGATGCAGCGTACGGCCATCTTTCAATGCCACGCGGATCATCGATTTTTTCGCAGCTGCAGTTGCCTTGTTGATGGCTTCTGGCACTTCGCGCGCCTTGCCATGTCCAAAACCTACGCGGCCTTGGCCATCACCAACAACGACCAGTGCAGCAAAACCAAAGCGCTTACCGCCCTTAACAGTTTTCGAAACGCGGTTGATGTGAACCAGCTTTTCGATCGTGCCATCATCTTCTTCCTGTGCAGGACGACGATCATTGCCACGACCACGGCCACCGCCGCTTCCGCGATTGTCGCCGCCACCACGACCGCCGCGTCCGCGACGTTGGCCTTCGGCTGCTTCAGGGGCTGCGCCGTCAGTCACAGGTGCAGTGCTTTCAGTGTGTTCAGCCATCATTAAAACTCCAATCCGCCTTCGCGCGCTGCATCAGCAAGCGCTTTGACGCGACCGTGGAACAGGAAGCCACCACGATCAAATACCACGCTGGAAATACCAGCCTTCTTGGCGGCTGCGGCAACCCGCTTACCAACATCGGCAGCAGCTTCGGTTGTCGAACCGTTCTTCGCCTTCACGTCCTTGTCGAGCGTTGAGGCAGACGCAAGCGTCGCACCCTTCGAATCGTCAATGACTTGCGCGTAGATATGACGGCCAGTGCGGTGCACGGAAAGACGGGGACGTCCAGCAACCTGCGCCCGCAACTTGGAGCGAACGCGCTGACGGCGACGTGCAAAGAGAGACAATTTTGCCATTATTTCTTCTTCCCTTCCTTGCGGAAGATATATTCGCCGCGGTACTTGATGCCCTTGCCCTTATAAGGCTCTGGCTTCCTCCAGCGACGGATTTCGGCAGCAACCTGCCCAACCTTCTGCTTATCGATGCCCGAAATTTCCACCGTAGTGTTATCAGGCGTCTTGATTTCGATGCCCTCAGGGATCGCGAAGTCAACATCATGGCTATAGCCAAGTTGCAGCTTCAACATCTTACCCTGTGTGTTGGCACGATAACCAACGCCAGTGATTTCAAGCACCTTAGTAAAGCCTTCGGTCACACCAGTAACCAAATTCTGCACCAGCGTGCGCTGCATGCCCCAAAAAGCGCGTGCCGCTTTGCTGCCGTTCGCAGGCTTCACCATGAGACCATCGTCCTGCATCTCATAAGAGATCAGGTCGCTCATCGGCATTTTCAGTTCGCCCTTCGGTCCTTTGACCGAAAGCGTACCCGCTTCCATGCTGGCGGTAACGCCTGCAGGAATGGGAACAGGTTTCTTACCAATGCGGCTCATTAGAATACCTCCGCCAGGATTTCGCCGCCAACATTCTGTGCACGCGCTTCGGCGTCCGACAAAACGCCCTTTGGCGTCGAAACGATGGTGATACCAAGTCCGTTGCGGATAACAGGAAGTTCTTGGCTTCCCGAATATACGCGGCGACCGGGCTTTGAAACGCGAGCGACATGCTGAATTGCAGGCGCGCCTTCAAAATATTTCAGCTCAATGCGAATGCCCTTGTGCGCTCCCAAAGCTTCTTCGCTGTAACCACGAATATAGCCTTCACGCTGCAACACATCGAGAACGCGGGTCCGCAGGCTGGATGCTGGCGAGACTACAGAGTCTTTCTTCGCCCGCTGGCCGTTGCGGATACGGGTGAGCATATCACCCAAAGGATCGGTCATTGCCATCTATCTTATCCTTACCAGCTCGACTTCGTAACGCCCGGGATCATGCCCTTATTGGCAAGATTACGCAGTTCGATACGGTTCAGCTTGAATTTACGGTACACGCCGCGAGGACGCCCGGTGGTTTCGCAACGGTTGCGCACGCGGTGCGGGTTACCATTGCGGGGAATTTCAGCCATTTT
>DBOC01000013.1 GCA_002299895.1 Sphingomonadales bacterium UBA656 | reverse complement strand
GCTTCAAGCAATTGCTGCATGGTAACGACAGGTGCCGCCATGGTACTTCTCCTTCCGGTTGAGCCTCTGGGAAACTAGAACTTCACTCATGCCTGAAAGACACAGATCAGCACCGGTATGTGCGCTTCCCATGTGGAATGAGGGGGCCGTTATAGTTGGTGAGAGGATTCGTCAAGCACCAATGGGCTGTTAACCGCCTAAAGCGCACATTGCGGTATTAACAACAGGTGCACCTCTATTTGCATATGGGGCTAGCAGAAATTGGAGTGCCAAGGTTGAAACTCTCTACAACTATACGCGCACAGTTTTAGCCATTTGTTTTGGACAAAGTTATCCACAGTTCATCCCCCAATTTATCCCTCGATGTTCTATTTGCGAAATACCGCTTGACATGAAAGAACAAATAGTGAACAAAGACGCAAATCCGGTGTAAAACCGAATCAACACTCCGCCCAATTTGGGGCGGAGATCAACAAGGATAGTGCCATGACAATTATCGCTTCGCTTCTCTTCCTCACTGCCCTGGGTGCGTCCATTGGCGTGATCACTTTATCCATGCGAAACGCCATGCCGCGTATCCGAGAAGTTATCGATATGGAATTTGCGCCAGCGATGCAGCGGGAGCGGCGGATCATCTTGGGCGACATGCGGCGCTTGGCACCTGCAACGATCATCGCCTTTCCAAGCGCAGCGCGTGTTCAAAGCAGTGACCGCTTAGCGGCTTAAAAAAGCGCTCAGCACGACTAGGCGTAGACGCCAATCGCTATGAAATGAATCTAGTTTTACTGTGAACGGTATCGGTGCCCGCAATGCGGGCACTTTTTTTTTGCGCTCATGATGGGCGCATGGCGGCGAAAGCTATAGCTCCCCTACCCTAACCTAAAACAAAAAAGGGCGGGTGCTTTCGCTCCGCCCTTTTTACCAATTTCTTGGCGTGTGTCTTAGTTGACAGCGTCCTTGAGCGCCTTGCCAGCTTTGAACTTTGGCTGAGTCGATGCCTTGATGGTCATTGGCTCACCGGTGCGTGGGTTACGGCCGGTCGATGCTTTACGCTTTGCAACACCAAAAGTACCGAAACCGACGAGACGCACTTCGCCGCCGCTCTTCAGTGCGCCAGTGATAGCTTCAAATGTTGCTTCAACAGCTTTGCCAGCGTCAGCCTTGGTCAAACCGCTAGCTTCAGCTACTGCACTGACGAGATCTTGCTTGTTCATGTGGGAACCCCCTCTAAAAATTATATGAGACTCACTTATCGCTAAATTGAGTCGCGGCCCAAGCCGGTTTGCGGATAATGAGGAGATTGTTGACACTGTCAAAGGAAATATCGGCCTAAAACCGTCATTTTCTGTGAAAAACCGCACGTCCTGCCTATTAGATACCCCTAAAGGCAGAACGCACCGATTTAATGTGTCACAGAAGCCCCATTTTCTCCGCTGATTCCCGCCGCCAATGCCGCCGCCAGATCATCGGCTTCGGTCCACTCAACAGCGACCAAGGGCGCCACAAGTGCACGGGCCAAAACTTGGTCCACATGGCTGACGGGAATGATTTCCAGACCATTTTTAATATTTGCTGGAATATCCGCGAGGTCCTTCTCATTCTCTTGCGGAATGAGAACAGTTTTGATCCCGCCGCGCAATGCCGCCAGCAATTTTTCCTTCAAGCCGCCAATAGGAAGCACCCGACCACGCAAAGTCACTTCGCCGGTCATTGCCACATCGCGGTGCACCGCAATACCCGTCAGGGTTGATACGATGCATGTGACCATACCGATACCCGCCGACGGTCCATCTTTTGGCACAGCGCCTTCGGGAAGGTGAATATGGACATCCTTGCGGGCAAAAAGGCTCGGCTTAATGCCATAGCTCGGCGCGCGCGCCTTCACATAGCTCAAGGCAGCCTGAATAGATTCGCTCATAACCTCGCCGAGCTTACCGGTTGTTTTGATCTGCCCCTTACCGGGCACCGTAACTGCCTCGATGGTGAGCAATTCGCCGCCGACTTCTGTCCAAGCTAGGCCCGTAACGGCACCAATCTGATTTTCTTCCTCGCCCATATCATGGCGATATTTGCGAACACCCGAAAAATCCGCCAGATTTTCCGGCGTAATGGCAATGCTTGTGTCTTTGCCCTCCAAGATGCGGCGCAGCGCCTTGCGTGCAAGCTTTGCAATTTCGCGCTCCAAAGTCCGCACACCCGCTTCACGCGTGTAATAACGGATGACGTCACGCATTGCTTCGTCGCTGATCGAAAACTCATCTTTCTTCAAACCATGGGCTTCGATTTGCTTTTCAATCAAATGCCGCTTGGCAATCTCAAGCTTTTCGTCCTCGGTATAGCCTTCCAGACGGATGATCTCCATGCGATCTAACAAGGCTTGCGGCAAGTTTAAGCTGTTTGCGGTCGTCACAAACATAACGTCCGACAAATCAAGATCGATTTCGAGATAATGGTCGTTGAATTTGTTGTTCTGTTCCGGGTCGAGAACTTCGAGCAAAGCCGACGCGGGGTCGCCGCGGAAGTCCTGGCCAAGCTTGTCAATTTCGTCGAGCAGGAACAACGGGTTCATTGTCCCCGCCTTTTTCAGATTTGCAGCAACTTTACCGGGCATTGAACCGATATAGGTCCGACGGTGCCCTCGAATTTCCGCTTCATCACGCACGCCGCCCAAAGATTGGCGGATGAATTCACGCCCCGTGGCCTTGGCAATCGATTTGCCCAACGACGTCTTGCCCACGCCGGGAGGACCGACGAGGCATAATATTGGCCCCTTCAACTTGTTGGTGCGGGCTTGCACCGCCAGATATTCGATGATCCGGTCCTTCACCTTCTCCAGCGCAAAATGGTCCGCATCCAGTATATCCTGCGCCTTAGCGATATCCCGCTTGAGCTTTGACCTTTTACCCCACGGAATTCCCAACAAGGTATCGAGATAGTTACGGATCACTGTCGCCTCTGCTGACATCGGCGCCATACCGCGCAGCTTTTTCAATTCCGCATTAGCCTTGGCCTTGGCTTCCTTGGACAGCTTCATGGTATCGATCTTGGATTGAAGCTCGGCAACTTCGTCACCGCCCTCACCATCATCATTTCCAAGCTCGCGCTGAATAGCCTTCATCTGCTCATTCAGATAATATTCGCGCTGTGTCTTCTCCATCTGCCGCTTCACGCGGCCGCGGATTTTCTTTTCAACCTGCAAAACGCCAAGCTCACCTTCCATAAAGGCAAATACCATTTCGAGGCGGCGTAAAGGATTGGCTTCGACCAATAAGGACTGCTTATCCGACACTTTTAATTGTATGTTCGCCGCCACCGCATCGGCAAGCGCAGACGGCGTTTCTATCTCGGTCAGTTGCACCGCCGTTTCGGCGGTAATTTTCTTATTCAGCTTCGAATAGCTCTCAAATTGCTCGTTCACCGAGCGCATTAACGCAGTGGCCTCCGGACCTTCGACATTTGTTTCAGCAATAAGGCTGATATTGGCTTCAACAAAATCGCTACCGCGGTCGACAAGGTCGCGCAATTCTGCCCGCTGCTTGCCCTCGACCAGCACGCGCACGGTGCCGTCGGGCAGCTTCAACAACTGCATGATCGTCGCAGTAACACCGATAGTGTACAGATCATCCTTGTCAGGGTCATCCTCGGCAGGATCAAGCTGCGCCACAAGGAAAATTTCTTTGTTGGCTGCCATCGCCTTTTCAAGCGCAACCACAGATTTGTCGCGTCCGACAAACAACGGCACAACCATGCCTGGGAAAACAACAATGTCGCGCAACGGCAATAATGGAAGGTTCAGGTCCATAGATACTCCAATTGGCGGCTACCCAAAACGGCAGCACACCTGTTCCCCCTCAATATGAGTGCTTTGCGCACGCTTTCAATGCATGTGCATCACTTGCACGCATTTAACTGGGGAAAACCGAGGAGATTTAGGCCATTACCGCCATTGACCTTGTCAAAAGGGTAGCTTGAACCCGGGAGGCAGTGGCAAGCCGCTGGACATCTTACCCATTTCGGCGTTGCTGGCGGCATCCGCCTTTTCACGGGCATCGTTGAAAGCGGCGGTAATAAGGTCTTCGAGCATCCCTTTGTCGGCTGGCACGATGAGGCTATCATCCAGTGCAACGTTCAAAATCCGGCCTTTTGCAGTCGCGCGGACTTTCACAAGTCCACCTCCGGAAACGCCCTCCACTTGAATAGTGTCGAGTGTCGCCTGCGCTTGTTCCATCTGCTGTTGGATGTTTTGGGCGGCTTCCTGCGCGGCCTTAATCATCTCTTCCATGCTTTTCATGCGCTTTTGCTCCATTTCATGTCATTCTCGTCGCTGTCGAGCAGCTCCGCCTCTGGAAACGCGGCGAAAGCCGCTTTGACCAAAGGTGACTCCAATATAATGCGTTTATCCGCTTCAGCCGCTGCTTGCTCTTGCTCAAGCAAGCTTGGCTGCGCGTCGCCGGCGCGCTCCTCAACGTCCCAGCGTGTTCCTGTGACCTTAGCCAAGGCATCGCGCAATTCCGACACGAAGTTCGGGGCAACGGGCCCCGCCAATTGATAAGCCAGATGAGGTGGCGCGTAATCCACGATACGCATCACATCGCGCAGGGTCATTTCGAGGCTGACAAAACCATCCCGCGCCAATCGTTCCAGCAAGGCATGGAAAGTGGCGGGCATCAATGTCTGTACATTGGCCGTTGGCGACGCATTATGCGCTGCGGGAGTAGTCGACGCAGAAAGCGCCGGTGCAGCCGTAAACGCGCCTTCGCCAATCATCTTGGCCAGTTCACCCGGGTCCGGCAGCGTTGCGGCATGAACCACACGCAGTAGTGCCATATCTGCTGCATCCAGCGGAACTGACGCGCGAGCGACCTCCTCTTGGCCCTTCAGCAACAACTGCCACAAGCGGTGCAAAACAGGGAAGGATAAACGGTCGGCGTGATCCTCTACCATCGCCGCAGCCTCAGCATCCAAGGCACCATCACGCGGCGCACCAACTTTTGCGAGTGTCAGCCGATGGACCTCGGACAAAAGCCCGGCAAACATCGCCAGTGGTTCCACGCCCAAAACATACTGGTTCTTCGCCTCCGCCAGCATCGCTTGCGCGTCGCCTATAAGGATAAGCCCGAAAAGTCGGCGGATGGCGCCACGGTCGGAAAGCCCCAGCATGTCGCGCACCTGCGCGGCGGTGACCTGTCCATCGCCTTCCATATCGGCATGGGCAATGGCCTGGTCGAGAATCGATAGGCCGTCACGAACCGAACCCTCGGCCGCTTGCGCGATCAGGGTCAGTGCCTCCACTTCGGCCGCAACGGCTTCCTTGGCGGCAATTTCGGCAAAATGCACCGAAAGCATCTCGGTGGGGATCCGCTTCAAATCGAAACGCTGGCAGCGCGACAATACGGTGATTGGAACCTTGTTCACCTCCGTTGTGGCGAACAGGAATTTAACATGACCCGGCGGTTCTTCCAATGTCTTCAACAACGCATTGAATGCGTTCTTCGAAAGCATGTGCACTTCGTCGATAATGTAAATTTTGTAGCGCGCGGACACAGCAGAATAGCGCACCGCCTCAATAATTTCACGCACATCGTCAACGCCCGTGTGGCTTGCTGCGTCCATTTCGATAACGTCAATATGCCGCCCCTCAGCGATAGCAACGCAAGGTTCGCAGGTGCCGCAAGGATCAATGGTTGGTCCACCCTGACCGTCTGCACCAATGCAGTTTAGCGCCTTAGCAATCAACCGCGCGGTAGAGGTCTTTCCCACCCCGCGCACACCGGTCATCAAAAATGCATGCGCCAGCCGGTCCCGCTTAATGGCATTGCCCAAAGTCTGCACCATGGCATCTTGCCCGATCAGCTCGGCAAAAGTCTGTGGCCGATATTTGCGTGCCAATACGCGGTAAGCCGCGCCGCCTGTCGCCGCAGTAGGTTGGGCGGCGGCAGCGACTACTGGCTTGGTAGCTGGGGGCAAATCCAGCCCCAGGCCCAATGCGTCATCGGGCATATCGGGGTCGCGGGTCGCGAAATCTGGGCTGTCGGAGTCGGGCATTATCATCATAATAGATTGGTCACCGACCTTTGTCGAAGCCTTCTCCACCGAAACACGGGGAAAAGTAGGAGCCGAATGACCCGCAGCGAATTCGTTGTGGCTGCTTCCGTCAGGACCTGACCAGGTTGGCGAGTACCACGTCCATCCGACTCCCACGCCGCATATGGCCGTGACCTTATCGAATTGCAAGACCGGCTGTGGGTTTTGGCAAATGCCGCCGCAAGGTCGGATTTAATTGGCCGTGGCCCTAAGCGTTGCGCAAATACCAATCATAATCGATGCTCGGCACCTGTCCGAAATAGCGATCCTGTTCCACGCGCTTCACAATTGTGAACATGTCGACGAAACGATCGCCGAGATAGTCCCGCAACAATTTGGAACTATGGAAGCGGTCTACTGCGGCGAACCAATTGCTTGGTGGCTTGTCATCACCCGAACCATCACGGTCATAGCCATTGCCGACAACCGCTGGGCCGGGATCAATCTGGTTCGTGATCCCATGATGCATCCCCGACAATACACCCGCGACCGCAAGATAGGGGTTGGCATCAGCACCGCAGGCGCGGTGTTCGACATGGCGGCTTGAAGGCGGACCAGCCGGAATGCGGAAGGATACGGTGCGGTTATTAACGCCCCAAGTGGGGGCAACCGGTGCATAGCTATTCGCCTTGAACCGGCGATAGCTGTTGGCATGCGGCGCAAACAGGGCGAAGCAATCGCCAACGCTGGCAATCATCCCGCCGATAGCATGGCGCAACATCGGCGTGCCTTCAGGGTCATCTGCGGCGAACAGGTTATTACCGTCCTTGTCGTTCATCGACACGTGGATATGCATGCCAGACCCCGCCTGTTCGGCGAATGGTTTGGCCATAAACGTCGCTTCAAGGCCATGCGCCTGCGCCACGGCCTTCACGACGCGCTTGTACATGATCGCATCATCACAGGCGCGCAACACATCCGGCTTATAGCGCAAGGTCAGCTCACACTGACCGGGCGCAAATTCGGAGATTGCCGATTCCAAGGGAAGCCCTTGAATATCGCAGGTTTCGTAGAGTTCGTCGAAGAAAGGGCGAAAATCGTCAAGCTCGCGCAGGCCATAGACTTCAACCATCTGCGGAATTTCGCCACTATATTCTGGCCGCGCTGGGCGGATGGAACCATCGCGTGCGCGTTTTGGATCCAGCAAGTAAAACTCCAACTCAACCGCCAAAGCCGGGGTCACGCCCATCTCGGCAAAGCGGTCCACGACAAGGCCAAGCACATGGCGCGGGTCAAGATCGTGCGGCTGGGCATCCAATTCATAAAAATCGACCATGAATTGCGCGGCATTGTCACCCGCCCAAGGGGTGCGAACCAAGGTCCCGGGAATGGGCTTCATCGAACGGTCTGCGTCACCATCTTCCCACACAAGGCCCGTTTCGACCGTATCCTGCCCAGTGATGTCGACCACAGCGATAGAACCGGGGAAAAAGCGACCGATTTCATAAACGGACAATACTTCATGCTGGCGCAAGCGTTTGCCACGCGGAACACCACCAAAGTCGGTGTAGATCATCTCGATTGAGTCGATGTCCGGATGCGCAGCAAAAAAGGCCTCTGCCTCGCTGCGTGGCGCGATAGTCGCGGATGATATTGCGCGTTTGATTGTCATGATGTTATTTCCGTCCGCCCGAATGTTCTCATACTAATAGCTCCGTCAGCGCATTGTTCAACTCCGCTGCGAGACGGTCGACCTGCGCCGCTTGAGTCACCGGGCTGACCAGCATCATATTGTGGAAGGGTGCAAGCAAGATGCCCCGATTGGCGAGATAGAGATGGATGGTACTTTCCAACGCATGGTCCATCGCTGCGCGCGCCGCACTGCCATTGTTTGGCGGGACGGCCGAACAGACCCATTCGACGCGTGCGCCGACATGGGTGACGTGCCAATCCAAACTGTGCGCGGCGATAACCGCATTCAATTGCGCCACCAGCCGGTCAGTGATCGACAGCATATGGGCGTAGGCATCCCGCGTGATCACCTGTCCCAACATCGCGTGCATCGCGGTTATCGCCAGCGCATTGGCGGACAAGGTCGTTCCTATGCCGCTATGTCCCGGTGGACGCGACGCATTTAGTGCGGCCATTCGTTCTGCAATATCCGCGGTAAAGCCGTAAACCGCGCAGGGCACGCCGCCACCAATCGATTTGCCCACCACCAATATGTCGGGCTTTGGCCCATGGGTATTGCTATGCCCGCCATAGCCGGATGAAATCGTGTGCGTTTCGTCGAACACCAAAATCGTGCCCGTTTCGTCGCAAAGCACGCGCAATTTGGTTAGGAAACCCGGCGCATCACGGACCATGCCGATATTGGTCATCAACGGTTCTGCCAAGACGCACGCAATATCGCCGCCGCGTAAAGCTGCCGCCAACGCATCCACGTCGTTAAATTCGATGACTTCAGTTGTCGGCAGCAAATCCTGCACCTGCCCTATCAAGCTTGGCCGGTTCACGGCTTGCCCATCGCGCAAATCGACAAAAACATCATCGACTGCGCCATGATAGCAACCGTTGAATATCAATATCTTGTCGCGTCCGGTAATCCCGCGGCACCAGCGGATCACCGCACGGTTCGCTTCGCTGGCCGTGGTGGTGACCTGCCATTGCGGCAGGCCAAACATCTCGGTGAGCATCGCCCCAAGCTCAGCGCCTTTGGCAGTAGGCAGCATATAGCTTAATCCCTGCCCCGCTTGGTCGGCTATTGCCTTGGCGAGCGGCGCAGGAGAATGGCCAAACATGCTGGCGGTATCGCCCAGACAGAAGTCATCGAAAACCTGCCCGTCAATACTCGTCAGCGTTGCTCCTGAAGCGGACTGCGCGACGATCGGGAACGGCGTGGACCAATCCAGCATCCAGTGGAAGGGAACACCTTGAAACCAGCCCTGCGCCTTATCCGCCTGCGCCTTTGATTTCGGGTTCGCGGCGATGAAATGCGCTACTTCACGGTCGCGCATATTCCTTATGGCTTGGCGATCAATCATAAACGGTCCCGCATCGCATAATAGAGCAACCCAAGCGTTGCCAATGGCCGTGACAGCCATTTTCCGCCCGGAAAGCGGCTGTGCGGCAAGTTCGCAAAAACATCAAAGCGTGACATTGTGCCAACCACTGCCTCTGCCATCAATTCACCCGCCAGCGTCGTGACCAACGCGCCATGACCAGAAAAACCATGCGCGTAAAACATATTTCCTTTGCGCCCCATATGCGGCAGGCGGTTCATGGTAACCCCAACGGCACCGCCCCATGCATAATCAATGGGTGCTTGGGCGAGCGACGGGAACACCTGCACCATATGCTTACGCACAAATGCCGCAATGTCGCTTGGCGGCTTCTGCACATATTTCTCGCCACCGCCGAAAATCAGGCGCTTGTCCGCGCTTAAGCGGAAATAGTTCAAAACGAACCTGCTGTCGGCAATCGCCGCATCGCTGGGGAGTAATTGATCAGCATCGGGCAGCGGCGCGGTCGCGATGTTATAATTCATAATTGGCACGGTGTAGCTGTTCAACTTGGGCGCGATGCGCCCCGTCCAAGTATCAGCCGCCATGATGACATGCTTGGCGGTCAAAGTGCCTGTCCCTGCCCGTATCTCGACATGCGTTCCTTTATCGACAGGCGTTTGGGACGCCGTATATTCATATATACGCACGCCCGCCTTTTGCGCTGCCTTTGCTAGGCCAAGCGCGTAATTCAACGGATGGAAATGCCCGCCTTGGGCATCGTAAATGCCGCCATGATACCCACCACCGTTAATATGCTGCCCGATATCCTTGGCCAGGACGATCTCTGCCTCCCAACCAAAATGCTGTGCCAAAAACGCGGCGTCGCGCTGCATGGCGTCGAAATGTGCTAATTTATAGGCGGCTTCCAAATGCCCCTTTTTTGCATCGCACGGAATATGGTGCTTGGCGATGCGGCTCTTGACCCGATCGACCGCTCCATAGGCCAAATCAAATATAGCCTGGGCGCGCGCGCGGCCAAACTCGGCATCGATCTCGCGCATCGACCAACGTAGGCCAGGAATAAGTTGACCACCATTGCGTCCCGAAGCGCCATAGCCAATGCTTCTGGCCTCAAGCAATATAACCGAAAGGCCTTTTTCAGCACAGGCCAAAGCAGCCGACAGGCCGGTAAATCCGCCGCCGATAATGGCAATGTCGCAGTCTTCTAAAGAAGCCAAGGAGGCTTGCGTGTCCCAAGCCTGTGCAGTCGCGGCGTAATAGCTGTTGGCGAGCGGGTCGCGCCGCATCACACCCTCAACAACAAATGCTCACGCTCCCAGCTTGAAACGACCGACTGGTAATTGAACAATTCATAGTCTTTGACCGCGTAGAAGATGTCGAAAAACTCTTCGCCAAGTAGATTGCGCACCGGTTTGCAGGCGCTGAAACGATCCAAGGCCGCTTCCAAGGTGCGAGGCAAGGTGCGGGCGCGGTTATAGGCGCTACCTGTAATTGCTTTGGCGGGCACCATTCGCTCCACCATGCCGATATAGCCGCAGACCAAAGACGCTGCCATGGCTAGATAGGGATTGGAATCTGCGCCCGGGAGACGGTTTTCGACACGGCGGTTTGCCTTGTCGGAGATTGGCACGCGGAAACCGCAGCTTCGATTATCTTCACCCCATTGGACGTTAATCGGCGCGGCGCTGTCGGGACGCATCCGGCGGAAGCTGTTAACATTGGGCGCCCATAATGGGGACACTTGCGGCATGAATTTTACAAGACCCGCAATGTAACTGCGGAACAATGCGCTATCGCGGCCATTGGCGTTGGAGAAAAGGTTACGACCGGTTTCGGCATCTACCACCGATTGGTGAATATGCATGGCGCTGCCAGGTTGTCCCGCCATGGGGTTCGCCATGAAGGTGGCGTAGACCCCATGCTGTTTTGCTACCGCACGAACGATGCGTTTGAACAGGAACACTTGGTCGGCCAATTTTAACGGGTCGCCATGGATGAAATTGACCTCAAGCTGCGCCGCACCCATTTCGTGGATCATCGTGTCGATATCGAGGCCCATCAACTCACAATCATCATAAATGTGGTCGATAATATCCTCATATTCGTTCATCGCCTCCAACCCATAAGGCTGGCTGGACGTTTCCGCACGTCCACTGGATCCCGTAGGCGGTACTAATGGAAAATCCGGGTCGACATTTTGGCTGACAAGGTAAAATTCAACTTCAGGCGCCATGATGGGCTTCCATCCGCGATCGGCATATAAGTTGAGCACTTTTTTCAATATCGTGCGCGGAGCGATTTCGACCTCGGTTCCGTCGCCATGCAACACATCCGCAATGACGAAAGCGGTCGGTGATTTAAATCCTGGCGCGACGCAAATCGTGTCGGGATCAGCAATCAGGATTTTGTCAGGATCCTTGTCCCAAATATCCTCAATATCTTCAGGGTAATGGCCATCAATGGTGCAGATAAATACGCTGCCTGGAATGCGAAGCGATTTGTCACGGACCGATGAAAGGAACTTCTTCGCAGGTAAAACCTTGCCCCGCTGCACCCCGTTAATGTCGGGGACGATGCACTCCACCTCATCGATTTTGTGCTCAGCGATCCAATTCGCAAGATTGACAGACATTGTTTTTCACCAGTTTTTTGTAAGACTGATAAGCGCATGCCGGACTTGAAAGGTCAAGCCCGGCATGAATCTATTCCGTATTGGCCTGCTTTGCGGCAAGGCCCAAAACGCTTGTAGCGTTATTAGAAACCGTAGCTTAGCGTGAACACCACGCCAGCCGCGCTATCCTTCGATGCAAAGATAGTCCTGCGGTTGGTGTCAACATATGACACGCCCAATGTGAAATCGGAAATCGCAGCGGTCATGCCCAGCGACCAATCCAACTTCTTGCTCCCTGCGGTGAAGGCGCCATCTTCTACGCCCAAGGATCCAACAATCGAAATCGGAGAATTGGGCAAAGCGATGGTTGCGTTTGTGGCAACATAAACATTGTCCTCATCGCCGGTATTGCCTTGGCTTGGCACATAGCTCAATTGCACGCCCACCGTAGCGGGGCCCATGGTTGAACCAACTTTACCGGTAAACTCGACATAATTGACGTTCGAAACGCCTGGATACACATAATAAGTTGCACCAATGTCATAGGTTATCTCATCGCCGCCGCTAAACCCAGCGTAAAGGTCGAGTTCAACATCATTTCCATCATTTTCGGAGATATTAGAACCCCAAGCACCAACATATAGGCCGGATTCATGGCTCACGGTGAGATAAGGCTGAACCGCAAAATCTTTACCGGAAAGCGATACGCCCCGAAAGCGATAGTCGGACACCAAAGCGACGCCGCCAGTTAAGCTGATGGGACCGGCCGCTTCGGTTGTTTCGCCTTGTGCGAAAGCGGGTGCCGACATTGCGATCGCGCTGACCGCGACGCTTAAGCTTGCCAACTTCAAAATGGAATTACGCATATTTTTACCCCTTCTTAGGTATAATAGATACTCGTCTGATAGCTGCGCATTGCGCCAGTATCGGCTGTTACCGTTCTCATCCCGCTAAATCTGTTCGCTCATGCAATGGCTGGCTTTGCCTTTACCTTTGCTTATCATTGTGCAGGTGCAAACAAACATCAAAGTATGGCCCAAGCAAGTAATTTTGTTGCAACATCC
The DNA here is from genome assembly GCA_002299895.1 of Sphingomonadales bacterium UBA656. Classification (GTDB taxonomy): domain Bacteria; phylum Pseudomonadota; class Alphaproteobacteria; order Sphingomonadales; family Sphingomonadaceae; genus Sphingorhabdus_B. The sequence goes on along the minus strand of DBOC01000013.1, from coordinate 27,951 downwards.
CTGTCCTTTTTTGGCCATGTGACAAAACAGTCACAGTTCTGCGCATTTTTAAGCCTCTCACAAATCGCATCAGTCGCAGAAACCCAGCCCGCGCATAATTTTGCCGTTATAACCCCTTTATGTGTCGAAAAGACGCGGCGGAACTGCGCGATTGACCACTTCGCGCAAAGCAAATGCCGTTTCGATCCGTGCTACCCGAGGCAAACGCGCAATCTCCTGGCGGTGAATAATTTCATAGTCCTCGATCGATGCGGCGCGCACCACCAGCAGATAGTCATTCCGGCCGCTCATCAGGTGACACCGGATTGTCGATGGGCTATTGACGACCGCCGCCTCAAACGCTGCCATCGCCTCCTCACTTTGGCTGTCGAGCGTGATTGTCACCATCACGGTCGCCCCCAAACCCAATTTGCGTAAGTTCACATCGGCCCGGTAGCCGCGCAATATGCCGTCATCTTCCAAGGCTTTTTGCCGCCGTGCCGCCGCGCTTGGCGACAGCCCCGCCGCCTCCCCTAGCTCCATCTGAGTCGCGCGGCCATTCGTCACTAGCGCACCCAATAATTTACGATCCGTCCGATCAAGTTGCATATTATTTCCGCCTATTTGTAGAAATACGACGAATATATGCATCAATTCATCATTTAAGTCGAATCTTTGCGCAGTTTCGGCGCCCCGACAATGCTAGTCTTTTCCATAATATAACGAGGAGTAGAAAATCATGCGTGTTGGCGTCCCAAGCGAAATCAAGGTTCATGAATATCGCGTTGGCCTAACCCCCGGCGCGGTCCGCGAATATGTCGCCGCTGGTCATCAGGTGGTGGTGCAATCGGGCGCTGGCGCTGGCATCATGGCAAATGACGACGCATATCGCGCCGCCGGCGCAGAAATCGCTGCGACGGCACAGGAAATTTTTGCTGGCTGCGACATGATCGTTAAGGTCAAAGAACCGCAGCCCAGCGAATGGGTGCAGCTTCGCCAAGGCCAGTTGCTCTTTACCTATCTGCATCTGGCACCCGACCCCGAACAGGCAAAGGGCCTGATCGCCAGCGGATGCACTGCCATTGCCTATGAAACCGTGACCGATGATCGCGGCGCCCTCCCCCTGTTGGCGCCAATGAGCGAAGTTGCCGGTCGTCTCGCCATCGAAGCCGCTGGCCAAGCCATGCGCCGCAGCGAAGGTGGCGCAGGCATATTGCTTGGCGGGGTACCGGGTGTAGCCGCTGGCCGTGTGACCGTGCTTGGCGGTGGCGTTGTTGGTACGCATGCCGCACGGATGGCCGTTGGCCTTGGTGCAGAAGTAACTATCGTTGACCGTTCGATCCCGCGCCTGCGCCAACTCGACGACATGTTTAACGGACGGGTACGCACGCGCTATTCGACGCTTGAAACCATCGACCATGAAATCAGCGTTGCCGACGCTGTCATTGGCGCTGTGCTCATTCCGGGTGCAAGCGCACCCCGCCTTGTAACCCGCGAGATGTTGAAGCGGATGAAGCCCGGCGCGGTCTTGGTCGATGTCGCAATTGACCAAGGTGGTTGCTTTGAAACATCGCGCGCCACAACGCATGCAGAGCCGACTTATGTGGTTGATGGCATCATTCATTATTGCGTCGCAAACATGCCGGGTGCGGTTCCGCAGACCAGTGCGGCCGCGCTCAACAACGCGACCTTGCCTTATGGCCTTGCGCTTGCGAATAAGGGTATAGCTGCGCTGGAAAGCAGCACCGAAACAGGACGCGGCTTGCTCGCAGGTTTGAACGTGCATCAGGGTAAAGTTACTAGCCAAGCGGTGGCCGAAAGCCTTAACCTTGCATTTGTTACACCCGAAACGGCCCTCGCTGCGTGACTTGAGCGCATGGCAGTGCTAACGGCATTGCATGGGTAAAGAGGGACGCATTACAGCGCATCAGATTGCGGCGATGCTTGGGGTATCGCAGCCCACGGTATCCCGTGCCCTGCGAGGGGACAAGAAAGTCAACGAAACCACGCGTGCACGCATCGTCGCGCTTGCCAACGAGCTTAATTATTCGGTTGACCACAACGCCCTTCGCCTGCGCACGCAGCAGACATTTTCCATCGCACTGGTCATCCTGTGTCGGCAGGGTGAACATAAAGCCAATATAAACCCATTTTATCTCTCATTATTGGGATGCATTGCGGCGTCAGCTTCTGAACGCGGCTATAATCTTATTGTCTCGTTTCAGGATTCCCCGGCAAACTTCTTTGCAAATTATACCGGCAGCCGACAGTCCGATGGCTTGATCGTCATCGGCAGCGGTCAGAATATCGCAGGTTGGCAGTTTTTCGGTGAATATGCCCGGCATAAGACGCCCATGATTTGTTGGGGCGCCAGTAAAGAAGACCTGATTTCAATCAAAAGTGACAATGTGCAAGGCGCGCAATTGGCCATTGATCATTTGTTACAACAGGGTTGTAAAAATATTGCCTATATTGGCCCGACCAATAGCGAGCAGCCGCAGTTTCAAGACCGGCTGACAACCTATATGGCGCAGATGGCCGATAAAGGGATGCCACCCATTTGCCCGCCGCTTCCCGAAAACGCCGTGCGTGAAGACCAAGGATACGCCGCAGTTCAGGGCCTCATCCGCGACAAAATTGCTTTCGACGGCTTGTTCTGTGCAAATGATTTTATTGCGCTGGGCGCCATGCGCGCGCTCGAGGAACATAACATCTCTATCGGTAAGGATGTGCGCGTTATCGGATTTGATGGTATCGCGATGGGCGCTTATGCACAGCCGCCACTCACAACAATTGAGCAGGATTATGTGCAAGCTGGCGAAATGCTGGTCGAAGCCTTGATCGCCGTGCTCAAAGGCGAAACACCCACTATCTCTCCTGTACCGGTCAGGCTGCTCACACGCGGAACAGCCTGAAGCTAGTTTAGCTTACGTGGCGCGGGCAAGTGCCAAGGCCGGACCAAACAGCGGCGGCTTACCTAACATCCGGTTATACCCTTTATAGTGCGCTAGACCTTGACTGCACGAGATTGTCGACGACTGATGGATCAGCCAAGGTCGAGATATCGCCTAAATTGGACACGTCCCCTTCTGCAATCTTGCGCAATATCCGGCGCATAATTTTACCCGACCGGGTTTTGGGAAGCCCAGGTGCGAAGTGTATCACGTCTGGCGTTGCGATTGGTCCAATTTCATGGCGCACCCATTTGATGAGATCAGCCCGTATATCCGCAGACTCCACCTCATTCGCATTGAGCGTAACATAGGCGTAAATGCCCTGCCCTTTGATGTCGTGCGGGAAGCCGACCACCGCCGCCTCGGCGACTTTGGCATGGGCGACGAGCGCGCTTTCGACTTCGGCGGTGCCCATGCGGTGGCCTGACACGTTGATCACGTCGTCGACCCGCCCTGTAATCCAATAATCACCGTCGGCATCGCGCCGACACCCATCGCCCGTGAAATATTTGCCGGGATAGGTGGTAAAATAGGTCTGGAAAAACCGATTATGATCGCCCCAAACCGTGCGCATCTGCCCTGGCCAGCTGTCGATGATGCACAAATTACCATCTGTCGCACCTTCCAGAGGCTTGCCATCACCGTCGACAAGCACCGGTTGCACACCGAACATCGGTTTTGATGCCGCTCCCGGTTTCAACCCGTGCGCACCCGGCAAAGGCGTCATCATCGTCGCACCTGTTTCGGTCTGCCAATAAGTGTCAACAATGGGGCAGCGCCCTTCGCCGACGACATGATAATACCATTCCCATGCTTCGGGATTGATCGGCTCCCCGACCGAGCCCAACAAACGCAGTGAACTTCGTGAGGTCTTTTTCACCCAATCGTCGCCTTCGCGCATCAACGATCGCAAGGCCGTGGGGGCGCCATAGAAAATATTGACCTGATGGCGGTCAACAATTTGCCAGAACCGGCTGTGGTCGGGATAATTAGGCACACCTTCAAACATGACCGTCGTCGCACCATTGGCGAGCGGGCCATAAACGACATAGCTATGGCCGGTGACCCAACCAATGTCGGCAGCGCACCAATAAATTTCGCCGGGCGTGTAGTTGAACACATAATGATGCGTCATCGTCGCCCATACGAGATATCCGCCGGTTGTGTGCAATACACCCTTGGGTTTTCCGGTGGAGCCCGATGTGTATAAAATGAAAAGCGGGTCTTCAGCGCCCATGATTTCAGGTGCACAATCGCTGGGGACTGTTGCACGAACGTCATGATACCAGACATCACGCGCGCTTTGCATATCTATGTCGTTGCCGACATGACGCACCACAAGGCATGCCTTGACCGACGTGCAATGCGTCAGCGCGGCATCCACATTCTGTTTCAACGGCACAAGCTTGCCACCACGCATGCCGGCATCAGCGGTGATGACAATGTTGGAATCGCAATCCTGAATACGTCCTGCAAGGGCTTCAGGCGAAAAGCCGCCAAAGACGATCGAGTGGATGGCCCCAATACGCGTGCACGCGAGCATCGCCATCGCGGCTTCGGGGATCATCGGCATATAAATGGTTATGCGGTCGCCCTTTTGTGCGCCTAATGCCTTCAAGGCGTTGGACATGCGGCACACCTCGGCATGCAGCTCGCCAAAAGTGACCTGCCGTTGCTGCGACGGATCATCGCCTTCCCAAATGATTGCGATATCATCTTTGCGTTCCGGCAAATGGCGATCAATGCAGTTGGCGGAAACGTTCAACGCCCCATCCTCAAACCATTTGATGCCGAAATCGGCTTCGTGAAAACTCGTATTTTTCACTTTGGTAAAGGGCGTCATCCAGTCGAGCCGCTTGGCCTCTTCGCGCCAGAAGGTATCTGGATCGCGAATGGATTGCGCATAAGCATCTTCATAGCCTGATGCGGTCACAAATGCTTTTTTCGCCCAGTCCGCGGTTACGGGATAAACGTCAGACATGTATTTCTCCATAATTCCTATCTTGTGCGCAGACTGTCTCAAGCCTTTCTAAACATTGCTATAGCTGCCTTATGCTAACGGCAATGGCTAGAGTGATCCTTCTTTATCCTGCTTAAATTCTGTTCACATGCCAACAATCACGCCACCGTGGCAAAAAGATATGCCGCGCCACAAAGATAGCTCCCCAATGGCAATAAATTACGAGATTGCGTGCGTGTTGTATGTGTCACTAAAATGAGGCCCAAACCAATAGCGCTAGCGCCCAGCAATATCATTGGCAGCGCCTGCCATCCGACCCATATGCCTAAAGCGCCAAAGAGTTTCGGGTCCCCGGCACCCATGCCTTCATATCCGCGCCATCGTTTGAAGCCGACACGAATAGCTTCCAAAGAAACAAACCCTGCGGCCATCCCCACGGCGCGGTCGAACCAAGTGACGGATGGACTCAGCAGCAGCCCAGCCAAAGGTCCGGCGATTGCGAGCAAGATAAGCAAGCGATCCGGTAACCAGAAATGGCGCCAATCCAAAAACACAAGCGGCAGCAACAACCAACCAAAAACAGCCGCCCCGACAGCCTGAATCGGTGGCAAAAACAGGATAGGAAAGGTGCCAATTAATATAGCCGTAACTTCGAAGATTAGAGGCAAAGCCCCGATTTCTTTGCCGCATGCCCTGCATTTTCCTTTGAGCAGGATGAACGAGACAATGGGGATCAAATCATAGGCAGCAATATTGGTGCCGCATTGGTCACACCGCGAACGACCAGCCCCGATGCTTTCGCCATTCGGCCATCGGCTGCATAATGCGGCTATAAAGCTGCCCCAAACGGCGCCCAATAGAGCAAGATTTAAAGGCAAAAACCATGGCGGCATTGCCGTAAGGAGATCACGAAAATGTAGCAGAACGTCGCTCAGAACCGACCCTTTTGAACCAAGCGGTAACCGCCCGCGACCGAACGAAATCCAGCGAGGTTCAACGCAGCCGCCTGGCCGCCCCTATCGGCGTTTAGCATAATCGTCACAGTGTAAGACCCATCTGCCGACAAACGGATGTCCGCGCGCTCCATCGCGGATTGGCTGACCAAAGGCAGTAATAACTGCGCCCCGTCGCAGCGGGGTTGACCCAGCATCCCATTTTGCAAGTTAAGCCCCGGCATAGTGTCGGACAAGGTCAGCCGGACTTGCCCGCTAGCTTCCACGCACCGGCCTGCGGCAAAGCGTGCGGAAAAGCCTTCAAATTGTATATTCTCCGCCGGAAACGGCGCGAACAGCGCACCCACTGGCAAGGTTGCGGACAGGTTATTGACCGACACACCGCTAAATCCGCGTGATATAGACCCGGCTATGCCGGGCACAAATTGTGCGTTACCCCGTGACAACAATATTTCTGCCCGCCCCATAAACAGCGGAGCAAACAACAAACGGGCATTCACATCGCCCACGGACAATTTGCCAAGGCGGAGGTCGCGGATAGACCCATCCCAAATGATGCCATCCACTTTACGTGCTGTTATCCCGTCACCCGCGATAATAGTCCGCAAGGGCATGAATAATATCGTGGCAACAGCCAACGCTGCAACCGAGGCAATGACAAAGCGCCGTTTCATGGATTGCTCATCTGCAATTGCGCATCAACGGTTACCGTGCTGTTCGCGCCCGGCCGCAATGTTACGGCGCGCACCGCAACATTCTGCCCCTCAAGCTCAGTTAACCATGAAAGCAAGGCCGGCGCCCGCGCTTGATCAATACGGAAACTTATTTGACCTGGCGCGCCATTGCCCGATTTAACGAGATCAAACCCCTTTTCCGCGGCATTTTGGGTTATCAAAATATCAATATCCGCCATTGCCGTGGAACGCTGTCCCTTCGGCTTCTGCGCTGCGTCTACCGCTGCGATTACACGGCCGCGCCGCTGGACCGCTTCTTCATGATCCAGCCTTGCCTTATCAATAGTCGACAATATGGGCATTAAAATTCCAAAAATGGCCACCACAAGAGCGGTCAGCGCGCCCGCTGTACCAAGGAGCCATTGCTCGCGCCGCGTTAGGGCCGCAAACCATTCACCTATAGCCGCTATCATGGCATCCTCACTGTCATGTCAACCAATGTAGCACCGGTCGTGTCTTGACGGGGTGTTGCTGTAATGCGGAACCCATCTTGTTGAATGGTAACGAGGGCCTTGTTAATGGCATCCGCAGTCGGCGCGGCCAAAACAACGGTCAAAATGCCATCCGGCGTGTATCGTAATTCCCGAACAGACACATTTGACGAAGCCTTTACACTGCGCCAAAGGGCGGCAGAAAGTGGCGCAAAGCTACCTTGCGTTTTACCCTGACGATTAAGCGACGCTGCTAGCATGCTTTCGGACTGATCAATATCTTGGATGGCTGGATCAATTGTCTGAGCTGCAGCCAAGGCAGCGTTATTTTCCGACGCGGTTGCCATCCAATATTTCGCCAAGGTCACAAGCGTGAGTAGCATTGTCACAACAACAAGCGCAGTCAAAAGCCGCCGTACCGAAAACTTTTGCTCAGGGGTTAGCCAAACCGCCCGCTCCCTTTTTGCGAACATGCCTTCACGCAAGTTCAACAATGGCGCGGCACTGGCTGAAAGCAGCATGGACTGTAGCGCGTCGGTATCAATTGCTTCTATAGGCGCATCGCCAATGACCCGATTGCGCAAAACAGCGTCATCGGGGACCGCAAATTGTGCGCCGCGCAGGACACGCACGCCGTCCATTTCCGCCCGGAATACACCATCTGATTGGATAGCCAGCGACAACGCAAAGGGCAGAACGATGTCAGGATTTAGCCCGCGTGCGCTAAGAATATCCACACCACGCTGCATAACCTCTGGCGCGATTGTTGCCGTCGCCACGACGTCGTCATAATCGGCACCAGCGCTGCAGTGCACCGCGCCAAGCGATTGTTCGGTTGCACGCAGTATCGCCACGCTCTCGGCCTGACGGCCTTGCACATCTGGGAGCGTAAACCAATGACACCGCACATCCTCCGGCGCGACAACTGCCATTACAGTCCGATCGTCAACCGCCGGCTCGAAATTGGAAAGCGCACCTGCATCCTGCCAATCGCCCTCGATGACCCTAAATACCTTTGGATCATCCCGCTCAGACGTCGGGAAACGGGTGATGACCAATGTCATTCCTCTTCCCCCCAGCTACGCCAAACAACGCGCGCAGGCGCAGGCGACGCGACAATCATCGACTGTCCGGCAAGCTTGAGTTCGCCAAATGAGACTATTGTGCTCAACAGGAAGTAATTGCTAGTCAGTTTTACCTGCCCTTGAACCAGAGAAGACGGTTGCAGCGCGGCAATTTCAGGTGCCGCCCAGAATCGAATGAGGCTTCCATAGCCGCTCGACGGCCTCTTGGCGAGATAGCTGCGCGCTAAGGTCAAATTCATTTTTCCCGGCGGAAAAAGCATCGCCAACAATGGTGCTTGTTCGGGTAGCAAGGTGTTAACGTTCAACGGCGATAAAACGGGATCGGGAAGCGCGCAGATCCAATCCTGTAATTTCGCATAGATAGCAGGCGTAACCCCTTTCACCGCGCGCAACTCGCTTGGATGCGCATATAGCCTGTTTGACACAAGATATGGCGTTGCGAGAGAGCGATAACCATCATCCTCCACGCCATTTGGCAATGGCATCACATTGCTATCCGCCCAATCGGCGCTCGCCGCAGCAATAATGCGCGCGGTGTTTTCGTTTATGCCCAACCCGACCATTAAAGATATCATCTGTTCTTGCCCAGCTGTGTTCGCAACATATTGGTCACCCGTTTCAGTTACCAAACTGTTCAGATTGAAGCAGTTGCCAGCGTCACGCACCGAAGCGGTGGCAGACCCTATCGGAATGGGAATAGTTTGCGGATTACCCAGCCAATCACCCGATAATGTGGTTTGCGCAGCATCGCGGGCCACCAGATCCTCAATACGCGCAGATGCAATCGCTTCGGTCGCGTATGTAAACATCCGCGCCTGCGCCAGCGCGTTGCCATTACCGGACAATTTGCTTGATAAACTCAGGCGATCAAGTGTCGTGGCGGCAATCACCGCCAGAACCGCTACCATCAGCAGTACCGAAAGCAAGGCCGCGCCGCGTTCTGAAGGCCTTTGCGCATTCATTCTACAGCGCCTGTTTCAACGCTCGGGGGCGGAACGCGTGTTTGTGGTCCAACCAGGAAAAGCATGCGTTGCTCGGGCTTTCCTACCAAATTGAGATTTACGGCAATGGCGCGCGGCATCGCATCCGCATCAGCCGCAGTCCAATCATCACGCCAAGCACCCGTATCATCACGAAATTCGACTGTTGCAGAAGCCACATTCTCTAACAAGACCGCAGCGTCTGTGGGTGCTGCTCCATCGAGCATCGGCCAGCTTAACCGCTTTAGCGCACCACCTTGCAAAACATAAGCCACGCGTTGTAGCCCTGCCCTTGGTGCACTATCAAAATTGGACCACCCTGCCCGCACAAAGCCAAATAGAGCGCCGGGGACGCTTGCATCATTTTGAGTGAAAGCTGGAACGGGTTGGCCCGATTGATCTCGTACGGGGCGGGCGATCGCCTGCGCTAAGTCGCCTTCCAAACTGTTGGTCAAACGATTGGACAATGTCATTTCTTCGAGCCGCGATTTCACGGCAATTTGGGTATCGCTACCGGAACGCAACAGCATCACGCCAGCCACCGAGATGAGTGCAAAGATCGCGAGCGCAACAAGCAACTCTATAAGGGTAAATCCTGCTTCAGAATGACGCGCTTCGGTCACTGTTCAACTGGCCTTGCAATCGTCAGGCGTGCCTTGCGCAGCGCGGCATTGCCGGTCCCTACCACATTGATTTCGACAGTTACGAGGCGGCTATCATCGGTGGAATTTGTTGTGGCCGTCCATTTCCAATTCTGACCGCCGTTTAATTCTTCGCCGCGGGTTTCGCCGAGTGTTGGCGGCGTGGGGTTAGACAATGTTTCCACGGCCACGTTTCGGGCCACCTGCCATGCCATATTGCTATCGCCCAAATTGGCTGTCGAGCGCACAGAATATCCCTGCAAACGCACCATAGCCAAGGCGGCAAGGCTGAAAATCGCAAGCGCAACCATTATTTCCAACAGCGTAAAGCCATTGCGCGGCAATGAAGTTTTAACGGACAACACGGATATCCCCGGTTGCCGCGAGGTTTAGCGTGACCGTTACATTGTCGCGCTTAATGGCAATATTGGCGGCGCTTGACGGCAGCCCAGTGCTGTCGAAGGCGAGCCGCATTTGCCGCACGCCTGACATCTGAACCGTGGTGCCACTTTTCCAGTCAGTTGTTGAAAACGGGGCTTGGGACAACGCGACCCAGTTCCCATCATTGCGCGTTTCAAAGCCATAGCCCGACGGACGCACTGTGACGGCCATAGTGCGTGATTGCAATATGGCGTTATCGCGCAAGGCAGCGACGCGCGCGGCAAACTGCTCTGCTTCATCACGTACGCCACGTTCCGGCGAGCTTATAGTCATAACAACTGCAGTGCTCGCGATGCCGATGATGAACAACACGACCATCAACTCCACTAAGCTGAAGCCACGCGCATTATCCTGAACGATTAATGGGATTGACGGCTTAGTCGCCGTAAATGTCGGCATTGTCATTCTCGCCGCCAGGCGCGCCATCAGCACCAAGCGAATAGATATCAAAAGCGCCGTTCTTGCCAGGCATGCTATACTGATATGGACGGTTCCAAGGGTCCATGGGTAATTTTTTGATATAGCCTTCGCTGCGCATTCCTGTCGCCGGCGGTGTAACCAATGCCTGAAGACCCGTGCCTGCGTCAGGGTAGGTCAGATTATCAAGCCGATAGGTTTCCATTGCCTGCCCCAATACAGCGATGTCTGCCCGTGCCTTTTGCACCATGGCCTTGTCCTGATTGGGTAGAACGTTAATGGCCACGATCGTTGTCAGCAGTGCCAAGATAAACAAAGTCACCATCATTTCGACTAACGTAAAACCGTTGCGCTGCTGCTTCACTGCCTTGCGGCGGAACTTCGCTGGTGCCCGGCTGGTATCGGTGAAAAGATTAAAAAATAAGCGAAGCATATCCTATAGTCCCGTTAGGTTCTGAAGTTGAAGAATAGGCAGCAATATTGCCAATATAATGACCGCAACCACGCCGCCCATGGCGACAATGATCAAGGGTTCCAGCAGCGACAAAGCGGTGCTTGTGAAATTATCAAATTCGCGTTCCAGATATTCAGCAGCACGTTCCAGCATGAGATCCAACTGCCCAGCGCTCTCGCCGCTGGCCGTCAAATACACAAGCAAAGGCGGAAAAACGCCACTGGCACGCATCGCGCCAGACAGGCTACCGCCGCTACGCACAGACTCCACAATCTCGTCGTTAGCTGCCGACAATATCTTATTGCGAATGGTGCCGCCCGTCAGGCGCAAGCCCTCAAGCAAAGGTAAACGGCTTGCAACCATAGTGGCGAGTGTCCGCGCCATGCGCGCGGCATGCAGGTTGCGCAATAGCTTTCCAACCACCGGAATGCTCAGAATATTGCGGTCCACCGCCAGACGAAAAGCGGGTTGTTTTAAACCTTGCGCGAAAGCAAACGCTCCCAGCAAGGCGAGGATGATCAGTACCCAATAATAATTCGCCAAAAATGCCGAAATGCCAATCACCATCCGCGTGATCAGCGGCAATTGCTGATCAACATTATCAAATTGTTCGACCACGCGCGGTACTACGGATACCATCAAACCCATCACAACGAGGATTGCGACCAGCGACAGTATTGCCGGATAAGCAAGCGCGCCAATCAACTTACCACGCATCTCCGCCTGGCGCTCGAGCAGCACTGCAAGCCGTTCGGTGATGAGCGGCAATGTGCCTGCGCCCTCCCCTGCGGCAATCATTGCGCGATACAGGGCTGGAAAACTGTTGCTTTCGCGGCGCATAGCGTCCGACAATCTTTGGCCTTCAACAACGCCCGCGTGAACGCCCGTCAATATCTGGCGGACATGTGCCTGCTCACTTTGCCGGCTAATTGTCCGCAGCGCTTCTTCCAAGGGCGACACTTGCGCCAAGGAAGACAATTGCCGTGTGAACAATGTCAGCTGCTTTGCGTTTAACCGTGGCTGCCGCTTCAGTGGCAGATTGGCAAAGGCCGATACACGCGCTTCGGCCGGCTTTACGTTCACAATGTAGAGTTTTTTGGACACCAATGCTTCGCGCGCCAAATCATCATTGGCCGCAGATATTCGCCCGCGCCGCTCGCGCCCGTCGGGATCAATAGCGTGATACGCAAATTCAGGCATCAACGATGTCTTCACGGCGTGAAATGCGAATAGCCTCCTCTGGCGTGGTCTCCCCGCTGCGTACCAATTTGCGCGCCGCGGCACTTAAATTGGGTTGGTTCACAAACGCATGGCGCGCCAATATTGCTTCGTCGCCGCCGTCATTGATTAAGCGGCGGATCGTGTCATCCACACGGACGGCCTCAAACACACCGATACGGCCCAAAAAGCCGGTATTGTTGCACTCGGGGCAACCGACGGCTTTATAAACCGCCGTACCCTTGTCAAAACCAAGCAACGATGCGGCATTGCCATCGGCCTGAACTGTTTGGCGGCAATGTGGACACAGGCGGCGCACAAGTCGTTGCGCGATGACCGCGCGGAGGGTTGATGCAAGCAAGAAAGGCTCCACCTTCATATCGCGCATACGCGTGATGGCACCCAGCGCATCATTTGTGTGGACCGTGGTAAGCACCAAATGGCCGGTTAGCGCGGCTTGCACAGCGATATCAGCGGTTTCACGGTCCCGGATTTCGCCGACCATTACGACATCAGGATCCTGCCGCAAAATCGCGCGCAAACCCGCGGCAAAGGTCATGCCTACTTTCGCATTAACCTGCGTCTGGCCAATGCCTTCAACGGCATATTCGACGGGATCTTCGACCGTCAATATGTTGCGGGAACCGTCATTCAGACGCTTTAAGCCTGCATATAATGTGGTGGTTTTACCCGATCCCGTAGGCCCGGTAACCAGAATGATGCCATTGGGTTCAGCCAATGCTTCGCGCAAGATTTTGAGGGTCTCGTCAGACATGCCCAGCAGATCAAGCGAAATTCCTGCATTTTCATTATCGAGGATGCGCATGACGACGCGCTCCCCTGCCCGGCTGGGTAAGGTCGACACACGAACATCGACCATCTTACCGCCAAGCGTTAGGCCAATACGACCATCCTGGGGAATGCGGCGTTCCGCAATGTCCAGACGTGCCATGACCTTGATGCGGCTAACGACAACGGGCGCGACGTTGGCGGGGAGGCGAAGTCGTTCCTGCAATACGCCATCGGCGCGCATGCGGATCACTAGGCCTGTTTCATAAGGCTCGATATGTATATCCGATACACCTTGTCGCACAGCCTCAGCAATGATGCCGTTAATCAACCGGATAACGGGCGCGTCATCTGCACTGTCGAGCAAATCATCGGCGCTGGGTAGCATATCGGACAGCAGATCACCGTCGTTACCGCCTATTGAGCCTGCCATTGCAGCGGCACTTCCGTCCATGGCATAATGATCGGACAGATAACGGTCAAAGGTCTGGCTGTCAGCTATCTCAACGTCGAACGGCATCGCCAAATAGCGCCTTACTTCGAGCAGCATGAGGGGATCTGCGCCTTCGCGCATCGCTACGATTAAACGCGCGTTGCTCTCATAACGCAAAACCAGTCCGTGCGCCTTGGCAAAGGTATAAGGCAAATCCAGCACTGGTGTGATTTCGGCACCGGTGACAGGTACGTCCGCCGCGACGCCAGCTGCACCCTGTGGTCCTAACACGCCGTGCGGATCGGTCATTATTGTCCACCCCCGCTTGGCGTCGCTATATCGCTCGCAGGCACATCCGCGGATTTAAGCGGACCAGCGGCCGGCGGGCGGGTCAAGTTTCCGTCTGCACCGATCATGATATCGCTCGCCTGCGCCTTTGGTTCGCTTGGTGGCGCGGCGCCCATATAGTCGCGCAATAATTCGTCGATGCTTGGCTCCATATCGGGGTTACGCACCTTCTGCATATCGCGCACGTAATCATAACGACGCGCGGTTAAACGATCACCATCTTCGCGGCTGCGCAAGATTGTAGGCCTGATGAACACCATAAGGTTTGTTTTGCTGCGGCTGCGGCTGCGCGACTTAAACAGCTCACCTACAAGAGGAATCTCACTTAGTAACGGAATACGCTCAATAGTGCGGCGCTCGTCATCATTAAGAAGCCCACCTATCGCCAACAATTGACCGTCGCCGACGGTCAAAGTGGTCTCGAATTCACGTTTGTTAAGGACAAGGTCGTTCGACCGCGAGGATACCGGGCCCGCAACGCTCGAAACTTCTTGCTTGAGAAAAAGCTTCACATCGCCTTGCGCGTTGACCTGCGGCGTGACCTCAAGCTTGATGCCGACTTCCTGCCGCTGCACAGTACGGAATGCGTTTTCAAAGTTTGCGGACAATTGCTCACCCGTGCTGACCGGCACTTCCTGGCCCACCAAGAATTTCGCCTTTTGGTTGTTCAGCGTTACAATATGCGGCGTTGCCAGAAGGTTAGACTCTGTATCCGCTGCAATTGCGTTGATGATGGTGCCAAAAATTGCATTGTTACCGATATCAAGCGCAAAACCGCCAAATCCGCCGGTCGCGCTCAAAATCGATGCCGCAGCCGCTTCTTGCAGGCTGTCACCCAAGGCGCTGTTGGTCGCGGTGGTGGTGGTGTTACCATTCACCGTGGTCGTCGTACGCGTCAGCTCCTCGGCCCCGACAGCGCCTGCTATGGTCAGAATATTGGGCGAGGCATTGGAGTAATTTGTCGCGGCAAATGGCGCGTCCTTGCCCCCTACGAGGAATTGCACGCCCAGCTTTTTGGCGGCGTCATTTCCGATTTCCACCACAATGGCTTCCACCAGAACTTGCTCAGGCCGCGTATCTAATTGCCGGATCAATTCGCCCAAGCTGCGCTGTACGTCCGGATTGGCCGCAATGATAAGGGCATTTGTGCCTTCATAGCGCGTCACCACAATAGGACCACGTCCACCAATGCTGTTCGTGCCCCCGCCAGACGATATCGCAACGGTTGGCGCAGCTGAAGCAGCCGGTGTTGCGCCATTGTTCGCAGGTTCAGCCACGGACGGCATGTCACTCGACTGCGCACCGCTGCTTTTTCCACCAATCAAAGACTGGACCGTTTCGAGCAAAGTTTCGGCGTTGGCATGTTCGAGCCGGTAGACGCGAATTTCTGCGCCTGATTGGGCACGAGCATCTAATTGCTTAGCCATTTCGGCAAAGCGCGCGACCGAACTGGGCTCGCCGCGCAAGGCAATAGCGTTACTGCTGTCGATGGCAGCGATCGACACCGGTGGTCGCGCACCTTCACCTCCACCTTGGCCTGCCAATCCTTGCAATGCCGTCGCAATTTCGCGTGCACCTGCATTGTCCAGCGTGACAATCTGCGTCGCGGCGCTGTCACGGTCAATCTGGCGGATGAGATCACGGATTCGACGGATATTGTCGGCATAGTCCGCCACCACAAGACTGTTTGCGCTGCGATTCGCCGTGAGAGAGCCTTCGCGACTGATTAAGGGGCGAAGCGTTTCCACCGCCGTCGTTGCGTCAATCGAGCGTAAACGGAATACTTCGGTTACAAACTGGCTAGCAGACTCGGCCCGGCTGCCGACGCGCGTTGGCTGCGTCGCCGCGCCATCGGAGGGCTGAATGCGATATCCCCCGCCGCGCATGGGGATGGCAACAAGGCCATTGGCGCGCAGCGTGGACAAAAACACTTCAAAATATTCCGAACGCGACAAGGGCCTGTCGGTCACAACCGACACCTTACCGCTGACACGGCCATCAACGATGAAAGTTTGCCCCGTCACGCGCGCAGCGTCCTGCACAAAGGCGCGGATGTCGGCGTCGCGGACGTTCAATGTCTGCTGCGCCGTCACTGGCGTTGTCAAAATGAGCGTGCTGCACGCCAACAATAAGGAGAATTTACGGATCACTATTGTTCCAGAATTAGAGCGATGGGGACTTTAGAACCGCCGCGTTCGACTTCGACGTTGATACGGGCACCAGGGCGAATTTGGGCAATGACATCAGTGGCTGATGAAACGGGGCGACCATTGACAGCTACAACGACATCACCTGCTTGAAATCCAGCGAGCTTGAGCATCGTGCCGTCGTCTTGGGCTTTCAAAACTAGGCCGGTTACCCTGCCGCCTTCATTACGCGGGGCAAATCCAATGGCCTTTTGTAGCGTTTGGGCATTCAACCCTCCGGTATCGGGCGCAGCAGGCGCGGCCTGCGGCGCAGCGCCAGATGGGCTAACGGTTTCAGCCGGAACCGACTGGTCCAGATAGAGCGACTCCTTCACCCCGCCGCGCGACAATATCACATGGTCGAAAGCAACGGCGTCCAATGTTACACCCGGTGCGACTTCTTCACCCACGGCAAAACTTTTTTGGATACCGTCCTCACCCGCAATGATAGCGGAGCCGCCACCTGAACTTTCGTTGGTACGCACACCAAACAAAACCAAGTTTAAGGATGTAACATTTTGTGTTGTCGCAGCGGCCGCATTCATGGGGTAAAAAGGATCAAAGCCGCTGAAAAGCGCCTGGCGAGCCGATGGTGGAACAACGTTGACAGATGGCGCGCGCCACCCTGCCAGCGGCCCAACGGGTGTGACAATGACCCAAAAAAGTCGCGCTACTTGAACGGCCAGAAGGATAACAATCAAGGCAATAAGGATATTGCCCATAGGCAGCAATGTTATCGTGCGAAATTGCACCCTAACCCTTTCTGCCAATGATGATGCCACAAAAACCCCCTTGGCGACTCCGCCCGTTAGAGAGGGACTATGGTGTTGATGTGACGTTAAAGTGAATCTAAAATTACAGTTTAATGACGAACGAGCCTACCGCGGACGCGAAACAAAAAACAACGGCGGCACGTTCATGAAAACGCGCCGCCGAAAGTTAGGGGGCTGTAAATCGCTTAAAAGTTGATTTCAAATCCGATTGAGGCGCTAATGCCCTGATTGTAACGGTTGTAGAAAATTCTATTATTACCGTTTTCTTGCAGTTCCTGATATTTTGTGTTGGTCAGGTTGCGCACTTCAAACTTCAATTCACCTTCTGTGCCACCGAGCTTAAAGCCCTCGCGAGCAACGAAATCCAACTGGATTCCTGGCTTTTCCTTAATGTCTGGCTGACCAGATGCACCACGGCTTGTGACTCGGTCGGTGGAGTAGCTGAACAAAATTGTCTGCTGAGATAAGCGGTCTGTATCTTCCAAGCCAAGTTGCAGATTAACCAAATGGTCGGCCTGCCCCGTCAATGGCGAGCCGTCCGTGAAGAAATCGAGCGCGCTGGTTGATGATGCGTTGAACACTGCAACTGTATCGCCTGCCTTCACGCTCAATTTCGATTGGGTGTAGGTATAGTTAGCGATTGCCACAGCACGGCGCGTGGCGAAGAAGCCCTCTTCACCTAAGCCTGCCAGATCAAAATACTTCTGCGTTTCGATTTCCACACCGTACAAATTGGCCTTCGGTGCATTGGCAAAGCTGGTAATGACCGAGTTGTCATCAAAACTTGAAAATGACTCAATTGGTTTATCGATGCGCTTAAAGAAGCCAGCAATCGTGAAACGCTGATCCCGGTCGAAATACCACTCATAGCGCGCTTCAGCGTTGTACAGCTGGCTGTCGGTCAAAAACGGGTTTCCACGGAACAGACGGTTGGAATCGGTGTCATAGAAATTCTGGAAAATCAGTTCACGAAATTGCGGACGGGCAATTGTCTTTGAACCGCTCATACGGAACTTCATCTGGTCATTGATATCCCAAGTCAAAGTCGCAGCTGGCAACCAATAGGCTTGGTTGAGACTGGTTGAAGCTAACGACGCCGTTGGAACTTTGAAAACCTGAACCGGCGAGACCGTTTGATCCGCTTTTTCATAACGCACGCCCAAATTGAGGCTAATTTCTGGCGTAATGAATGCCTGAATTTGACCATAAGCGCCGTGCGTAAGCAATGCGGAATCAAATACCGGGTTAGCTTCGTTGGTATCGATCAACGCGATATTATAGAAATTGATGACATCGGGCTGCAGCAAGAAGTCCGGCCGAAAGAGTGCCGAAGTCACTGGTGTGCCACCCGGGGCCACAAACTGAAAATCGCGGCGTTCCGTCCGTCGGACCGTGTCTGAATAGGCATAGCCAACCGTACCGGTCATATCTGGCGTTATTTTGAAGGACAAATCAGCACTTCCGGACCAGAGATCCTCACTGAGGTTAGAATAACTTACTTCAGCGCTGCCCTGCTGGCCGTTGTTCAAGCGGTTGATGAACAACGCACCAAATGGATCGGACGCCTGATTGCTACGATAATATTCAAAGCTCAGTTCATCCGGCGCTTCGCGCTTCGAATTGGCATATCCAACCCGGAAACTGAAGTTCACGTCAGGAGATAGCTTAAATTCGCCGACTAGCTGCGAGTTAATCAACTGTCGTTCATACCAGGCAGTATCCTGCTGTAGCAATGAAGCTGTAGGCGAAGTCGATTGACGTGTACCAATACCCAAACGCGCTTGTTTCAAAGTGTCGCGGATAAAGATGTTAGTCCAACGCAGTTTTTGCTCACCCGCTTCAATGCCAAAGCCGAGTAAGCCGTTAACAACCATGCGGTTGTCCGTTATAACTTTCTGAAATTCCGTTTCTTTCTGACCCAAATCACGAGTCGAAGCGGTTTGCTGCAACGTGTCGCGTGTGCGCCATTTATTGCTGTAGCCTGCATTTAACAAAACACCCATGGTGGCATCGTCGCCAATTTCGAAATTGGTGCCACCCGTAATGTTTGCCGAGCCATTTGCGGGTAAGTTATTGTCGCGCTGCACCACAGAATTGCGTCCTGTTACTAACTGGCCTGCAATAGCTTTGGTGTCTACACCGCCGGTGCTGATGCGCTGACCACTAGCAAGATAGCCTGCAAGCGCTGGCGCCAAATTACGGTTCCCATTGTCAAAACCACTCCAATCAGTCGAACTGCCATAATATGTATAGCCAAGCTGATTGGTTGTTTCGCTGTTACCGCTGGCATCCACACTCATAGTCAGGAATGTTTCACGCGGAATCGCTTTAGTGGTCAAATTGATAACGCCGCCGCCGAATTCGCCAGGGAAATTCGCTGAATAGGTTTTCTGCACGAGCGAAGAAGCAATGACACTTGTCGGGAACAGATCAAGGGGAACAACGCGCTTCAATGGCTCAGGGCTCGGCAATGGCGAACCGTTCAGCAATGCCAACGAGTAGCGATCGCCCAAACCACGCACATAAACAAAACCGCCGCCAACAACGCTTAAGCCGGTTACTCGTGAGAGCGCGCCAGCAATATCGCCTTCGCCTGTCCGTTCAATATCTGCGGAAGACAGAACTGACACAACTTGCGCTGCATTTTTTGAGATATTGCGATCCAAATATCCGCGGACGACAATTTCTTCACCGCCAAAGGATACATCAACTTCTTCCTCTTCCACCGGCTGTTCCGCCGCTTCGGAAGCTGCGCCTTCTGGCGCTGGCTCTGCTGATTCGGCTACCGCAGGCTCAGCGCTTTGCGCGAATGCCAACGATGGCGCAACAAGTGCGGACGTTAAAAGCAACAAGCTGGTTGCCCCCAATGGCTTCAACATTTTCATTCCCTTTTTATGATGTAAAAATGGGGTGAGGTGCTTGGTCAAGCCTGCACCTCACCCCAATCAATGACTGCCTATCAATAGGTAGGGAGCGAGGTGCAAAGACCAGTTACACTGGTACCGAGCGTGGCGGTGGCACTGTTACAAGTCCAACCAGCGTACCAAGTGTCATTGGCATCTTTCACCGCACCAATGTAAGTTGTGGCATCGAAATAGGATGCGATGGTGCTTGCGTTGAAGGCTGTTACCGCAGTTTCATTGGCACCATTTATGAACAATGAAGTCAGCGTTGGTGTAAACGCGCTGTTATTGCCGTTCGAACCTGAGCCAAAGATGCTACTTACTTGCGCTTCGGTTACAGAGTTCGAACCAACGAAAGCTGGTGTACCGCACTGCATGACCACCGAACGGAAAACTGGTGCACCAGCCTCGTCAATTGACGCATCTACTGTCGTCGAAGCAGTCTGCGCACGGCTGATACGTAGGCATGAGGTCGATGGGCTAACTACCACACCGTTAAACATGCTGTAATCCGTGCCGCCGCGCAGCAACATAGCAGCGGCGTTGCCCGTATTGTTGCGCTGAATAAAGGTGAAGTTCGACAGGCGTGTGTTCTGGCGCGGAGTGTTGCCATCCGCGGAGTTGTCCGAGTCAGCCTCGATCATAGAGTCTCCGGCATTTGGACGCTGAACTGCCAAGACATATTGGAAGTTGGCTTTTACGCCGACATCGGTGTCGAGGTTATCATCGTCTGCACCGATCGACACAAAATACTTCATGTTGACGTTTCCGCCGAAGAATTCTGCGCCATCGTCAGAGCTGTTGAACGACTGGATGTTGTTCAAAACAGTACCTGAACCAGTGCCACCAGTTGTTAACGACTGAAGTTCCGAGTTGCCGGAGAGCACGAAGCCAGAAAAACGAATCTGAACAAAGCTCATTCGACCACTGTTATCGGTAGCGGTCGCGCCACCGTAGAGTGCAGGGTCAACAGCGCCTTCCACCTGACGCTCACAAGCAATTGTACCTGGTGTCGCATTTGTTACCGCACAATCCGTAATAGGAGCACGTCCGTTCAGAACGACGCCACCCCACTGACCAATAGAACTGTCGGTGTTCAATCCAATGACGTTATCACGGCTCGTGAACACGATTGGAAGAGCAGCAGTGCCCACGGCGCTGATACGATGCCCGCGGTTAACGTTCAACCAAGAAACACCGGTCCCGCCAAAAATCGTTACGCCAGGTGCGATTGACAATGTTACCGTGGCATTTGCTTCGTCGGTAGCGTTGGAAAGGGGAGTCGGACCTCTGTCCGTACCAACATCAACACGTCCGCCGAGGCGGTACAACAGTCCTGCGACCTTTGGCAAAGTTGAGTTGGCGGTAAGGCGGGCGGGCAGTGTGCAAACGCGGTACGTGCCCGTTGGGCCAGTAATCGTACCATCGTCGGTCAGCTGAACTGGGTTCCCAATGGTTGGGCAGCCAGTTGCAGGCGTGACAGTTGCGGCCGGCGGTGGTGGCGGTGGTGGCGGAGGAGGAGCAGCTGGGTTGTTGATGGTGATGTTACCACCAGTACCTGGCGACGCGATATCGTCTGCGCCACAACCAGTGACAAGGACTGCTGCTGCTGTCGCATATACGATCCCGCGCAATTTAGGGTCAAACATTCTTAATCTCCGCAACAAAATGGCTTGCCCGACTATGGGCAGTTACAACGCAGCAGCGACGAATCAAAAAGAGTCCCCACCCGTTGACGTGGCATCATTTAGGCACCACCTATGACACCAGTGTGCGCATAACATTGCAGTTGAGAGAATATTTTGCGTCAAAAATATTACATTGACGAAATCAATGCCACATCGCGGCCTTAAGCCCAAGAAAACAAACAAAAGCGAGCCCAGCAGGCTCGCTTTTTAACGTTAACAATTGTAAACTGCAGAGACTATAGCTTAGCGCGTTGCAATCCGCATTTGCAGATTGTCATACGCCTCGCGCGCTGCAACCTTCGAATTAATCACGCGACCATCAGCCAAAACCAAATCCAAACTATCACGGGCCTGCATCGCAGCCTTAAAATAACCAGCTGCTTGGTCAGTGCGCCCAATCCGCGCAAAGGCAAGACCAAGATTAAGCAACTTGGCGGGGTCATGCTTACTGACCTGTTCATTAGCCATGATTTGAGAGACGGCGCGCTCATTATCTCCGCGCATCAGCGCCTCATATCCAATAGACCCCTTTGGGTATGAAATTTCGCCAGCGGCGTCCGACTTAGCCTGCGCTGCACCTGAAATAGTTCCGACGACCAAAGCGCCTAACAACAACATTTTCATACCATCTCTCCTTATCCTCGATTGAATATTACACTTTAATGACACTTATGCAATATACATGTCATAAAAATGTAATGAACCGCGAACCGACGAGAGGAGCCCTACGAAGCCGCAACATTTCCGCCATATATCTAATATAAAAACGCCATGATAACCGCATCAAACGGCCATTTACCTTCCTTATTTGGCCAATCGCAAACCAGCACAGGGAAGGTAAATCCATGCGTAAACTATCAGTAATGCTTTTGGCCGGAGTGGCCTTTGGTGCGGTGCCTGCCATGGCACAACAGGCAAACACGCCAGCAGCCGTCGACTCGGACGACGCTGAAATCGTGGTGTTCGGAAAAGGCGAAACACGCCAGGTCCAAGAGCTTTCAACCAAAGAACTCCTCATCCTCGCCCCTGGAACGAGCCCATTAAAGGCAATCGAGAAACTCCCCAGCGTCAATTTCCAATCGGCTGACCCGTTCGGAACATATGAATGGTCAAGCCGCGTTTCGATCCGTGGGTTTAACCAGAACCAGCTGGGCTACACGCTCGACGGAATCCCGCTGGGTGATTCTTCGTACGGAAATAACAATGGCCTACATATTGGTCGCGCAATCATTTCGGACAATATCGGTGTAACCAGAGTGTCTCAGGGTTCGGGTTCAATTGGAACGCAAGCAACGAATAACCTTGGCGGTACGCTGGAATTCTTCTCCGCAGATAACAGCGATGGTCTAGGCGTTGACGCCAATCTGACTTATGGTTCGGAAAATACAATGCGTGCCTTTGGCCGCATCAATTTCGGCGAAGCAGGCGGCTTCCGCGGCTTTGTCTCTGGCGTGTATCACAAAGCCGATAAATGGAAGGGCAGCGGCGAGCAAAAGAACCTGCAATTCAATGCAAAGGCGATTGTTCCTGTAGGTAACGCCGAATTGGATGGCTATTTTTCTTATTCTGATCGCGCAGAACAGGATTATCAAGATCTCTCCCTCGAGATGATTAATCGTCTTGGATATGATCACGACAACTACTTCCCGAATTATGCAAAGGCGATTGCAGCAGCACGGGGCGTTTTTGTTGCCCCCATCAACAATCTTGACGACAGCTATTATGATGCATCGGGGCTCCGGAAAGATTTGCTAACCGCTTATGGGCTGACCGCTCCGCTTGGCGACAATGTGACCTTTAAGGTTAAGGCTTATTACCACAACAATACAGGTCAAGGCACATGGGGTACACCTTATGTCCCTAGCCCAAATGGCGTTCCAATGTCCGCTCGGACCACTGAGTATGACATTCAACGTGGCGGTGTATTCGGTTCGCTGAACACTCAATTCGGTAACCATGACGTAACCGTCGGCGGCTGGTATGAGCATAATGACTTCACGCAGGCACGTCGTTTTTATGCCTATGAAAGCAACACTGTTCCTGGACTTGATCATACTAAATTCTTGACCAACCCATTTTTCACGCAGTGGCTATTTGATTTCAACACAGATACGCTGCAATATTATGTGCAAGACAAAATCAGCCTTGGCGATTTGACAATCAACCTTGGTTGGAAGGGTTTTCAGGTCAATAATGAATCCAACCCGCGGATTAAAGGATCACTGTCCGCTGGCGCAATCAAGTCACAAGATTGGTTCCAACCGCATGTCGGCGTTGCATATAAGCTAAATGATAGCGCAGAGATTTTCGGTGGTTTCACACAAGTGACGCGTGCTTTCGTTTCGTCTGCGACGAGCGGGCCGTTCGCCACAACGCAAGCTGGGTTCGACGCGCTTATCGCGCGTGGTCTGAAGCCAGAAGCATCGGACACCTTTGAACTCGGCGCCCGTTACAACGACAATGTCTTTAACGGCGTCATCGGCGTATATTACGTCAATTTCAGTAACCGTTTATTGGGCGTAGCAACCGGCGCGGGCATTGTTGGCAATCCTGCCATTCTGCAAAATGTCGGTAGTGTGCGCTCCATTGGTTTTGAAGCGGCAGGCGATGTGCGCTTGGGTGGTGGCGTGACCTTGTTTGGATCATATAGCTACACTGGCGCAACTTATGAGGACAATGTGGTTACGCCGACGGCGACCATTGCTATTAAGGGCAAGGACGTCGTGGATACGCCAAAGCATCTGCTACGCGGCGAAGTTGCTTATGACAGCGATACGTTCTTCGGCCGCGTCGGTGCCAATTATATGAGCAAACGCTATTTCACATATCTCAACGATAAATCGGTCCCTGCGCGGGTCCTGATTGATGCCACCTTGGGCTATCGTTTTGAAGCAGGAATGCGGACGCCAGTTGAGCTGCAATTGAACGCGGTTAACTTGCTCGATAAAAAATATGTCTCAACCATCGGTTCGAATGGTTTTGGCAATAGTGGTGATAACCAAACGTTGCTTGCTGCCTCACCTCAGCAATTCTTTGTAACGTTGAAGGCTGGTTTCTAATGAAATCAGCCTTGCTGATTGGCAGCGCGCTCCTTGTGAGTGCGCTGCCGTCGGCAGCATCGGCTGAGCCGGTGCTGCTGATTTCCATCGACGGTTTACAACCCGATGATGTTATTGAAGCGGACAATAGCGGGATCGATATTCCGAACCTGAAACGTTTCATTACGCAAGGCAGCTATGCCCAAGGCGTACGCGGAGTCCTGCCAACTGTAACCTATCCAAGCCACGCAACGCTGATTACGGGCGTCAGCCCATCGCGGCATGGCATTTTTGGCAACAACAGTTTCGATCCCCTGCAAATCAACCAAGGCGGTTGGTATTGGTATGCCACCGACTTTAGGGTTCCGACCTTGTGGGATATCGCCGCAAAGGCAAAGTTGACCACCGCAAATGTGCATTGGCCCGTCAGTGTTAACGCCAGCGCGGTGAAATGGAACATCCCACAAATTTGGCGCACGGGCCATGCGGATGATGCCAAGCTGCTAAAGTCTCTTGCCACCCCAGGTTTGATTGAATCGTTGGAAAGCCAATTGGGCGAATATGCCCCCGGTATCGACGAAAGTATTACCAGCGACGAAATCCGAGGCCAGTTTGCAACCGCTCTTATCACACGCGAAAAACCCTATTTTACCACCGTCTATCTGACGGCGCTCGACCATGAGCAGCATGAAAAAGGTCCCAACACGGCGGCTGCGCATGCGGTACTTAAACGGATTGACGCCGTGGTCGGCAACATCATGGCGGCACAAATGGCAGCGCGGCCCGACAGCGTTATCGCTGTGGTGTCCGACCACGGATTTTCAACGGTAGATACTGAGGTCAACCTGTATCGTGCTTTCATTGACGCCGGCTTTATTATTCTCGATGCCAACGGCAAAATCAAAGACTGGGAAGCCAGTCCGTGGAACTCTGGCGGATCGTCGGCAATTGTTTTGAAGCGACCATCCGATTCAGCGTTACGTGCCCGCGTTTCAGATCTTTTGGAGCAGTTAAAAGCTGACCCTAAGAACGGCATAGCCGAAATAGCCACCGAATCGAAAATCGCTCAATATGGGGCGAATCCGCAGGCAAGTTTCTACGTCAGCTTTGCCCCGAATACCTATGCTGGCAGCTTTAAAGGCGCGACGGCACCTTTGGTGAGCCCGTCAGCTAGCAAAGGCACGCATGGTTATTTTCCTGACAAGCCATTCATGCGATCAAGCTTCATGATGATGGGCAAAGGCATTCAAAAAGGCCGCAATTTAGGCGAAATCGACATGCGCGTCATTGCCCCTACCCTTGCCCAAGCTATGGGATTGACGCTGCCGGATGCAGAACTTCAAGCCATAAAATAAACAAGGCGCAATAAGATCGATGGCAAAAAAACTGTCATCGTTTTGCCACGCACCTGACCAAACTGCCCGATACTGAAAACACATCTGATGGGGGTAGAAGCAGATGACAGATACAGTATTTAGCGACAATAACACAATTGAAGCGCCGCGCGTTGAGCACGATAGCGATAAGCCAAAGCTGCCGACCTGGTTCGATAAGCCTGAGCCACGAAGCTTTCAGCCCAAGATGAAACTGCGCACCGTGTGGGTATCAGACATCCATCTTGGCACCGCGGGCTGCCAGGCGGATTTGTTGTGCGATTTTCTGCATTCGATTGAGTGCGAAACACTGTATCTGGTTGGCGACATTGTTGACGGTTGGCGCTTGCGTAAGGGCTGGTATTGGCCAGACCAACATAATGAAGTTATTCGCCGCGTCTTGAAAATGGCGCATCGGGGTACCCGCGTAATCTACATTCCCGGTAACCATGACGAGATGTTCCGTGATTATGCGGGACTCAGCTTTGGCGGCGTTGAGGTACAGCTCGAGGCGATCCATACCACAGCTGACGGGCGCAACTTGCTTGTCACGCATGGCGACGCGTTTGACGGCATTGTTCTGTATGCACGCTGGCTCGCCTTTTTGGGTGATCAGGCGTACACGTTGCTCTTAAGGGCCAATATCGTCCTGAATGCCATCCGGCGCAGGTTCAACATGCCTTATTGGTCGCTTTCCTCTTATTTGAAAATGCGTGTCAAAAATGCTGTCCAATTTATCGGGAAATATGAAGAGGTCGTGGCACGTGAGGCTGCGCAGCGCGGCGTTCAGGGCGTGGTCTGCGGTCATATTCACAGTGCAGAAATTCGCGAATTTGGATCAATAACTTATTATAATGACGGTGATTGGGTTGAAAGCTGCACTGCCCTGACGGAAGCCAAGGATGGCACGATGTCCATCATCAACTGGGCTGAAAACGTTCGGAACCGCGCTACAAAGCAAGCGGCTGTCGAAGCATGAGGCTCGCTATCGCAACGGATGCGTGGGCACCACAAGTCAATGGCGTTGTGCGCACTTTAACCGAAACGATAAGTCGCCTGAAAGCGCAAGGACATGAGGTTGAGGTTGTTGCACCTGACAGGTTCATGACCATTCCCTGCCCTGGCTATTCGGAAATTCGATTGGCATTGGCGCCGCGTTTCGGTGTGCGTAAGGCGTTGGGAACGTTCAGGCCCGACATCGTCCACATTTCCACCGAAGGCCCCATTGGCTGGAGTGCACGGGCATGGTGCTTAAAGCACAACGTCCCCTTCACCACTGCTTTTCATACCCGGTTTCCCGAATATGTCGCCGCACGCACGCGGCTGTCGCCGGACTTTATCTGGCCGATTATGCGCACATTCCACAAGGGGTCCCGGGCAATCTTGACCGCTACGCAAAGCCTGCGTGATGAATTGGAAAGTCGGGGTATTCATCCGACACAAATTTGGTCGCGTGGCATTGATCATGCGGTGTTCCATCCAGACCAGCCGGTTCACGAGAGCTTACAGCCTCTTGCGAAGCCAATATTGCTATCGGTCGGTAGGGTAGCCGTTGAAAAGAATTTGGAGGCGTTTCTTGACGCAGATGTAACGGGAACGAAAGTCATCGTCGGCGACGGCCCTGCCCGCGCGCATCTTCAAGCGCGCTATCCCGACGCCATTTTCCTTGGGACACGTCATGGCGCCGAGCTTGCCAGCATTTACGCCTCTGCTGATGTTTTCGTGTTTCCAAGCAAGACCGATACCTTTGGACTGGTCATGCTGGAGGCGCTTGCTTGCGGCGTTCCGGTGGCTGGCTATCCCGTTCAGGGGCCGTTGGATATCATCGGGGCCGAAGGTCGCGGAGCGCATGGCAATTTAGACGAAGCAGTTGGCTGCCTTAAGCCTGATCTTGCCGAGGCTATAAAAGGGGCGCTGTCACTTAGCCGTGCCCATGCGGCAAAATATGGCGCCCAGTTCTGCTGGAACAGCTGCACTAATCAATTCGTGAATGGTATTACAAAAGCGAGCAATTCCGAAGTGTTGGCCGCTTAAACCAATGCCGCATCATCGCAGAACACGAGAACGATTGGGTGTTCAATCGATAAGATGCAATGGCTAACTTTAATAAATCGAATAACTGTAATTCGAATAAATTATCATAAAATGAAATAGTTAGCAGGGTAAATGGTGG
>DBOC01000006.1 GCA_002299895.1 Sphingomonadales bacterium UBA656 | reverse complement strand
GGATAGAGCGCTGCCCTCCGAAGGCAGAGGCCAGATGTTCGAATCCTCTTGGGTGCGCCAAATTGTTTTCATGTCCAGAAAGGTCGTATAACGTCTTGAAAGGTATGGACAAAATGCTGTTTCGAACGCCTCCTTTCGGGTCATATACAAGCTGTTGAGGAAATGTGAGTCTAAGGGCCAATTTCTTATCCTCTAGGCGACCATTATTCCAAAGATTCCAAGGGCTTGCGAGGAACGCCAAAGCGTTTCGAAAAGTTTCGTCAAAGTCCTTTTTCGGCTGGCCAACACTGGCCATTTTTTCCTTCAAAAGCAGCTTGCTGGATTCGAATTCGCCGATGCGCCGTTCATACGCAGCGATCACCGAAGGGCTTCCAGCGTCAACGATCCGGTCGAGAAGCCCTTCAATTTTGCGGTCGATTTCTCCTAGCTCCTTTTCGATCACTTTGCGCGATTGCTCTGCGTTCAGGATTTGCGCGTTCCACGCATTGCGGAGCGCAGCCGTTGCGAGATCAATGAGCTGTTTTGCAGGCGTGATCGATCTGAGCATTTCCTCAAATGCACCTTCGACCTTTTCGCGCGCATAGGATTTACCGCGCAACTCGCACTCACGCTGTCTGCACAGGTAATAGGGATAAGCCGCACCCATGCGGCCCTTGCTCCAGTTTGCGGTCAGTGCATGACCACAGCACGGGCAACAGATATGTCCGCGCAGCGGAAAGTCGCTGCTAACATCGGCGCGGGCTGCACCGCGCGCCTTGCCTTTCAAGCGTTCCTGAATCTCATTGAATGTTTCGATACTGACGAGTGGCTCGTGCTTGCCGATCCGAGGTGAAAGATTCCAAGACGGCACAAAGACGATACCCGCATAGAGCGCGTTCGTCAGAATTTGCTTCACGCGCTCGTTCGACACTTTGCCATTGCGCATCTTCGGCACAGCCGGTTGCAGTTCGAGATAGCGCATCACTTCGGCTTGGCTGGCAAACCGTCCGCTCGCAAAGCCTTCGAGCGCTTCCTGTATGATAGAGGCCAAAGGCTCGTTGCGCGCGAGGATTTTTCCGCCGCCTGACCAACGGGCATATTTATAACCCCACGGCGCTTGGAATGTCCAAAAGCCTTGCTGCATACGTGCAGTCATGCGGTTGAGCGTCTGTTCTGCGTTTTTCTGGCGCGCGTGCTGACTGACACACGCCAGCAAATTCTCCACAAGCTTGCTGTCGGAATCTTCGCCGAATTCAATGGACGGAGATTCCAATGCAGCGCCGGTTGCGCCGATTTCCGCACGAAGCTGCAAATGCGCATCGATCCCGCGCGCGAGGCGGGAGATGTCATCAATCACAACGACATGGGAATGTTTGCGCGTTGAGCGCAGAAATTTGATCATCGCATCCATGCCGGGGCGTCTTGCGACGCTGCCCGACATATCGTCTTTGAAGACGTGGACGACTTCATAGCCCTTATGCTCGCAAAACAGGCGGCATCGTTGCTCTTGTGATGATAGGCCGTCACTCCGCGTCGTTTGCTGAGCAGACGATACGCGGCAATAAATCACGGCGGTTTTTTGTGGCACATGTGTCATGGCGCAAAATCCTCGTTTAGGTTTTTGGTGATCGCGCCATCGCGCTCATTCTGAGCGCCGAGGTCAACAGTCATGGCCTTGCCAAGAAGCAAAATCATACCACTTTCACCCCCATTTTGTGAAGCGCGAATGTTACGATTTTCAATGGCAAGTTGCTCTGCATGCACGCCCCACGCGGCATCGACAAAGGCTTTCATCATGTTGACGACGATGAGGATTGCTTCCTCTTTCTGCCGGTCAGTCATTCCTTCAATATCGGCGACAAGCGCCCGATATTGATCAAATTCAGCAGACGAAATTCCGACAATCTCATTCATCACAATCACCATCACGACTGTGCTTGGCATACCCAAGCAGCGTGAAAGTGATTTTGGTTTATGGTCGAAACCAACGTGGGGAAAACTGGATCATCGTCATCAATTTGCGCCACATTATATTACAATTATACGCACATTTGTATCAAAATTGCAAGTCTATCCGCAGATTTCTGACGTTCTTAGCGTTCGAGGCCGCGATCTTTGCCGATCATGCGCTCGCCAACTTTGCGGATTTTGTTGACGCGTTTGAGATGATCATATCGCACCAGTTGCTTGGCGGCGGCTCGCATACGTTGTTCGGGATTATTCTTTGCGAAGGGCGGGGTCAGTTCATGCGGGTGTCCCTGTTTGGTCAGCAGATCGCGGTAGCGTGATTGGGTGAGTGAAGGCTCGCAGAGAACGAACCGAGCATCTAACCGTGTGATGGCATTCGCCACGCGATCATGGACGCGGGATTCCCAAAAACTTCGCGCGCCTTCATTGTTGAACCGCGACGTCAGCGTTGAATTCTCGTTCATTCCGAATTTCCCTTGTGCAGATCGCGCACATCGCGCACCTGATTTTTCCACGGATCGACGGTGAAGTAGGGAACCGCATCGCTGATCAGCAGATGGGGCATCGATGCCACACGGATCACTTGCCGCGTGGGGCCAAGTGCGATCACATCGCCCGCTTGCAGCACGGGACGCTTGTTTTCGGAGAGATTGGCGTTTGCGGTTTGCACGACACCGCCCGAATGGCTGACACCATTTTGCAGGATGGTTTTCGTGCCCGACCATAGCTCGATATCTTTCAGCAGATCAGGCTCCCACACCGATTTCATGGTCAGAATGCCGACCTGATCCTCAATGTCCTTCACTTGCTCACGCGACCATTGGCTTGTGAGCGAGTTGCGGCCTTGTGCAAAAAACCAGTAGCTTACGCCAAGCCCACGATAGAGCCGGAGCGAACGCAAAATGCTTGGCACGCGCGGAAGGTTGGCAAATTCATCGACTATGAATGTCGTGCGCACGGGGCCACGTGCAGCCGCAATCGTTTCCGTCATCATGCCGATCAACATTGCTACCCACGCCTTCGCGACATCGATGCGATTGGCAGGCAGGATGATATAGATCGTAAGCTTTTCGCGCTTCGCGCGGGTCAGATCAAAGTCATGCGATGCGCAGGCATCGCCCAAAGATTTTCCCGGCTCAAATGCGTTGAACGCGGTTGACGCTTCGCTGCGAATGGCCTCCCATTGCTTTTCGGCATTCAACCGCATCGATGCGAAAGACATCGCACGGCGTTCGATAGACTCCACTCCGCACGTCACCATCAACGAGAATTCCATCGCGAAGTGTTCGTCATCGCCATTGCAATAGCGCCATATCTCCGAGAGCGTGCAGCGTTCGGGATGAAAGCGCGCAAGAAATTCTGCGCGCATAGCGGTAAGCTCGATTGCCCCCTTGCGCGGCCAGTCCGCACCAGAGGGGCGCGAAGGGGCAGGAAGCGCGATTTCACAAATCGCTTCCGCTTCACCATCCGGTGAACCGCCGCTCTGCACCACTTCGATCAGCCGATAGAACGGGTTGATGTTGGTATTTGGCAAGCCATGAAGGCCGTAGGGGTTGAGGTAGATTGCCGTTGTGCCGAGCAGCTCCTCGCGATGTTTCGCAGATGAAAATGCCAGTTCGCCATCTTTGACATCGACGACGATCAAAGTGCGATCACGGGTGTGGCAGAGCGCCGGTTGAATAAGCGCTGTCCCTTTGCCGCCACCGGCACGATTGTAGGTGAGGAGCGACTCCTCACCATTGTGAAACAGGAAATGCCCGAATTCACCGAACGCGCCGAGGAACAGCCCGTCGCTGTTCAGCATTCCGGCACGTTTGCAATCATCCAAATTACCAAGCCGCCCGTCACCAAGTGCGCCGGACGGCTTTGCATTACGCATCTCCTCTTCGAGTTCGAGCGCACGATCACGCGCAGCACGCGCGTGATCGGCTTCGTTCATTTGGCGCACGAGCGCGCTTGCGCGCTCAGCCCAGTTCAGAAAATTGCCGCCGCGCATATCAGTTGCGCTCCCGCATGAAGGCGGGTTCGGGCGGTAGAGCTATCGGCGGCAACGCATCAATCCGCTGACGAAGTGCATCCTCACTCGGCAGTTGATTGACGAGGCCTGCGAGATTGATGCTTGCACTTTCAATCGTGGTGTTCTGCAAACGATCAGCTGCGATGCGGCGTTGACGCTCAGCTTCTGCTAGCGTGGCATCGCCGGAACCGGGGGTGAGCCAGTTTTGCAACTGGCCCAATCCTTCGGCTGCGTTTGCTATGCCGACATTGCTCCCGCTGGATTGAATTGCTTGGCCCATCTGGCGTTCGAGGTATGCGCCCCGAAGCCGATTGGCCGCGTCCGCTTGTTGCAGGTTGATGGCGAGCGACGATTTATAGGCTTCGAGATACCCCTCAACAATACGGCCATACTGGGCGTTGCGCTGTTCGTATGCCGAGCGCACGCCATTCACATAGGCTTGCACCTCGCCATCAATGGCACCTTCGTTTTCTTTCACCTCACCCGCAACATCACCGACATACTCGCCAGTGAAATCCTGTGGACGCCAGCCTTCGGGAGCGAAGCGGACGGCGGCGAAAAACACGCCACCACAGATCACGACAGTGATCGCAGTTTGAACGGAGCTGGGAATACGACGGCGACGACGCTTTGCCTTATCCGCTTTTTCGCGCGGCGCAGCAGTCGGCGCGATTTCATCGCCGACTTGGCGCGCTCCGTTTTCGTCATAATCCAATCGATATTGAGCAGTCATAGTGAAGCCTCCAAACCGGAAAATTCCGGTGGAGGCTTCACATCATTGATCACCACGCTGAGTGGGGCAAACTCTGGATTCAGCGGAGCACATCTTGTGCCGCCGCAGGATTATGCGCGGCGAGCGCGATCCACAAAAGCTTGATGCGCGCCGCGATTTTCTGTGACGCCGCCAGTTTGCGCGGACGGACGCGACCAGCCAAAAAATCGCCAGCCCATGACGCCGAATAATCATCACCGAAAATTCCATCGACATCGACGCGGTGAAGGTCGATTTCGATACCATCGTGATCGATCACGACAGCTTCGCATTCCATGATCCGATCAAAAACCCAATCGATCAGGCGTCGTCGTGAAACGCGCGGCGCGATTCCAGCATAAGCAATCGCCAAATTGAATATGGTGTATGTCTCACGCAGAATATCTGCACTTGGAACATAGATGATTGACGGGCTGCGCGAGCCGGAATCATTTCCGCAACGGCAGTTATTGTAGAGTGAATTGCGAATGTGCATCACTCGTGCTCCTCATATTTAGTGGGGAGCGGCCGCGCTTGGTTCTGCCAAGCCCTGATCAGTGATTTAGTGATGCCAGATGGGGTAAACTGGGTCGTCCGGAGTGTTTACGGAATGATTCCGGAGCTTCTACGGAAGCACGCCAGTGTCGATGTAACGGATCGCTTCGGGCCGAAGCTCAGATTCGGATCAACCTTCCCCGAATCATAGGTCTGCGATAGGGCAGTCGCAGTGGGGGTTGCGCCAACGAATGAATGTCCGAGATTTCCAAAAACTTGCCGCAACTTTGAAAGCGGATTTCAAGCCTCACAAAGATCAGCCAACTCGGCAGGCCACCTTGCTTTTCCGAATGGTTGAGGCGTTTCAAATTTACGCAACTCGTGAGCACGGCAACAAATATCGTGAGTTTGTCGAGTTTTCACGTCCGCACGCACTTTCATTCCGATACGCGCTGCCGGACATAAAGCATGATGCCCAGAAGCAGGTCGGTCGCCACGCAAGCGAAGCGAAGACAGACGGATCAGCGTTAGAATTCGTTCCGATGATGCTCTTCTATCAATGGACTGAAACGCGGCACGAATTCCTGAGATTTCTCGAAGAAGCGCGTGACCATCACGAATTCATCGCCGAAATCGTTGCTCGTGAATTGGCTCCCGAGCATGTCCGACCCGCACACGATACGCCAAAAATTCTGTTCATAGCTGCCAGTGGGCGCGGCGAAATCGAAACTCGCGATGTGAACGAAATTGCCGAGCGGCTTTCACGTTACGGTATCATCGTCGAGACAATTCTAGTTGATGGAGCAAATGCCGCAACCGTCGCTCTAGGGCTATCCAAGCGGATAGACGCGGTAACGCTCTCAGTAATCTGCCTGTCCAACGCCCTTATGCGGAAGCCATGGCAGCAGACAGAATTTCAACTGGAATTGCGCAACGCGCTTATGCGAGACGGTGAGGTGATCGTACTTGGCGCTGACACGCCACTTACCACGCTATCATCCAAGGACATCGACACCGATCCGCTTTTGACGCTTGAGCTTAGCTATGGCCCTGACAAGCTATTCGAGGAATTATCGCGTGCGGTGGCGAAACGCATCAGCGGCTTCGAGGCCTTTGCCAACCTCAAAAAATTGATCCGCCATAAGCATGACGGCATGAACTTTCTCGAAAGTGAGTTGAACCAACCGCTTGACCGCACGCAGTGCCGTGACCTTGGCCTTGCCGTTATGGACGTGGACGGAATGACCAATATCAACCGAACATTCGGCGAGCATGTTGGCGATGCTGTCATCCGCTGCATTGAAGATACACTCGTTGATTTTGCCACCATGCATGGCGGCAATGCAGGCCAATGCGGTGACGATGCATTCTACCTTGCACTACGAGGTGATGGACTCGCCGAGTTGATGTCGAAAGCAATCGAACGCCTTGCAAACATCGAATGGTCAAGCATCGCTCCCAGTCTATGGGCATCACTCAGCATCGGCACGGCGTTTCGTTCAAAAAATTCCAACGAACCTGGCGTTGATGTCGCAATTCGCGCCATGCTCGGAATGAAGGAAGCCAAACGCCCCGGAAGCAGTGGCGTTGAAGCAGGACCAGCCCTGCTACCCCACACCTCAATGTTTGATCGCTCCAATGCCCTACGGCGTGGTTTCTCTTAGCGAAATCCCTGTCGCCAAATTGCCGACATACCATCGGCTAGCGGCAATATTCACTGCCATTTGTGCTCCCATCGCGCACAACAATCGCGAGCTGAATGTTTCCGACCCTTGCGCCCGTCCGCTTTGCTCGGGCGCGCAAGCCCCGGCCCGCACCACTCATTTTCAATGACCGAGTAGGGGCGTTGCGCGCGCAAATCGGCGTGCGCCGCCGGTCTCCATCAGCCGCGCGAAAGGTCGTGCGGCATAGCAAAAGGAGACCATCATGGGACTTGATATGTATGCCCACTCAATGCCGAAGGACGATGACCGTCCACCTGTCGATTTCGATATGGAAGGCTTACACCTCGAAACCACACCGCGCATTCACTGTTGGCGCAAGCATCCGAACCTTCACGGCTGGATGGCTGGCGTCTATTACCGGAAAGGCGGAAGCGACGATGATTTCAACGTCAACACCGTTGAACTTTTGCCGGAGGATATTGACGCCCTTGAGCGCACGATCCTTGACGGCACATTGCCAGAAACATCCGGCTTCTTTTTCGGAGAAACGAATGGTGAGGAACGCGATGACGATCTCGAATTCATCCGCAAATGCCGAGAGGAATTCGTGAAGGGCCGCACGATTGCCTACTACGCATGGTGGTGACGCCAAAGCGCGAGGCGATGGTGACATCGCCTCGCGCTAGCATGGCTGATTACGCGCCGCTCTTCGGCGTGCGACGCTTGTATTGCCGCTTGGGTCGCACTGCGATTGCCGATGGCGCGACCGGCGATGGCTGTGATGGAACGCGCCGCATATTGGCGCGCTCCATCATCGACATACCAAGCACGATGACTGCGAGCGGTATCAATTCGATGATCGCGCCAATCGCCAAAGCACTCAGCGTGGCGTCGGGATACATTCCCAAATAGGCGATGTTCGAGACGACCGGAATTCCCGGCAGCGGACGTTCTTTGAGCGCCGCGATATCGTCGAGACCTTCGACGAGGGCATCTGCGATGCCGTCGAAGTTTTGTGTGATCGCGTTCGCAGCGGCGACCGGTAGGCCAGCCGCGTGCCAATCTTTGGTCAGCGATTCCGAGGCAGCGATCAGCGCCTCGGCAGCAAGCGCATCATTGATGCCGCGCATCACACGCTGCCATTCGTCAGCGAGTTTGCGCGCATCGACCATCTTTTTGCGACGATCATTTTCGGAATCGATCACGCGCCGCAGATCGATCAAGATTCGGTCCGCGCGCGCAAATTGACGCGAAAGATATGCGCGATTTGCGTAGATTGAATTGCGCGCACTTTTGCACCCGTCAGCGATGTTGCGAAGCGTGATCGCAACGCGCCCGACATCGCCGCCTTCGCGGCTGAAAGCGCCGGTTGCGCCTTCTTGATTGCTCATCGCATCACCGACATTTTCGCAGTCGATCAGAAATGGTTCGCGATTTTCAATCGTCGAAACTGCTCTGCGGCGCAGTTCTGTTTCGGTTTTGAATTCCTGATGCGCAAATTCCACATGTGCGCGTTCGCCGGCAGGAGCGGCGAATACCGATGCCGCCGCCAGCAAAAGCAGGGCTGCGATCACGGAATAGCCTCCAAAGAATCCGGACTTGGCGAACCGTCGCTGCGACAGTGGCAGCGTCGGAATATGTTTGATCGCGATATAGCTGAGCGCGCTCAGCCCAATCGAAATCGCGATCACCGCAAGTGCGGTTTCAAACCACGCGAGTGGCGTCATCGCGCCTGCGCTCGAAACTAGCTCGCTGATCCACACGCCTGCCATGCAGGCGGAGATAAAGTGCAGAACGAAGTTCACGATCAGCAACGCGGAGATATTTGGTTGTTTATTCATAGCGGTTTTCCTTTCCCGCCGATATTTGTTACCAACCAAAAATCGAAGTGGGGGAAAGTGCAGCGAAGGCACACATTCTCGTGCCGAGCCAGAAATCCAACTTGTCGGTTCTACCGACTCCGCAATAGCCAGATTACGCGATAGCGTGATCCGCAAGGTGTCGATGGTAATACCATCGCGACCTTGGCAAGGGGCACCCGCTGCGCGTGCCCCGTTGCATCCCCACCGGCAAACCGGCCTCTCCGAATCTCCATCAGTTGCCCAGATGCCAGCGTTGCTGGCAGTGGCAACAGTTCAGGAGGTGATCGAAGCCGGTGCAACGTATGGCCGTTGCATCACCAGTCAGGCGGAGCGTTCCAGCTCCCCCGACACCCCCATGATGAAGGGAGCTTTCGCGCTCCCCTCAACCCCATCGCCCAACCCTATGCGGATTGGATGCGCACCATCGTATTCGCCTGATGGATCACGAGCAGGGGCGTGCCTGCCCCTTGCAACCCTGCTCTTTTTGCGAGGATCAGCCCCAAGCCAAAAATCGACCGTCAAATGAGGAACATCGTTGATAAACCGGCAAGATCAGGGCATCGGTGAAAGGCTAAACAGTTCGAGAATGCTGGGGGTAAAGGGTAGTGGGCTATTGTCAGTCAATCCGCCGTTATAAATAATCCTCAGGCATAATAAAGAAAACGAGGATTATGAGTCAGTCTTTACGCGACATACTGAACCGATTTCGTTCCGAAGCACATTCGGAACGTGAAAAAGGCACGTATTTCGAGCGGCTGACAAAGGCATGGCTGGAAGTTGCGCCGACTCAAGCCGATCAGTTTCTTCGTGTTTTGACTTTTGCAGATTGGGCAGAGGAGCGCCGCGAAGACAAGCGAGATGTCGGCATCGACCTTTGCGCTCAACTTGCCGATGATCCTGATACGTGGTGCGCGATCCAATGCAAATTTTACGCGCATGGCTACCGGATGCAACGGGCCGACATTGACAGCTTTTTCACGGCATCGGGCAAGCGTCCATTTGCCCGCCGTATCATCATCGACACTACGGACGCGCCGTGGAGCGAACACGCCGAAAACGCACTCCAAGATCAGATTGTGCCCACCAGCCGCATAGGTCTGTCCGACCTTGAAGAGAGCGGTATTGATTGGGACACATTCGCAAAGACCGGTGAAGCGAAGCTCGAACCCAAAAAGCGGATTAGGCCGCACCAGCAGGAGGCTATCCAAGCAGTTGCCGAAGGTTTCGCGGAAGCGGATCGGGGCAAGCTCATCATGGCTTGCGGCACCGGCAAAACCTTCACAGCGCTCAAGATTGCCGAAAGCCTTATCGGGGCTGGCGGACGCGTTCTCTACCTTGTGCCATCACTCGCACTTATGTCACAGACCGTGCGCGAATGGTCGATTGACACAGAAACTCACCTTCGGTGTTTCGCTGTGTGTTCCGACACTCAGGTTGGCGTCCGCCGTGCGCGTAACGATGACCTCGCGGACATCGACGTTCACGACCTTGAAATTCCCGCGACGACGTATCCACCCGCGCTCGCTGCGAAAGCCAATGTCGAAACCCCT
Organism: Sphingomonadales bacterium UBA656; assembly: GCA_002299895.1. Classification (GTDB taxonomy): domain Bacteria; phylum Pseudomonadota; class Alphaproteobacteria; order Sphingomonadales; family Sphingomonadaceae; genus Sphingorhabdus_B. The sequence continues at coordinate 209,404 of DBOC01000006.1, read as the reverse complement.
GACCGACTGACCGTCGTGTTTTCGACATACCAATCGATCCAAGCGATTTCGGAAGCGCAGCTGCAATATGGGTTGCCCGAGTTTGACCTGATCGTTTGCGATGAAGCGCACCGCACCACAGGCGTCACGCTTGAAGGCGACGACGAGAGCAACTTTGTTCGCGTTCACGACCAGAGTTTCATAGCTGGCAAAAAACGCCTCTACATGACGGCGACCCCGCGAATTTATGGCGAGGGCGTTCATGATACCGCGCGTGAAGTCGGAGCAGAAATATGCTCGATGGACGATCCAACGAAATACGGTGAAACGCTCTTCACGCGGAATTTTTCGTGGGCGGTTCAGAACAACCTGCTCACCGATTACAAGGTCATTGTGCTGGCCGTCGATGAGGCAGCGATCAGCGCTAGCGTCCAATCGCGCCTTTCCGATGCGAACAGCGAACTGGTCTTGGACGATGCGACGAAGATCATCGGGTGCTATCGCGCACTGACTAAGGCGGACGTGCTGGACGAAGTTTCCGGCGACCTTAGCCCGATGCATCGCGCGCTCGCCTTCACGAAAGACATCAAGAGTTCAAAGCTTTTCACTGCCGAGTTTGCGCGCGTGGTCAATGAATGGCGCGCGTTCATCGATAGTGATACCGAAGATCAGACCTTGCCGCCGCTGCGCTGCGAGGTCGATCACGTTGACGGCACATTTAACGCGACGTCGCGATCCCAGCGCCTGAGCTGGCTGAAAGAGAAAACCGGTGACGACGAGCTATGCCGCATTCTCTCCAATGCGCGCTGTCTCTCCGAAGGTGTGGACGTTCCCGCACTGGACGCGATCATGTTCCTTCACCCGCGTAAATCACAGATTGATGTCGTGCAGTCCGTTGGTCGCGTCATGCGCCGAGCCGAAGGCAAGCGTCTCGGTTACGTCATCTTGCCGGTTGGTGTGCCGGCAGGCGTGTCGCCGGAGGAGGCACTCGACAACAACGATAAATACAAGGTCGTCTGGCAAATCCTGAACGCGCTTCGCGCCCACGATGACCGGTTGGATGCGACGATCAACAAGATCGACCTTGGCGTCGATCCTGGGGATCGCATTGAGGTCGTAGCGGTATCAAACACGCTCCCCGAAAAGAACAAATCGACGAAGACCGGCTTGGGTATCGGCGAAGGTGGCGCAGGCTCAGGTGACGATGGTGGGTCCGATGGCAAAAAGGGTGCGCCGCAAATGGCGTTCCAGTTTGATGATTTTGCAAAGGCTGTGCTTTCGCGGATCGTCAAAAAGTGCGGCACGCGCACCTATTGGGAAGATTGGGCAAAAGATGTCGCCCGCATCGCCGAGATTCATGTCACGAGACTGAAGGCTGCGGTTGAAAAAGCCGGAAGCGATGAGAAGGCAGCGTTTGACCGCTTCCTTCACGAAATCCGCGACGATCTGAACGGATCGATCAGCGAGGAAGACGCCATCGAAATGTTGGCGCAGCATATGATCACGAAGCCAGTGTTTGATGCGCTCTTCGAAGGTCACAGTTTTGCGTCTGAAAACCCCGTCAGCCTTGCGTTGCAGGATGTCTTGAGTGTGCTGGATAACCAGCATCTCGAAAAGGAAACCCTGACCCTTGAAAAATTCTACGCCAGCGTTCGGCTTCGTGCACAGGGCATCGACGATGCAGCAGCGAAGCAAAAGATCGTCAAAGACCTTTATGAGAAATTTTTCAAAACCGCGTTCCCGCGCACGGCGGCGAAGCTCGGCATCGTTTATACGCCGGTCGAGGTCGTGGATTTCATCATACATTCCGTCGATGAAGTGCTGCGGTCGGAGTTCGGCCAAAACCTCGGCAGCGAGGGCGTTCACATTATCGACCCATTTGTCGGAACCGGCACGTTCATTACACGCTTGCTTCAATCCGGCTTGATCGATCCCGCCGAGCTTCCCCGCAAATATGCTGAGGAAATTCACGCGAACGAGATTGCATTGCTCGCCTACTATGTGGCGGCGATCAATATCGAGGCTGTCTATCACGAGCTATCGAATGCCGAATACACGCCGTTCCCCGGAATCTGTCTGACCGACACGTTCCAGCTCTATGAGAAAGATGATTTGGTATCGTCCCTCATGGTGGACAATTCCTCACGGCGGACACGCCAAAAGGGGTTGCCCATCCGTGTCATCATAGGGAATCCACCATATTCGGTCGGACAAAAAAGCGAAAACGACAACGCGGCGAATGTTGAATACCCTCATTTGGATCAACGCATCCGCGAAACCTACGCGGCGCAATCGACGGCACGATTGTCGAAAGCAATCTACGATCCGTATATCCGCGCGTTCCGTTGGGGCAGTGATAGGCTGAGTGAGGGCGGCGGAGGCGTCATGGCATTTGTGACCAATGCCGGTTGGTTAGATGGCAACGCGATGGACGGGCTGCGGAAATGCCTTGAGCAAGATTTTTCAAGCATCCACTTGTTCCATCTTCGCGGCAATGCGCGAACGCAAGGCGAGCAACGCCAGAAAGAAAAGGACAATGTGTTCGGACAAGGCACGCGCACCCCAGTTGCGGTTGCGGTGTGCGTCCAAAATCCCGATGCCACGGAACGCGGCGTCATTCGCGTCCACGACATCGGCGACTATCTGAGTAAGGAAGAAAAGCTCGCGATCGTTGAGCGATTCAAAGCCCTTTCAGGAATCGACAAAGCCAACGGCTGGCAGCCAATCACGCCCAATGAGCATGGCGACTGGCTTGCGCAGCGCGATGACAGCTTCAACCAGTTCGTCGCTATCGCCGACAAAGACGGCGTCGAACCGATCAAGCTCTTCGAAAATTACTCCCAAGGCATTCTGACATCGCGGGATGCGTGGTGCTATAGTTCATCCAAAGATGCACTTGAGCAGAACATTCGACGAATGCTCGACATGTATGAATCTGAGCGCCAAAGATATCTGGCTACCTCCAAACCGGTCTTCGATAACGCAAAGCAGCGTGAGGCATTCATCGACTCTTTCGTTGCGACAGACTCCACAAAAATCAGTTGGTCAGGCAACTTAAAATCTGAACTTGGTCGTGAACGAGCGATTGAATTCGACGCTGAATGCATGGTGCCGAGCACCTATCGACCATTCCAAGGTCAGTGGCTCTATATGCATCGACGCCTGAATGAACGTGTTTATCAGATTCCAAAATTGTTCCCGCATGGTGATGCTGAAAACTTTGTAATCGGTGTGACAGGCACCGGCGCAGGTGGAACATTTTCAGCATTGATGATGCGGCAAGTTCCAAATTTTCACGCGATGGCGACAGGCCAAGCTTTCCCGTACTACCTCTATGATGAGCAACTCCCAGAAGATAAGGGTCTATTCGAGTCGGCGAAGCCAAGGGCTGGTAAGCGCCGCGATGCCATCACCGAAGAAGGGCTGACACATTTTCGCACGACGTACGGCGATCAGGCGATCACACGCGAGGAAATTTTCTACTACATATATGGTTTGTTCCATTCGCCTGATTATCGCGCGCGCTACGGTGACAATCTCGCGAAACAGCTTCCCCGCATCCCACTTGTTAAGGGCATTGAAAACTTCCACTCATTCAGCACGGCAGGGCGGAATCTTGCCGCGCTTCATGTCGATTATGATGCCATCGAGCCATATCCCGTCCACATCAAGGAAGGCGATTTGCGGCTCGCCAACATCGGCGATCCGGTGAGTTATTTCCGCGTCGAAAAAATGAAATATGCGGGCAAGCGCGGCGCGGTAGATAAATCGACCGTCATCTACAATCCGCGCATCACGATGGAGAATATCCCGCTTGAGGCATACGAGTATGTTGTCAACGGTAAGACCGCGCTCGATTGGGTGATCGAGCGCCAATGCGTTAAAACCGATCCCGCCAGCGGGATTGTCAATGACGCCAATCGCTACGCGAACGAAACGGTAGGCAATCCGGCATACCCGCTGGAATTATTCCAGCGCGTGATCACCGTCAGCCTTGAGACGATGAAGATCGTGAAGGCACTACCGCCACTGGGGGATTTGTCGTGAGTCGCGGAGGAATGTTCGACGAGACAATTCGTGCATTGGAGGCGCTGAAGGGTCAGCAAACGGTTTCTATTGCCATCGAAGACGATGACGAGGGCTACTTCGACAGAGAGTGCCCTTCTGAGGAATGCCTCTTTCAGTTCAAAGTCTTGTCCGAGGACTGGACAAATAAAGTCAGCGACGACCAAGTTTTCTGCCCAAGTTGCGGGCACTCAGCCGACGCAGATAAATGGTGGACACAACAACAGATCGAACATGCCCAGCAGGCTGCGCTTGCTGAGATAGCTGGCTCCCTCACAAATGCGATGACACGTGACGCAGTGCAGTGGAATCGGCGTCAGCCTAAGGGCGGCTTCGTTTCCATGACCATGAAGGTCGATAATCGAAACACACAGGTTTTGCTCCCACCCGCCGCTGCCGAAGCAATGCAGCTCAAAATTTCCTGTCCATCGTGCGAATGTCACTACGCCGTCGTCGGAGCAGCGTTTTTCTGCCCCGCTTGCGGGCACAACGCCGCAGATCAGCAGTTTGCACAATCCATTTCGGGCATCTTGCAGTCCCTCGACGCCATCGCTTTAGTTAGATCAGCCATTGCAGATCGAGACGTTGCAGAGAACACTATCCGTCTAATTGTTGAGAACGGGCTTCAGAATGCGGTAACGGCATTTCAACGTTGCGCCGAGGCTATTTATACGGAGTTGCCGACCGCTGGAAAAGCTCGGCGGAATGCCTTTCAAAATTTGTCAGAGGGCGATGCACTTTGGGTGGCCGCCACAGGCACGCCATATAGCGCTCACTTGTCATCCAACGAGTTGGCAGCTCTGCAACGCGCTTTCCAGCAAAGGCATTTATTGGCCCATACGCAGGGCATTGTTGATGCTGACTATGTTATAAAGAGCGGCGACAGTCGCTTCCAAGCTGGGCAGCGCATCGTTGTCCGTGAGGCTTATGTTCGTGAAATCGCCGAGCTTGTCCGCAAGCTAACCGACGGCTTATTGGCAGACGCGGGGCGTACGAAAAAACCTGCGCCATCGACTGAGTGAGGCCATCAGCAAATGTCATCACTCAAAGATCAAGTTGTAGAAGCGCTGCGCGCAAAACCCAACCAAAAGGCCGATGCGCTCGCGCGCTCGCTTGGCGTTGACCGCACAGATGTCAACAAGCTGCTGTATGGTCCGCTGAAAAATCAGGTTGCACAAGACCGCGCTTATCGGTGGTCACTGGTTGCATCCGCTCCGCACGTCGCGGCCCCCGATGGAGAATCAGATACAGGCTTTGCCAACACCGACCTTGCGCGCTTGTGTCGCTACTATCTTGCCTGCCTCGGCTATGACGACACAGGCGTCTCAACATTTCTAACATCGAAGTATGGCGATCCTGATTATCTTGAAGTGCATTCGCTCCCTCAGTCACCAGATGATTTTGAAGAGAGCGAAGCGGCACGCCGAATGCTTGGTCGGAAGCGTTCCGAGCAGGGGCGCTATGGTCTCTATTTTGGTTATCCCACCAACGTCTCTCTGATCCGTTCGAAAAAGTCGGACTGGGAAGGTTACATGGTTGAACCAATCCTGCTCTTCCCGATTGAACAGGAAGCGAACGGTCGCATGACCGTCGATCTCGCTTACCCAATCGTCAACCAAAAGCCGTTCCAAGCCTTCACCAACGTCGAACGTGACATGTTGATGAACGAGCTTGTTCAGCTCGAACAGGAGCTTGGCATTGGAGGCGAGGACGGGCGCATCGATGTTGATGAAATCGCAATGCGCCTGCAAGCCGTTCGACCTGAATGGCCTTGGCGAGAAGAGATTGATCCAAGTGCGCTAAACGCTGAGCGCGCGCCGATGACGGAAATCGTAGAACCGGGAATCTACAATCGCGCCGTCATATTGATGGCCGAGAAGTCACCGTTCACCCAAGGCTTGGAAAAGGAGCTGCGTGATCTCGCGAGCCTGCCAGAAAGCAGTTACGCGAACACCGCTCTTGGCAAATGGATCAAAGGCGAAAAGCGCGATGAGGAAATGCCGGAACTCGCATCGCCGTTGATCGAAGTGTTGCCTATGAATTCTGAGCAGCGCCAAGCGGTTGCCGCAGCCCTGACCCGACCAGTTACGATCATCACTGGGCCACCGGGCACAGGAAAATCGCAGGTTGTTACCAACCTGCTGATCAACGCAGCATGGGCTGGCAAGCGCGTGCTTTTCGCGAGTAAAAATAACAAGGCAGTTGATGTCGTCGAAACTCGTGTGAACGCACTCGGATCACGCCCAATCCTATTGCGTGTGGGCGCGCAGGCCTATCAGGCCCGCTTGGCAGAATATGTTTTGGCACTTCTCTCGTCGACGACTTCCGCGTCCGAACGAGAGGATTTCAACGAAGCGAAGGGCACGCATGAGCGGCTCATTTCTGAATATCGTCGCCTGAATGAAGAGACAGGGCGACTTATCGAGTTGCGCAACACGGTGGACCGCTTGGAGCAAGCCGCCGAAGATGCACGCCGTCGGCTTGGCCAAGGATTATTCGCCACCACCACCGAGATCGATCTTCCAACTCTGCGCAGCAGCTATACGGAATTGGCGACAGCTTGCATTCGAGCAGATCGAACGAAAGCATCGGCATTCATTGGCCTGCTTTGGCCGCTCTTCCGTTCAGGTCGGTTGAGTGCACTCGCTATAATGATGCGCGCGCATCGAGATGCCTTTGCGCCGTTGGACATCGATCTTTCGATCAATCCGATCAGCGATGCCGATGTTCCACCGTGCCGAGACGTGATCGATGCCATGCCTGATCGCCTAAAGGACATCGAAAAGTCGGCTGAATATCTGAACGGTCTCAAATCCCTTCAAGCGGGCCGCTCGCTTGAGGAAATTGCCCTCGGAGAGAAGGCGATTTTGGACCGGATTGCACGTCAGTCGCAAATGCTATGGAAGCTTTGGCTCCGTCTCCAGCCCTCAATGCTCTCAGCAGCAGATCGCCAGAAGCTCGGAAAATACACTTCTGTCTTGAAGATGGTCATCGAAGCTGGTGATCAAGGCCAGCTTTCCAAACAGGTGTATGCGAAATATGCGGAGATGCTGCGTGCAGTATCGCATCTGCTTCCATGCTGGGCTGTGACTTCGCTTTCAGCGCGCGGGCGCATTCCCCTTGAGCCGGGAAATTTCGATTTGGTTGTCTTCGATGAAGCCAGCCAGTGCGACATCGCATCTGCGCTTCCGCTCCTGTATCGTGCTAAGTCAATTGTGATCATCGGTGATCCAATGCAGCTTTCGCACATCAGCGGATTGCAGCGGGGACAAGATCAGGCGCTGCTTGAGAAGTATGATCTTCTCGATGATTTCCCTCATTGGGCATATTCGCACCAATCCCTTTTTGGCCTCGGGGCGACGCAAGTATCAGGTAATGATGTTGTGAGCTTGGTAGACCACCACCGTTCACACGCCGACATTATCTCGTTCTCGAATGAGGAGTTTTATGAGGAGCGGTTGCGCGTTGCCACGAGATACGATGACCTGAAATCACCCAATCGCGCCGAACCCGGCATCCGTTGGGTTGATGTCAAAGGCCAAGTCAGCCGACCCGGCACTGGCGGTGCGATTAACAACATCGAAGCAAAGGCCGTCGTTCAGACGCTCCGCGATTTGATCCTGAATAAAAGATACAAAGGCAGCATCGGTGTTGTTACCCCGTTCCGCGCGCAAGCGAACGCAATCACGCAGCTTGTCAATCAGGACAAAGAGTTGCTTTCGGAGGTTGTAACGCGAGGTTTCCTTGCTGACACCGTCCACCGGTTTCAGGGAGACGAGCGCGATGTAATGCTGTTTTCGCCGGTCGTGTCGTCCGGTGCGCCAAAGGGAGCGCTTGGATTCCTGCGATCCAACGGCAACCTCTTTAATGTTGCGATCACCCGCGCACGCGCGCAGCTTGTGGTCGTCGGCGATCTTGCTGAATGCGCGTCATGCGACATCGGCTATCTCGCGCGCTTTGCAAGCTATGCGTCATCATTGGACAGCAAAAAGGCCGACGCCATTCAGCAGGCAACTACACAACTCGGTCCTTCCTATCCCAACGTCGCTCGACCAGAGATGGTCTCAGATTGGGAAAGAGACTTCTATCGTTCGGCATACCCAGCGGGCTTCGCCCTTATTCCCCAATATCCCATTGAAAAATATGTAGTCGATTTCCTCTACACGGACGGCGACCGGCAACTTGTCATCGAAATCGATGGAGAGAGGTATCACCGAAACTGGACTGGCGAGCTATGCCGCCGAGATCAGATCAGGAATCAGCGACTGATAGAGCTGGGTTACGATGTCATGCGCTTCTGGGTCTATGAGGTTCGCGATGATATTGAAGGTTGCCTTGCACGACTGGGCACCTGGGCGAAAAAGGAAAGACAAGAGGCCCAACAGTGAGTGCCGACCAATATCTCTTGAACATTCTTGCACGCGAGCATGTTGATAATGGTCTGGCGTCGCCCGTTCGCGGAGTGCAGGCCGCTCTTGCGCCTGCGCTCAACGCATGGGGTAATGGCTATATCGTCGCTGTTCATCCGAGTGGTTCGTTTGCCAAAGGAACCGCCAATCGCAGCGGAACGGATATCGACTTGTTCATATCGCTGGGGGAGACCCTCGCTGATCCGATGAAGCAAATCTACGATACACTTTTCACGCAGATGACTCAGCGCGGCTTCAATCCCAAGCGCCAGAATGTATCGATCAATGTTCGGGTTAACGGCTACAGCGTCGATCTTGTGCCAGCGCGACGGCAAAACGGTCATTCCCATGACCACACGCTTTATCGGCGCAAGGCCGATACATGGACTAAAACGAACGTGATAACGCACATCAATCACGTTGCTCATTCGGGCTGCGTCAATGAAGTTCGGATCATCAAACTCTGGCGCAATCAGAAAGGATTGGACTTTCCATCCTTTTATATCGAATTGACGGCCATGGCCGCGCTCGCAGGTCGCTACGGCACTTTGTCACAGCGCGTTTGGATCATTTTAGAGTATTTACGCGACCGATTTCCAAACGCGCGAGTAGTTGATCCGGCTAACACGAACAACGTGATTTCTGACGACCTAACCGCACAGGAACGCGCGCGCATCAGCGCAGCGGCAAGGACAGCGCTCGCCGCAACCGACTGGAGTCAAATCGTAACATGACAGGTTGGACGCTCACGACATTGCTTGCCGCGCTACATGACGGTGTTAAACAACGGCTCCAAATCAGTCGTGACACGATCGGGCATCCGGTCCTGAAGGGCGATGCCAGTGAAGCGGTCTGGCTTGACCTTCTGGCCACCTACCTACCTGAGCGATACCGCGCGGCACGCGCCATCGTGATCGACAGCGAGAATAGGGCAAGCGAGCAGTTGGATATTGTCGTGTTCGACCGGCAATATTCCCCGTTTGTCTTTCAGCACGAGGGGGTGAATGTCATCCCAGCCGAGAGTGTCTATGCCGTATTTGAGGCCAAACAAAGCCTCGATGCAGCGCAGGTGGAATATGCCCAGAAGAAAATTGCTAGCGTTCGCGCTCTCCATCGCACGAGTCTACCGATACCTCACGCAGGTGGCACCTTCGATCCGAAACCGCTTTCTTGGATCATCGGCGGTGTTTTGACATTGGAAAGCGAATGGAAACCGTCGCTTGGCGAACCCCTGAGTGCGGCACTTGCCAAAGGTGACGACCAAACGCGAATCGATATTGGCTGTATTGCTGCCCAAGGGTTATTCTATCGCAATGATCGAGGGGGCTATGTGCTTGTCCCGCACGAGAAAGCCGCGACTGCATTTCTCTTCGAACTCATCGCTCGACTCCAAGACTCGGCGACCGTGCCGATGATCGACATCCGAGCTTATTCACGCTGGCTCGTTCAATGAAGTTGTTCTGAGCTTCCTTCCACTGCACCCTGAGTTTCATCCGCGAATGTGGCTGTGGTCGTCGTCCCGTCAACGGGCGGCCCGCTCCATTCCCTGCGCTCCCGTGTTGCCCGTTTCGCCTAACGGCTGACAGTCCGACTTTCCCCCAGCCTGTTCCCTTCGCGTCCTCAGGATACAGCGAAAGGAGATCAGGACATGACCACTTCATCAAAAGAACGCTTCGACGTTTACGGAGCTATCACCGATCAAATCATTGCCTCAATCGAAGCCGGAGCCGAGCATCCGCAAATGCCATGGCATCGCGCAGGCGGATCAATCGAACGTCCCACCAATGTTGAAAGCAAGAACGCCTATCGCGGCGTCAACACCGTCGCCCTCTGGGCATCGGCATATTGCCAGCAATTCGATCATGGCCTTTGGGGCACATATCGTCAGTGGCAAGAGAAGGGCGCTCAAGTCCGCAAGGGCGAGAAATCGTCCATCATCATCTTCTATCGTGACCTCGGGCCGCATGAGCGTGACACGCAATCATCCGGCGATGATGATGATCGCGGCAATCGTTTCTTCGTTGCCCGTGCATCGCGCGTGTTCAACGTCGCACAGGTTGATGGCTTTGAACTTCCCGCAATCGAACCTTCGATTGATCGCATCGATCCATGCGTTGCCGCCGAAGCGTTCATTGCATCCACAGATGCGAACATCACCGTTGCCGGTGAACGTGCATTCTACAATCGCACAACCGACAGCATCACGATGCCGGATCGTCATCGCTTCGTTGGCACGAAGACCAGCACCGCAACCGAAGGATGGTATTCAACGCTGCTGCACGAGCTGACACATTGGTCAGGCGCAGAGACACGCTGCGCGCGCACCTTCGGTGAACGCTTTGGCGATGATGCCTACGCGATGGAAGAAATGGTTGCCGAACTTGGCGCTGCGTTCCTCTGTGGTGATCTTGGCATCACGGCAGAACCACGCGCCGATCATGCCGATTATATCGGCCATTGGCTTCGCATTCTCAAGGGCGACCGCAAGGCGATCTTCACGGCGGCGAGTGCTGCAAACAAAGCTGCCGAATACCTCAAGAGCATCGCTCAGATCGAACATCGAGAGGCGGCTTAGGCCGCCTCTCTTTGGGCAACTGTTTCGTCAAGATAATTTTCTGTCGAGCGCCTTGGAAGCTGAGGCCGCGATTGCAGCACACAAGATCGAGGGGTCTAAATGCCCTTTAGATCATAAATCAAAACGCCACGAAGGTTGTCGACATAAGGGGAGGCAAGGGAAACTGCCGTTGTGCAAGCCCAGCCCGCTACCATCCCGTTGTATGCTACCCCATCATCGATCTTTCGATCAACCGCACCAATCTTCCCGCAGTTGACTGTGTAGGATGATCCATCAAACATTGCTGAGGAAAGAAGCGTTACAAAAGCGACTGCGCCAGAAAAGACGTATGTGTTCGGCACAGACCAAGTCCCGTTATACATGCTCATTCTAATTCCGCCGTCGATTGGCAACTCTGGCTGTCCCTCACCAAAATTCATATCGAGAGTATTTTTTGTACCTATAGATATAAGATCAGCAGCCTGAAGGTGTGCCCAAAATGTGAATTTTTCGGAAGTCGGGGTAATCGCTGCCCACCACTGATTTCCATCGAAAACACGATTCCCATCACCACCGGTTGCGCAAGGTGCATCCGTGCAACTGGGCAACCGCACCGACGGATTACGAATATCGCCTGGCAAGCGGCCATAAGTATCTTTGAAGGTCAGAGCAGCGGATTCGATGGCTTTTAAGTCCTGCACGGTCTTGTTGACCTGCATATTCTCGATCAGCTTCATTCCGCCGAATGTGCCGCCGATCAAAAGGCCGATGATAATCATCACGATCGAGATTTCGACGAGAGTGAAGCCGTACTGATTTTCTTTATGCGCGCATCCCATGAATTTCCTTTTGTTGAAAACAACTTATCAGATTCAGAAGTTTAATTCAATTTCATTTCTGTTCTAACATGGGGCCGCTTGTCGGCCCTTTTCATTGTCTGCCCCGCGTCTGTGATCGTCCGGTGATGATGACGGGAATGTTGGCAGGGCCGGCGCATCGTCAACGGCTTGCCCGATCCATTCGCCATCATTTCATTCAGGCTCCCGTGTTGGCCGTTTCCCTTCGGTGACGCTGCCCCTTCGAACCCTGCCGCTTGCCTCCCCGTCCACCGGACGAACCCAAACGCCAAAGGAGGCAGACATGAAAACCGACTACGCAATCATTCACAAAAACTGGAACGGCATCGAAATCGAAATTCGCTGGATCGCCGATTACGTCTCATTCGACGACGGACAATCAATGGCACATCTTGAGGTCGAAAGCGTAAAGCCAGCACGTGCGCCGCTCCCGATCACCGAAACCGGATATCGCTCGCACTTCATCAATCGCAGCAATGTTGATCACATGGGCGGCCCCGAGGCCTATGTCGAAGCGTGGATCGACGAGATGTCACACACCCACGCATGGCGCGAAACCGCCGTCGCATCCCGTCAGCTCGCGCTCTTTTGAGCGCGAGACACGCGCGTTGATCACGCGCATTGCAGCGATAGAATAATTATGGCTCAATGCTTCGATGAGTAAAGTATATCAGCCGCTCGGAGATTTTCTCGACGATCAGACAAGTGATCGCATCGCTTTGAGCTTCGATCAGATCGAGCAGATCATCCATCGCAATTTGCCACAGAGTGCCCGCACCTATGATGCGTGGTGGAGCAATTCGCCAGTCGAGGGACGTCATAACGAAGCATGGTTGAAGCGCGGATGGGCGACCGCAGACCTCAATCGCAAATCACGCACCGTAAAATTCGTTCGCAGCACATTGCCAGCGCGCCGCGAAAAACCTTTGCGCGCAAAGGCCGAACGACGCGCCAACGCCGATGGCGAGCAGGTGACGATATTGAAAGCTGCGCCGACCGCAGCCGCGCACGACATTGCGTTGGCCTTCGAATGGAAAATGCTGGGCAATGTTAATCTCGATGCAAACGGCAGCGTTGCATTCCCGAGCGTGACGAGCGGCGCTGGACTTTATCGCCTTCGTCTCGATGGTGTCAGCAGATCGCAAATGTATATCGGCGAGTCGGTGAATCTGCGCCGCCGCTTTGGAAACTACCGAGGCCCAGGCCCAACTCAGCAAACGAGTCTTCGCATCAATGCGCTTCTCAAAGAGACGATTGCCGCAGGTGCAATCATCGCGGTCGATATAGTCACCGAAGGGGTGAAGCTCACAATCAATGGCGTCCAAGTTTCCGTTGATCTCACCGACAAGGCCATGCGGCGGATGATTGAGCACGCGGCGATTGTTGCCACTGGTGACACGGACATCGAGATCGCCAACCGATAGGCGATCAGCCGTCACCCAAAGTGAAATGTGGCGCGGGCAGTTTGTCGTGTCAGATCATGCTCTCCTAAAATTACCACCGAGCAGCGGACATTCCCACCGGCATTCATTCATGGGTTTTTGACCAGCCGCGTCTCGGATCAAGGCCGCTCGCTTCCGCACTTCGTTTGTGCAGCTCCGCGCAGAGGTTCGCTGCGCTCAGCCTTTGATCCTCACCTCCATCGTCAGGTCACGAGTCTCCCCATGAAGCCGAGGGAATTGTCCTTCGGTGGAAACCAAGGAGAACTGAAATGTCTGACACAAACTCAAACCGCCCGAGCCACCGCTTGTTCAATGTAACCGGTGACGGTGACAACGCCCGCTGGACTGACATCGGCGTCGCATGGGCAACCAAGGACGGCAAAGGTTTCACGCTCGCGCTCAATGCGATCCCCGTCAATGGCCGGATCGTCATGCGGATCAACGAGGAAAAGCCAGCAAAGAAGGGGAGCTAACGCTCCCCTTCGGGGCTTGTGGCCAGCGTCGCTATGGCGCTGGACCACGGCGGCCAAGTTCTTGAGCGATCATCGCGAGAAGCGATTGCGCCGATGCGATTGCCGAGTTGTTCGCCGTGACGGCGCGCGATGCATCTTGGAACAAGGCCGCGAGTTGAGCGGTGGATTTGGTCGCAAGATCGTTGCGGTTCAGATTGATGTTCATGTCATCCTCCATTTCGTTAGCGCCGCCCACCATGGGCCGCGTTGGAGGACGTGCATCCGCACATCGATTGCCGATGCATCACCTGTGATCGCAACGAATGTGGAGAAGGCTAGGGATCACGATCCCGCCTTGCATCATGTTCAAACGAATGCGGTTAGGTTCGATCAACCAGCGGATCATGTGGCGGTGTAGAATTGGAGGAAGGCGAACGGCAACGACCCGCGAAGAATCATCCCAAATCCAAACCGCGATCACGGCGCTTTGGCGAAAGTGAACGCGCATCACGCGTGCGACCATTGCGGTCGCGCTCGGCTTCGCCTTCGCGCATCTGGCGGAACTTGGCAGCGTCCCGATACAGACCGAGGATGCGTTCAGCTTCCTTGCGGCGGTTCTCTTTGATCAACTCTTGCAGGGCTTGGCGATCCTTGTGCTGCGCATGGATCAGAGCGTGCCGCTCATGGCTATCGCGCTCTCGCGCAAATTTGGCTTCCATCTCATTCTGTTTGCGGGTTTTGAAATATTTCCCCGTAAGAAGATCCCATGCACCGGCAATACCTTTGCGCAGCCGTGATGAGCGAATGCGTTGCTCTTCGTTCCAACGGGTTTCGAGTTTGGTATCGATGGCTTGGCGTTCAGCTTGATGCTGAACCTTGAGCGCTTCGCGCTTGGCTACCAATGGTTGCATATTGTGGTGAGCGATGCGTTTGGCTTCCCCAATGTAGCGGGAGAGGCGCGGGGCGATTTGCTCGGCAATTTTTTGTCTGGTGTCGCTGACCGATGGAAGGGCAGCGGGATCACCGAGGCGCGAGATGATATCGCGTTTCCGGTCAGGCAGAATGCGCGTGATTGAATGGACGTCGCCGTCAATGGTGACGGCGACGAAGCTGCGTTGATCACCGCGCGCAAGAAAGAGGCCGCGCTCTTCAAGCGCCGCCGCAAAGCTTTTGGCATTGTCCGCCTGTTGCCAGCAATCGAGAATTGCTGATTTCAATTCGCGAGGATCGACGCCCGCGCGTTTGGCTTGCTGCCATTCATCCAATGAGAAATTGCGTGCATCGCGCAGGCGCGGATTGGCGAAGCCCTTCGGCATCGCCCAGCCATTTTCGAGATAAATGTCCTTGGCGAGGGCTTGCAGCTTATTCTTGAAGAACGGCATATCAATCGCCGTCATGGTCTGAGCGTTGATGCGCGACCAGACGGCGTGACAATGACGACGGCCTTCCTTTTCATGGAAGACGATGACGCGCGGCTGGCCCGTGAGGCCGAGCCGCTCTTCAATATCCGAAATCGCTTTCTCGAATGTCTCGACGCGCACGGATTCGTGCGCGGGCGGACTGAGCGACATTGAAAACAGATAACGCTGGCACTTCGTCCCGCGCGCTGCCGCGTAGGCCTCATTCATCGCGCCCATCACCGTGTCAGAGATGAATCCCGACACTTCATGAATCTCGACATGCTCATTCTCTTCGGCTTTCAGCAAATGCGCGCCGAGTTGACGACCACCGCTGCGCTTGGAGGCTTTGAAGATCATAGCCGCGCATCCAGATCAAGAGCCTCGATCAAAAGTTGCCGCATTCGCGTGACTTCATGAACTGCGGTGAGCAGCGCTTCCTCTGTCTCAGGTGTGACAGGAAGGCTGCCCGTGTTTGCGGCTTTGGCGAGTTGGTTCACATTGTTCGCCAATCGCGATTGACCGAGCATCGCCAAAAGCTGCGCAAGCGCGCGATGATCCTTCACTGGAAACTTGCCACGACGACGCGGCGCGATCCAATCAGGATCAAGCAGGCGCGAACGGATATAGCCGCCGAGTGACATACCGGCGGCATCATGTTCGATCTTCGCACGCTCTTCGAACGTCAATCGCAACGAGAAAGGAGGTGGACGGCGATCAACCATGACTGACCTCCACAGCTTCATCGCCTCTCACTCTGACCTTAGGGCTGCGATCCGTTGGACGCGGCGGACGCCGCACCGACAGATCGACACCGATGATGTTGTCAGAAAGGGTTTCTTTGGGTTGAGCTTTTGAAGATTTGACCTTGGCGGAAGGCGCATTGCCATTGGCCGGTGGGGTATCAGAAGCGATTGACGTGTGGCTAAGAGCGTGGTTCCACTCTGCTAACACCTTGAAGAGAAGTTTCGAACTTTCTCCTCCAAGGTGCGCCATTATTTCTGCGCATTTTTGGCTCCATTGACGAATTTGATTGCGGTAAAGTTGCGGTGAAAAGCCGCGGGAATGACGGGCGGGTTGTTCTCTTAAAGAAATTAGGGCTGAAAGATCTGATCTGGCGGGCCCGGGTCCGTCTTCCGAACTCTTCTGGCTACAAGAGAAACAAAACCCAAACTCGGATCAACGCGAAGCCGAATGCCTTGCCGTGCGCTGTGAAAAATAGCCTCCAATTGGCATTTGTTACAGAATGTTCATTTCTTTATCATAAAACTGACGCTGTTCTGACACCGCACTTTGGCAAATGAATGCGATGGCTCCTCGGATTATCCGAGGGTCGCTTGTGCGTTGGTCAATTGTCATACCAGTTTATAATGAGGCAGATTTTTTGCCGCAGACGCTGACGTCGATTATTGCCCAAACGACAGCGTTTCATTTGATTATCGTCGACAATGGCTCAACCGACGGTTGCATCGATAATGCCCGCACGCAACTTGCTGAGTACCGCGGCAAAGTAACCTTTTTGTGCGAACCTCGGCCCGGTCAAGTTTATGCCTTGCAGACGGGAATTGCTGCGGTCGATACCGAATTCACGGCGATTTGTGACGCCGACACTTTTTATCCACCGCATTATCTGGCTGCCGCAACTTCGCTGTTTGACGCAAAAGGCGCGGGGTATGTCGCGGCATGTGCCTATCTCCGCCGCGAGGGATTATATAAGGGTTTGAGAAGCATGATGCACAGGCTGCTGGCCGCACGCATTTTGCCGCATCAAAACCATACCAGCGGCGCCGCGCAGACTTTCAGAACATCCGCACTACAAGCCGCAGGCGGTTACGATCCCTCCTTATGGCCTTATGTTTTAAAGGATCATGAGCTGATGCACCGCGTGCTGAAACGCGGGCACCAAGTTTATCATGCCGATTTTTGGTGCACGACATCAGATCGCCGAGCCGACCGCCGCAATGTACGTTGGACGCTCGCGGAACGTCTGGTGTATCATTTAACCCCCCGGTCACGGCAGCACGACTTTTTCTACCGGTTTTTGGCGAACAGGTTCGATGCCCGTGGGCAGCGCGATACCGTGCTTCGTGAACGCCAGTGGGCCGTCACATGACTGCAGCCACTACCCCCTTTGTGCATCTCGATTTGCCAGCCTTAAAGCCGGAGCGAAAGCTTTGGTCGACTTGGCTGTCGCGGATCCTATCCGGCGCGTTTCTGGTCGCCATTGTGCTGCAACTTGGGCAGATTGACGCCCAGCAGCTACAGGACGCATTGCCGCAAAATCTCTGGTTTTTACCGGTTCTGCTCGCCTTATATTTTGCGCTTCCCGTTGCTGATTGGATTATATTTCGGCGACTTTGGGCGCTGCCTGCATCAGGCTTTTTCATTCTTCTTGCCAAACGCATCGGCAATGAAGTGCTGATATCCTATTCAGGCGAGGTTTATTTTTATCTGTGGGCGCGCAAGCGTTCGGATTTAACCGCGGCGCCCTTTGGCGCCATAAAAGATGTCAACATTCTCTCTGCCTTGGCGGCGAATCTCGTCGCGTTGCTGCTGTTGGCCCTGACCTATCCATTTATGTCGCAACTACATCTTGGCGCCTACACCGATACGTCGGTCATTTGCGCGGCCGCCATATTATTATTGTCATTCGTGATATTGCTGTTTTCTCGCCGTGTATTCACACTGGAGCGGACGCAATTATGGTGGATTTTTGGCATCCACATTCTGCGATTATCGGCAGGCGTGCTGTTATGCGCCCTGTTATGGTTCATCATTTTGCCAGGACCGCATTTTGGCTTTTGGCTGGTCCTGTCAATGATACGGCTATTGGTTGGTCGGTTGCCATTTTTGCCGAATAAGGAAGCCTTATTCGCGGTCATTGCTGTTTTCTTAGTCGGTCAGGACAGCACGGTTTCAACGCTTATAACGCTTACCGCCACGTCAATCTTGGCACTCCATGTCATCGTTGCAGCGATGTTGGGAGCGTTAGCGCTGCTTTTCCCAAATCGTGACATATTCCCCGAAATGGGCACATCGTCATGAAGTATGTCATCGCGCTCACTCTCATGAGCATGTCTGTCTCTGCGCACGCTAATGTGCCGCCGAAGGCCGAACGCGGAAGACATGGTGCGGATTGCCGCGCGGCAGAAACGGGTCCTGCGGTACATGTAAATGTTGTCGGGTTAAAGGACCGAAAAGGTAAACTTATTCTGGAGCTTTACCCCGACAATGATGCTGATTTCCTGCAAAGCGACAAAATTTTAATTGCGGCGGGCAAGCCGTTTCGCCGGGTCCCGATGGCTCTCCCGAACACTGGCCCAGTTTCAATATGCATTCGTGCACCAAGTCCGGGACGATATGCACTCGTGCTGCTGCATGACCGTGATGACAACGGAAAATTTGGTCTTGCAGGCGATGGCGTTGGTTTTGCGAACAACCCCAAGCTGGGCTTCCGTAAGCCAAAAGCAACGACCGTTTCTCTTTCGCTTGGATCGGGTGTTCGCTCCATCTCGATCACCATAAATTACCGCCAAGGTATTGGCGTTGGCCCAATCAAAAATCAAACGGCTGGGGGCCAGCCATGAAAATAGTCGATGTCTGTGAATTTTATGCGCCAGAAGGTGGCGGCGTGCGGACATATATCCATGCAAAACTCGCTTTTGGTGCGCGGCTTGGCCATGCCATAACCGTAATTGCGCCCGGCCTTAAAGATGAGGTCGTCGAATACGGAAACGATTGCCGTATCATCTACGTAAAAGCGCCCCCACTGCCTTTTGACAAGAAATACGGGATGTTCTGGGATGCTGCGCCCGTGCACGCCATACTGGATGCAGAACAACCCGACGTGCTGGAGGCATCCTCCCCATGGCGCGGTGCATGGATTGCGCGCAGCTGGCGGGGCAATGCCCTTCGATCGATATTCATGCATCATGACCCACTGTCGGCTTGGGCCTATCGCTGGTTCGATGGCGTTGCCTCTCGTGATGTCATTGATCGGCAGTTTGAATGGTTTTGGCGCTATCTCAGGCGCATGTGCAACAGCTTCGATTACACCATATGCGCATCGCCCAGCCTGCAAAAAAGACTGGCCTCTGGTGGTATTTACGGCGCAGTCAACATTCCCATGGGCGTGGATGCGGGGGTTTTTTCGCCTGCAAGACGACATATGTCCGTTCGAAGGGACCTGTTGGCGCGTTGTAACTTACCCAATACGGCAACATTGTTATTAGGTATTGGTCGCCATACCCCTGAAAAACGCTGGCCCTGCGTGATTGATGCGGTGTCTCGCGTAGCAGCAAAACGGCCTATGGGTTTGATATTGATCGGAAACGGCCATCAGCAGGCTTCGGTCATTGAACATGTAAATGGCAACCCGCATATCCAGTTGCTTGAGCCTGTTCGCAATCGCACAGCGCTGGCCACTATAATGGCAAGCTGCGACGCGCTGGTGCATGGGTCGTCGGCAGAAACTTTTGGCCTTGTTGCGTCGGAAGCGCTGGCATCTGGCTTACCTTTGATACTCCCTAATGCCGGCGCTGTCGCCGACATTGCCCATCCAGATTTTAGTGAAACCTATATCCCAGGCAATGCGCATGACGCTGCGTCAGCCATTGAGCGCCTATTGGATCGCGATCAAGATCAACTCCGATCCGCCGCTCAGCGCGCAGCGGATACCGCACGGACGCTCGACGATCATTTTGTTGAGCTGTTCCAGACATACGCAGACGCCATTTTAGAAAAACGAAAGGCAGCATAATGACCGCAATTTTGCGCATGTACCACAACGTAGCAGTCGTCCCGACACGGGGCACAAGACGAAGGCTGAACCTGATCGTGCGTCATCCAAAGCCACTTTGGTACTATCTTTTGCGCTTTGCGTTCCGCAACAGTTAGCAATAATGACATTAACTAACTGTAAAACGGTTAGAAAATATAGAATTTTGCACGCCTAGAAAAGCACAACCGCGCACACATCTCAGCAATTCACCATAAATTATTGATTTATATTTGTTATTTTAATGATTTGTTACTATCCGAAGACCGACGGCAGAAACTCCACACTCCCTCATTGCCTCAGCATCGTAGGATTTTGAGAAACAGCTAATGTTGCATTGCAAACGAAATATTGGTGACTAATTCACCTTTCGTTGACGACTCCAAACCCTATACAAGATCCTGCGCATAGGCATTGCGGCCATGCGCCAAAAGAAGCGAAGGTTCCACCATCACTGCTTATATGGCGTGTTTCATATGCGCCTCGCTTTATGGCGAGACCTTCACCCGATTATCCGGCGGAAGCCTCCAAGCGCTCAATTTGATTAATCGTAATGCTCAATAAGCACGCTAATTTATTAACCTCACCGCCCGGAGCATAAGGTGCCTGCTCCTCATAGGAACACCAAGCATCCCTGAACATAAGCCAGGCACGTTGGCCCTTCAACAATGCCTGTTTCAGTTCGGGCGTATTGGCTCTCTGAACCTTTTGATAAACAGCATTCAATCTGCGATCCTGGATCTGCAGCTCAGCCTGATAGCAAGCCGCCCACTGACTATTCTTAAAGGCGGAAAGATCAACATCATCCATGCATTTTTGAAAGCCCGGACTTTCCGTCGCTGCTTCTGATGCAGAAATGAACGGCGGCGACATCGAAAGGATGATAGCTGTGAAAATGGTCGCCAAGAGAGATTTCATTGCCTGATCCTTAAAGCCATAAATATCCTTTTTGGATAGACGCCGCCACCAGACCAAACAACAGAATTCCGACAGGCACTGCCTGCCGTCAGAAATAGGTTTGTACAATTGACCAAAAGATGGGTCTCGTCGGGTCAGGAATAGAAAACTGTGTTTATCCGATTCCGCTTTATCAAACTTGTGAGATTTGTCGCGAGAAGGCATCATATCTATATTTTTGAGACATTTGGAGGAAAAACAGTTGTGGCTCAAACATTAAAAACACGTCCATCATAGACGGTCGCTTCCACTTTTGTTTGACGGAGAGCGGCAGCACCCATTTTCCGCGGATCGCGATCAAGCACCGCGAAGTCAGCACGTTTTCCCGCAGCTATCGAGCCAATTTCATGGTCACGCCCAATCACTTGTGCAGCCTCAATGGTGATCGCGCGGAGCGCCTTGCCAACGCTCAACCGCTCCTGCGGTCCAAGGCTATGGCCATCTAGCGTGATCCTGTTCGCGGCGACCCATGCAAGGTAAAACGGGTCAATTGGCGCCATGTTAAAATCCGAATGAAGCCCCAGCGATACCCCATGGCGTTCAAGCGAACCAAAACGGTCCATTGTCGCCGCCCGATCGGGACCAAGGCCATGCGCGGCATAAGCGTCCCCCAACACGCGTATGTAATTTGGTTGCCCGGATACGGATAATCCCAAGCGGGAAATCCGACGATTTTGTGCCTCCGTCGAATAGCCGAGATGTTCCAGAGTAACCGTCTGTCGTGCGCTACGTAGGCCCGTAATGACGGGCTCAAGCGTATTGAGCACGACATCAAGGCCTTCATCGCCATTGACATGAATATGCAGGCTAAATCCTGCCTCCCAATAGCGTCGCACCTGTCGGTTGAGGTCTGTCGGTTCGGTGATCCATTTACCCAAATGCCCGTCAGCATAGCCCGGCGGGTTCATGCGCATATTCTGCCCAAAATAGGCGCCGTCGGCGAACAGCTTTACCCTGCGCGGTAGGCGGACATGTTTGCCCTCCACCCGGCCACGTGCCGCTGCGTGCCAGGCGTCAAGATCCGAGACTTTGTCGAGCTCATTCGCCATCGGCACCAAATCAATGCGCGCCGCACATTCGGATGTTTCAAAGGCATTGCGGATTAACCCGGCTTCAACGTCAAAGCCGGCGAAAATGCCTGTCGCCATATCGGCAGTAGACGTGACGCCATGGCGCAACATCAACGTGCGCAGGTCAGCCATGCCGGCCTTCACCTTGGCGGGTGCAAGGATAACCGGACGCATTTTGGCCAAGGCCAAGGGCAGCGCGGTTTCGCTGAACAATCCGTAGGCAAAGCTGAAATGGGCGGGATCTGCCTTAGCGGCGGCGAGCGCGGCGTTGAACGCGGCTTCGTCAGTTAGCCCCCATTCGCGCAGCATGGCGCTATTCACGATAACCTCATGAAAGCTGCGTTGCCAGACAATCAATGGACGATCGGGTGCCAGTTGATCAAGCATAGCGCGGTCGAGTGCACCGTGGAATAACGCATGATAGCCCCAAGTGATCAGCGGGCGCGACGCATCGCTGGCCAGCAAAGCGCGCAACCTTTCTCGGTACCCGTCTGCCGTTCGAACACCTGCGGAGTTACCGCGCGGCAGCACCCAGTCATCGGGGGCGATAAAGGGTATGTTGAGCATCACGGCGGCTTGCATCGGATGAATATGCGGGTCGACCAGTCCTGGGAAAACTGTTTTCCCGGCAAAGCGACGGTCAATCTTCGTCTCACGGTTCGCAGTCCATGGCGCCAACGCATTAACACTATCCGCAAGGCCCAAAATCATGCCACCTGAGACCGCCACAAAACGCGCTTCGGGCAGCGAAGGCTCCATCGTGACGAAATTGCCCTCGAACACCGTCACGGGCTCTTGGGTAAAGGCTTTAGCAGCGACCGATGCCAGTGGCAGCGCCCCAAATCCTGCAAGCATGCCGCGTCTGTCAAATTTCATCTTAGTCCCCCTATATTAGGGTAGGATGCGATACCGGCAACGAATAGCCAAGTCCTAATTTTCATTCTTATCGAACGGACACATTTCCATCATTTCCTTGCAACGCGCGCTTAAGCGGGCATAGATATCGACGCGAACAAGGCTGCACAATATGGCGGGGGGAGTACGCGTGGGTAAGATTGAGCACATTGCGGATGGCCAGCCATCGGGTCACCCCAAAGGCCTGTATTATTTATCCTTCACCGAGATGTGGGAACGCTTTTCCTTTTACGGAATGTCTGCGCTGCTCACGCTTTATATGGTGAAAGAGCTACTGCTGCCGGAAAATGCCGCGCAGGTCATCGGGCTCGCCGCACTCCGCGATATGTTCGAATTTCGAGGGGCCATGAGCGATGTTGCTTTTTCGGCAATCATTTATGGTTGGTATGCAGGGCTTGTCTATTTCACACCTATCGTCGGCGGTTGGGTTGCCGACCGAATATTAGGCGCAAAGCGCACCGTGATGATTGGTGTCCTCCTAATGAGTGCGGGGCATTTGGCGATGTCCTTTTATTCTAGCTTTCTGCTCGCGCTCTTGCTGCTGATCCTTGGGTCGGGGTTTTTGAAGGGTAATATTTCTGCGCAGGTTGGCGCGCTTTATCCGCAGTCAGATGAATCGATGCGGTCACGCGGTTTCACCATTTTTTCGACTGGGATTTGCATTGGCGCTGCAAGCGGGCCAATCGTAACCGGGCTGGTTGCGGCGATTTATGGCTGGCACGCGGGGTTTGCGGTTGCGGCGGCGCTGATGCTGATTGCACTGGTCGCCTATATTTTGGGACAGCGCCATTTGCCCGATGATCGTCCGGTGGCGCGCAAGCGCGAAAAAGCTGCGCCGATGACCAAGGCTGAGCGCAAGCGGGTTTGGGTCCTGTTATTGGTCATCGCCCTGACGATACCGGCGGAAATTGCTTATCCGATGGTGTGGAGCATTGGCATTTTATGGGTTGATCAATATGTGAATTTGGCGACGTCGCTGGGTGAGGTGCCGTCCAGTTGGTTTGCATCAATGGATTCCATCGGCGCGATATTAGCCGCCCCTGCATTAGTGATGTTTTGGGCATGGCAGGCCAAAAACGGCAGCGAACCGAGCAGCGTCACAAAGGTCGGAATTGGTTCGGCTATCATTGCGGTTGCCGCGCTTCTTTTTGCTTATGGCAATATGGGGCAAAGCGCACCCGACAGTGTGAACGCTGGATGGGCCATTGCTGGCTGGCTAATCATGGGGCTTGCTTGGATGTATTATTGGCCGACAACCTTAGCCATCGTCAGCCGGGCTGCCCCTGAGGGCATGGCCTCTATTTTGATGGGGGTAGCCTTTCTCTCACCCTTTATCGGGCATGTCCTGGCGGGGTGGATTGGCAGCTATTTTGACCAAATGCACCCGTCGGCTTTTTGGGTTATGGATGCCGCCATCGGGCTGGCAGGCGGCATAATCATTCTATTGTTCCGTAAACGCCTCCAAGCCGCATTGGAGTCTGATCTCGCTTCCTAACGGCGCGAACAGACCCTGAGTTTACGAAATACGCGCGCCTTGGCGGAGCAATTCTTTTTGCACGGCATTGATGTCGACTTCGCTAAAGTCCTTATCCGATTTGACGGCGAGCGCCGCAGCAACACCGGCACCTTGTCCTGCAACGGCGCAACACATCATGTTGCGAACGGCGGCATGGCTAACCTTATCGCCGCCAATCACGCGGCCAGCGGTAATCAAATGCCGGACATTTTTGGGCAACATCGACCGATAAGGCAGATGGAAATAGCGGCCGGTCGTCGGCAAGATAAGATAGCCATATCCGTCGATAAATTCTGGGAAGATGCCGATGCTATCGTCAAAGCGGCCCTGCTCCATCACATCGTCCGCGGTCATGTTGTACACCGCATCAATTTTGCGCGTATCGCGAATACCCAAAGTCATGCCGAAATTGCGCAGCTTCGCCTCTTCGCATCCGGGCATAAACGCCTGCAACGCCGCTATGGCGTGCATCGCCTGCTTACGCCCTGCCATTTCGCCCTGCGTCAGCGCATCGGGATCGGTACCATTCAGATATAAATGACACATGTTGAGATAGGTCAGATCCCCCTGATCGGAAACGGTACCCCACGTGCCGGCCATGGTTTTGACGCTGTCGGGTATCAGGCCCGCTTCCAAGGCCTTTTGAAATGGCTTGCGCAAAAAGGGCGAGAACATCGCATCCTCTTTGCCGCTGGTAATCACTTCCCACTCCCCGCCCACGGCCCAGTCGCCATAGGTTTGCGGATCCGCCTTCACCGCATCGATGAACCGCGTCTTGTTCACGCCGCACATCGAAAACATGACCGAGACCGACATCATTTCGTCTACGGGGTGCATATGCGTGGGTGCACCCGCGCGGTGGGCAATGTCGGCATCCCCTGTCGCGTCAATCACGCGTTTGGCGAGGATCGCTTCACGACCTGCCTTGCTCTCCACAATCACGCCGCGGATCATATTGCCCTCCATGATGGGGGCGACACATAAGCGGTGCAGCATCGGCATCACGCCTGCTTCCTCGACGAGCGTATCTGCTACAAATTTGAAGGCTTCGGCATCCAGACTGTGGCTGATCGATTGCGGCTCGGGCATAGCAGCGCCCATAGACTTGGCGCGCTCTTCAAACTCGCGGCCAATGCCCTCGCTGTCAATGGTGGTGGGATGCCGATACCATGCAAAACCCTCCACGCCGACTTGCGTGATATTGCCGCCGAAACAGCCATAACGTTCCAGCAAGGTTGTCTCGACGCCCGCGCGCGCTGATGCCAAAGCTGCGGCAAGGCCACCTGGGCCAGAGCCAACGACCAGCACGTCGGTTTGGCGGATCACATCAATATTGCGGGCGGGCTCGAGTATCGTTTTTATCATCTTTGAGCGTCATTCCAATTAGGCGCGACGTAAAATGGCGCATTTGACGGGGCGAGCATGGGCTTGCCAAGAATATGATCTGCCGCCTTTTCACCGATCATGATCGTCGGCGCATTCAGATTGCCCGTGGTGATGCTCGGCATCACACCGCTATCCACGACACGCAGTCCTTGGACACCGATTACCCGCAATTCGGGATCGACCACGGCCATTGGGTCACGCGGGCTGCCCATCTTGCATGTGCAACTGGGGTGCAGCGCGCTCTCGACATGCTCGGCAATGAAGGCATCAATCTGCGCATCGGTGATACAATCCGCGCCCGGTTGAATTTCCCTTCCGCGAAATGGCGCAAAGGCAGGCTGTTGAAAAATCTCACGTGTCAACCGCACACAGGCCCGCATTTCGGTCCAATCGTCGGGATGGCTCATATAATTGAACACAATTTTGGGCTTGTCGTGCGGGTCGGCGCTTTTTAGCGTTACCGTTCCGCGGCTCTTTGATCGCATCGGGCCAACATGGGCCTGAAAGCCATGCTCCGTTGCCAAGGAAGATCCGTCGTAATTAATCGCCATTGGAAAGAAATGATATTGGATATCCGGATATTTGATACCCGCACGGCTGCGGATGAAGCCGCAGCTTTCAAACTGGTTTGACGCCCCCAACCCCGATCGCCCGAATAGCCATTGCGCACCGACCATCGCTTTGCCGAGAAGATTGGCCTTACCGTACAAAGTGATGGGTTGCGTGCAGGCCATTTGGAAATAAAATTCCAGATGATCTTGTAAGTTCGCACCCACGCCGGGACGGTCTGCGCGCACGTCTATCCCATGCGCTTTCAATTCCTCTGCTGGACCGATGCCCGAAAGCTTCAGCAGTTGCACCGAATTGATGGGGCCGCCCGACAGGATGACTTCGCGCGCCGCGTGCAAATGATGCAACTGACCTGCGCGTTCATACTCCACCCCAATGGCGCGCGTGCCATCAAACAAGATGCGCGTCACAAGCGCCTTTTCGATAACTTTCAGATTGGGCCGTTTGCGGGCTTCATATAGATAGGCCTTGGCCGCCGAACAACGCGTGCCGTTCCGCACTGTCATGTCCATCCGGCCAAAACCTTCTTGGGCATAGCCGTTATAATCTTCGGTCAGGCTATAGCCAGCCTGTTGCGCCGCATCGAGCCAAGCTTGATGCAGCGGATTGTCGAGCGGGCCATAACTGGTCGAGAGCGGACCATCGCCGCCCCGATAGGTATCGCCGCCCTCGGCCCGGCCTTCGGCGCGTTTGAAATAAGGCAGCACATCGGCATAGCCCCATCCCGTTGCGCCTTCCTCTTCTTTCCAACGTTCAAAATCGAGCGCGTTGCCGCGGACATAAACAAGGCCGTTAATCGATGATGATCCGCCCAATCCTTTGCCGCGCGGGCAGTTCAGCCGCCGGTTATTCAAATGCGGCTCGGGTTCGCTCTCATAGCCCCAATTCCACCTTTTGGTATTCATGGGGTAGGCAAGCGCCGCCGGCATCTGGATGAAGACCGATCGGTCACTGCCACCATATTCAAGCAATATGACCCGATGCGCGCCATCGGCGCTCAACCGGTCCGCCAACACGCATCCCGCCGACCCTGCGCCGACGATGATATAATCTGCGGCTTCAATAAGGGGCATCGATTGGTTCCATAGCGACATAGACGCTCTTCAGCTGCGTATAATGTTCAATCGCTGCCTTGCCATTTTCGCGGCCCAAACCCGATTGCTTGTTGCCGCCAAAGGGCATTTCAATCGGCGTGATATTATAGGTGTTGATCCAGCAGGTGCCCGCCTCCAACGCCGCGATGACACGATGCGCGCGCGTCAGATTGTTGGTGAATATACCCGCTGCCAAACCGAATTCTGTGGCGTTCGCCCGGGCGATAACCTCTGCCTCATCTTCAAAATCGAGCACCGCCATGACGGGACCAAATATTTCTTCCCGGACAATAGCCATATCGTCGGTGCAGTGCGTGAAGATGGTCGGCTCAACAAACGCCCCCTGCGCCAGATTGCCCCGCACCGCCCGCTTCCCGCCGGTAAGCAAAGTGGCACCCTGCTGCTGCCCCAGCGCGATATAGCCAAGCACCTTTTCCATATGCGCTTGCGAAATCAATGCGCCCATTTGGGTGGCGGGATCGAGCGGATCGCCAATCACCATCGCCTCTGTCCGCGCCTTCAATTTTGCCAAAAACGCATCACGGACATTCTTGTGCACAAAAACGCGGGTGCCGTTGGTGCACACCTCACCTGCCGAATAAAAATTGGCAAGCAATGCGCCCGATACGGCTTCGTCCAAATCCGCATCTTCAAAGATGATCAGCGCCGATTTTCCGCCCAATTCAAAGGTGACATATTTCAGCGTGCCTGCCGCATCCACCATCACCTTTTTGCCTGTACCCACTTCGCCGGTCAGGGACACTTTGGCGATGCCCGGATGCAGGCTAAGCAACCGACCGGTGTCCGCTTTCCCCTGCACGACTTGAAACAAGCCATCGGGAAGGCCTGCCTCAAGATAGACTTTCTCCAATTCTATCGCGGTCAGTGGCGTCAGTTCCGCTGGCTTAAAGATCATGGCGTTTCCGCAAGCCAAAGCGGGCGCGGATTTCCAGCACGCGATTTGTATGGGATAGTTCCACGCGCCAATGCCGGCAACGACACCTAAGGGTTCCCGCCTTGTGTAACCGAATGCGCCTGTGCCCAGATCATGATGTTCACCGGCGATGCTGCGCGCTAGACCCGCATAATATTCGATACAATCGGCGCCGGATAAAACATCAACGGCGATGGTTTCTTGGATGGGCTTGCCGGTGTCTTCGGTTTCGAGCCGCGCGAGCACATCATTGCGTTCCACCAGCAAGGCAGCAGCACGATGCAAGATGCGTCCGCGCTCTACCCCCGGTGTTTTGGCCCATAAGCTTTGGGCGTGCGCCGCGCGCGCGACAGCCTTATCGACCTCTGCCTGCCCGTCGATGCGGATGGTTGCGAGCAATTGCCCTGTCGCTGGATTGATCGTGTCAAAATGCGAGGCAGCCGGAGCAGCTTGGGTGGACGCGACATTGCGCGCAATGAAATCAAAAATAAGGTCGCGGGCCAAGCCATTCTGAAGCGCCGCGCCACCATTCATAGCCGCGCGCAGCCAAACACCATCGATCATTGCTGCGATATGATGCGCCATCGGCAATATATCGCGCGCGTCAACCAGCCTGCGCAGATCAAATTTCAAGTTAGACAACATGCGCTGTTGGTGCGCCCGCTGTACGCGGGCAAGCTGCGGCACATGCAGCGCTTGCCCCCAGAATGACAGCCAAACCCGTGCCGTTTCCTCCGAAAAATCATTATGTCCCAGATGCGCGTCCACCAGCGCCTCAATGCGCGCGCGGGGTCCAGCCGCGAGCCGAACACGCGCCGTTGCCTCCTGGTTCAACTGGCGCACGACCGAACGAAAGGCCGCTTCAAGCAAGGCCTCTTTGTTCGCAAAATAATGCACGAGCAACGCCGCAGAGACACCGGCATGCTGCGCAACCTTATTGAACGTGAATTCAACTATTCCATATTCGGCCAAAACGGCAATTGCCGAAGCAATGATATGTTGGCGACGATCAGTTTTAATTTGAGACATAGCCTCGCGTATCAAAGATTGAACGCTTATTCAACTGGGTCCATCTGCAGGCTAGTCTAAGATTATGCCACGCGTTGTTCGGTGGACATCACACCCCTTGCGAGTGCCGCGAGCGCGAGCGCAATCACCAGATGATAGGCATGCCACGCAACCGCCGCATCAAGCCACGGGGCCTGCCGAATGAACAGCGTATTGGCAAGCATCACGGCGCAGGCGACGGGCACAAGCCATTTAGGCTGCGATGCGCCAGGGCGCACAATCGCGGCAAAAAAAGCCCCCATGAGAGCCAATAGGAAAAGGGGGCCAAGAAAGGGGTGCGCGACAAAGAAGATTGCTGTGGCCAGACATAGTATTATTGCGATTATGCCGATCCCGTTTCTATCCTTTGGCGGGAACAGATAATGCGATACGACCGCCAAGGCCCCGGCAAGCCCCAGCAATTGGGACGCACCAGAATGTAAAGCGGCGAGCGCGTCCTGCAAACCACCGCCAAAGCGCACCACGCCGACACCGGCCGCTATGCCAAAGCATGCCATTGCAAATGCCGGCAAAACCCGGCCGTTTCGCCAGAGCGCATGGCCTGCAAAAATGGTCACGAGGACAATGGCGGCATCAGATAGCGCGTAATGGGTCGGCATCATGCCCTCGGCACCGAAGCTGTTGCATGGTCATGGGGCAGTAATCCCGCCTCCCGCTTGATGTCTGTCGATGTCAAACGCGACCCGTCATGGCTCCAGCCGGGCGGCGCAAAAATATAACATAATCTCTGCGACAAACTCAGCCCGCGCTGCGTCGTATCTTTTACGATCCCAACATATTCATGCGTTAATATGGTCACGGGGTTAAATGTCTCCAGATTTTTGACCAAGCCATAGTCAACGGGCACCGCGCGGTCCTCCTCGACAAATGTGCCAAACATCCGGTCCCAGATGATAAGCGTGCCGGCGAAATTCGCATCCAGATATTCTGGATTGCGACCATGGTGCACGCGGTGATGGCTGGGCGTATTGAAAATAAATTCAAACCACCGTGGCATACGGTCAATCGTCTCGGTGTGTAGGAAGAATTGGTAGGTTGCATTCAAAACCCCGCAAAAAACAACCAAAGCAGGATCAAAGCCGATTAAAATCAACGGAATTTTCAGCATCATCGTGCCGGTAAAATGCTTCATCCAACTTTGACGGAGCGCAATGGGCATGTTAAAGTTGCTGGAAGAATGATGCACGACATGCATCGCCCACCCCCAACGGACGCGGTGGCATATGCGGTGGTGCACGTAGAACCGCAAATCGTCGAGGACAAAGCACAAGACGAACGTTCCCCAAGTGACGGGTATATCGCCAATGGCAAAGGGGGCCGCTGCGAACAAAGCGGCGGCAGTGATAAAGGCAAATATGGCATTTACCGGGTCACTCGCCAGCCCCAGAAAAATCGAGAGCAGCGAGTCCTTTAGCGGCACCTCGCCCTTGCGCTTCAGGAAGCGAATGGCAGCCAGTTCGAGCAAGATGCCCAAAGCAAAGGCAGCCAATGATATCACGACCCAATTTTGGCTGATGAATTGGCTTATGGTCACAAATGTCTCTCCCGCAATTGATGCTAGGGATAGACAGGCTAAAAATTTAAAAAATTGAATAATAAATACATATTATGTAATTATTGGAACATGAATATAAATTTGAGCAGATTATCCCGGTTTGTCGCTGTGTACCGTAACAAAAGCTTCAGCCGGGCCGCCAATGAACTCGGCATGACGCATTCGGCGCTTACCAAATCGTTGCAATTGCTCGAACAAGAATTGGGCGCAGAATTGTTTAACCGGACGACGCGCAGTGTTGTCCCCACCGATGCCGGCAACCGCCTTGCGCAACGGGCCGAAGAGCTTTTGGCTTTAGCGGATCAAATCGGCGATGAGGTGTTAACCGGCACCCGACATTTGCGGCTCATTGCTGGACCAGCGGTCATGGAAGCATCCTTAGCGCCGGCGCTCACATCCTTTTACAAAGTACATCCCAACATACGCGTGACGGCCGAGACGCTTCCCCTTGATATCGCCGCGAGCCGGTTACGCCAGCGCGAAGCGGACATGTTGCTTTTTCATTCCACCAGCGTCAGCGCCATTCCCGAACAGCGGCTTTTTCATATACACAAGATCATCGACGAGGCTTATGTTGCGGTGATGCGCAAGTACCATCCGGCGGCGCAAAACGCCTTGGGCGCGGATGAGATGCTGCAGTATAAATGGGCCATTCCGGGCTATGATAGAAATTATCGCTCTGCAATTCCGGCCGCGATAGAGCAAAGGCTGCGCCGCTCGGGCTTCCCGCATTACCGCGTTCTCAGTCTCTTGTCCTGCTTGGCGCTGGTCGCCGAAAGCGACATGATTACATTATTGCCTGCATCCTTCGCAAATCGTGAAGCCCGCGCGCTCGATCTGAAGGTCATGCCGATGCCGCCAAGCGATGGCGCCCGCTATGATGTCAGCGCCATCACGCTCAGAAACAGAAATCCTGACCCTATATTAGATGCGTTGCAAAACGCTTTTACGCAGCCAAAGGTCGCCGGCTAAATGCCTATATTTTGGCCAACACAGTCCGAGCTTTATTTGGCATCCCGATTGGCAATGGCTTCAACCCGCATCATTGCATCCGGCACAATTGTTGATCAATCGATGGCCTTGCGGTGTGGATTAATCACAAATTTGTAACAACTATGGCTTGTAAATTTTAGAATTTGCTGCAATTCGGATGCAAATTCATAAGCCGCAGAGGGGCGGCCAAGGGAGGCAAGTCACAGTGTCCAAAAATTCAATGCGTGCCGGTTTGTTGATCGGCTGTTCCATTTTCGTCGCCACGCCGTTGTTCGCGCAGACTGCGACCACATCCGATCAGCCCGAAGCTGACACCGAAACGAAAGAAGCCATCGTCGTTGTCGGCAGCCGCATTGAAGGTTCGAAAATTGCTGAAACCCTGCCAGTCTCGGTACTGAGCGAAGACCGTATCGCCGCTACCGGAAGTGTTTCCGGTGACGATCTTTTCCGGTCCATTCCGCAAGCGGGCGATGTTCAGTTTCAAGAGGCCCGGACGACCGGCAACCTCAATGATGCCCGCGGCGATAACGCGTCGATCAACCTGCGCAGCGTTGGTACCGGTAACACGCTTGTGCTGGTCAACGGACGTCGCATGATCTTGACCCCAGGTACACAGACCGAAAACTTTGTTCCGGTGCAAACTGCCAACACCAACTCGCTGCCGGTGGGCGCAACGCGCCGGATTGAAGTTTTGCGCGACGGTGCAGCCGCCGTGTATGGCGCGGACGCCGTGGCCGGTGTGGTCAATGTCGTCACCGACGATAAATATCAAGGACTGCGTTTTGATACGCGTTATGGCTCTGCAGACGGAACCAGCGAAAAAACGGGCGCGATCAAGGCTGGCTTCAAAACCAAGTCCGGTGGCCGCTTCACCTTGTTTGGCAGCTACACAAAGCGGACACCTCTATTCGCAAGCGAACGTCCATTTGCGGCAAGTGAAAACCATATGCCTGCGTTGGTTGGAACGCCTTGGGAAGCTGACACTGGCTTCGACAACCGTTCCACCTCATCGCCTTGGGGTGCATTTACAGTTGTCGCCACGCCATCACCAACCATCCGTCAAGGAACGTCGACGACGTTGCCGACATTGACGACTTCGGGCGTTTTCCACATCGAGCCGATCACAAATACCGCGGCGGGCTGTTCAAGCACGGTCTTCAACAATAATCTCTGCTTGAAGAGCGGTGGTATCACCGGCACTACCAGCCGGGTTTTGCGCTATGATGAGAACCCCGATCGCACCATTCGCGGCGGTCTGGACCGCATCAATCTTTTCAGCACCTTCCGTCAGGAACTCGGATCGGTCGAACTTTTCGGTGAACTTGGCTATTATAATGCCAAGCTGGAAGGTCAGCGCGAACAATCCGCGCCTATTTCCAGCGCGGTCATTTCAATCCCGACCACCAATTATTACAATCCTTTTGGCCCAACAACGTTCAACGGCGTTGCCAACCCCAATCGTCTGCCCGACCTTGTTGGCGTACCAACAACTGGTCTTGCGCTGCGTATCACCAACTATCGTCCCGTGGATACTGGTCCGCGTAAATTCGTCGTAACCGATGATAGCATTCGCAGTTTGCTCGGCGTGCGCGGCGAATGGGGCAATTTCAAATGGGATTCGGCGGCGTCTTATTCTTGGGCGCGCACCGACGATAATACCAAAAATGCCGTCAGCAACACGCTGTTTCAAGCGGCGCTCGCACGCTCAACCCCAGATGCATACAACCCCTTCAACGGCGGAAATCAGCTCAATAATTCAATTGGCGATGGCACCCCTAACAGCGCGGCCACGATCCAGTCCTTCTTGGTCGACGTGCATCGCATCAGCACGACATCGCTTGGCACATTGGATTTCCGGATTTCCAACAATGATATTTTCAGCCTGCCTGCAGGTGGCGTAGGTTTCGCCAGCGGCGTCGAAGGACGGCGCGAAACATATTCGGATAACCGCGATAACCGTTTGGACGGCACTACCACCTATACAGATAGCGTTTCAGGTATCCGTTATGGCACCGACATCATGGGCGCCAGCCCTGCGCCGGATGTAAAAGCGCGTCGGACTGTTGTGTCGGCTTATGCCGAACTCGCGGTACCTGTGATTTCCGAAGATATGGAAATCCCATTGGTGCAGTCGATTGACCTGCAAGTTGCGGCACGTGATGAGCATTATTCGGACTTTGGAAATGTGTTCAAGACCAAGGTCGCGGGCGCATGGACCGTGATGGACGGCATCAAACTCCGTTCGGCATGGTCGCAGAATTTCCGCGCCCCCAATCTCGCGCAATTTTACAGCGCGGGAACACAGGTCGCAAATACCCGCACCGACTTTGCCGCTTGCCGCCTGAACCCGGCAACCACCTGCAGCGGTATTAGCACGCTTGAGGTTCGGTCAGGTAATCAGAATCTGACGCCTGAAAATGGCGAAACCTTATCGGCGGGCGTCATTGTACAGCCTTTCAATAACCTCACTTTCACTGTCGATTATTGGTCGCTGCGTTCTAAGGGCGTCATTGGTCTGCAAGGTGCGCAAAACCAGATTTTGTTCGATCTTCTCGAACGGCTGGGCGGACGCAGCAACCCGAATGTTGTGCGGCTTGCACCGGTTGGCACCCAAGTCATCGGCACCATCGATTATGTGAAGGATGATTATTTCAATCTTGGGCTGCGCAAGTTGGCCGGTCTGGATTTCGGCGTCAGCTATGATGTACGCAATACGCTGCTGGGTAGTTTCAACATCGACCTCAATGCGTCAAAGCTTCTGACATATGAACAATCCGCATCTGAATTGCAGGCGCAACTGATTGCCGCAAACGCAGCGGGCACATTGGGTAGCGGCGTGACAATTACCCAAGCCGGCAGCCAGATCCAGGTCAACGGCAATCCAGAATGGCGCATGAGCGGAAACCTGACGTGGAAATCAGGTCCCGTAAGTGCAGGCATCTTGGTCAATTATGTCGGCTCGGTTTTCGACACGGGAACGCTGGTAGTAAACAATGAGTTTTACAAGTTGCCCAGCGTCACCACGGTGAACACGTATGTGCAATATCGCGCTGGAAAAGATCAGGGTGCATTTTCGGGTACGCGGTTCCGTGTAGGTGCGCGTAATCTGTTCGATAAGCAGCCGCCGCTGGCATCGACGAACTATGGTTTCCTTGGTTCGTTGCACGATGCCGTTGGCCGGTTTGTCTATTTCGAACTGTCGAAAGAGTTTTGATCAAACGGTCTGACCTGAAAACCGTTTTGCATGTAGCGGCGCAGTAAATGCGCCGCTAACTTGCTCGCATGAAACTGAGGCTGTTTGCAGGGATATTCTCTCGCCGGGTTACCGGGCGGAGCATAGCCTTAGGTGCGCATAGCCGATATCGCCGGAACAATTGCCTTCAGTCTCCGCAGTGGGCATATTGCTGCGCTTGGCTGATTATGCCGAACGGGCTGCACGATTGATGGGAGAAGTTTGATGGTCCAGATTATCGGAAAATGGTCTCGCACGGGCATCTTATTATTGTCGATGGTCGCCTTTGCGGCATCCCCCGTCCTTGCCCAGAAAAAGCAGCTGCTCGAATATCCCAGCATCCATTCTCCCGTCGTTGGCGAACAAGGTATGGTGGTGTCGCAAAATGCAATGGCATCCGAAGTCGGCGCGGACATATTGCGCCGTGGCGGCAATGCCGTGGATGCGGCTGTGGCCATTGGGTTTGCCTTGGCGGTCACACTCCCGCGGGCGGGTAATATCGGTGGCGATGGCTTCATGCTGGTGCATGACGCCAAAAGCGGTGAGCAAGTTTTTCTCGATTTCCGTTCGGTCGCACCAAAGGCAGCTACGCTTGCCATGTTTGTGGATAATAAAGGGCAGGAATCCCCTATTGCCAGCCGCGGTTATCTCGCACCATCGGTCCCCGGAACCGTTGCGGGCCTCCATATGGCACATAAAAAATTCGGTAAACTGCCTTGGTCAGACGTCGTTGCGCCCGCCATCGCGCTTGCCCGCGACGGCGTGGTCCTGACCCCCGACGAAGCCTTTGTTTTTGGTTGGGGCGAAGAGCGCTTGTCGACCAGCGCGGCCGCCAAAGCGGCTTATTATAAGCCCGATGGCACACTTTATCGTGCAGGGGAAAGGCTGAAACAGCCAGACCTTGCATGGACACTCACCCAAATCGCCAAGCACGGGGCAGACGGCTTTTACAAAGGCCCGGTAGCGGAACGTTTTGTCGCCGACATGAAAGCGCATGGCGGGTTGATTACCGCGGATGATTTGGCTGGCTACCGCGCGATTGAACGCAAGCCATTGCGTGGGACCTATCGCGGCCTTGATATTATAACGGCGCCACCGGCCAGTGCGGGCGGTGCGACCCTGCTCAATATGCTCAACATCGTTGAAAATTTTGACCTGAAACAAAATGGCGCGGGTTCTGCGAAGTCTCTTCACATCATGGCGGAGGCTATGAAGTTGGGATATTCCGATCGCTACGCCCTGTTGGGGGATACCGATTTCGTCACCACGCCGATCCAAGGCTTTATCTCAAAAGCTTACGCGCGCACGCGCGCCGAACGTATCGATCCAGACAAGGCCAAGCCCATCGCGCAAATGGGCGTGGGTGATCCGCTCAAATATGAAAGCCCATCTACCACCCATTTCTCGGTGGCGGACGCACAGGGCAATGTGGTGTCAACGACCTACACTTTGGGCGCCGATTTTGGTTCGGGCGTGATGATTGCCGGAACTGGGGTGTTGCTCAACAATCAGATGAATAACTTCTCGCACGCACAAGCTGCAAAAGCGCTCCGCGAAGGTTTGCCGCCACCGCCCAATGCGATGGCACCGGGCAAACGGATGCTTTCGACGATGATGCCAACAATTGTGATGAAAAACGGGAAGCCTTGGCTCATCACCGGCACGCCCGGAGGCAGCACGATCATCAACACTGTGATGCAAGTGATCGTCAACGTCGTCGATTTCAACCTCAATGTCGAAGAAGCCACCCACCAGCCGCGTATCTTCCAAGACACCAGCGATAAGTTGCGGGTTGAGCCAAACTTCAATCCCGATACCGTCCAAATCCTGAAGTCCATGGGGCACAATATCACCTCCGACGAAACGATGGGCAGTGCGCAATCCATCATGATCGAAAACGGTCTATTCTTGGGTGCCGCAGACCCCCGCCGGCCCGGTGCGCAGGCCATTCCGCCCGAACGGAACCAAGCGCGCTAAAACCGTCCAGCCTTTCCCCGTATCACACCGCTTTGGACAGTCATATTTGGTCCATAAATATATGCTAATTTGTAAAAATGGCGTTAATCATCAATTGGTTGACGCCAGAGGCAAAATGACAGACATAGCATTTTAACAGGCGCTGTCGGCAGTAGCTTGAAATCAATTTCAGGCGTCAGGAAATGTGATGCACGTCAACAGCTCGGACCTCGAAATAGCGCGTAGCAAGGCATCCATGACATGTACGGTCCTGGTGGTCGATGATGATTCTGCCTGTCGCGATGAATATTGCGATGCAATAGAAAATTTGGGTTACACCACCAAAGCCGCAGCCAACGCGCCCGACGCATTGCATCAAATCGCGGAGACGCCAGACATCGGCATTGTGATAACCGACCTTGAAATGCCGACCATTGATGGCATGTCCTTATTGTCCGAGATTGCCAACCGCTTCTCACCCAATAGACCTATCATTACCTTAGTCCTAACGGGGCATTCGAGTTTGCAGGTCGCGACCAAAGCGATGCAGGTGCAAGCGACAGATTTGCTCAGTAAACCAGTGTCGATGGAGCAGCTGGCTGACGCATTACGCCGTGCATCGGCGCATTATTTTGCGGCCGCCTACCGATTCCAGATGAGGACCCTGACAAAGCGGAGTGATCCGCCAGATCATCGCGACCGCCCGACAAAGCAGGGCCATAAGCCATCAAAAGAAGAACTTCAGACATTCACCCGCATGCTGTTAAAATTTCAGCATAATAAATATAAATTTTTTGACCCCGCGGTGCTCACGGGGCCGTCGTGGGAAATATTGCTGGATATTACCGATGCCACCTTACGCGGCGAAGCGGTGCCGGCGTCCAGTGCATCGGCCACAACACATGTTCCACTGAGCACGGCCTTGCGTCATATCAATGGTCTGGTGGACGCGGGTCTCGTTCGGCGATGGACGGACCCAAAGGATAAGCGCCGCAAACTGCTAATGCTGGAGGATCATGCCACTGTTGCCATGCAGCGTTATTTGGAGGCAGCTTGGAAATTGCAACCGCAAGGCACATAAATGGCGTTCTGCACGCGGGCTATCATCGCGCGTTAGCCAGAAATGAGTTGCAGCAATTTGGCGCTTTCCATGGGTTTGTGCAAAAATAGCCATCCCGGCTGCAAAGCGGCCGAATCCGGGACATAGCCGCTCATCAGAATGACCTTGATTGACGGTTGCACGATGCAAGCATCCCGCGCAACTTCGGTGCCATTTTGCCCCGGCATCAACACATCGGTTAACAAGACATCATAGGCATTTTGGCCTAATGCGAGCAACGCCTCCTCCCCCGATGTACAGGCTGTGACGGCATAGCCCTCCGCTTCCAACATTTCGACCAGCGCCTCAAGTGCATAAGGCTCATCTTCGACCAGCAATATCCTTTGCTTGCCCAAAGCATTCGGCGTGCCCGCATTCGGGGGACTAGAACCAGCTGCAACCAACGGCGCGACGGTGCGCGCGACGGGCAAATGCAGATAGGCCGTGGTTCCCATACCCTCGACAGACTCCAGCCAGACATCACCGCCCATTTCGGCGGCAAAATTGCGTACGGAGGCAAGGCCAAGACCGGTCCCATTCGGCTTTGACGAAAATTGCGGTTCAAAGGCACGCGCTAACAAAGCGTCACTCATGCCAATACCCGTATCCGCTATTTGGATGGCGATATAGGAACCGGACGCCGCCATATCCGTATCCGCGTCGCCGTCGGCGTGGC
This sequence comes from Sphingomonadales bacterium UBA656, assembly GCA_002299895.1. GTDB lineage: Bacteria > Pseudomonadota > Alphaproteobacteria > Sphingomonadales > Sphingomonadaceae > Sphingorhabdus_B. The sequence goes on along the minus strand of DBOC01000006.1, from coordinate 170,451 downwards.
TATTGCTTCGGCCAACCCCGATCGAAGTAGACAATGCAATTTGCCCGCCCATTGGCATGGCTTCACGCGCATTAAGCAACAGATTGATAAGGGCATTCAGAAAGTCGCTATAACTGACAACAGATTTGCGGCCATCGGCATCTAGGTTGAGCTTCAATGTGATGTTTGACCCCACCACACTGTCCAAAACCCCCATATTGTCCTGAATGACTTGATCAACCGCTAAGGGTTGCCGTGTATCAGTGCGCTGAAGCGAGAGGGTCATCAGCGATTGTGTTATCTCTGACCCACGCGCGGCCATTTCCTGAATGATTTCGGCAAGCTTGCCAATTTTTTCGTCCTTGCCGAACTGACGCGACAGACGATCCGTATTCAAACGGATTACCGACAGGAGATTGTTGAAATCATGCGCCATATATCCTGCGACCCGGCTTGTGCGTTCCAACAGGTCGGCACTGCGTTGGCGTTCATGCGCAAGCTCGATGGCGTTGGCTTGTGATTCTTCCAACATCGCCCTTTGCAGCACAATCAACATGGTGCTGAGGATTACCGGATCGGCATGACCAAAGTCGCTAAGGTCCATCGAGCTATCGGCGAACATGTCCTCCGTTATGGCAAATCGAACCGCAAGCAAGCATCCGGCGTCATGGAAAATGGCAGCGCCGCTTAAATGCACGTCACTGTCCCGTGCAATCAAGCTCACCGGCTGAACGTTGGCGCCCTCCTGAAAAAACTGCGCGGTGTCGTAGTTCACGATGTCAAAGGCCTCGGCACACGGCATCCCCATTCGGACATGCGGCAAGTGCCGCAATATGCCTGGCCCCATGGCGGATATATTCAACTGCTTATCAATGTGCAGGAACGCGGGTAACAAAGCGCCAATTTGCTTTTCGGAAAAGCTAAGGAGCATGGTTCAGCCTTTGTCCTGATAACGGATATCGAACAGGATGGTCTTCTCGCCCCGATGCACAACAGCGATTTCGCCGCAGGCATCAAAGCGATCCATTAACCCTTGTAGCAAGCCCTTCACAAACGGCTCCATACCCACACGATCGGAACGATATTCGACGACGAGATGGCCGGGCGCGTTTTCCAAGGTGGAAAAGGTCGGTAGCCGGGCACCGGGCATAGCCGACCCCACCGCAAGGTGCAGACGATCAAGATTGGTAATGAAACTTGCCAGATTTTGGCCGGTGAATTTCATGATGGAGGACAAGGATCCTTGTCCAGCAAAGCGCACCCAATATTGGCCAAATGCCTCCAGAGTTTGATCTACCGACAGGTTGAACCGAGCGGCCGCTTCTGCAACAATTTCCAGTGTAAGCGCATCGTCATAGACCATGCCGGTCAGCAATTCCGTCGGGCCTATGTCTAATTTTTGTTCAAGGGCAAGCCAAGCTTCCTCGCCCAACTCCTCCTGCACCATCTGCCGCATGGCGCGATGGATCATGCCGTACATGCAAATGTCCCGTTAGGCGTCTTCAACTGGCGTGCCATCTGCATTGTGCCTTTTCAAATCCTGCAACAGCTCGGTAGCACGGACCACTTGTTCTTCTATGCGCGTCAGCTTGCCGATCAGATATTCTGCATCTTCGGCCGAATAGCCCCCCATGCGCGCGCGGATATTCCCACAGGAAAGCCGAATGATGTTCAACGGTTGCATAATCTCATGCAACGTTTTGGCATCAATTTCCTGCAATCCGCGCATGAGAATATCCTAACCGCCCTTCACCCGAGCAATAAAGGAGCAAGCTTTGCGCGTTGCCATGCCGCATCACCAAATTGCGACGCGTGAAAAATCGCGGCACGGCGGTGGAGGCCGGCATCGCAATCATGGGTAAAGCCAAAGCCGCCATGAAATTGGATCGCCCGATCGGCGGCGAAGCTATAGGTTGCGTCCGCCGCGGCCTTTGCCATGCGCACGGCGATTTCGCCAACGCCTTGGTCACTGAAACTGTTGGCCGCGCTATATAAATGCGACCGCGCTTTTTCATATTCGACATAAGCGTCAACCGTCGGATGCTTCAGCGCCTGATATTCGCCGATAAGCTTTCCAAACTGCTTGCGCGTTTGCAGATAGCTGACGGTATAATCAATCACGCTTTGCGACCCACCGCACATTTCCGCGCTTTGCAGGAGGTTGGCGACCTGTTCGATATGCGCCAAAGTGGATGTCGCACGGTCAACCTCTAACAATGCCGCGCGCGATACGGCCAAACCATCCAGCGACAGTGCAAAACTGCGTTTGGTTTCGTCGATGATCGCTTCGCGGCGCAAACGTCCTTTGAGGTCTTCGGCAGTCAGCAGAACCAAGGCTGGCTTGCCATCCAACTGCACCGACGCAATGACGATATCGGCGCTCTCGGCCCATAAGACAAAAAGCTTTTCACCAGATAGATGCACCGCGTCACCCTCTAGCTTTGCCGTCGCGGTGATATTCTGAAGGTCCCAGTCGCCATGCGCTTCGGACAAAGCCAGCGTGCCTATCGCCCCCTCGGCTAGCTTGGGTAGCCAAGCGGACGTCTGCGCTTCATTTCCGCCAATGATCAGCGCCTGCGCGGCCAAGGTCGACGATGCCAATGGCGATGCCATCAGGTGGCGGCCCATTTGTTCTACCACTGGCACAACCTCCGCGAGCGTCAAGCCAACGCCGCCATGCGCCTCGGGTATCGATATTGCCGTCCAGCCTAAGGCCGTCATTTCGGCCCAGACATCGGCGTCGTAGCCCAAATCGCTGTCCATCAATTTGCGGACGCGGTCGATGGGCGATTTGTCGCGGCAAAAGCTCGTGGCTACATCCAGCAGCTCGATCTGTTCTTCGCTATATCCAAGCCCGGCCATTTGCATGTCATTCTCTCCTCACGCCATTATCTTATCTATGGCGTGAGGGATGGCAAGAAATCAAGGCGATTTAACCGATCGGTTAAAAGCAAAGCTTATGCTTGCTCCAATGTCTTCCGACCCGGCCGCACTTTCATTTTATGGCCCGGCTTGGTGGCAAGCGAAACGTCCTTGATCGTTTGCATGAACACCCATTCATTGGTTGCCGCCTGCGGCGTGAGCGACAAATGCATGTAACCACGGTTGGATGTGTCGACCCAGCGCAATTCCTGCTTGCTCGCGTCCAGCAAGCTGCGCGCGACATCGGCCGGGGCGGTGAACGGAATTGCGCTTTCGAAGCCTGGCGACGATACGCTGTGCCCGCCAAATTCAACGCCTGCTGGTTTGCCGCCTTCGGGCAAGTCATAGGCCCAGCCATTGTGGCTATCGCCCGTTACAACGACCAAGTTTGCGTCTGCGCGCTGCGCGGCCGCAAGCAATCGCGACCGCGCTGCAGGATATCCGCCCCAATTGTCGAGATTAAATGGCAAGCCTGCCTTTGTCGCCGCGATGCCCTGTCGCACATAACTGCGCGCACGTTCTGGCGCGAATTGGGGGACCCAATCCATCGCATTCTCGGGCGTGTAGTTATAACCCATATTGGTAGCCGAACCGAGCACAGCCCATGTCGCCTTGTTGCGGCCAATTGCGCGTGACAACCATGCCTCTTGTTCGGTTCCCAACATCGTCATGGACGGATCACGCCATGCACCATCGCGATATTCGGATAGTAGCTTTGCCGGATCACCCGACCGCAGCAGGTCACCATAATCATAAGGCTCGGATCGGGCGACGGCGCGCGTGTCGGTGCGGTAATAAGTCGCAAGGTCGCCAATTGGATATTCCTTCCACGGCTGCTCACCGACGGGTAACCATTCGCGCCACACCTGCATTGCGGCGTTGCGCCGAGAATTCCAGTCACCTTCATCCACGCTATGGTTTTGTGCGCCGCCTTCCCAACTATCATTGGCGCTTTCATGATCGTCGGTATTGGCGATCATCGGGAAATTGGCGTGCAGCGCCTGCAACTGCTTGTCCGAACGATAGCTGGCATAGCGTAAACGATAATCCGCCAGCGTCAGAATTTCATCGGCGGGGAAAATACGCGCGGCAAATTTCGCGCCGCCATCATAGCCACCACGGCCATATTCATAGATATAATCGCCCATGTGCAGGACAAGATCGATGTCGTCACGCGCGGCGGCATGGCCATAAGCGTTGAATTCACCGAAGCCCAGATTGGAGCAGGAGAATATCGCGATGTTAAATTTGGCCGCTTTGCCCATAGGCAAGGTCTTGGTGCGGCCAATAGGCGAGATGCTGCCATCGGGCGAAATGAAACGGAACCAATGCCATTTGCCCGGCGCCAGCTTATCCACGGTGATTTTAACCGTATGGTCGCGCCATGGCCCAGTGACCATTTCGCCGCCACCTACAATTTTGATAAAATCCTGACTTTCGGAAATTTCGACGCGCACTTTTGAAGCGCCGCCCGTGGGGTTCACATAGCGCGTCCACAATAGCACTGAATCAGGGCCCGGCTCACCACTGGCCACATTATGGGTAAATCCAGTGAGGCCCAAAAGCGTCTGCGCCATTGCGGCGCCGCCCGGCAGCATCAGCCCGCCCAGACCAAAACCCGCGGTCGCCATCAGTTGGCGGCGATTGATTATAAATGACATGACCGGCTTTCTCCCCTTTTACGTTTCAAACAAGCCCTCTGGGCCGTCTGTCCCGATTCTTTGGAGATTCGATAATCACATGCTGTTGCAGCGCTGTTACAAGCAGGCCTACAATCCTAAATAAAGCTATCGAGCCATTTTTCGGCTAAAGCCTCAGCCTCATCGACGCTGAACGGCGCGTTGCCCAAGCTCAATTCAAGCCACAGACCATCGACCAAGGCGGTCAGCGCCACGGCTGCCAATCGCGCGTCGGCTGGCGCATTGGGACACGCGCGGATCAGACGTTCCATATCCTGCCGGTTGTCCGCATAAATCTCATCATGGATTGCGCCTATGGCCGGCACGGTCCGCGACAGGCTCCAAAACGCCAGCCATGTCGCGAGCAGCTCCGGATCGGCAATCGGCGCGCGGAAACTTGCGGTGACAAAGGCGAGCAACCGGCCACGCGGATTATCGGTGGGCACGGCATCTACCGCCGCATGCAACGCTGCTGCGACCCGCGCGCCAGTTGCACGATAAGTTTCGGCCACCAGCGCATCAATACCATCGAAATAATGCCGCAGCAAACCTGCCGAAACCCCCGCCTCCACGCAAATTGCGCGCACCGACGTCCCTTGCGCACCCCGCGTGGATAGGCAGCGCGCCGTGGCCGCAATCAACGCATCGCGGCGCGTGTCGGCGCTTTTACGGGTGAAGACTTGTCGCAACTGCATGACCTTGTTATACACTCGTATAACAAGGGGAGCAAGATGTCCGAATCAGGCTTAGATACATCGCATGATCATTTGGAAGGTTGGAGCCTGCCGGCGTGGACCTATGATGATCCCGAATTCGCCGCGCTTGAGGTGGACCGCATCTTCCGCCCATCTTGGCAAGTGGTGTGCCATGTCAGCGATGTTCCCAATGTGGGCGATTGGCACAGCCTCGATTATATCGGCGAAAGCGTCATTGTCGTGCGCGGAGCAGACCAAATACTCCGCGCCTTCACCAATGTTTGCCGCCACCGGGGTAGCCGCTTGGTCGATGGCTCGGGCGGTTGCGCTAAGAAATTGGTCTGCCCCTATCACGCATGGACCTATGATCTCGATGGCCGATTAACTGGCGTCCCCGATAGCGCCTCTTACCCGACGCTCGACAAGGATAAGGCCAGCCTTGTGCCCGTCGACATGGAAATCTGGCGCGGGTTTGTGTTTGTCCGACTGGAAAGCGGCGGGCCTTCGGTCGCCGAAATGATGACGCCTTATGAGGCGCAAGTCGCGCCCTATCGGTTTGAGGAATTGAAGGCGCTTGGCCGCGTCACCATGCGCCCGCGTGCGGTGAATTGGAAAAATGTCGGCGACAATTATTCGGATGGCCTGCACATCCCCGTCGCGCATCCCGGCCTGACGCGCTTGTTCGGCAAAAGCTATGGCGTCGAAGCCGAACCACATGTCGACCGCATGTGGGGTGACCTTGTCGACCGGCCATCAACCAACTGGTCGGAACGCGCCTATCAAAATTTACTGCCGCCGGTGCCGCATTTACCCGCCGCCAATCAGAAACGCTGGCTCTATTTCAAGCTCTGGCCATCGGTTGCCTTCGACATTTATCCTGATCAAGTGGACTTCATGCAATGGCTGCCCACGGGGCCCGATAGCTGCGTCATCCGCGAAATCAGTTATGTCCTGCCTGACGCCCCCGATTATGAGTGGCGCCGTGAAATGCGCGCCGCGCGTTACCTCAACTGGCGGATCAACCGGCAAGTCAATGCCGAGGACACCGTCCTCATCACCCGCGTGCAGCAAGGCATGGCGAGCCGCAGCTTCTCCATGGGTCCGCTGTCCGACAAGGAAGTATGCCTGAAAAGCTTCTGCCGCCAAATCCGCAACATCATTCCCGAGGCTCGCCTCGAACAACGCCCGGCATCGGGTTGGAGCAAAAAATGACACAGAAATATGACGCCCTCATCATTGGTGCTGGCCATAATGGCCTTGTTTGCGCTTTTTACCTCGCGCGCGCGGGCCTGAAGGTCCGCATCGTCGAGCGCCGCGATGTCGTCGGCGGCGCGGCAGTGACCGAAGAATTCCACCCCGGTTTCCGCAATTCGGTCGCGAGCTACACCGTCAGCCTGCTGCAACCCAAAGTCATTGCAGACATGAAGCTGGTCGATCATGGCTATCGCGTCATTGAACGGCCCATCTCCAATTTCCTGCCGCAAGAAGATGGCGGTTATTTGAAACTCGGTGGCGGGCTGGAGCGCACGCAAGCGGAATTTGCGCGCTTTTCAAAGCATGATGCAGCGGTCTTGCCGCAATATTATGACATGTTGGAAGGCGTCGCCGACGTCCTGCGCGACCTTGCGTTGCGTTCGCCGCCCAATGTCGGCGATGGCCTAAAAACGCTTATCGATGCCGCCGTGCAGGGCCGTGGGCTGATGAAGCTCAATTTATCGCAACAACGCGATGTGCTCGAACTGTTCACCAAATCGGCGCGCAGCTTCTTGGATAGCTGGTTTGAAAGCGAAGCGGTCAAGGCTGCCTTTGGTTTCGATGCGGTTGTGGGCAATTATGCCAGCCCCGATACACCGGGCAGCGCTTATGTGTTGTTGCACCACGTCTTTGGCGAAGTGAACGGGAATAAGGGCGCTTGGGGTCACAGCATCGGCGGCATGGGCGCCATCACGCAGATCATGGCCAAGGTATGTCGCGACTTGGGCGTCGAAATCAGCTTGGAAGCGCCTGTATCGCGCGTGTTGGTTGATGGCGAAAAAGTTGCGGGTGTCCGCTTGGAAAGCGGCGAGGAAATCGTCGCCGACCGCGTGATTTCCAACGTCGGGCCCAAACTGCTCTACGAACGCCTATTTGACGATGCCGACCTGAAACCAGAGTTCAAACGCCGCGTGAAGGGCTTTAAGGCGGGCAGCGGCACGTTCCGCATGAACGTGGCCTTGTCCGAACTGCCTAAATTTACCTGCTTGCCCGAAGCTGGCGAGCACCATCAATCAGGCATCATCATCGCGCCAACATTGGATTATATGGACCGCGCATTTTTGGATGCGAAGCGCGATGGCTGGTCACAAAAGCCAATTGTGGAAATCCTTATCCCCTCCACCGTCGATGACAGTCTCGCACCCGCAGGGCAGCATGTCGCCAGCCTCTTCTGTCAGCAATTTGCGCCAGAACTGCCGAACAACGCCGATGGCGCGCCACGCGATTGGGACGCCGAAGATGACAAGGCAGCCGACGATATCATCAGCACAGTTGAGGCCTATGCGCCCGGCTTCCGTGCGTCCGTCTTGGGCCGTCAAATTCTCAGCCCCAAAGGGCTCGAGCGGAAATTTGGATTGGTCGGCGGCGACATCATGCACGGCAATATGAGCCTTGACCAATTATGGTCGGCACGGCCGATCTTGGGTCATGGCGCGTATCGCGGGCCGCTAAAGGGCCTATATATGTGCGGCGCAGGCAGCCATCCCGGCGGCGGCGTAACCGGTGCTCCTGGGCATAATTGCGCGGCAGAGGTGCTCGCCGACCGCAGCCTGTTCAAACGGATATTTGCGTAACGCTAATGAAAAAGCCGGATCTTTTCAGATCCGGCTTCCTCCCCCTGTCGCCTTTAGCGACAAACTGTTTCTGTCGCCTTTAACGACAAACTATGTGTCACGCGGTTCGTGACGATGTTTCACTTTTCTTACTACAAATATTTTGTGCGAAGAAAAGTGAACAATCGTTAAAAGTCGCGCGAGAATTTCAGGCCGATAACGCGTGGCTTAATGACCACATCGTAAAACGCGCCGCCGGTGGGCGTGGACGCCGTGACACCCGTTCCGCAAACCGTTTCAAGACATTGGACGCCGGTATTCACCACGCCGCGTGTATCGAACAAGTTTGTGGCAAATGCCTCAATCGCCCATGCGTCATTCTTCACGCCAACCGAGAAGTCAGCGGTGGTATAGGCATCAAGATCGCCCTTGATCGCATTTTGCGCAGGCCGCAAATCGCTGCGGCGGCTGCCGGTGTGATTGACCGCAAACTGCACATGGCCATCCCAATCGGCGACTGGGAATTGGTAACGTGCAACGGCATTGCCCTTGAACTTAGCGGTCACAGGCAAACGTGATCCGGACTCTGCCAGCAACTCATTTCCAGCGGTGGTGCAATCAAAAGTTGCATTGGCAATAGCGCAGAAATCGCGACGAATTGAAGCGTCATTGAAGCTAAAGCCAGCATTCAAGCTGAACCCGCCTGCCCGATAACCCGCATCCATTTCGAGACCACGGATGCGCGATACGCCCGCATTGCGGATTTCGGTTAGGCCGTTCGCCCCCAAGAAGGAAAGCTGGATATTGTTCCAATCTTCTTGGAAAATCGCACCATTCCAACGGAATGCACCAAATGTCGTTTTCCAGCCCAATTCATAATTGTCGAGCTCGTCCGAACCATAAGGTGGCAAGGTACCGCGACGGTTGATCCCGCCTGGACGGAAACCGCGCGACCATGTGGCATAAAGCAGAACATCGTCGTTGATTTTATATGTGGCATTCAACTTATGAATGACGCCCGTGTCCGACGTGGATTTGTCCACGTTGGTGCAAGGGCTGCCCGCGACGATGATTGGCACAGGCGTACCCGCCGGATTGGCGCGCCGCGTTGTGCCATTGGTGTTAAGGCAGGCAGCTTCGCCCGTCTTGCTCGAATAGCCGCTAGAAAATCCGAAGAAACCCTGCAGCGAGTTATCGAACTTATAATAACGCAAACCACCAGTCAGCGAGAGCTTCTCGGTCAAATCATAGGTCAATTCACCGAACGCGGCATAATCACGGTCGACCCGCAACTGCTTGGTCAACCAGATATTGCTAGCGGTTCCCTTCACGGTGATGGAATCGGCAATATTGTCGATGATGTAATTTTGCTCAATATTGTGCGACTGGCGCTGCGCAAACACACCACCGATGAAGCGCAATGGCGCATCGGTTGGGCTTGCAACCCGCAATTCACCAAAGCTTCTCTTATACCGATCAATGCCTTGAATATACTGGTTGGGGTTCACCAGATTGCCGGCATTATCGTAAAAATAGGCCCCGTAGCCGGACAAAGCGTCATAGAAATACGCATAATCGGAATAATCCGACTGGGTTTCGGTCTTACGACGCAAATGACCACCCGTCGCGGTCACATCCCAATTACCGATGGTGCCTTCAACCGTCAGAGCTGCCTGAATCCATTTATCACGGCTGCCTTCTGGATTGTACTGAACGGTTTGAAGTTCTTTCTTGGTTTGTCCCGAACGTTCTTGCGAATAGCTACCTTGTGTATTTTGGACTTGCCCCATCACGGTGGGCTTAATCGTCCAATTGTCATCAAGATCAATGCCCAGTGCCAAACGCGCACCATAGGTTTCGGCATCATTATAGTTTTTTTCGACCAACGCTGCGTTGCTCTGCCTAATGCGGGACGAGGCGTAGGTCCGGCTACCTGCAATATTGTCGATATAGCCGCCATCGTCGCGATACCAGCCAACCAGACGCGCCGCTGCACCTTCGGAGATCGGCACGTTGACAAAGCCTTCGTAAATCGACCCGATATCGCCATGCGCCACAGTGTTCACCTCAACGCCGGCACTGCCGTAGAAACCCGATGTATCTGGCGCGTTGGTCACCAGCTTCAACGTACCAGCCATCGAACTTGCACCATATAATGTGCCTTGTGGTCCAGCGAGCGCCTCCACACGTGCCAAGTCATAAGCATGCAGATCGAGCGCGCCTTGAATGGTCGTGATCGGCATTTCGTCAAGATAGGTGCCGACCGTTGGCAGCGAAGCCGAGTGGTTGGCGTTTTCGCCAGAGGCTACGCCGCGGAAATATACTTGCGCGAAACCGGGGCCGCCTTGCTGAATGGTTACCGATGGCAGGAATTTTACAACATCCTGCAATTCGCTGACCTGCAACTGATCAAGCTTTTCATTGCCGATGGCGTTGATCGCGATTGGCACGTCTTGCAAATTCTGTTCGCGCTTTTGCGCGGTCACGACGATGACATTGCTGTCCTCAGTCGCGGCTTCCTGCGCCATTGCCGGGGCAACAACGCCAAAAGCGGTTGATGTCAGCAACGCGGCCATGGCCGTCCGGACATTCGTCCGATGATTTAATTTAAGCACAATTACCCCCCCACTTGGTTTATTTGATACAAATAGGCTCCTAAACCCACATGCACGCAATGTCTAATCGCCCGATAGCCTGATTACGCATTATTTTACGCCATACTGTTGCATTGCAGCAACTATGATATGGCCGGATAGCTCTCCCACAACGTACCCAATGCATGCTTCAATGGGTCCAGATGCGCGGCATAAGGCTTCCATTGATCCACGCCGTCGCGGTTGATGGGACGCCGCACTTGTTCGCTAGACGCCGTCCGAACCGCGCGAGTATTCTGATGAAAATTCAGACAATTATCTTCAAATGGCAGGCCCAAATAATCCAATAGCCCACGAATTTCGCGTTCTGGATTTTCTAATAATTCTTCATGAATGACGCGGTAGAAATAGCCCGGCTGAACTGCGTCAAAATGTGCCATCAACCGCACATAATCGGCATAATATTGTCCCATATGGGCCAGATCATAACTAAACGCCTGCCCCTTTGCGAAATGCTGCCGATAATTGGAAAAACAGCAATCGAGCGGATGCCGCCGCGCGTCGATGATTTTGGCATTGGGCAGGATAAGCCGGATGAAAGCGAGATAAATCCAGTTATTGGGCAGCTTGTCGATGAAGAAGGGCTTATCGGTCTTGCGCTGGATACGGGTGCGTTCGATAAACTCAGCACCGAGCCGCTCGGCGTCCTGCGCGCTAAAGCCACGCAACGCATCAACCCAGCCCGTGTCGCGGCCTTCGCGCATCGCCATCGCGGGGATGTCCGGCAACTCCATCGTGCCTTCCACCTGAGAATGGCTGGCAAGGATTTGTTCAATCAGCGTGGAACCCGCGCGCGGCATACCAATGATGAAGATCGGATCGGCTGCGTCATGCCCCTGCCCAGCCCGCGCACTCCAATATCCCGGCGTGCATGACGCGATAACATTATCGACCTGCTTGCGCACCGCCTGCGGATCATAATCTAGCTCGACACTGCGCAGCGCGTTTGCTTTGGCATAATGCGCGAATGCCGCATCATGGTCAGCGCGCTCCTCCATCGCTTTGCCCAGTGCAAAATGAAGATGATATGCATCCTCATTCCCAAGCCCTGCGGTCGTCAAAGCCTTGCCCATATCGGCGACGTCATCCTCAGAGAAGCTGACCGTCTTTAAATTGGCGAGGCTCCAATAGACCTCACCCAAAGTGGGTTCCACCGCCAGAGCGCGTCGATAGGCGGCGATGCTTTCCTCCTGCCTGCCCACGGTCTTGAGCATATGACCATAGCTCATCCATAATTTGGCATGGTCGGGGAAACGCGTGGTCAATTCCTGATACAGCGCGACAGCCTCTTCATAGCCGCCAATCCGGCCAAGGGCCGCGGCTTTCAGATTTTGTTGGACGGGCTTATCGCCGCCTTCCGCCAAAACGGCGTTGAGATGTTCCAGCGCCTCTGGAAAGCGGTTTTGTTTATAGAGCACCGTCGCCAAATTGGCCCGCGCTGCGCCGAAATCGGGCGTCAGTTCCAAGGCGCGGCGCAGCAACGCCTCGCTATCTTTTAACCGGCCAACGCGCGCCGCCAATTCGGCCATCATGCGGATTGCCGCGACATCCGTTGGCGCATCGCGCAAATGGCCGCGCAATAAGGGCTCTGCATCTTCTAACCGATTTTCCGACAAAGCCACAGCTGCCGTCATGAGGTTGGGATTGCGCAAGGCGGCTTCAATTGCGGGACGCGCAGAATGCTGTTTCATGATAGAGGGTCTAAGCCAAGCAGCGGCGATTTTGAAGCCGCCAAATCATCTGGCGTGTCTATGTCGCGCAAACTTCCCAATGGCGCGGCCAAATTGCGGGCCTTTGACAAGATTATCCGTGCGCCGGCATCGCCCTTTGTATCCAAAAGCGAAGGCCAAGTAGACCGCGGGAATATCGCGGGCGGCATCGATTGGCCGCCATCCGTCGATGCAATGATATCATGATCGCACGCCGCGATCAGCGCGTCGATATGCGCGGGCATGATGAAAGGCATATCCGCCAGCACAATCAGCAAGGCTTGCGCCTTGGTCTTCGCCGCCGCCCCAACCGCAAGGTGGAGCGAGGATGATAGGCCTAGATTTGCATTGGAATTTTCAACGATATTATAGCCCAATTCTGCATAATGAGGCGCTATCGCTGCGCCGGGCTGACACACCGCAAAATGCGCTGCCGCGTCGATGCCGGCCAAATTGCGCGCGGCGCGTATCCCGAGCGGCGCACCGTCCAAATCCGCCATCAATTTATCCGCACCAAAGCGGCGCGCATGTCCCGCAGCAAGGACAACAATTGCGACCTGCTTGGCCTCCATTAACGCAGGCCGTGGTTAAACGCGCGGATCATCCCACCCGCAATCGACAGCGCGATTTCTGGCGCGCTGATCGCATTAATCGCAACGCCCGCTGGCCCCTCTATCCGCGCGCATTGTTCCGCGCTGACCCCCGCCGCAGACAGCCGCGACAGCCGCGCCTGATGCGACCGGACCGAACCCAAGGCCGCGACATAGGTCGCAGGGCTGGCCAACGCCGCAATCAAAGCGGGATCATCAATCTTGGGATCATGGCTCAAGGTCACAATCGCGCTGCGGCTGTCGGGCGCGAAGGCCTTCACCGCTTCGTCCGGCCAGCGGTCATCAAGACGGACATTGGGGAAGCGATCTGCCGTCAGAAACCGCCCGCGCGGGTCGCATAAGGTCACATCAATGCCTTGCGACACCGCAATCGCCGACAATGCCGCCGCAATCTCCACCGCGCCGACAATCAACAAGCGGCGGGGCGGATAATAGACATTTATAAAGCTCTCTGCCGCCGCATCCTGCCCTATTGCACTTCGGCCCGTGGCAAGGTCGGTCACCACGGACAATTTCGCCCCCTTGCCCCGCGCACTGACGATGTCGGCAAACAGGCTTTCGGGGAAGCCGTCTGCCGAAACGGGCTGCACCAACACCAGTATATCCCCGCCGCAAGGCAAGCCAACATCCCATGCGGCGTTATCGGCAACGCCATACCTCCTGAGCACCGCTGGCGCGCCCGCCAGCACCATTTGCGCGCGTTCCAGAACATCCGCCTCGACACAGCCGCCGGAGACCGAACCCACGAACCGCCCATCGGCATGGACCAGCATATGCGTTCCCGTCGGGCAAGGCGCAGATTTCCACGTTTCGACTACCGTCGCAATCGCCATCGGCGCGCCCGCCCAATCCAGCGCGGCGGCAAGGATGCGATCATGATTGGCACTACCCGTTTGCATGGCTACCCGCTAGCAAAGTGCAGGAAGCGTTGCTATATGAAAGGCAACTTTAGACGGGAGCTTCTTCGCATGGCAATTCAGACGTCCATCAACGGCAAAGCAGTCGCTTTGTCCGCCGAACCAGATACGCCCTTATTGTGGGTCATCCGGGAAGAGCTTGGCCTGACCGGCACAAAATTCGGTTGCGGCGTCGCGGCGTGCGGGGCGTGCACCGTCCATGTCGATGGCGAACCCACCCGTTCGTGCAGCGTGCCAGTGAGCGAGGTTGCGGGCAAATCCATTACCACGATTGAAGGGCTAAAATCCGCTGATGGTACGCTGCATGCGGTGCAAACGGCATGGATTGCGGCGCAAGTACCGCAATGCGGCTATTGTCAGTCCGGACAAATCATGGCCGCCGTGGCGCTCATCGAAAAAACCGGTCGCCCAAGCGATGCGCAAATTGACGCTGCGATGACCAACCTGTGCCGCTGCGGTACCTATCCGCGCATCCGCAAGGCCATTCGCGCCGCCACCGGACAGGCCGCAGTAGCTGTTGAAGGAGCCGCCTGATGGCCGATAACACCGCAATCGATAGCGCATCCGAAGCGCCGCTCAAGCGCAAGGGCGTCAAGCGTCGTGCCTTTTTAATCGGCGGCGTCGCCGTCGTCGGCGCTGGGCTATTCGGCATCTCAATCGCCGATAGCAATGCCGCCAAGGATGCCAAAGCGCGTATCATAGGCGAAGGCGAGCATGGCTTTGCGACTTGGCTGAAAATCAGCGAAGACGATGTCATCACCATTTATTCGCCGCACACCGACATTGGTCAGGGGTCGAACACCGGCCTTGCGCAAATGCTGGCTGAAGAGTTGGACGCGACATGGGAGCAAGTGCGTGTCGTGTCGGCGCCTGCCGAACCCGCCTTTGCCAATGTGGGCTTGGGTCGCGGATTTTTGGCCGACATGACTGGCCAACCAGCGATCATCAACGGCATTCCGCAATCCTTTTTATCGTTCATCGCGCGGCAAATGAATCTGCAGATTACCGGCGGTTCAACAGCTTTGCGGTTCACCGGCCAGATAACTTTTCAAAAGGTGGGTGCGGCCACGCGGCTTGCATTGATGGAAACCGCCGCCAAGCGGCTAAATGTACCCATGGACGAACTGACCACGCAGGACAGCCGCGTCATTCACGCAAAATCAAGCCAGTCTTTGCGTTATGGAGAGCTGGCGGCAGAAGCAGCGACCTTGTCATTGGACAACGAACCCAAGCTGAAAGATCCCACACAATATCGCCTGATTAGGCAATCTATGCAGCGGCTCGATATTCCGGCCAAGGTCGACGGAAGCGCGCAATATGGCATGGATTTTGCGATACCCGGCATGCGCGTCGCCACCATTCAAGCGGCGCCCGTGCGTGGCGGCAAGCTGACATCCGTCGACACCGCGCCTGCCTTGGCGATCAAGGGCGTGGAGAAGGTCATCAAGCTCGATAATGCCGTGGCCGTTGTCGCCAAGGGCTATTGGCCGGCGATTTCCGGTCTGCGCGCTTTGGCACCCAGCTTTAGCGACGGTGGCCATGCCGATGTGTCTACCGCATCGATATTCCAAGCGCATGACGCGATCATCGCCAAGGGTGAGGCCGACGGCGAAGCGGGTCAAGGCGATGTGCAAGCAGCATTGGGCACAAAGCCGATCAAAGCCAAATATCAAGTGCCATTTCTGCACCATGCGATGATGGAACCCTTCGCGCTCACCGCGCAGTATAAGGATGGGAAGCTCGACATTTGGGGCGGGATGCAGGATCCCTTGGCCACCAAAATGTTGGCCGTTGAGGTTTCGGGCCTTGATGCCGATGATGTGACTTTCCATCCGATGATTATCGGCGGCAGCTTTGGGCGCCGCTTACCCATGTATATGGAAATTGTTGAACAAGTGACGCAACTTGCGATGCAATTACCTTATCCGGTGAAGCTGATCTGGAGCCGGGAGGAAGAGGTCGCGCAAGGCGCCTATCGCCCGCAAAGCTCCGCGGTTTTGCAGGCGGCATTGACCGACAAGAAACGCATCGCGGCGTACCGCAATGATTATGCCCAGCCCGAAAGCGCCGAGGACGAAACGGTATTCCCCTATATCTTGCCCGCCGTATCGCGCCGGCATTTTGCGCATGTTTCGAACCAGCAAACGGGCGCATGGCGCTCGGTCAATTCGACACAACAAGGCTTTTATAATGAAAGCTTCATGGACGAATTGGCGCATGCCGCGGGCGAAGATCCCGTTGTTTTCCGACGGAACCACCTGACCGCAGGTTCACGGCATTTGCGCGTCTTGGATGAAGCTGCCGCGCGCAGTGGATGGGGCACGCCCTTGCCAGCCGGACGCGGTCGCGGCGTCGCTTTGGTCGAAAGCTTCAAAACCATCGTCGCCCAAGTCGTTGAGGCTTCGGTTGGCGAAGACGGCATGCCCAAGGTGCATAAGGTCACCACTGTCGTGGACGCAGGCAGCATCGTAAACCCCGATGCCGCGATGGCGCAGATTGAGGGCGGCACGATAATGGGCCTATCGTCGGCGATTGGTGAGGCAATCACGCTGGAAAAAGGCGCCGTGCAGCAAAGCAATCTCAGCGATTATCCGTTGCTGAATATGGCACAGGCCCCGTTGTCGCAGGATATCCATTTCCTGAACAGCGGCGCGCCGATGGGCGGCATTGGCGAACCTGGCGTTCCGCCAGCCGCGCCTGCCTTGGCCAATGCCTTGTTCGCTGCAGCGGGCAAGCGCGTGCGCAATCTTCCGATCCTGACGCAGGCAAAGGGATAATCTTGCCGCACGCGAAGCTACTTAAGCCCACCGACAATCTGGAGATTGCCGAAACGCTTGCGCGCGCTTTCCAGAATGAGTCTGGCTGGAGTTATGTAATACCTGACCCCGCATTACGTGCGCGGCGGTTGGTGGGGGCATTCCACCTGTTCCTGCGTGATGAACATCGCAAAGGCGCGGTGTTTGGCACCGATGGAATTGAAGCCGTCACCTTATGGCGCGGCCCCGGCCAAGCGCGCGATTCCTTATGGGACACCGCGCGGCTATTCATCCCCTTTGTGCAAGTACTGCGCTTCTCAATTTTGCGTGGGCTGGAAATTTCCGATCTGATTGAAAAGCATCTGCCAAAAGAACCTGTTTGGTATTTGCATTTTGCCGGTTGCGACCCTGCTTTTCAGGGCAAGGGATTTGGCGGCGCGGCGATCCGCGCAGGGTTAGATCGCGTGGATCAGGATGGCTTGCCGGCCTATCTCGAAACCGCCGATGAACATAATATTCCTTTGTACCAAAGCTTTGGCTTTGCCATCAAACATAGTTGGCAAGTGCCCGAAGGCCCCCAATTTTGGGGCATGCAGCGCCCGGGCAAAACGCGGCATTAAGCGCGTCGTCCTGCCGCCCCTTGCCTTCCAAGCAAAAGCCGCTTAATCCCGCCACACGCACCAGGTCTGCGCGAGAGCGTGGATAATAGGGAAGCCGGCGAAAATCCGGCGCTGTTCCCGCAACTGTAACCGGCGAGCTTTTGCTCCAAATGCCACTGGAAAAACGGGTGACCGTGCAACTGGGAAGGCGGGGCAAAAGCAGTGACCCGGGAGCCAGGAGACCTGCCTGAATGCGGTTTGTCCTTTGTGCTTGCGGGACACTGGCGCAATCGGGGTTTTCCTCCGCGTGACGACATATTGTTGGACGTCATGCGAAGGAGATTTATCCATGACCCTGTTAAGATATACGGCAGCCGCGCTTGCGATGCTGCCTGTCGCTGCCTTTGCGCAAACGGCAGAGGATGAAATTGTCGTCACCGCCAGCGGCTTTGCCCAGCCGCGCTCTGAAACCGGACAAGCCATCGAGATTGTCGACCGCGACCGGCTCGACCAATTGCAAAGCGCCACAATCGCAGAGGCGCTAAAGACCGTGCCCGGCGTCAGCATCGCGACGCGCGGCGGCCTTGGTAGCCAGAGCAGTGCCTTCATTCGTGGCGGCAGCAGCGCGCAGACATTGGTGCTCATCGACGGCGTCCGGATAAATGACCTGTCCAGCCCCAATGGCGCTTTCGACTTTGGCGCATTGATGACGGGCAATATCGGCCGCGTCGAAATCTTGCGCGGACCAAACTCGGTCATTTGGGGCAGCCAAGCGATTGGCGGCGTTGTGAATGTTCAATCGATTGCGCCAGTGGACGGCTTTGCAGCACGCATGGGCGCCGAATATGGCGGCTATGATACCCAAAGGGTGAATGCCAATATCGCGGGCAGCAGCGGCGCACTGGAAGGCAGCATCGGTGGTTCTTTCGTGCACAGCGACGGCATTTCGGCGCTGGCCGGCGGCACTGAACGCGATGGTTATGACAATCTGACGGGCAATGCGCGGTTGAAGGTGAGCGTCCATGACGGCTTCAGCCTTGATTTGCGCAGCTATTATAATCGCGCCACGGTTGCCTATGACTCGGCCTTTGGCGTTGGCGCCAATGGCTTACCCGTGTCGCGCAACCGCCAATTTGTCGGCTATGTCGGTGCAAATTTCGACTTGCTCGATGGCCGCTTGCAAAACCGGATTGCATATACGCGCACCGACATAAAACGCATTGGCACCGATCCGGTGATATTCAGTTTCAACAATTTCAACGTGCGCGGGACAATTGACCGCGCCGAATATCATGCGGCGTTTGACCTGAACGATGCGCTGACTTGGGTCGCGGGCGCAGAATATGAAAGCAGCTTCGCCAGCACCTCATTTGAAGGCGCCGCGCCCGACATCGCCCGCAATCAAATGGGCAGCGGTTTTGGCCAAATGATCCTGCGCCCACTGACTGGCCTAACGCTGACGGCAGGCATGCGACATGATATTTATGATGATTATGGCGGGCACACGACCTTTGGCGGCAATGCGGCCTTTACCCCCAATGATGGGCGGACAATGTTTCGCGCAACTTATGGTGAAGGGTTTCGCGCCCCCACCTTGACCGAAGGGCAACCGCCTTATGGCAATACTGACCTCAAGCCCGAAACCGCGCGCAATTTCGATCTGGGCGTGGAACATCAATTTCTGGGCAACAAAACTCAAATCTTCGCGACCTATTTCAACCGCCGCAGCAACGACCTAATTGCGTTTTCATCGGTCACTGGCCAATCGGAAAACATCGATAAGGTGACGGCAAAGGGACTTGAGGCTGGTGTGACCCTGAGCCCATTCGACAATCTCAACATACAGGCAAGCTACACGTTGGTGGACGCCATCAACCGCAGCGCAGGCACAAATTTCGGCAAAAGGCAGACATTACGCCCGCAGCATAATGTCAGCCTGACCGCCGATTGGCAGACACCCTTTGGCCTCTCTGTCGGCAGCAGTGTATATTGGGTCGGCGACAGCTTCGATGATGCCGCGAACAATGTGCGGCTTAATGGCTATGCCTTATTCGGGCTTCGGGCGTCGATGCCGCTCACCGACACGCTGGAACTATATAGCCGCATCGAAAATCTGTTCGACGCCCATTATACGGTGGTTGCGGGCTATAACAGCTTTGGCCGGAACGCGACAATGGGCGTGCGGGCCAAATTCTGATGCGCTTGGGCTATTACCTCCTTGCCGTTTTTGCCTTGGCCGGTTGCGCCCGCCAGCCGGCGATCGCGCCGCATGGTATAATGTCCAACAATCCGTGCATTGACGCCGTTTTGGCCGAAATCGCATTGCCCGGCCAAATCAGCGCGGTCAGCATCTATTCGCATGACGCCGATAGCGCGTCCGCACCTTTGGCATGGGCGCGGCAATTGCCCGCCATTGGCATGAACGCAGAGGAATTATTGTTGGCGCGGCCCAAATTGGTGTTGACGGGCAATCTTGCATCATCCGGTTCCAATGCGGTGCTCGCGCGGGCGGGCATTAAGAGCGTGGCATTGGGTGTTGCGCCAACAATCGCTGACGACATGCAACAGATACGAGCCATCGCCGCCGTACTCGACAGGGAAGATGCTGGAGAAGCGCTGATTTCCGAGATTCAGGAAACGCTACCCAACAGCCAATTTTCCGGACCAATTATCTCGGCGATTATCTGGCAAAATGGTGGATTTGTGGCGGGTAAAGGCACGTTGCAGGACGAATTGCTGGCGCGTCACGGCTTTCGCAACGCCAGCGCGCAATATGGCCTATCCTCATGGGGCGTGCTGCCGTTAGAAACGCTGATACGCAACCCGCCAATGGTGATTTTCATGCCCGCAAATGCCCGGGATTCCGACGCCCGTGAAACGCGCGCACGGCAGGAATTGCTGCGGCATGTGGGCGGACGCACCCGCATTGTCGACTTCCCTGACAGGCTGTTATTCTGCGGCGGTCCGACGATTATCAAAGCGTCGGCGATCTTGTCCAAAACACGCGCGTCCTTCGTTAAGGATAGGCCATGAATAAGCGCGCCTTAACCGCGCTCCTCCTGCTGCTCACGCTCGCGGCGTTCTTGCTGTCTTTAATGGCGGGCAAGGTCTGGATTTGGCCAAATTCTTGGGCGGCGGACAATGCCGATGGCTGGATATTTCTGGAATTGCGCCTGCCCCGCGCGGTGCTAGGGCTTTGCATTGGCGCGGTGCTCGGGCTTTCGGGCGCAGTGCTGCAGGGTTATCTGCGCAATCCACTGGCGGACCCGACGGTATTGGGTGTGTCGGCCAGCGCGGCATTGGGCGGCGTCGGTGCGATTTATACTGGGCTCAACCTGCTGCCCTTCGGCTTATTCACCTGCGCGATGTTAAGTGCAGGACTTAGCATATTGTTATTACTTGCGATTTCGCGCAGTGGTGGCGTCATGGGCTTTATCCTTGGTGGCATGGTGCTGTCGACCTTGGCGGGCGCGCTGACCGCCTTCATCATCAGCATCGCGCCAAATCCCTTCGCCGCCAGTGAAATCATCAATTGGCTGATGGGCGCGCTGACCGACCGGTTGATGGCCGATGTTTGGACCGCTTTGCCCTTCATGGCGCTGGGTGTCGCTTTATTGCTCTCCACTGGCCGCGCGTTGGATGCCCTGACCTTGGGCGAAAATGGCGCAAAAAGCCTTGGGATTAACCTGTTTCGGCTGCAGTGGATTATCGTGCTGGGCGTTGGTTTGGCTGTTGGCGCTTCGGTTGCGGTGTCGGGTGTGGTCGGCTTTGTCGGGCTCATCGTCCCGCACCTTATCCGCGCTTTATATGGCGAGCAGCCATCGCAAATATTGCTGCCCTCGGCCTTGGGCGGCGCGATCCTGACGCTAACCGCCGATAGCCTTGTCCGATTGGTGCCCGGCCCCAGCGAAGTGCGGCTGGGTATTGCCATGGCGGTGCTTGGCGCGCCGTTTTTCTTGTTGCTATTGTTGCGCTATCGCAAGGGTACCGCATGACTTTGACCGTCCGCAATCTTTGCTTCGCTTATGCGCACCAGCCTATTTTGGAAGGGATCGACGCGACATTTGACGCTGGAAAGTTCACCGTCATTTTGGGCCCCAATGGCGCCGGAAAATCGACCTTGCTCGCAAGTCTCGCTGGTATTTTGAAGCCGCAAACCGGCACCGCCAGCCTGCATGGCACAGACATCACCCGCATGCCCCCCACTGCACGCGCCCGCCAAATCGGCCTTTTGCCGCAAGGCGCAGAAACGCATTGGGCGATATCATCAGAGGCTTTGGTTGCGCTCGGCCGCATTCCCCATATGCGCGGCGCAGGGACATCGGCAGACGACCGCAGGGCTATATCGGCAGCGATGTCGGCGACCGCCACCGAAGGCTTCGCCCATCGTCCAGTAACGTTGCTATCGGGCGGCGAACGCGCCCGTGTTCTTCTGGCGCGTGTGCTCGCAGGTGAGCCAGAATGGATATTGGCGGATGAACCGCTCGCCAACCTTGATCCCGGCTTTCAACTCGACATTTTACACTTGTTGCGACAGCAGGCGGAAGCCGGAAAAGGCGTCATCGCGGTGCTGCATGATCTGCAATATGCAGTGCGCTTTGCCGACCATCTGGTGTTGTTGCATCAGGGTCGCTTATTCGCGCAGGGCGGCGTCGATGATGTCATCACCCCTGCCAACTTGGCGGATGTTTACGGGATTGACGCGAATCTCTTCAAGGACGAGGAAGGGGCCGTCCAGCTATTCATCAAAGGCAAGGTCCGACCATGAAATATACCCTCCCGTTTATTGCTCTCTTGCTCTCTGGTTGCGCCATCAGCGTCACGTCGACCACTAATATGCCTCCAGCTGCCCCACAGAGCGCGCAGGAGGCACTTCGGCCTTATTATGCTACCTTGGATGCCAAATTACCAAAGGCAGCCCCTAATCCCTCTCTAGCGGCGGATACGGTCATAACGCGCTTCGCCTTTGGCAGTTGCGTCAACGAAAACCGCGATATGAAGTTTTGGGACTTCATCGCCGCGCAAAATCCGCAAGCATTTCTGATGATTGGCGACAATGTCTATGGCGATACAAGGCCCACCAATGGCGCCGATATCCCGACGCTGGCCGCGAGCTATAAAAAGCTTAGCAGCCGCATCGAGTTCGACCGCTTCCGCCGCAGCGTGCCAATGATGACCGCATGGGACGATCATGATTATGGTGCCAATGACGCCGGCGGCGCTTTTGCGTTCAAGGAATGGGCAGAGAAAGCCTATGAAACTTTTTGGGGCTCCTCCGATGAAGTGAAATCCCGCCCCGGTATATATGAAAGCCGCATCATAGGGCCCAAGGGCAAACGCGTGCAGTTCATCATACTCGACGGCCGCTTTTTCCGATCAGACCTCGCCTCCATGACCTATCGCGACCCCAGCCCGACGCTGGGTTGGTACATTCCCAATATGGACCCTGACGCGACGATATTGGGCCAAGCGCAATGGGATTGGTTGGCGCAGCAACTCGAAAAACCTGCCGAATTGCGCTTCATCATTTCATCAACTCAGGTGATTACCGACGCACATAATTTCGAAGGCTGGACCAATTTTCCCAAGGAACGTGATCGCCTTTATGCGTTGCTCGGTCAAAAGGGCGTGAACAACGCCATTTTCCTAACCGGCGACCGGCATAGCGGTGGTTTTTACAAGACCAATGCCCCCGGCCTGTCCAAGCCATTATGGGATTTCACATCGAGCTCGCTCAATTTCGCTTTTGGCAAAGGGGATGGTGGCGAACGGGAACCCGACCCACGCCGGACAGGTGGATTTTGGGGCATTCCGAACTTCGGGCAAATCGACATTGATTGGGCCACCAAAAAGGTGACGATGACGCTGCGCAAGGATGATGGCAGCGTGATTGAAACGCAGGTCGCTAACGCGATTGATTGATCGCTGAATAATCGACCTCTGCGACCTTTTCCATAACTGCAGAGCGGATTTCGCGCGCCATAGGCAGCGGCAGGGCAATCATATCCAACGTGCCACCGGCGATACCAAATTTGAGCGTGGCCAACCCAAAGCGTCGTCCGAACGGCCCTTGCGTAATCTCGATGCTTTGCACCTTTATGTGCGGCGCAAGCGTCAATCTTTGACGCCACCAGCCACGCCGCATGTAAAGCTGCTGCGTATCTATCCCGAACCGATATCTGCGCCAGTCACACCAAAACAGGCATGCAGCAATGACCAACAACAGCGCCAAAAACAGCATAAGCGCCAAGGGCCTATCGGCGAATATGAGCAGCGCCAGCATCGCAATCATTAACGGCGGCATCAGCAAAGCGATCTGGATTATCCAGTGCAGTTTTGCCCCTTTGCGCAGACATTCATTGCCATCAGGTGCGGCAATCCCGGCGGCCTTTGATATGCGCCACAGCTCATCCAATGTGGCCAATGGCGCGGCGACATAATTGCTTTCCTCCTTGCTATCTTGGGCAAGGCTCACAAATTTCAGGCTGTGCCAACCGCGCCGTTTTCGGATTGGTCCAGTCTGCACCACCGCAGCTTGCACCCGGTGCGTAGGCATCACGACATCGGTTAGGGTGAACAGGCCGCGCCGCCGCCGAAAACCTTTTGAAGTCTGGGTTAGGCGAAATCCATGTTCACACAAGATAGTGCGCCCAACACCTGTGGCAAAGCCAATGAAAATCAAGCTGGTGAAAGCTCCAAAGGCCAAGATCAATTGTCCCGCCATGCCGACGCCATTGATAGTGCTGACGCGCACGCCGCTGTCTTCAGCTAGCCCAGCCCAGCGTTTGTAATCCCAAAAATCAAACGGCAACAGAAAATCAAATTGCTGCGCAAAGCCGCCTAGAACAGCAAATATGACAAGTGAAAAGGAATAAAGGCCAAGGATAAAGACGCGCTTACCGTCCATCGCGAACAGGGTTTCGGTATCCTCGGACTCGGCCATCTCTGGAACATTTTGCGCCACCGCCACACCCGCCTTGCGCGAGCGTACCAATGCGCGCAACCGGTTCGCTTCGTCCAAAGTAACGAAGCTTAGCTTAGCATCATCACCATCCCCGCCACCGGTTTCAAACTTAACCTCGCTGAGCCCCATCATGCGCGCCAGCGGCTTTTGCTGAATGCTCACATCCTGAATGCGTTCATAGGGAATAGAGCGGGCCGTTCGGTTCAATATGCCTTTTTCAACACGGATATCATCGTCACCAATATGATAACGAAAACGCAGCCAACTTAGCCAACGGAAGAATAGACTAAGCGCCAGCACTGCCCCGACCATGATGGGGATAAGCGCAGGATTGTCGGATTTTCGCGCACCAAAAACGGCGGCAAGCAAAGGGAACAAAAGTTGCGGCAGGCCCGAGATAAAAGCGACGAACAGACCGCTAATATGCAGACGCGCCCCTTCCTGCCCTGTTACATCAATGGATCCGTCTATGGCTGGTTTCACAATATTTCTTGCCGGATGGCGGCACGCATCGCCGCACGCATTGCCAGCGCATCAGCATGCGCCAAGCCCGGCAACGTCACGGTGCTGTTATGATTACCCGCCGTGTGGACCGTCAGCTTGGAAAGGCCATAGCGCCGGTCGATCGGGCCTTGGTCCACATCAATATGCTGGATGCGTCCAAAAGGTACAATCGTGTCGCTGTAGAACATATAACCACGCACAACGCGCAGCTGGTCCGTTCCCATAACATAGCCCCAATGACGATATTTGCGGGCTGGCACCGTAAAGGCGACGAACGCGTAAACCAAAAACATCGGCACAAGAAAGCTGCCGGGCGGCAGCAATTTTGCGAGTTCCAACACCGCTGCGCCAATGACAAATGGCAGCAAGCCAAGCGCGGTGGCTATCCGGCTTGTAGTTATAAATGCGGGATCAAGCGGCGTCAGTTCCGGCGGGGCATCATCGGTCATGCCAAAGATATGCGCAGACTGTGTTGTGTTGGCAAGACGGTTTGTCTGCCTTCCTTTGGCAGGCGGCGATTTTATCGTGCCAAAGCGACGTTAGCCTCATCTACCAACTTGGCGATGATATCCACGACAGGTCGTTCAACATGGACCATGCCAACCGACTGCCCGGCCATGACGGAGCCATATTCGACATCACCATCAATCACGGCGCGACGAAGGGCCCCTGCCCAATATTTTTCGATCTCCAGCTGCGCGGTTTCCATATCAATTTCACCGCGATCGAGCATGGCCGCAATTTCCACCTGTTTCTTTGTGAACTCTTCGGTGCCCTTATTCTTCAACGCCCGCACCGGGATAACGGGCAAGCGCGGGTCAATTTGCACACTGGCGACAGCATCGCGGGCATTGGCGCGCAGAAACGCAGCTTTAAAATTAGGGTGCGCAATGCTTTCATGGGCGCACACAAAGCGTGTACCCAACTGCACGCCCGCTGCACCCATTTCTAGATAGCTTGCTATTGCGCCACCACGGGCAATGCCGCCGGCAACGAAAATCGGCAATTGCTCACCAAGCTCTGGCAAGATTTCCTGCGCCAAAACCGACGTTGCGACTGGCCCAATATGGCCGCCCGCCTCGCTGCCCTCGATAACCAGCGCATCGACGCCCGAACGCGAAAATTTCTTCGCAAGCGTGAGCGCGGGCGCAAAGCATATGACCTTCGCACCAAAATCTTTAATGGCCTCAATACTGCCCTTGGGCGGTAGTCCCCCTGCCAATACCACATGGCTCACCTGATGACGTGCACATATCGCGATCAGGTCCATGATCTGCGGGTGCATGGTGATCAGATTCACGCCGAATGGTTTAGTGGTAAGCGCTTTCGTTGCTGCAATTTCAGTATCCAGTAACTCCGGCGTCATGGCGCCACAAGCAATCACGCCAAAGCCACCCGCATTGGAAATTGCCGACACAAGATTGCGTTCCGACACCCACGACATGGCGCCACACATAATCGCGACGTCGCAGCCCAAAAAATCGGTACCGCGTTGCATGAGATGTCGGAGTTTAGTCATATGTTAGCACCAATTTTTGTTCACTCCGCATCCAACCCATAAGCCGTATGCAGCACGCGAACGGCCAGTTCCGTCTCATCCTCGTCGATCAGAACGCTGACCTTGATTTCGGACGTTGATATTGCCTGAATGTTGATTTTGCGGTCGGCAAGGCTGCTGAACATGGTCGAGGCAACGCCGGCATGGCTTTTCATGCCCACGCCCACCACCGAGATTTTCGCAACCTTAGTGTCCGGAATAAGGCGATTATAGCCAATGGCATCGCGGCGATTTTCGAGAATGTCGGTGCAACGCGCAAGGTCGGCTTGCGGGCATGTGAAGGTCACATCGGTCTCGCCCTTATCGCGGCCCACATTTTGAATGATCATATCAACGTTGATGTTGGCATCAGCCAGAGGCGTGAAAATATTGGCCACGGCGCCGGGACGGTCGGGGACGCGGGTGAGCGTGATTTTCGCTTCATTCTTGTCATGCGCGATGCCGGTGATCAGTTGGCGTTCCACTTGGCTATTCTCCAATTCTGCGTCGGTCACGATCATCGTGCCGGGGATGCTGTCAGCGTCGGGTGCACTGTCGTCAACGAAGGAGGACAGCACTTGAACCCGCACACCTTCCTTCATTGCAAGGCCGACGGATCGGGTTTGCAATACTTTTGAACCAACCGAAGCCAGCTCGAGCATTTCTTCATAGGTGACAGCCTTGAGCTTGCGGGCGCGGGCCACGATGCGCGGGTCGGTGGTATAGACACCATCAACATCGGTATAAATATCGCAGCGGTCGGCCTTTACCGCGGCGGCAACGGCAACGGCCGATGTATCCGACCCGCCACGCCCCAAGGTGGTAATGCGATTATCGTCGGTCAGGCCCTGAAACCCGGGAATGACGGCGATATTGCCTGCCTGCATCGACGCTAGCAAATCGTCCGTATCAATCGACCCAATGCGCGCTTTTGCGTGGGCGCCATCGGTATGGATCGGCATTTGCCAGCCCAACCAACTGCGCGCTTCGCATCCGAGTGCTTGCAGCGTGATCGCCAGCAAGCCAGCGGTAATCTGCTCACCAGCCGCGACAACCACATCATATTCGGCTGGGTCATAAAGCGCATTTGCTTCGCGACAGAAATTTACAAGTCGGTCCGTGTCGCCCGCCATGGCGGACACGACGACCGCTACTTCGTCACCGCGTTCGGCCTGGCGTTTGACCAATTGGGCAACACGGCGGATGCGTTCGGTGCCGGCCATCGACGTGCCGCCAAATTTCATTACAATGCGCGCCATGAACCCCTTCAAAAATCGCTATATAACAATTGCACGTCCTGATAAGGACAGGATATGACAAACGCAAGCTTGCCCACGACAATTAACGCTGCGGAAGCCGCGCATTTTGGTGCCCTCGCCGCCGACTGGTGGGATCCGAAGGGTAGCTCAGCGATGCTGCATAAGCTCAACCCCGTTCGGTTACGCTTCATCCGGGCTGCAATCGATGCACATTTTGTCAGCGATGCCAAGTCGCGACACCCTCTGTCCGGTAAAACCACGCTAGACGTTGGTTGCGGCGCTGGTTTGCTGTGTGAGCCTCTCGCGCGGCTTGGCGGTGCCGTGACAGGCATCGATGCCGCGCCTGAAAATATTGATGCGGCAAAGGCGCATGCAACTTTGTCCGGCCTACACATAAACTATCGCGCAGGGGAAATTGCCGCACAGGGCCTTGGTCAATTTGACGTCGTGACCTGTATGGAGGTCATTGAACATGTCATGAGCCCGGCAGCCTTTGTGGCTGAATTGGTCCGTCACCTGAGGCCCGATGGCTTATTGTTATTGTCGACGCCGAACCGCACAGCATCGTCGCGTTTGTTTCTGGTGGAGGCCGCCGAACGGCTTGGTCAGGTCCCACGCGGCACGCATGATTGGCACAAGTTCCTGACGCCAGAAGAATTGACAACTTTACTGGCAGATGCGGGGCTCGAAGTGGTCAACATGCAGGGCATCGCCTTTTCGCCGATGTCAGGGCTGCATTTAAGCGACAATTTGGCACTGAATTATATATTGAGTGCACGGTTGCGGAGGTAGGCCGCCTACTTCGTCACCTTGAATTTTTTTCGGGGTAACGCGGTTTTTGAATGGCCCTACGTTCTAAATACCGCCTCAATCATATCCCGCATCGGCATATTGATCATCGGCCAAGTCGCTAAAGCGCGTGATCTTAGATTCGAACTTCATCCGGACACGCCCAGTCGAACCATGGCGTTGTTTGGAGATGATCAGTTCGGCGATGCCGTGGATCCGCTCCATTTTTTCGTTCCAAGCCTCGAATGCAGGCGTGCCCTCATCGGGTTTTTTCATCAGCTCATAATAATCTTCGCGGTAGACAAACCAGACCATATCGGCGTCCTGCTCGATTGAACCCGATTCACGTAAATCGGACAACATCGGTGTCTTATCTTCGCGCTGTTCGACCGCACGGCTCAGCTGCGACAGTGCAACCACAGGAATACTCAATTCTTTCGCCAGCGTCTTCAGACCCCGGCTGATCTCGGAAATCTCATTAACGCGGTTGTCACTCGCGCGGCTTGATCCCTGCAGTAGCTGCAAATAGTCCACAACAATAAGGCCGATTCCATGCCGGCGCTGCAACCGCCGAGCACGGGTGCGCAAGGCTGCGATCGTTAGTGCCGGCGTATCATCGATGAAAAGCGGCAATTCCTGCAACTCGCGCGACGCGCGCGAAAGCTCCCGGAAATCATCACGGGAAATTTTACCCATACGCAGCAATTCAGAACTAATCCCCGATTGCTCGGCCAAGATACGTGTCGCCAACTGGTCCGCGGACATTTCAAGGCTGAAAAACGCAACTTTTGCACCGGACCCCTTGGATTCTTCGATCCCGTCTTCACGCTCCTGAACCCAACGCCGCGCAGCGTTAAACGCGATATTGGTGGCCAGCGATGTCTTGCCCATGCCGGGACGTCCAGCCAAAATCACAAGGTCGGAATTGTGCAAACCGCCGCATTTGGAATTGATGCTGCTGAGGCCGGTGGTGATACCCGAAAGGCTGCCACCCGAGTTAAGCGCCTTTGCGACATTACTGATCGCCTCGGTCGACGCCTGCAAAAAGCTCTTCATTGAGCCGGTTTCACCTTCGCCCTCGGCTACCTTGTATAGCGCGCTTTCGGCGGCCTCAATCTGTCCTTTGGGGTCTACGCTCTCGCTGGTGTCGAGCGCATTGTCGACCAAAGTCCGACCCACTGTGACCAGCTCGCGCAGCAATGCCAGATCGTAAATTTGCTGGGCAAAGTCGCGCGCGCCGATCAGGCCGGCGCCATCGGCCGTGAGTTTAATAAGATAACCTGGCCCGCCAAGTTCGCGCATCGCCTCATCCGCTTCGAAAAATGGCTTCAGCGTAACCGGCGTGACCAACATGTTGCGGTCTATGAGGCGCAGGATTTGTTCAAAAATCCGCCCATGTAGCGGTTCAAAAAAATGGTCCGGCTGCAGTTTGATCGATACATCTTCAATGATGCGGTTGTCGATGAGGATAGCGCCCAAAAACGCAGCCTCCGCTTCAATATTGCGCGGTAAGCGTTGGGGGTCAGCTTCATTCGCTGCGGCAAGTCTGATCAATTCGGCCATAACTCCCTATCCTTTACCACGTCCTGCGCTGCAAGGGGGGCAAAAAAAGAAGTGCGGGGATATGGCTGTGGACAATATTATGCACAACCCAGTCGCTCGTATCTCGTTAACCCCTTGCCCCAAAAATATCTCAAGCTAACACAGCATCATGGCGGACCCGCGCATCATCAAAGTTGAACTGGACGAAGCAACAATCCTGCGGCGTAACGCCGATATTGAACAGGAACGCCGCGTCGCCATTTTCGACTTGATTGAAGATAATTTCTTCAAGCCGCTGCGCGACATGGGCGACGGCTATGCGGGGCCATATCATTTATGCATCAGCGTCGCAGAAGGCCGCCTCATCCTCGATATCCGCCGTGAAGATGGAATGCCGCACGAAACCTTGGTGCTGGGTCTCGGGCGTTTTCGGCGTACCGTGAAGGATTATTTCGCCATCTGCGACAGCTATTATCAAGCCATTCGCAAGGCCAGCGCAGCGGAAATTGAAACGATCGATATGGCACGGCGTGGCGTGCATAATGAGGCGGCTGAATTGTTGATGGAGCGCTTGGACGGTAAAGTGGAAGTGGATTTTCCCACCGCCCGCCGACTGTTTACGCTTATCTGCGTATTGCACATCAAGGCGTAGCAGCCCGATCAACACAACGGCTCTCGACTTCGCAAGGTCGGAGGGCCTAATAATGTAACCGAATCAAAAGGTTTAAACGGGGTCCCATGCTAGGGAGAAATCGCAAATTGGTCCGCTGGGGCGTGCCGCTATTGGGCTTGGCTGCGTTGAGCTATGCGGCGTGGACCTATGTCACCGGCTGGGCGCCATCGCGCGACGACTATCCCGTGCAGGGTATCGTTGCGAATGAAAGCAACGGTCAACCCAGATGGTCGGAATTGGGCGCAACGGGTGTTGATTTTGCTTATATTACGGCCGTTGAAGGCGCGCGCGGTCGCGACCCGCAGTTTCAAGCCAATCTAGCAGCGGTGCAGGAAGCCGGCATTCGCTTTGGCGCGCTGCATCATTTTGACTTGTGCCGGTCGGCGTCCGAGCAAGCGACGATGTTTATCACCAGCGTGCCCCGCAACGACCGCGCATTGCCACCGGCAGTGCAAATGGATTTCACGGAAGGCTGCGACAGCCGCCCGAATCGGGCCTTGATTTTGGCAGAATTAGGGACTTTCCTGAACCAAATTGAGGCGCATAGCGGGACTCCGGCAATCCTGTTGCTAACACCCGATTTCGAAGAGGAATATCAAGTGAGCAAGTCGATTGACCGTAACATCTGGCTTGAAGGCAACGGTATTTCGCCCGATTATTCCGCTAGGCCGTGGGTGATGTGGACCGCCAACACGCAGCGCCGCGTCAGCGGTATCGATGGCGCTGTGCGCTGGGTCGTGGTACGCAAATGAGCGCTAAGACACAAAGCTTGGTCAACGCCGCGATTGACGCCGCCAAGACCGCTTATGCGCCTTATTCCAACTTTCATGTGGGCGCGGCTTTGTTGCTCGACAACGGCCAGATTGTGACCGGCAGCAACTTTGAAAATGCAAGCTATGGCATGACCTTATGTGCCGAAACCGTCGCCATTTCGAAAGCCAATAGTGACGGGCAATTGCAGGCGATCCGGGAGATTGCGGTCGCAGGCGGCTTAGCCGGACATGTGGGCACAGCAGCGGAACCCATTACGCCATGCGGCCGTTGCCGTCAGATTATCAAGGAAGTGGCGGACCTTACCAAGACCGACATTCCGGTGCACTGCGCCCATGCGACGGGCTATATGACATTTCGTTTGTCTGAGCTGTTGCCACACGGCTTTGGTCCAGCCAACTTAAAATAGCTCGGGCATCTCGTCGCCGAGATACGCACAATTTTTTCATGCCCGCCACTTGCATGCCTATCGCAAAACGGCAAAAGCGGAGCGCGTAATAGGGAGAGAATATGTCCATCTTGTCCGACATCTGGATCCGCGAGCAAGCCCAAGCAACCGGTATGATTGAGCCCTTTGTTGAGGCTCAACGCCGTGATGGCTGCATCAGCTATGGCCTCTCCTCATATGGCTATGACGCACGCGTGGCGGACGAGTTCAAGATTTTCACCAATGTCGATAGCTCAATCGTCGACCCAAAGGAATTTGATCCGAAAAGCTTCGTGGATCGTAAGACCGATGTCTGCATCATCCCGCCCAACAGCTTTGCTTTAGCGCGCACCGTCGAATATTTCCGTATACCGCGCGATGTCCTGGTCATCTGCTTGGGCAAAAGCACTTATGCCCGCTGCGGCATTATCGTCAACGTGACGCCATTGGAACCCGGCTGGGAAGGCCATGTGACACTGGAGTTCAGCAACACGACGCCCTTGCCAGCCAAAATCTATGCCAATGAAGGCGCATGCCAGTTTCTGTTTCTAAAAGGCGAGCAGCCCTGCGAAACCAGCTACGCCGACCGTGCAGGCAAATATATGGGCCAGCGTGGGGTTACCTTGCCCAAGCTGTAGGCTGCTTACCAACGGCCTTGTTGTCGATAGATTAAACTAAGGCATCTTGTATTTGCCGATGCGATTTTGGTCGACTCATCGCGCGTTTTTGAGCATCGATTATTCAACCAATTTTTCGGGAGAGAAACATGCCAGCTGAAAACCGCGAATTCGATATCATTGTCTATGGCGCGACGGGCTATACTGGTCGTTTGGTCGCCGAATATCTGAAGGACAAAAATGGCCTGAAATGGGCAATGGCGGGACGCAGCGCCGATAAGCTGGCGGAAGTACGCGACCTGATTGGTGCGGCGGCAGACACGCCATTGATTGTGGCCGATGCGTCTGACCCCGATACGCTCGATGCAATGGTTAAGCGCACGAAAGTCGTGTTGACGACGGTTGGCCCTTATCAGCTATATGGAAATGAGCTTGTCGCCGCCTGTGTAGCCAATGGCACCGACTATACCGATTTATGCGGCGAGCCTGCATGGATGCGCCAGAAAATCGACCAGCATGATGCCGCCGCAAAAGCTTCGGGCGCGCGGATCGTATTTTCCGCCGGCTTTGATTCCATCCCCTTCGACTTGGGCGTGTTAATGCTGCAAAAGCATTGCGTTGCGACATTTGGCGCACCTGCGCCGCGGGTGAAAGGCCGTGTGCGGGCGATGAAGGGCACTTTTTCAGGCGGCACCGCAGCCAGCCTAAAAGCAACCATGGCCGCCGCTTCCAAGGACCCTGCGGTCATCGGCTATCTAACTAATCCGTTCAGCCTGTCCGCCGATTTTGCTGGCCCGCCGCAACCTGCGGGCAACAAGCCCGAATATGATGAAAGCCTCGGCAGTTGGGCGACCAATTTCGTGATGGCGCCAATCAACACCAAAAATGTCCATCGCACCAACCATTTGCTGGGCCATGCTTACGGCGCTGATTTTGTCTATGATGAAATGATACTGACGGGCCCCGGCGAGCAGGGTGAGGCCATTGCCAAACATGTCGCCTCCACCCCGATGATGGGTGGCGCGGATGATCCGAAGCCCGGCGAAGGCCCCACCAAAGAAGAACGTTATACCGGCTTTTATGACATATTGTTCGTCGCAGAATATCCCGATGCCCGCACGGCGCGTTTCAGCGTGAAGGGCGATCGTGATCCCGGCTATGGTTCGACCAGCAAGATGATCAGCGAAACCGCGATTGCCTTATGCGCCCATAATGGTCCCGGCGGCGTGACAACACCCGGGGCGGCCTTGGGCGAGCAGCTTGTGGACCGGTTGCAGAAAAATGCTGGATTGACGTTCGCTGTGGAAAGCTAAACAGATCCTTACGGCGCCGGACGACATGGGACAGGAACTATAATGAAGAAATTACACGCGCTGACGGGCATAATTGCCATTGGTTTGGCTTTTCCGGCAATGGCGCACACCCATGCGCAAGGCAAGCCGCAGCAAGAGCGCCTGAAAGCTGACGTTGAAAAACTCGTCAGCTTTGGCACGCGCCATACCTTGTCATCGGCAACGGACCCTAAACGCGGCATCGGTGCCGCCCGCAAATGGGCGCACAATGAATTTCAAAAAATGGCCAAGGCGTGCAACGGCTGCCTACAGACCGAATTGCTTGAACGTAACATGTCCGGCCCGCGCGTTCCAAACGGCGTCAATATTGTTGATGTGCTGGCAATCAAGCCCGGCAAAATGGGCTGGGACCATGTCATCATTATCGCCGGACATATCGACAGCCGTGTTTCCGACGTGATGGATTTCACCAAGGACGCCCCAGGGGCAAATGACGACGGTTCGGGTAGCGCCTTGGTGATGGAGGCGGCGCGTATCATGTCTCAACAGCCACAAAATGAGGCGACCATCGTCTTTGCTTTGCTGTCGGGCGAAGAACAGGGCCTGATGGGTGGGCGGCTGCTCGCTGAAACAGCCAAGGAACGTGGCTGGAAAGTCAGCGCCATGTTGAACAATGATATTGTAGGAGGTACGCTCGGTACCGACGGGCGCAAGGTTGAAAATGTCGTGCGGGTCTTCAGCGAAGGCATTCGCGCCTCCGAAGATCTGGCTGGGCAGATGGCCCGGCGCAACAGTGGTGGTGAAGATGATGGGCCAAGTCGTTCGCTGATGCGTTACGCCGACAAGGTTGCGGCTAAAGCTTATCCGGATGTGACACTGGATGTCTTTGGCGTCCGCCGCCCTGACCGCTTTGCGCGCGGCGGTGATCATTTACCCGCGCTAGAACTGGGCTTTCCGGCGATCCGTTACACCGTCGGCGTCGAGAATTATCATCATCAGCATCAGGATCTGCGCACCGAAAATGGCATCGAATATGGCGACACCGTGGACAAAATGGACTTTGCCTATTTGGCTAAGGTGACGATGTTAAATGTTCTGACGGCGGCTGCATTGGCCGATGCCCCACCGGCACCGGCATCTGCGATATTGGGCGGTGCGGTCACCTCCAACACCACTGTCACATGGGATGCAAGCCCCGGCGCGCAATATTATCGCATATATCAGCGCCGCGCCGATGCGCAGGATTGGACCGTTGTCCGTGACGTGCAGGGAACCGAAACGGTCCTAGAAGGCGTGATCGTTGATGATCATTTTGTTGGTGTAAGTGCGTTAAGTGCGAAAGGCGCGGAAAGCACGATCACTTTCGCTGGCCTACCGCCACGACGTTAAGCCTCAAAAGCCTGAGCTGCAGCCATCAGTTGTGTATGAGGTCGCTTCAGGCGACGAGCGGCGGTTCCTCATTGTCCAAATCGCGCAAGGCATAGCCACGGCCCCACACTGTTTCGATGTAATTTTCACCGCCAGTGGCCAGCGCCAATTTCTTGCGAAGTTTGCAGATGAAGACATCGATGATTTTCAGTTCAGGTTCGTCCATGCCGCCATATAAATGATTCAGAAACATTTCCTTGGTTAGCGTCATGCCTTTGCGCAGGCTCAACAATTCAAGCATCGCATATTCCTTGCCCGTAAGATGTACGCGGCTGCCATCGACTTCAACCGTTTTGCCGTCGAGGTTAACTGACAATTTGCCGGTGCGGACAACGGACTGCGAATGCCCCTTGGAGCGTCGCACAACCGCGTGAATACGCGCGACCAATTCGCCGCGATGAAATGGCTTCGTGACATAATCATCGGCGCCAAAGCCGAAGGAACGGATCTTGCTGTCCATCTCACTAATGCCTGAGAGAACCAGCACTGGCGTCGGCACTTTCGCAACACGCAGTTTTTTCAATACGTCATAGCCATGCATGTCGGGCAAGTTCAAATCGAGCAATATGACGTCATAATCATAGAGCATGCCTAGATCGAGACCTTCGTCACCTGAGACTGCCGTGTAGACATTAAACCCTTCTGCCAAGAGCATCATTTCAATGGCTTTCGCCGTAGTAGGTTCATCTTCAATCAATAGAACACGCATGGGCACCCCCTTTTTCAAACCCCAAAATTCGCGCGACTTAATCCAGCAATGCCTCTAACTTTATTAACCATAAGGGGGCTCAACTTAAAAGGTGAATTTTGAATTAATTCTTTTATTTTCATGACTTATGATATTTTTGTAACAAAAAATGACGTTTTTCCAAGGGTTACAGATTTAACAAAAATGTAAATTTTGATGCATAGTTTGTAACATTTATGGAAATTAACGTCGGAAGCCAAAGAAACATATTTGCGGCGACGAAGATTTAACGGCAGTCATTATAACCCCCACTCCAGTTAGGCGGACAAAAAATCGGTCAAGGCACCCATCATGTTTTCACTTTTCTATTTAAATACCAATATCGTGCATTATCTTGGCTTCATGAAAAACATCCTGATGATAAAGTGGTCGAGATGACTGACGCAAAAGCGAAATTTGAAATTCGACCCTTTGCAACGCTAGGCGCTGCAAACCATGGCTGGCTTGACGCGCATCACCATTTTTCATTCGGCAATTATCACGACGCTGCACGGATGAATTGGGGTGCAATACGTGTCTGGAATGACGACGTGATTGCGCCGCAGTCAGGCTTCCCGCCACATCCACATGCCGACATGGAGATCATCACATATGTCCGCACTGGCGCCATCACGCACAAGGACAGCCTGGGTAATGAAGGACGCACGGCGGTTGGCGATGTCCAAGTCATGAGCGCAGGCAGTGGCATCCGGCATGCAGAATATAATCTGGAGAATGAACCCACCACCTTGTTCCAAATCTGGATCATACCAAATAGGACCGGCGGTGAGCCAAGTTGGGGGGCAAAGCCATTCCCCAAGAGTGACCGCGCGGGCGCATGGCAAATCCTTGCCAGCGGCTTTGACGAAGATGATGACGCCCTGTCCATCCGCACCGACGCCCGCGTCCTTGGCGCCACAATCAAAACGGGCGACAGCCTGGCATATGCCATTGGCGCAAATCGTCATGCCTATATGGTGCCTGCAACTGGCGCGATTGAAATTGATGGTCAGCGAGCCCATGCCCGCGATGGCGTGGCCATCGGCGAAGGGACGGTCACCATAAGCGCAATCGAGGACGCCGAAATAGTTCTGGTGGACTCGCGGTAACCCACCTCAGCGTTAGCGGAGCGGTTGTGACATTGGCAAAATGTGGCGTTGGCTGTTAAAACTATCATTATGGCCTTTGACCTTCCCGAAGAATATCTTGAAGAAACCTTCTTGGCCTCAACCGGACCAGGCGGGCAGAATGTCAATAAGGTCGCGACAGCCTGCCAATTGCGTGTCGATATCTATGCACTCGGCCTGCAACCTTATGCCTTTCGCCAGTTGAAAATCCTGGCGGGGAGCAAGATGACACTTTCAGGCGAACTAATCGTCACGGCGCGCAGCCATCGTACGCGGGAGGCCAATCGTCAAGAAGCGCGCGCGCGCGTGATAGAGCTGATCGACCGCGCTCATATCCGCCAACCCCGCCGCGTAGCAACAAAACCAAGCAAGGCTTCCAAGGTACGTCGCATTGATGCAAAAAAAGGCCGATCCACGATCAAGAAAAACCGTGGCAAGGTCAGTTTCGATTGATAAGGCAAGACGATGTATACTTTCGAAATTGATGCCTCAGCACCCAAAGCCGACCTATACGCCGAATTGGCGCGGGCTGCCGATGCGCTCACCAGCGGCGAACCCGATGCCATTGCCAATATGGCAAATATTGCGGCCTTACTTTGGGAATTTCTGCCAGACGTAAACTGGACGGGTTTCTACCGCGTGGTCGGTGGAGAACTGGTCTTGGGGCCTTTTCAAGGCAAGGCAGCCTGTATCCGCATTCCATTTGACAAAGGTGTATGTGGGGCGGCGGCTCAAACAGGCGAGACCCAGCTAGTGGCAGATGTGCATGCTTTCCCAGGTCATATCGCCTGCGATACCAATAGCGCGTCCGAACTGGTCGTACCTGTGCAACATAATGGCAACATTATCGCGGTCATTGACCTTGATAGCCCAACATTAAACCGCTTTGATGCCGAAGATGCAAAGGGCGTTGAGCAGCTTGCACGAATGATCGCTGACAGAATTTGAATGGCCTAATGGCCCATTCTAAACCGCATCTGCCTCGGGATCGAAGCATTCCCATCCGTTAGGTCCAAGGCGCTCCAAGGGCCGGTAACGAGTTTTATATTGCATCCGTGCCGCACCATTCACCCAATAGCCCAAATAGACATAAGGAAGCCCTGCGGCCTTGGCGCGCAGAATATGGTCCATGATGATGAAGTTGCCGAGACCAGAACGCCCTTCAATCTCCGTATCGTAAAAGCTATAGATCATCGACACGCCATCGCTCTGCTGATCGGTTAGGCACGCGCCGACTAATTCGCCAATCTGGCCGAAACGCGGCGGGGTTCGGTATTCAATGACTTGACTGCGCACAGGCGATTGTTCGACCATATCGGCATAATCCATTTCATCCATATTCACCATGCCACCGTCGGGATGGCGTGCGGTAAGATAACGGCTTAGCAGCTCATATTGCTCGGTCGTTGACCAAGGGCGGCAAGCGCTCACAACCAAATCAGCATTGCGCCGTAGAATTCGGCGCTGGGTGTCATTGGGACGGAATTCAGCGGTTCGCACGCGGACCGAAACACACGCCTTACAGTCTAGACAACTCGGTCGGTAAGCAACATTCTGACTGCGGCGAAAGCCAATACGGCCCAGTGCTTCGTTCAATTCATCGGCATGATCGCCGTTGAGTTCTGTAAAGACTTTCCGTTCAGTTTTGCCTGGCAAGTAAGGACAAGGGCCAGGGCTGGTAACAAAAAATCGCGGAAAACGGACTGGTGCGCTCATATTCACTCCGCTGGGCCGCGTTGGCCTTGAATGCATTATTTACGTTATGATGCTCAGCGCATTCTATGCTGCATAACCCATTTGCGAACTTGCTTACGATGCCGGCTTATTTATTAAGCTCAACCCGTTCAACTTTGTAACCAGCAACCTGCAAACCATCAACCAATCCTTGTAGCTGTTTTGCATCACGCGCCTCGCATTCAATGTCGGTGATCAATCCCTTGGCTGGCAAGGTAGTAAAAATCCGCTGATGATAAATTTCGATGATGTTGACATTATGCTCGTTGAACAAGCGCATCACTTTATACAGCGCACCAGGGCGGTCCTGCAGCGTCAAACGCAGGCGCGCCAAACGACCCGATCGCGCAAGGTCACGCAGCAGGACATTTGCCAACAAACGCGTATCGATGTTGCCGCCACATAGGACGACCCCAACATTCTTATCTGCAAATTTCTCAGGATGGGCCATCACCGCCGCAAGACCTGCAGCACCTGCACCTTCGACAACCGTCTTTTCTATCTGCAGCAGCAGGCTAACGGCGGTTTCCAAATGGGCTTCATTCACCAGGACAATTTCGTCGACTAGTTCGCGGATGACTTCGCTAGTAAAGGCGCCGGGCATTTTTACCGCTATGCCCTCTGCCAAAGTGTCGCCTTCGCAGGGCATTTGCAGATTATTCAGCAACGCATACATTGAGGGGTAAAGTTCGGCTTGAACGCCGATGAGGCCGATATCAGGCTTCAATGCACGCGCAACCGTCCCCATGCCGGAGAGTAAACCGCCGCCGCCGATAGGCACGACCAACATATCTAGGGACGGGATGCTCTCGAGCATTTCAAGCGCCACAGTACCCTGCCCTGCGGCGACATTCGGGTCGTCAAAAGGATGGACAAAGGTCAATCCCTGTTCGGCCTCAAGCTGCCGCGCATGTTCATAGGCATCGTCAAAAGTCTCACCAAACAGCACGACTTTACCGCCAACACTCTCAGTCTGCATGACCTTAACTGTTGGCGTTGGCACTGGCATGACTATGGTCACTGGAATGCCAAGGCGGGTACCATGATAACTCAGCCCCTGCGCATGGTTACCGGCCGACGCTGCGATCACGCCTTTACCGCGTTGCTCTTCCGAAAGCAGAAGGATCGCGTTCAGCGCACCGCGCTCCTTATAGGCTGCCGTGAACTGCAGGTTTTCGAATTTTAGGTAAATATTTGCGCCCGTCAGCTTCGACAAAGTCTGGCTATGCAAGGTCGGCGTTGCCACGATGGAATCGCGAATACGGTCATGGGCGGCGCGGACATGGTCTAGAGTCAATAAGTCAGACATATAAAATGGCCCTAACGCATCTGGCATTAACTGAAAACAGTCATTAAGGTCAAA
The DNA here is from genome assembly GCA_002299895.1 of Sphingomonadales bacterium UBA656. Classification (GTDB taxonomy): domain Bacteria; phylum Pseudomonadota; class Alphaproteobacteria; order Sphingomonadales; family Sphingomonadaceae; genus Sphingorhabdus_B. The sequence goes on along the minus strand of DBOC01000006.1, from coordinate 130,369 downwards.
GCATGACCAAAATAGCTTTTATCGGATTGGGCGTCATGGGCGGCCCGATAGCACGGCATCTCAAACAGGCGGGGCATGATTTGACGGTCTATAACCGTTCACGCGCCAAGGCTGAAAAATGGGTCGAAGCTTATGGCGGCACGCTGGCCACTTCTCCAGCAGATGCGGCGAAAGATGCCGAGGTGGTGATTAGTTGTGTTGGTACGGACGATGACCTTTCTGGCGTCACGCTTGGCCGCGACGGGGCGTTCGCCGCGATGGCGAAGGGCAGTCTTTACATAGACCATACAACGGTTTCCGCGCGTATCGCGAGACAGCTCGGTGTTGAGGCGAAATCGCGCGGGTTGTTGATCGTTGACGCCCCCGTAACCGGCGGGCAGGCGGGAGCGGAAAATGGCACCTTGTCTATCATGTGCGGCGGAACGGAATCCTCTGTCGCAGCCGCATCACCCATTATTGCGGCTTATTCCAAACGTATTGTGCATGTTGGTGGTCCCGGCACGGGTCAGATAACGAAAATGTGCAATCAAATCGCCTTTGCTGGCGTTATCCAATCCTTATCAGAGGCGTTGCGCTTTGCGCAGTCTGCTGAACTGGACGTTGCAAAGGTATATGAAGCCATTTCTGGCGGTGCAGCACAGAGCTGGCAAATGGATAATCGTTGGGCCACAATGGCCGAGGACAAGTTCGATTTTGGTTTTGCGGTCGATTGGATGCGCAAGGATCTTGGATTGGCATTCGAAGAAGCACGCGCGGTGGGCGCGACTTTACCAATTACCGCCATCATTGATCAATTTTATGCCGATGTGCAGCATATGGGTGGCGGAAGACTGGATACCAGCGCGATCGTCAAAAGGTTACCTAAAGGATGAAGAAAAACGCATTGCTGCTGGCGTACCGTTTTCACTTCCCCTCGCCGTTCCGAGGCCTGTTCGCCTTCAAAAAAAATCGACTGTTTTTTAAGTTATGCGCGCTCGCTTTTATAACGAGCACCACGGCTTCGCCCGCTTTCGCCGATGGGCTCGTAGAAAATGTGAATGGCATTACGCTCGACAAAGATGGCAAGGTCATCCGCTTCAACGCCATGCTCGTGGGCAGAGATGGTAAGGTAACTGAACTGCTTACTAAAAAGGATAACTTGCCCAAGCAGCTTGATTTCCGCTTGGACGGACGCGGCGCGACATTGTTGCCGGGCCTAATTGACGCCCATGGCCATGTCATGGGCCTTGGCTTTCAACTTCTAACGCTTGACCTATCCTCCACCAACAGCCTGGCCGAGGCACAAGCAGCAATCAAGGCATATGCCGCAAAATATCCCGAACGTGGCTGGATTATTGGTCGCGGTTGGAACCAAGAAAAATGGGGGCTCGGGCGGTTCCCGACAGCGCAAGACCTTGACGCGGCTGTCAGTGACCGTCCCGTCTGGCTTGAGCGGGTCGATGGCCATGCAGGCTGGGCAAACAGCCGCGCGATGGAAATCGCTGGTATAAATGCCGCATCAAAATCTCCCGCAGGTGGACGCATCGAACTGGCCGCGGGAAAGCCGAGTGGTATATTTGTTGACGCAGCGTCGAATTTGATTGGCAAATTTGTACCAGCACCCAAGCCCTTAGAGCGGGACATCGCCTTGGGTGAGGCACAAAGAAAGCTACACAGCTTAGGTATCACCGCCATTGCCGATATGGGCACATCGATGGATGACTGGCAAAGTTATCGTAGGGCGGGTGACGCCGGCTGGTTGACTTTACGTATTTTTGCTTATGCAGGCGGTATCGATAACATGGTCGCAATCGCCGGCTCGCGACCAAGCCCATGGTTGTATAATGACACGCTCCGGCTTGGCGGCGTAAAGCTATATCTCGATGGCGCATTAGGCAGCCGCGGCGCGTGGTTGAAAAAACATTATGCTGATGCTGCTGGGCAAACGGGTCTCCAATTTCTGGCAAGCGCAGAAATCCGCAACCTCATGGTCCGTGCGTCCATGGACGGCTTCCAAACCGCGGTCCACGCTATTGGTGACGCTGCAAATGCAGAGGTGATCAGTGCCATCGAAGAATTGTCCCAAACCTACAAGGGCGATCAACGTTGGCGAATTGAGCATGTCCAAATCGTTGACCCAATCGATCTGCAAAAGCTTGGCAAGCATGGCATTATTTCCTCGATGCAGCCTGTGCACCAGACATCTGATCGGTTGATGGCTGAAGCAAGGCTTGGCCCAGAGCGGTTGAACGGCGCATATGCATGGCAGTCGATTGCACGCGCCGGGAGCAAGCTGGCTTTTGGTTCAGACGTGCCGGTGGAATCAGCTGATCCCTTTGCTGGTCTTGCCGCCGCGATTACCCGCGAAGATGCCGAAGAGCAACCGTTTGGCGGCTGGCGACCCGAAGAACGCGTCACTCGCGAACAGGCACTTTCTGGTTTTACTACCGGTGCGGCTTATGCATCCTTTGCAGAAGGCAAATTTGGTTCATTAACCCCTGGACATTATGCCGACTTTATATTGATTGATGTCGACCCATTACTTGCAAGCCCCCGCGAATTGCGTAAGGCAATCGTCAAGGAAACATGGGTTGCAGGACGGCCCGTTTATAAAAATGCTGCAGCAAATGCTGCCGACGAAATAACGAATGGAGATAAAAAATAATGCGCGCATGGACATTAGCTAGCCGCCCCGTTGGCCTTCCGAACGACAATGATTTTGCAATGGTTGAACACCCCGATGCCCCACTTGGCGCAGACGAGTTTCGCGTGACCAATAGCTGGCTGTCCGTCGATCCCTACATGCGCGGGCGCATGAATGATGCAAAAAGCTATGCAGATCCATTCATGTTAGGTGAACCCATGACTGGCGGTGCGGTTGGTACTGTCACCGAGAGCAATAACGCAGAATTTCCGGTGGGCGCTAAGGTGCTGCATATGGCGGGCTGGCGCGACAAAGCTGTTTTTGGCGGCGACAGGATGCCCCCTGCCGGAATGCCGCCAGTAAAACTACCCGAGCTAGGAGTGCCCGACCAACATTGGTTGAGTATCATTGGCATGCCTGGCGGGACCGCATGGTTTGGTTTGTTGAAAGTTGCTGAAGCTAAGGCCGGCGAAGTCATCTTCGTGTCGGCAGCTGCGGGTGCCGTAGGTTCCACAGTGACCCAAATTGCCAAAGCCAAGGGCATGAAAGTCATTGGTTCCGCGGGCGGCGCAGACAAATGCGCCTGGGTCAAAGAACTCGGGGCCGACGCAGTGATTGATTATAAATCCGACAAAGTGCTGCCACAATTGATGGCCGCGCTGAAGGATATGGGTGAAGCTGGCATAGATGTGTATTTCGACAATGTCGGCGGCGAGCATTTTGATGCTGCACTCGCAACGTCAAAAGAATGGGCGCGTTTTGCAATTTGCGGCATGATTGACGTCTACAATGACTTCAAGGCACAGCCGATGCAGTATCTGCCTATGATCATTGGCAAAAGGATCATGATTAAAGGATTCCTCTACCCTGACTTCTATGCGCAGGTACCGGAATTCAATGCCGACATGGCTGGCCTTATCCAATCGGGTTCGGTCAAAGGCCGCGAAACCGTGAAGAATGGTCTAGAAAAAACACCCGAAGCTTTCATCGGACTGTTCAGCGGCGAAAACACCGGCAAAATGTTGGTTAAACTCTAATACAGAATGCGGCGCAGCATTTTGACGTGAAAGCGAGACTGTTTTTCACGATGAAAAGCTGCGCCCTAAGGCATGAATGCTGATATTGTTGCAATATTGACGCACCTCCAAAATTTTCAAATCTTATAGTGGTTTAGGGCAATGACATTCAACCGTCCCTTCGCTAGATTGTCAAACACTGTGTCATTTAGGAGAAAATATATGTTACGACGTGACAAAACCCTCAGTCGCACCTTGAAGATGTCAGCTGCCTGCCTCGCACTGGTCGTGCCCAGCATGGCATTCGCACAAGAAGCGCCGCAGACCGAAGACACATCCGACACAGAAATCGTTGTGACGGCGCAAGGCCGTAGCCAGGTGCTTTCCGATGTTCCCGTCGCCATTTCCGCCGTTAACGCCGAAACGCTGCAAAACAGTGGCGCAAACGACATTCGTCAGTTGAACCAAGTCGCACCATCTTTGCTCGTGTCCTCAACCGGATCTGAGGCCAATGGCTCGGCCCGTATTCGCGGTATTGGAACCGTTGGAGACAACCCAGGCCTGGAAAGCTCGGTTCCCGTATTTATCGATGGCGTTTACCGTTCGCGTTCCGGCATTGGTCTAAATGAACTTGGCGAAATTGATCGTGTCGAAGTGCAGCGTGGCCCCCAAGGCACGCTGGGTGGGCGTAACTCTTCAGCAGGTTTGATCAGCATCTATTCCAAGAAACCAAGTTTCACCTTTGGTGGCAGTGGCGAGTTGACCTACGGCAATTATGATTTCATGCGCGGCGCAAGCAGCGTGACTGGACCAATTTCTGAGCAATTGGCATTCCGCGTTGACGGCGTTTACGTGAAGCGTGACGGTTTTTATAGCGATGACCAAAATGGCCGCGACATCAACAATCGTGACCGTTACTTCTTGCGCGGACAGTTTCTGTTCGAACCTACAGACGCATTGTCCGTACGATTGATTGCTGACTACACCTTCCGCACCGAAGAATGCTGCGCGGCAACTTATGTCGACCCATCTGTCAATCAATTTATTGGTGACCTGAACACCCCAAGCACGGCTGGTGTCGCATCAACCGCTACCTCAAACAACATCATAAATGTGTTGCGCGACATGGGCCAGCCATTGGCAGCGTTCAATCAAGGTTTTGGTCGCACTGTTTCGGTTAGCCCGGACCGCGTATTTAGCGGTGAAACCAAAGATTACGGTTTCTCGGGTCAGGTCGATTATGACTTTGGTGGCGCGACATTGACCTCGATAACGGCGTACCGCCAATATCGTTCCGGTCAGGCGTCCGACACCGATTATGGTGAGGTCGACATTCTGTATCGTGCACCAAGTGACGATGCCTATCGTCAGTTCCACACTTTCACCCAAGAACTGCGTTTGCAGGGCGAAGCATTTGACGGAAAGCTGGACTGGCTCGTCGGTGGTTTTTTTGCCAATGAAAAACTGACGGTGCGGGACAATCTGCGCTTTGGTAACCAATATGGTCGCTTTGCCAATTGCCGCCTCGTTTCGGGCGGCAGTCTTGCGAGCGGCTATCTACCCTCTGGCCCGGCGTGCCTAAGTGCTACCGTTCGCGGCGCCATCGCTGGAGGATTGACGGCATTTGGCGCTGGTGGTCCTGCTATCCTAGCAGGTCTTGATCGTCTGGACACTCTCAATAACCTTGGCACAACCAACGATCGTTATTTCCAGAATGGAACGAACTGGGCTGTGTTTACGCATAATATCATGCACATTACTGACACTGTCGATCTTACGCTTGGCCTTCGCTACACCAAGGACAAAAAGAAGTTCGATGCAACCTTCGGTAATGACAACGCTGTCTGCACTGCCAACCAAGCAGCGTTAGGATCTTTGCTTGCAGGACCACTTGCCGCAACCGCAGGCGGTATTATTGGTCTTTCTTGCCAAGGAAACTCGACCGCTGAGCTTAATGGCGTCTCGATCCGTGACGACCGCAATGAAGATCAGATCACAGGTACGGCCATCCTTTCATGGAAGCCCGTTGATGATCTCTTGGTCTACGGCAGCTTTGCGCGCGGATATAAAGCAGGTGGTTTCAACCTTGACCGCTCGGCGTTGAAATCGCCGGTTCCAACCTTTGCTTCGGTGGGTGGAGCGCAGGCTTTGGTCGGTAATCTCCAGTTCGATCCCGAATTGGTGGACAGCTATGAACTGGGTGCGAAATTCTCAAATGGTCCATTCGGTCTAAGTGTCTCGGCATTCCGTTCCGACTTCAGCAGCTTCCAGCTGAACACCTTCAACGGCACGGTATTCCTCGTGCAAAATATCAATGGGTGTAACAATCTTGTCGGCGGATCGAGCGCGGACACAGACCTTAGCAACACCACGGGCAGCTGCGCGACTGGCGACATAACTTATGGTGTGCGCACCCAAGGCGTCGAGCTTGAAGCGTCGTTGGTGCCGGCACGAAACTTCCGCATGGCGGCTGGTCTGACTTATGCAAAAACCACCTATCGGGACGATCTGATTGGTACCAAGAACGGCGCACCACTGGATCTTGCGCTTCGCAAATTGCCTGGCGACAATCTGTCCAACGCCCCTGAGTTCGTTGCTACATCAAGCATCACATGGACGCCCGATATTGGCAGCAATGGTATGAGCGGCCTTGTCTACATCGACGGCCGTATGACCAGCGATTACAACACAGGCTCTGACTTATTCCCGCAGAAGGAACAGGACGGCTTCGCCGTATTCAACGCACGAATCGGTTTACGTGGTGCTGATGAAGCTTGGGGCATCGAGTTTTGGGGCCAAAATATCTTCAACCAAGATTATGCCCAGGTCGCCTTCAACTCGCCTTTCCAGGCGGGTCAAAGCTCGGCACCATTTGTGGACCCGCAATATCCAGGCGGTCGCCAGATCTTTTCGCAGTTCCTTGCCGAACCGCGGACCTACGGCATAACACTACGCGGCAAGTTCTAAGTACTTGGCGAAGCTAAAAAAGGGCTCGCAGCGATGCGAGCCCTTTTTTGCAATTGACCGATCAATAGTTTCGCAAGTGTTGTTTAACTTCCGAAACCCACGCTCAGGAAACCTGGCATTGGGCCGTTCCAGCCATCATCGCCTGACGTCGCAGCACCGCTTGACTGATCTGGGTTAACCATCTCAGGCATAGCCGCTGACTTCTGATGCACTGGCTTCGCTGCCGTCTTCTCGCGGGGCGCCTTCGGCTCTGGTCCTTTAGTTGACGCATCATAGGCTTTAGACTGCGGCGCCGTTGCTTTACTGGCGGGCGCCTTGCGTATGCGCTTTGCAGGTACAGGTTCTTTGCCCTCGGCAGGCGCTTCGATTTTGCCCAGACGATCGATCTTATTGCCGATCAGCTTTTCAATGCTTTCAATCGCTTCTTCATCTGCCTTCGTGACAAATGTAAATGCCTTACCCTTAGCTCCAGCTCGGCCCGTCCGGCCTATGCGGTGAACATAATCGTCGGGGTGCCATGGCGCATCAAAGTTAAACACATGGCTAACACCCTTAACGTCTAGCCCGCGTGCCGCGACGTCCGATGCCACGAGCAGGTTAATGTCGCCATTTTTGAAGGCCTCCAACTGCTTTTGGCGCGATGCTTGGTCAATATCACCGTGAATTTCGCCAGACCGAAAGCCGTGCCTTTGAAGGCTGTTATTCAATTCGCGCACAGTCGTTTTGCGATTACAAAAGATGATTGCGTTCGAAACTTTTTCAGTGCGCAAAAGGTCGCGCAAAACATCGCGCTTTTTCATTTGGGTCACATTGACCAAAAACTGTTCGATGTTGACATTCGCAGTCGCCGGACGCGCCACTTCGATATACTTCGGGTTGGACAAAAACTTGTCCGCCAGCTTTTTAATCGGCGGCGGCATCGTTGCCGAAAACAATAATGTCTGGCGTGTTGTTGGCAGTTTTGTGCAGATGTTTTCGATATCGGGAATAAAGCCCATGTCGAGCATACGGTCCGCCTCGTCGATGACGAGCATTTCGCAGCCAGTCAGCAAAATCTTGCCGCGCTCGAACAAGTCCATCAAACGGCCTGGGGTAGCGATTAAAACATCCACGCCCTTTTCAAGCGCCTTGACCTGATCTCCCATTTGCACGCCTCCAATGAGAAGCGCCATCGACAGCTTATGATATTTACCGTATTTTTCGAAATTCTCAGCTACTTGCGCGGCTAATTCGCGCGTCGGTTCCAATATCAAGCTGCGCGGCATCCGTGCCCGCGCACGACCATTGGCGAGCACATCAATCATGGGAAGAACGAAGCTTGCTGTCTTGCCAGTCCCCGTTTGCGCAATGGCAATGATGTCGCGCATCATTTGAACTTGTGGGATGGCCGCAGCCTGAATCGGGGTCGGCGCGTCATAGCCAGCCTCGCTCAAGGCTCTCAGTAACTCGTCAGACAGGCCGATGTCGGCAAAACGCATATGGTGTTCCGGAAAAAATGGCGCGGCGCCACCAGCGACAAATTCACGGGGACGAGCGCGGGCATTGGTCGCTAACACGAAAAATGTCAAGATAGATGCCCGATGGGGCCAGTGCTAGCGCGGGATCAGCAACCTGAATTTATCAATGTCGCATTTGGCACCCGTGCGAGCATGCAAAATATCCCGGTTGACGCATAATTTGCCATCATACGACCGTTCCATATAGGCGCCAGCGTAAAATTCGCGGGCAAGGCAGCCGTCACCTAGATAGGCACGAATGAGAATGCCGTCCCGCGTCAGCAAATCCAAGCTGCGGTCAGGACCAGGACGCGAACCACCAAGCCTGTTAACCAACAGGCATTTCCCGATCTTTTTCTCTCTATACTTGATATTGCCAATGGGCTGTCTTTGTCCGGGTACGGTTGCAGGAACTGAATTCGGCGCTGGAAATCGAACAATGACACGTTGGTCTATGCGGACCTGATTAAATATGGTCTTTACTCGTAGCAAGGGCATGAACGAACGATCAATTGAAGCGACCTGCAAGTGCGCCAAAGCCTTACCCGACAATGTTGTCCATGCGCCTGCAAACAGAATGATTACCAATAGTGCGCGCAAGAAACATTCCGGTATGAAGTTGAAGTTCGCATGGCTTTACACGATAAGGTTGAACCTATCATGAATTGCATGCGAAGGCCGTTGCGGACAATGGGAAATACTGTGCCAGATGTAAAGATTTTATCCGAATTTCGCGCCATATTGGGACCGAAGGGCTATTCGGACGAACCCGACGTAATCGCGCCTTGGCTGACAGACTGGCGCGGCCGATTTACAGGCACAACCCCTGCCCTGCTTTCGCCAGCCAATACGCACGAAGTTGCTGCTGTAGTGAAGCTAGCTGCCCAGCACCGGATTTCACTCGTCCCTCAAGGCGGCAATAGCGGCATGGTCGCTGGTGCAACACCGGACACAAGCGGTCAGCAGTTAATCCTTTCTTTGCGGCGAATGACCCACATGACCGTTATGGACAAAGAAGATGGACTGATATGCTGTGATGCGGGGGTTATTTTGCAGAATTTGCATGAGGCAACAGCAGCGGTAGGCCGCCGCTTTCCGCTTACCTTGGGTGGTAAAGGGTCGGCCACTGTCGGCGGGCTCATTTCTACCAATGCCGGAGGAACGCAAGTGCTCCGCCACGGCACGATGCGAATGCTCGTGGCCGGCCTTGAGGCGGTCTTGCCCGATGGATCCATATACGACGCGATGACGCCGTTGAAAAAGGACAATCGCGGCTATGATCTGAAGCAACTTTTGATTGGCGCAGAGGGAACAATTGGCATCGTCACCAAGGCCATCTTACACACAGTTCCAGCCTTAATAGATCGCTGCGTCGTGTGGGCTGGCGTCGACAGCCCCGCCCAAGCATATGACTTACTGTTGTTCATGCAACGGCATGGCCGAGAACGCTTAGAGGGCTTCGAAATTCTACCGCAGCGGGCGTTGGATGCGGTGACAACCCACATTGCTGGAACACGGCCGCCTCTAGATACAGAGCATCGCTGGCACGCGCTGATGGAATTTGTGCAAGATGACTCAACGCAAATGTCCCCAGCCGAGCTGGCCACACACCTGTTGGAAAAGGCCATGGGTAAAAATCTACTCGGCAACGCAACTATTGCGAGCAGTGAAGCGCAAGCCGAAGCATTCTGGAAAATCCGAGATTCCATTGCCGAGGCTGAGCGCGCGGCGGGGCCTGCGCTACAACATGATATCAGCGTTCCCGTGTCAGCAATGGCCCGTTTCATTGAAGATGAATCCTCGGTGATTGAAAGAACCTATCCCGGCACGAAAACGTTGGCATTTGGGCATTTAGGCGACGGCAATATCCATTTTCATGTCAAGGCCCCGGACGGAATAGATATGACATCTTGGTATGTTGGCGACGCCAAAGCAATTACGTCGCACGTCTACGACCGCGTGCGCGCGTATGGCGGGTCGCTTTCCGCTGAACACGGAATAGGACAGGCAAAAATCGCAGAGTTCGAACGTCTCACTGAACCGGCGCGGCTTGCCGCATTGCGGGCCATTAAAAATGCGCTTGATCCGCTGGGAATTATGAACCCCGGCAAACTTGTTCCGCTTGCGTAAACAAGGCTATCCGCTTACACGGCGCCTTCAAAATTTGTTTAATATAATTCAATGATGGAGTTTTATATGGCCACCGCGCCCCAAGCCGCCAACCTCCCGCTTTTGTACAACGACCTGGTGCCGTTGAGCAGCAACGATCATGCAACGTGGAAATCACGCATGCTCGAAAATGCCAAATTCCTTGAGGGCCATCATGCCATTCCGTTGACGATTGAAGAATTTGTGCCCGCGTCGCGTACCTATCCGATCATCTTTTCCGCATCGGAAAACCCTGTGCCGCTCGTGCTGATGGGGATGAATGAAGGCGTGAATACTTTCATGAATGACGAAGGGCATTTTGAACGCCCCGTTTACATTCCCGCATATGTCCGCCGCTACCCCTTCCTGTTGGCGAAGTTGCGTCCGGACACAGATGAATTGTCGTTGTGCTTTGATCCAACATCGGGTGCAGTTGGCGAATTTGAAGAAGGCATGCCTTTGTTTGAAGACAGCGCACCAAGCGAGAATACGAAAGCGATTTTGAAGTTCTGCGAAGATTTTGAAAACGCTGGGGCGCAAACGCACGCTTTTGTTGAGGAAATCACCAAACTAGACCTTCTGATGGACGGTGAAGTGTCCATTCAGCAAGAAGGTCAGGAGCAGCCCTTCATCTATCGCGGTTTTAAAATGATCGACGAAAACAAATTGCGTGAGCTTCGGGGTGACACGGTACGCAAGTTAAACCAAAACGGCATCCTTGCGTTGATCCATGCGCATTTATTCTCTTTGCAATTGATGCGAGAAATCTTTGCAGTTCAAGTCGCACAAGGTAAGGTACCGCAAGTGACGGAGCTGCCTTCGAACTAATCTAAACGAATGTGTCATGCCGTCACGCCACCTATTTGGGAGCGGTGACGGCATGGGCAAATATAGCAAAATCGCGATCCTATTTCATTGGGCTATAGCGATCCTTATTGGGGCCAATATATTATTGGCCAATTTGGCTGAAGATCTGCCTCGGGCAGCGCGCGCGGCTTATATGAGCCCACACAAGGCCATTGGTATTTCTATTCTAATCCTGACCATTGGCCGCATTTTATGGCGCCTTAGCCATCGCCCACCCTCCATTTCAGCCCAAATTTCTAGCTTACAAGCAACGATAGGGCGTGTGGCGCATATTTTATTCTACATCCTGATGATCGTGATGCCCTTGACCGGCTGGCTGATGATCGGTGCCAAAGGTAATGCCGCGCCAGTGGATTTTTTTGGACTATTCACCGTTGATATGGCCGTAGGCAAAAACGCTGGGCTCGCCGACGTCGCGCATGAAGGGCATGAATTTCTCGCTACGCCTCTGATTATTCTGATCGCGCTGCATGTCCTGGGTGCATTAAAGCATCAATTTATCGACCGCATGCCTTTCCTTCAGCGCATGTGGCCTTGACCCAAAGGTTAGCGCACCATTCCTCGCAACTATTGGGAAGCTTTTCGGAAAGCTGCGCTCATTTTCGATGTGAGTCTTGAAACCGTAACGTCAACACCCCATCCTAGGATATGGACGGAATCATCCCCTCCCGTTTCCGTCCACTGATGTCCGAAAAGACATCAACTCCCTGAGCCTAGGCCACCCCGGACCGATCCGGGGTGGTTTTTTATTATCATTCCGCGGCAATTAGGTTAGCGGATCCCAATGCTTCGTCAGCAAGCGCCAACACGAGGGCAGAGATCATATTATTCATGCGGTCAAAACCAGCCCCAGGATGATGCAAATCGGCGTCGAGATACTGCGAACGGTCTACTTCCAACTGAATGGCATGGATGTTCGCACGTGGCCGAGCGTGGCGGCGGAGAATATAGGCGCCCGGATAAGGATGATTAAGCGCAGCGTTATACCCTTGGGCTTGCAACCGCGTCATTAATAGTTCGGCATATCGCGACGCCGCACTTTTGCCGAAACGGTCCCCCACAACAAATTGAGCCACTGGTCCAGAAACTGCGCCCCGGATCGGCGGCATGCTGTGCAAATCAAGCAGTATCGCAACGCCAAACCGCCGCCGCATCTGTTCAAGTATATCTGCAACTGCTTCATGATAGGGTCGGTGGAACGACGATATGCGGTGCTGCACCTCATGTAAGGTAAATTGCCGTTTCCACAATTCACCCTCGCCGGACAATCTTCGGGGTATCAGGCCAAGACCACCGCGTTGCTTGACCCCCGGCGCGGGATAATCACTGCGCCGCGCCCCTTGAACCATTTCCGTATCAATATCCTGTTCGTCGCGGTTCAAATCGATCCACGCCCGCGCACGCTGTGCCACGATGACAGGATATCCCAACTGGACACAGCGCTGCGTCAGCACGTCAGCATATCTGTCCTCAAGTCGCAATAGCGCAGCCGGCGGCAACCTTAACGCATCGAACAGCTCGGATGGATAGTCACGCCCAGCATGCGGCACAGACAGCAGCACAGGCACAGAAGGTGTTTCCGTGCCCCATATTGCGAATCCGTCTATATCCGTCCGTGCCATACTTTCCCTGAGTTTCTTATGTACATGATTGGCAGATTCTCAGCAAAATAGGAAAAACAAAATACTGCGATTATGCAGCGGTCGCAGAGCAGCGACTGCGCTGCCTTGGAATGCATTATGGCTGGCTATTATCTTAACTTTGTATGCAGAAGGCGAACAAGCCCTGCTCAAAATCCTGTCCAAACCAGTCCATCTCAGGGATCCTGCCGTCAAAGTCGAGCGCCTGTGTGCGAGGGAAAGTTTCGGTGAACTGAAATAGGCTTGAATGATAGGGCAAGCCCAGCTAGAGGCTGCCGCAGAGTGGGCGTATAGCTCAGTGGTAGAGCACTGTGTTGACATCGCAGGGGTCGCAAGTTCAATCCTTGCTACGCCCACCATATTCTCCTTTGCGATGTCTCTATTCATTATCTATCAAAGCTTAACTGGAGCAATAGCTGCGGCTTGCGGCATTGATGTTCCATCGCTAAGCCCATGGCATGAACTTAGCATCGCTTCTCGCCCAATTTACGAACGGCGCAATGCCGCACAAAATCTCCATTCCGCCAAGCTGGCATCAAGGACGCACATCCTATGGTGGTCTGAGCTCCGTCCTGGCCTATCAGGCGGCAAGGTTGGCAGCAGATGACCTCCCTCCCCTGCAATCGGCCCAGATCGCTTTCGTAGGGCCTCTGGCGGGCGAAGTAGAGGTCAGCGCCCATATTCTACGCCGCGGTAAGAACACCGCATTCATTCAGGCCGAAATATCGGGCGCAGATGGCGTGGGCCTGACATGCAATTTCATTTTCATGAACCGCAGGCAAAGCCATTTGGATTATGCCAATATACCGGCCCCGAATTTCCCGCTTATTCCAACCGACGATGTGGTGCGTAGCGGACCACCCGAGTTTTTCACGGGTCATATGCAATATCCAGATAAGCGGCTGGAGCTGGGGATGGCGACCAATCGGCTGGCAAGCTGGCATCGGCTGACCGAGCATGATGGGCTTGACCACATTGCCGAGCTTATTTGCATTGGCGATGCCCTGCCCCCGTCCGCCATGGGCCTCATGACCGAAAAAGGCATGGTGAGTTCCATGAACTGGCAAATCAATATGTTGACCGATTCTCCGACCACCGAAAATGGCTGGTGGTATCTATCTAGCGAAACGCACCACGCCGCCAACGGCGCAAGCAGCCAATATATGACAGTCTGGAACAGCCGGGGCGAAGCGGTGATGACCGGTATGCAATCGGTCGCTATATTTGCTTAAGCAGTTGGCTTTGTACGAACCAAGCGCATGCCCAACACGACAAGGCCGATAACGATTAAATTATCGATAAAAGTTTTGTAAAACAGATAATTATCGGTTGTAAGTAGCTTTGCTGCACCATAATTTAACGCCGCTATTCGCTGCTTTTGCTTCGGCGGCCATGCCTTAACCTAACGCTGCCTGCTTTTCTTCGGCGAGGCGGTCAAGCTCTGCGCGGCTTTTCTTCTCGCTGGAGGATTTGAGCTGCCCGCATGCCGCCATGATATCACGGCCACGTGGTGTGCGCACGGGCGCACTGATACCAGCTTCAAAGATGATGCTCGAAAATCGCTTAATCCGCTCGGGGTCAGAACATTCATAGTCTGCGCCGGGCCATGGATTGAAGGGGATCAAATTGACCTTGGCAGGCAATTTATACTGCCGAATAAGACTGACTAGCTGGCGCGCATCGTCGTCACTGTCATTCTTGTCCTTCAACATCACATATTCAAACGTGATCCGTCGCGCGTTGCTGACACCGGGATATTCTGCACACGCACGCAGCAGCTCATCAATGCCATATTTGCGGTTGAGGGGCACCAATTCGTCGCGCACATCCTTAACCACCGCATGCAGCGACACTGCCAAGTTGACGTTAATCTCCTCGCCTGCGCGCGCCATCATCGGCACGACACCCGACGTCGACAGCGTGATACGGCGACGCGATAGGCCCAGGCCATCGCCATGCATGACAATCTTCATCGCGTCACGGACATTGTCAAAATTATAGAGCGGCTCCCCCATGCCCATCAACACGATATTGGTCAGCATGCGGCCATCAGCAGTGTAATGGCCGACATCGTCATCCTCATCCTCGTCGGCAGATGCAAATGCCATATTGCCCTTCGGCCATTCGCCCAAGGCATCGCGTGCCAGCATGACCTGACCAACAATTTCACCAGGCGTCAGGTTACGCACCAGCCGCATCGTCCCTGTATGGCAGAAACGGCAATTGAGCGTGCAGCCAACTTGGCTTGAAATGCACAATGTCCCGCGATCCGCGTCGGGGATGAACACCATTTCATAATCTTGCGCATCATCGGTGCGCAAAAGCCATTTGCGCGTTCCATCGGATGACACTTGCGCTTCAACCACCTCCGGCCGGCCAATCACAAAGCGATCCGCAAGCCAGGGGCGCATCGTCTTAGCGATATCGGTCATCGCCTCAAAATCAGTGACACCGCGATGGTAGATCCAATGGAAAACCTGCTTGGAACGGAGCTTGGCCGCCTTTTCGTCCAATTGCGATTCTTCAAATAATTGCCGTATTTGAAGATGGCTCAACCCCATTAGGTCAATGCGTCCATCGCTGCGCGGGGTAACGGCGCGCGGCGTGACTACGGGGTCGATGTGGCCAGGAATCTGCATGATAGCCGCGCCTATAAATATGTTGGCTATGAAAAGCCAGCGTTGCGGCTTGTCCCCTACACAACATATATATCAGGGACCAGGCAGGGTTCGCGTTGTCTAAGCTTTAGGAGCGAACGCCGTTATCTAACCGGGCCGTCGTTACGCACGCTCGCCTTGCCCGCTGCCATCAATGACCAACGTTTCGATGCCGTCGCGGATCATCACAAGGCTCCCTTGTGACAGGCTGGGCGCAATGGGCGCGCCAAACTGTGCCATCGGGTCGAGCCCAAGCAACAACCCGCGCAGAACTCGGGCAGTCATCCCATGACAGATGATGAGCATATCCTGATTAAAAGGTAATTCGCGCAACCAATGCAATAGCCGTTGCGCCACATCTCCATAATATTCGCCGCCTTCGGGCCGGACCGAAAACAATTTATGTTCGACGTCGACGATTCGGCCGATTTCAGCGGCAATGTCAGCATAGGTCCGGCCTGACCAAAGTCCGACGTCGATTTCAAGCAAACGGTCGTCTCGGTTGGTCGCGTGCCAGTCCGAATTAATTTCTTCTGCAATTAAGGCAATGGTTTGCAGCGCGCGGCCTGCGGTGGATGACCACAGCTGCGGCCTGACGTCCGGACCGAGATATTCCGCCAACGCGCGGCCCATCTCGCGCGCTTGCACGCAGCCTTCCCAGGTCAGCGGCGTGTGTAATTCGGCCTGGCCTTGCATCCGCGCCACCTTGTTAAACACTGTCTCCCCATGCCGCGCGATGAAAAGTCGTCGATTGTTTGTTGAAATGCTCATATTGCCCTTATTCCACAGGATTTTATTGGAGGCAAAAGCTATCAGCTTGCCCTAATAGTCAAAGCGGTTATGAAAGATTCGGCATAGAAATAGGGTTTTTTGGTTGGTTTGCAGACCGCCCAGCCCGATAAGGGGAATTTGAATGAGAGCCACGATCGAACGCGCGACCCTGCTGAAAAGCCTGAGCCACGTCCAGTCCGTAGTGGAGCGGCGCAACACCATACCAATTTTGTCCAATGTCCTTATCGAAGCAAGCGAAGGCGGCAAAATTAAGCTAACCGCGACTGACCTTGATTTGCAGGTCGTCGAAACCTTTGCCGCAGACGTCGAAACACCGGGCGCCACAACGGTTTCAGCGCATACCTTGTTCGAAATCGCGCGCAAGTTGCCCGATGGTTCACAAGTGCAGCTGCACGCAGCCGATGGTCGGATGGCCGTCAACGCTGGCCGCGCGCGTTTCTCGCTCGCGACCCTACCGCGCGAAGATTTCCCAACGATTGCCGAAGGTGACTTGCCAACATCGTTTGAGATCCCTGCAAGTTCGCTGATCCAGATTATCGATAAAACGCGCTTTGCGATTTCGACCGAAGAAACACGTTATTATCTCAACGGTATTTTCCTGCACGTCACCGATGATGCGGAGCCGGTTTTGAAGGCAGCGGCGACTGATGGTCACCGCTTGGCGCGCGTGACCTTGCCACGCCCTGCTGGCGCAGAAAACATGCCCGACATCATCGTGCCGCGCAAATGTGTTGCAGAAATCCGCAAGCTGCTCGACGAAAGCGGCGACAATGTTGTCCAAATCGACCTGTCGGCGAGCAAAATCCGCTTCACCTTTGACAGCGTCATCCTGACATCAAAACTGATCGACGGCACGTTCCCCGATTATAGCCGGGTCATTCCTACTGCGAATGATAAATTGCTGCGCATCGATCCTAAGGCTTTTTCACAAGGCGTCGATCGCGTCGCGACCATCGCCACCGAAAAAACCCGTGCCGTCAAAATGGCACTCGATCAGGACAAGATTACCTTGTCCGTCACCAGCCCCGAAAATGGCACCGCAGCGGAAGAAGTGACTGGCCAATATAGCAGTGAAGGCTTCGAAATTGGTTTCAACGCGCGTTATTTGATGGACATTTTGGGTGAGATTGAAGGTGATATGGTCGAACTCCACTTGGCCGACGCCAGCGCTCCGACCTTGATCCGTGAGAATGATAAATCAGCGGCATTATATGTATTGATGCCAATGCGGGTTTAATTTCGGGTTAGTTTCCGAAATCAAAGATAATGAAACACGCTCAGCATGACGGCTGGCACTTATATTATGCCATAGCCGTCATTCTGAAGCTGTAGACCTTTAGTAACAGACTGTTTCAGGGCGTTACTAAAGCTCCCCTCACTCCGCGGCCTCAGCCATCATTACGCTTTGCGGACCACGGATCACCGTGCCGGGCAGTGCCCCAGTCATGTGTCCGTCACGGAAAGTCACCACACCAGACTTGATCGTTGCGACATACCCCGTTGCCTTTTGCAGCAAACGCTTACCGCCAGCAGGCAAATCAAAGGCTAACCAAGGTTTTTGTAATTTCAGCCTGTCAAAGTCGATCACATTGATGTCCGCAAGATAGCCAGGCTTCAACACGCCACGGTCATTAAGTCCATATAGCCGCGCAGTGTCATAGCATTGCCGCTTCACCGCGAGTTCAAGCGGGATTGTTGCCGCTTTACGGTCGCGGGCCCAATAACTCAGCAGGAACGTCGGCGCGGCGGCATCGCAAATGGTACCACAATGTGCCCCGCCGTCTGATAGGGACGCTAATGTATCCTCCGCTTCCAGCAGCTCCTTAGTGAACTCCAGATTGCCGTCCATATAGTTAAGGATCGGCAAATATATCATACCGTTGCCATCATCCGACATAAGCTGATCATACGCAAATTCAGCGGGGTCATTGGCCGCGGCGCTAGCAAAACCAAACACGCTTTCTTCGCGTGTGGGCTCATAGCTAAAATCGTCCGTCAGCGGAAATTGCATTGCCCATGCTGCAGTGACGAGCATGAAAAATGGCGCCATATCTGGCGAAGGTGGCGGTAGATTTTCTTCCGCCAACAATTGCGCCTTAAACACGGGGTCGGACAACTTCGCCTTTTGCGCGTCCCAACCAAGGTCTTTAATCGCCTGCCAGCTTGGTTTACGCATGAATGGATGCACTGTGCCGCGCCAGTTCATGATGACACCAATGCCCCGCAGACCAATCGCCGCGATGATGTTTGCCCCATTATCATTTGCCGACCGCATCGCCGACATCTGATCCTTCCAGTGCATTTGCTTAATGGGTGATTGCAGCATGGTGAATACGATCGGCTGGCCCGTTTCTGACGAAAGCCGATGCATCCAGCCGAATTCATCCCATTCCGGCAACAAATCGGATGTCAATTCAAACACGCCATGTCCGGCGCGCGCCATAGCCCGGCCAAGCGCCAGCAGCTCAGGTTCGGTCGCTGTCGTGCCCGGCACAAGTTCACCATCGATAGACTTATGCAAGACCGTCCGCGATGTGGAAACGCCAAGCGCCCCCGCCCGCACACCTTCTTCAACCAATCGTCCCATTTCGGCAATATCTTCGGCCGTTGGTTCTTCATTATCGGCGCCGCGCTCCCCCATAACATAAGCGCGCAACGCGCCATGCGGAACATGCGTACCGATATCTACTGTGCGCGGCAGGCGTTCAAGTGCGTCCAAATAATCAGGAAAGCTCTCCCAATCCCACTTCATACCTTCGGCCAGAGCTGTTCCAGGAATATCCTCTACACCTTCCATTAGGCCGATCAGCCACTCATGTTTTTCCTTGCGCGCAGGCGCAAAGCCGACGCCGCAATTGCCCATAACTACGGTCGTGACGCCATGCCAGCTAGATGGTGCCATTTCTTTATCCCAAGTAGCTTGGCCATCATAATGGGTGTGGATGTCGACAAAACCGGGTGCGACAAGCTTACCGGTCGCGTCGATTTCTTCACGGCCCGCTGCACTGATTTGACCAACAGCAGTGATAAGGCCACCATCGACCGCAACATCAGCCACAAAGCGGGCCGCGCCCGTGCCATCCACTATGGTTCCGCCGCGAATAACAAGATCATGCATGCCGACTCTCCTTTTTCCTCGGAAGGAGCGTATCAGCTTTAATCGTTTAGTTAAACCTCTGCATGTTGTGCAAACAAACCGTTCGTATCGCGCCCAATCGAGACGCAGAGAGCTGTGCGTGTCTTTTAGATGTCTCGGCCGTGTCCGACACAAAGAGGTTCCGGACTTTAGCTTATCCTCTACGACGCCGCCTTTATTAAGCTTTACGTCCTGCTAGCAAACGCAAACGGAGCGCATTCAGCTTGATAAAGCCAGCCGCATCCTTCTGGTCGTAAGCGCCCGCGTCGTCTTCGAAAGTCACAACCTTTTCGCTATAAAGGCTGTTGGGCGACTTACGTCCAACAACGCTTGCAAGGCCCTTGTAAAGCTTCAAACGCACGGTTCCCGACACATGCGCCTGGCTATGGTCTATCGCGGCCTGCAACATTTCGCGCTCGGGTGAAAACCAAAAACCGTTGTAAATCAATTCGGCATATTTGGGCATCAGCTCGTCTTTCAAATGCGCTGCACCACGATCCAGCGTGATACTCTCAATGCCACGATGCGCGCGGGCGTAAATCTCGCCGCCAGGGGTTTCATACATGCCCCGCGACTTCATGCCCACGAAACGATTTTCGACCAGATCTAGGCGCCCAATACCATGCTTGCGACCCAATTCGTTTAAAGCAGTCAGCAAGGTTGCGGGCGACATGGCTTCGCCATTAAGTGCAACGCCATCGCCTTTTTCAAAATCAATGGTGATATATTCGGGCGTATCGGGTGCGTCTTCGGGATTAACCGTGCGCGAATAGACATAATCGGGTGTCTCGTCCCAAGGATCCTCCAACACTTTACCCTCTGATGAGGTGTGCAAAAGGTTGGCGTCGGTTGAAAACGGGCTTTCGCCGCGTTTGTCCTTTGGCACGGGGATTTGGTGTTGCTCAGCCCATTCAATCAGGCGCGTACGACTGGTCAGGTCCCATTCGCGCCAAGGCGCAATGACCTTGATATCGGGGTTGAGAGCATAAGCTGACAATTCGAAACGCACTTGATCATTGCCCTTGCCGGTTGCGCCGTGCGCAATGGCATCAGCGCCCGTTTCCGCCGCAATCTCGATAAGCCGCTTTGAAATCAAAGGTCGCGCAATGGACGTACCCAACAAATAGTCGCCTTCATAACGGGCATTGGCCCGCATCATCGGAAAGACAAAGTCACGAACGAATTCTTCACGCAAATCATCAATATATATATGATGGTCAGGCACGCCCATGAGCACAGCCTTGGCGCGCGCAGGCTCAAGCTCTTCGCCTTGGCCCAAATCGGCGGTAAAGGTGACGACTTCACAGCCATATTCAACCTGCAGCCATTTCAGGATAACGCTGGTGTCGAGACCACCCGAATAGGCAAGGACGACTTTCTTGATGCTGTCTGTCATATCAAAGTTATTCCGAAGCTGAATTTCTGCCGCGCGACTATCAGCTTAGGATCATTTGGACAACACCCACAGCTGCCAAAATCAAAGAAACAGGAACTTTGCAACGGCGATCATATGTTTAGCCAAGATACGACTATTGCGGCGCACAGTGCGTAGGCAATGATAATTCTTGTTCCTATTTAGCTTTATCATCCTGCGAACCCGATACATGACACGCCATCGAATTAACGGCTCCTTCCGTTTTTTCCTTTTGTCGATGCGCAAGTGCGGTTAGGGCGAGTACAACAAACAGAAATCTCCCCAGGCACCGTTTTTACTGGAGCCAGACTATGACAAAATATGTAACGCGCGCCGGAATTCGGATTGCTGCACAGCTTGTCGAATTTATCGAGAGCAAGGCCCTTGCCGGCACGGGCATCGATGCAGATGCTCTTTGGCTTGGTCTATCCGACATACTAGGGCGCTTTGTGCCACAAAACCATATGCTGCTGGCCAAACGCGACGATATTCAGGCCAAGCTAGACGCATGGCATCGCGCCAATGCTGGCCCAATTACCGACATGGCAGGCTATCAATCGTACTTGCGCGAGATTGGCTATCTGGTCCCTGAACCAGCGCCTTTCCGTATTGGCACGCAAAATGTCGATGCTGAAATCGCAACGATGGCTGGGCCACAGCTTGTGGTGCCAAGCCTCAATGACCGCTTCGTCCTAAACGCCGCCAATGCACGTTGGGGCAGCCTTTATGACGCGCTGTACGGTACCGACGCCCTTCCGGTACCTGCCGCACGGCCAGGTGGCTATGACACCGATCGTGGCGAGGCGGTCGTTGCTTATGCGCGCCATTTTCTTGATACGGCCATTCCAGGTTGGCAGGCAGCTTTGCATGGCAGCGATAATCCATATTTCGTGGCGAAGACGCTGACCGGTGACACCACGCGTTATTTGTTCAAACATCACGGCCTGCACATCGAAATCGTGGTCAATCCGAAGCACCCTGTGGGTGCGACCGATTCTTTGCATATCGCTGACGTCATCCTTGAATCCGCACTAACGACCATTGTCGACTTGGAAGACTCTGTCGCTGCGGTCGATGCGGATGATAAGGTTGCAGCTTATACCAACTGGCTTGGCCTGATGCGCGGCGATTTGGTTGCAAGCTTTGATAAGGACGGCAAGACAGTCACCCGCGCGCTTGAGGTAGACCGCGTGTATGACGGCCTTACGCTCCCCGGCCGCAGCCTGATGTTTGTCCGCAATGTCGGGCATTTGATGACCAATCCGGCAGTATTGCTCGCGGACGGCAGTGAAGCGCCCGAGGGCATATTAGACGCTTTGTTAACATCTCTTTGCGCGCTGCATGATCTTAAGGGACTTGGCACATATCGCAATAGCCGCACTGGCAGCATCTATATCGTCAAACCCAAGATGCACGGCCCCGAAGAGGCCGCGTTCACCAACAACCTATTCGATGCGGTCGAAGATGTGCTTGGCCTCGCACGCCACACGATCAAGGTTGGCGTGATGGACGAAGAACGCCGAACCAGCGCAAATCTTGCCGCATGTATTCACGCCGTTCGAGACAGAATTGTTTTCATCAACACCGGCTTTCTGGATCGCACAGGTGACGAAATGCACACGGCGATGCACGCAGGCCCAATGATCCGCAAAGCCGAGATGAAAACATCATCTTGGATCCAAGCTTATGAAGCCCGTAATGTCCAAATCGGTCTTGCCTGCGGCTTCAGCGGCAAGGCGCAGATCGGCAAAGGCATGTGGGCGGCGCCCGATATGATGGCCGATATGATGGCGCAGAAAATTGGGCATCCCAAGGCTGGTGCAAATACGGCATGGGTGCCTTCACCCACCGCAGCGACATTGCACGCAATGCATTATCACCAATTTGACGTGTTCGCCCGTCAGGCGGAACTTGCCAAGGAAAAGACACCCGGCCTTGAACCGCTGCTGACCATTCCTGTAGCCCCCGTTGGTCATAACTGGTCAACCGAGGAAGTGACGCAAGAACTAGAAAACAACGCGCAAGGTATATTGGGCTATGTTGTGCGCTG
The DNA here is from genome assembly GCA_002299895.1 of Sphingomonadales bacterium UBA656. Taxonomy (GTDB): domain Bacteria; phylum Pseudomonadota; class Alphaproteobacteria; order Sphingomonadales; family Sphingomonadaceae; genus Sphingorhabdus_B. The sequence continues at coordinate 107,563 of DBOC01000006.1, read as the reverse complement.
GATTGACCAAGGCGTTGGCTGTTCCAAAGTCCCCGACATTCACGACATCGGTCTGATGGAGGATCGCGCCACGCTGCGCATCTCGTCCCAGCATATCGCCAACTGGCTGCTCCACGGTATTGCGACCGCGGCGCAGGTAGACGCCGCGCTTACCAAGATGGCAACCAAGGTCGACACCCAAAATGCAGGCGATCCGCTCTACGAAAAGCTAGACGGAGCGAGCCTTGCGCTAAAGGCCGCTCGCGCCCTGATATTCGAAGGCGGCATTCAACCCAATGGCTATACAGAGCCACTCCTGCATAAATTCCGGCAGGAGAAGAAAGCAGGGGCCTAACGTGCCCCGGCTTTTTTGAGATGCTCGGCTTTCCAATCCATCGCCCGCCGGACACGTTTTTCAACCGACGGATGTGAATAGAATATCGCCTCTTGCAGCGCCGACGGCCGCGGATATCGATATTCGGCGGTCTTCACCAATGCGCCTGCCAATGAATCCGGCAAATTGACCGTGCGCAGCGAATAAGCATCCGCCTCGCTCTCGCCGGTGCGGATGACCCCGTTAAGTACAGGCTGCGCAAAAATGCCGAGTACGGATACAATCAACAACAAGATCGGCAAGCCTTCAGGGTCCTCTACCTTTGCTTTGCTGCCAAACAGTGCCGCTACGCGATTAAACAAGCGGTCGGCGAGGAAAAAGCCGAGCATCGCGATAAAGACTATAATGAAGACCGACCGCCAGACATGGCCTAGGACATAATGCCCAATTTCGTGCCCCGTGACCGCCTTAACCTCATCCAGCGACGCCTGTTTCAGCGCGACATCCGAAATCGCAATCCGCGCCGAACCAAATACGCCCGAAACATTCGCGGTGAAGTTGTTCGATTGCCGCGATCCGTCAAACATTAACACGCGATCATGTGGAATTCCTGCTTCATCGGCCATTGTAAGCAGCGCTGTTCGCACCGGGCCTTCTGGAACCGGCTTATAGTCATTGAAAATCGGTTCGATTAACACCGGCGACAGCAAAATCGTCGCGGCAGCGGCAAATGCGGCCAAACCACCAGACCATAGCCACCATTTTTTGCCGGTTCTGCGGATAAGCGCGTAGACTCCCAAAAAGAAAAGTCCGCCAATTACGCTCGACAGCGCAATTCCAATGGCATCTTGTGTAATAAAGTCGGCAAAAGGCTGACTTGTGCGGCCATAGGATTTTTCAAAACCCCATTCTTCGTAAATGCCCCATGGCAAGCTGATCAATGCGGACAGCAGGAAAAAGGCCATACAGACCAAAAATGTCCGCAGCGCCCAACCCCGATTTTGCAACTTCGCCGATAGCCGCTCTAGCAAGCCAGTGCGCACGAATATCCATGTAACAATGGCAGTAACAATAAGCCCGCCCAATAGCATCCAATGGGTAGCGATCGTATAGTCCGCGGCCTTTTGCAACGCCTCGGGTCCAAGACCATCAATATAACGCGCGGTTTCGACCGCCGGATCAAATGCCATAGATACTCTCCCCCTATTCACTGTATTACCTAAATGACACAGCATGTAAGCGCAACAGCGTAAATCGCGAGGGACAATTCAAGTCCGGATGAAGCTTAGGCCTTAAGCGACGGCGTCGATAAACCGCTCCGCATCCAGCGCCGCCATGCACCCGGTGCCGGCACTTGTGCATGCCTGACGATAGATGTGATCCATGACATCGCCACAAGCAAAGACACCAGGAACGCTGGTTTCGGTTGCTTGCCCTTCGAACCCGCCGCGCACCTTTATGTAACCGCCCGACATATCGAGATGGCCTTCGAAAATGCCTGTATTCGGCTTGTGGCCGATGGCGATGAACACGCCATGCAGGTCGATATCTTCGGTGCCGTCGCCATCGGTCGCGGCAATACGCATGCCGGTGACCCCCATTGCGTCGCCCAAGACTTCATCCAGACGGTGGTTCCACTTGATCGTGACCTTGCCCTCTGCCTCACGCGCGAACAGCCGGTCCTGCAAGATTTTCTCCGCCTTTAACTTGTCGCGGCGGTGGACCAGGGTCACGTGGCTCGCGATATTGGCGAGATACAAAGCCTCTTCCACAGCCGTATTGCCGCCGCCAATCACGGCAACTGGCTTGTTGCGGTAAAAGAAACCGTCACAGGTGGCACAGGCCGATACGCCCTTGCCCATAAACGCGGTTTCGCTCGGTAGCCCGAGATATTGGGCACTTGCGCCTGTCGCGATGATGACGGAATCGGCTGTATAGTCGCCCGCTCCACCCGTCAGTACAAAGGGGCGCTTCGAAAAGTCGACCTTCTCGATATAGTCATTTTCGATGCGCGTACCAAAACGTTCGGCATGCTTGCGCATCCGTTCCATCAATTCCGGACCCATAACCCCCGCATCATCGCCAGGCCAATTGTCGACTTCCGTCGTCGTCATCAACTGCCCGCCAACTTCAACGCCGGTGATCATCATCGGCGTCAGGTTCGCGCGCGCAGCGTAAACGGCGGCGGTATATCCTGCAGGGCCGGAACCAATGATGACGACAGGGGCGTGGCGATTTTCGGTCATATATTGTCTTTCTGATTCTATTGAAGGCATGCATAGGCGCTGGCGCGGTGCTGGCCAAGTGCAGCACCTAACTTATCCCCATTAAATTAGGGCTTCACATGTCCGCAGGTGCAACCTATCAGGCCGTCATCATTCAGATTATGAGGAGCAGTTCATGGCCAAAGTCACGGTAATTTCACGTAACGGCGAAGGTCGCGAAGTCGAAGCCGAAAACGGCCTGTCGCTAATGGAAGTGATCCGCGACAATGGTTTTGACGAATTGCTCGCTCTGTGCGGCGGCTGCTGCTCCTGCGCGACCTGCCATGTCCATATTGACCCCGCCTTTACCGACCTTTTGCCCAAGATGAGCGCGGATGAAGACGATTTGTTGGATAGCACCGATCACCGCAATGAAACCTCACGCCTGTCGTGTCAGATCCCCGTCAGCGATGCGCTAGATGGTTTGATCGTGACCATCGCGCCTGAGGATTGATAAACAGCTGACGTCACTCCCCTCCCTCAAGCGGGGGGAAGGGGCTTACCCTCGCAGCGCGCTGCCGAGTGGTTCCTCAATGACAGGGTATCCATGACCGTCGGGGATGCATAGCCAACTTCCATCCGCGCGTTTGTCGATATAGGTAAGCACCGTCGACACAGGATGCTCCGCCGCATGCGCGGCCGCAGCATCAAAGTCACCGAACATAGCCAGCCGTTCGAGATTGCGCCGCGTGGGGAAGATGATTTTTATCTGATCTTGGTCGGCCTTTTCCAACACCTCAGTCGCCGTTGCCCAAAACAGCATCCGGTTTTCGGTCTGATCAACCGTCGCAACGGGCATGGTGTCGCCTGCGTCGACCAAATAAAAACGCGTATCAAAAACGCGGCTCGCATTTTCAAAAGCCGGTGGCCGCCAGCGTGACCAGGGAACAAGCTGTTCAAAATCCGGTGCCCAACCAAAACGGTTGCAGACAGCCTGCAGACTTTCGCCATCATGCAAGGCCGCACGCGCCGCAACGCAATCGGCGGCATCCGAAACGCCGGACAGACCCAGCGCGAGTCCCGCTTCCTCAATCGTCTCGCGGATTGCCGCGAGGCGGGCGGCGGCTTCATCCAAAGGCAAGGACGAACACAATTGCTGCGCATAATCAAAGTCGGCAGGGTCAACTTTGCCGCCGGGGAAGACCGCAGCGCCGCCGGCAAAAGCCATGGCCTTGATACGCTCGACCATCAGCAGCAAAGGCGCGTCTTTGCTTGGGTTTTTGCGAAAAATAACCATGGTCGCCGCGGGCGTTGCTATAGGAAGCGGTTCGCCGCTGATCGGGTGGTTGCGCAGTTCAGATTCCATAGGATTACTCAAGCATGCTTTCGAACAGGTGAGAAGCGGAAAATCAACCTAGCCTTCCAAGTGCCTTGTCTGTGATTTTGTGTCGTCATCCCGCAAACAGGCCGCAAATGCCAAGCGATGCAGAATACAGCAAAAGCCTGCCTTGAAATTCCATCCTTTTTGCCCCACGACCCAAAGCACGCACCCACTTGCGCTTTAAGAACAAATCTGGAACAAGCTGAACTATGTCACTCACCCACATCAAGGTGCGCGGTGCGCGCGAGCATAATCTCAAAGGCGTCGATATCGACCTGCCGCGCGACAAGCTTATCGTCATCACGGGCCTGTCGGGTTCCGGCAAATCCAGCCTCGCCTTCGACACCATTTATGCCGAGGGGCAGCGCCGCTACGTCGAATCGCTCTCCGCTTATGCGCGCCAGTTTCTGGAGATGATGCAGAAGCCCGATGTCGAGCATATTGAGGGCCTGTCCCCCGCCATCTCCATCGAGCAAAAAACGACCAGCCGTAACCCGCGTTCCACGGTCGCCACGGTGACCGAGATTTACGATTATATGCGCCTGTTATGGGCGCGCGTTGGCGTGCCGTATTCGCCCGCAACCGGCCTGCCGATTACCGCGCAGACGGTCAGCCAGATGGTCGACCGCGTCATGGCCTTGCCCGAAGGCACCCGCGCCTTCTTGCTCGCGCCCGTGGTCCAAGGCCGCAAGGGCGAATATCGCAAGGAACTCGCCGAATGGCAGCGTTCGGGCTACACCCGCGTGCGCATCGACGGCGCACTTTACGCAATTGAAGAGGCGCCTGCGCTCGACAAAAAATATAAGCATGACATTGAAGTTGTCGTTGACCGGATCGTGGTCAAGGACGGCATCCAACAACGGCTAGCCGAAAGCTTTGAGGCGGCGTTGAAGCTCGCCGATGGCTTGGCCTTTGTCGACTTGGCCGACACCACAGTGGCCGAGCTGCAGACACAAAATGCCGATGGTGCCCCCACGGCCTTTGGCGAAGCGCGCGCGACCTTCTCCCCTGCGTCAACCAATGTCACCGGCGGCGCGATGAAGGGCACGGGCCTGCCCGCCAACCGCATCGTCTTTTCCGAAAAATTCGCTTGCCCCGTCTCCGGCTTTACCATTGCCGAAATCGCGCCGCGTCTCTTCTCCTTCAACGCCCCGCAAGGCGCCTGTCCGGATTGTGACGGCCTTGGCGAACGGCAGGAATTTGACCCGCAATTGGTGGTCCCCAACGAACATCTGTCCTTAAAGAAAGGCGCGATTGTGCCTTGGGCGAAGTCGAACCCGCCCAGCCCTTATTATATGCAAGTGCTGTCCAGCCTCGCTAAGGCTTACGGCTTCGACCTGGATACCGCTTGGGAGGATTTGCTCCCCGAACAAAAGCTCATCATCCTCCACGGCACCGGCGGTATGGCGGTGGAGCTGACCTTCAAGGACGGGCGCAAGGAATATACTGTGCGCAAAGCGTTTGAGGGCGTTATCGGCAATCTGAACCGCCGCTTGCTGCAAACCGACAGCGCGTGGATGCGCGAAGAATTGTCGAAATATCAGACGTCACAGCCGTGCGAAACCTGCCACGGCGCGCGCTTGAAGCCCGAGGCGCTTTCGGTCAAGATCGCCGGCGTCGACATCGCCACGCCCACGCGGATGAGCGTCGGTGACGCGCTGGAGTGGTTCGGCAGCGTCGACCAGACATTGACCCAGCAGCAGCAGCAAATTGCCAAGGCGATCCTCAAGGAAATCAACGAACGCTTGGGCTTCCTCAACAATGTCGGGCTCGATTATCTCAACCTAGACCGCACCAGCGGCACGTTGAGCGGCGGCGAAAGCCAGCGTATCCGCTTGGCCAGCCAAATCGGCTCCGGCCTTTCGGGCGTGCTCTATGTGCTCGACGAACCCAGCATCGGCCTGCACCAAAAGGATAATGACCGCTTGCTCGCCACGCTGCGCCGCCTGCGCGATTTGGGCAACACCGTCATCGTCGTCGAACATGACGAAGACGCGATCCGCACCGCCGACTGGGTGGTGGACTTGGGCCCCGGCGCGGGCGTGCATGGCGGCACGGTGATGGCCGAAGGCACCTTAGCCCAAATCCTGAAGTCGAAAGACAGCCTGACCGCCGCATATCTCAATGGCACGCGCGAGATTGCGGTGCCCAAGACCCGCCGCAAAGGCAATAAGAAGAAGCTGACCGTCCACAATGCCCGCGCGAACAACCTCAAAAATGTCACCGCGAGCATTCCTTTGGGCACATTTTGCTGCATCACCGGCGTATCGGGTTCGGGCAAGTCGAGCTTCACCATCGACACGCTCTACGCCTCTGCGGCACGCAGCCTGAATGGTGCGCGCGTCATTGCGGGCGCGCATGACAAGGTCACAGGGTTGGAACATTGCGACAAGGTAATCGACATCGACCAATCCCCCATTGGCCGCACGCCGCGTTCGAACCCCGCGACCTATACCGGTGCGTTCACCAACATCCGTGACTGGTTCGCGCAACTGCCCGAAAGCGCCGCGCGCGGGTATAAGCCGGGGCGGTTTAGCTTCAACGTCAAGGGCGGTCGATGCGAAACATGCAGCGGCGATGGCCTGATCAAAATTGAGATGCACTTCCTGCCCGACGTCTATGTGACGTGCGAGGAATGCAACGGCAAACGTTACAACCGCGAAACATTGGAGGTCAAATGGAAGGGCCTCTCGATCGCCGACGTGCTCGACATGACGGTGGAGGACGCGGTGGAGGTGTTCAAGGCCGTCCCCCCGATCCGCGACAAAATGGCGATGCTGGCGGAGGTTGGCTTGGGCTATGTCAAGGTCGGGCAACAGGCAACGACCCTGTCCGGCGGCGAAGCGCAACGCGTCAAACTCGCCAAGGAACTCAGCCGCCGTTCCACCGGCCAGACTTTATACATCCTCGACGAGCCCACCACCGGCCTGCATTTCGAAGATGTCCGCAAACTCCTCGAAGTGCTCCACCGTTTGGTGGAACAGGGCAACAGCGTAGTGGTCATCGAACATAATCTCGACGTCATTAAGACGGCGGACTGGATCATCGACTTGGGTCCCGAAGGCGGGGTTAAGGGCGGCGAAATTGTCGCCGAAGGCACACCGGAGGATGTGGTGAAGGTCGCGGCGAGCTACACGGGGCATTATTTGAAGCCGATATTGGAAAAGGCGAAGTAAGCCAAATCCTCCCTATCAATTTACGATGGGTGAGGTGGCAGCCGGAACGGCTGACGGAGGGGCCTGCAACAGGAAAGCCGCGCCGAAATTCCCCGCCCGCAAGCGGTGAATCCAGTTTGCTTCACACAAAGACGCGAAGAAGGGCCTGCCCAACCGGTCATGCTCCAAAGCTATTTCGGGGATGACCCACCTATTACCGTAATTCGGTGCTTAAAGGGTCTTTTACCTAAAAACAAATTGCTTTTGTTCACCAAAATTGACAATTCATTTGTGAGCTGTAACGTTCGCACACAACCTCCGCATCATCGGAACAGTGGGGGTTGGGTAATAGAACTATGCCCCAAATGCGGCCGACTAAGAAAGCAATCTATGGATATTCAGACTGTCAGGGAAATTTCGCTGTTCAATATTGCAAAAAATAACGCAATAATTGGGAAAAATGGTTGCGGAAAAAGCTATTTACTAAAAACGTGTGAGGAGTTTATTGATAAAAAAGAAGAATTTGGTTTAATTCGATACGTCAGCCCCGAGCGAGGAGGGCTGCTTAATTACGAACCACAAATAGATCATACTATAAATATAGACCCGATGTGGATGTCATTATCTAGGCGCCGAAATCAATCGGATAATTTTCGTCAGCAGAGCATGACTTTGTTCCGTCGGCTCGAACTTATGGTTTTAAGATTTATTGAAGAAAATCAATCAAAATCGCATTACACTCCAATCACTTTCGATACTACTGTTGAAAAAATCAATACGTTACTAGACCGCGTCAGAATTGAAAGAAATATTCAAAAAGGTTTCAAAATATTTGTAAAAGAAAATAACAGTGAAATTTTACCAGATAGTTTAAGTAGTGGAGAAGCAGAGTTAATATCTCTTGGAATTGAGTTTCTAACATTTGCTTTTGAATCTGATGAAAATAAAAACAATTTAATCTTTATTGATGAACCTGACGTTCATTTACATCCAGATTTACAATACAAGCTTGCAAAATTCATTGTTTCTGTATTCGAAGGGAAACCGATATACACAATAATGGCTACTCACAGCACCGCAATAATTGCAGGGCTTTCTAACGATCATTCCGCAAGGATTGCATTTATGCGACAGGGTGACGTGAGTCTGAATTTTCGCGAAATTTCTGTTGTCGACAAAGCCATTTTACCGATTTTCGGCGCTCATCCCTTATCAAATGCTTTCAACGAAAGCCCCATACTGCTTGTTGAGGGCGAGGATGATGCGCGAATTTGGCAACAAGCTGTGCGTTCATCAAACGGCAAACTTCGTATTTACCCGTGTCCGGCTGGGAATGTGCAAAGTCTTTCAGATTATGAAACTAAGGTTTCAAGCATTGCAGAAGCAATCTACGATTCACCTAAGGCATTTTCAATACGAGATGGAGATGGAAACTGTGACGCACTAGAGCCAGTTGGCTGTGTTAAAAGATTTAGGCTCAATTGTAAGGCAGCAGAAAATTTGCTGTTAACCGACGACGTCTTAGTTCAAGCTGGCAGCAACTGGATCGAAATTCAGTCGCGCATCACAGATTGGATCGCGGCAAATAGCAACCATCAATATTTTGAGGAAGTCCAAGCTTTTCAAGCTCAGGGGTTTGACCGGCGTAACTTTAACTTGAAGAACATTAGAAACATTTTGGTTAGCCTCATTAATACCAAGCCGTGGGAGTTTCTAGTCGGTCAAACCATTGGAAATTTACAGAAGGCTACTGCCAATCGCCATGACGGCAGCTTAGTTGATTTTTTAGGCAGTGAATTTGTTGATCAACTAATGCCCTGATAATGCGACTTCCACTCCACCCAACACATTCCCGTGTTAACCGCCACTGTCTTTGGTCAGTCATAATTGTCGGCTAGTAATTATGCCGACATTCACGATACCGCCTAAACTCTCCCACATTAGCAGCGGGAGGTAGTGAGATAAGCCCCCCAAAAAAACACGCCCCTCGCCAACGCAAGCTTGGCCGTGTAAACACTTCCCATCACGCCCCTGTCACGCGCTGGTCATCTTGGTCTGCGATGGGATGACACGCTTTTTGAGGAGTATCGCATGCGTAAACTGCCATCCGCCCTTTTGGCGACCTGCTTGATCACCGCGCCGGTAATGGCGCAATATGCAGCGACGCCGGATCCTGCGGCGCCGTCGGCGACGACTGTCTTGCCCCCTGCGCGGCCCATTGGCACGCCGCCGCTCGCCACCAGCGACGCGTATTTAAAGGCTGGCGCAGCAGAGCTTGCACGGTTGGAGGCGGACAAGCCCAACAATAATAAGGCGCGCAATGTCATCCTCTTTATCGGTGACGGTATGAGCGTTACCACACTGACCGCTGCACGCATTTTTGAAGGGCAGCAAAAGGGTGTCGACGGCGAATCCTATGTCGCGCAAATGGACCGCCTGCCGCACACCGCCTTGGTCAAAACTTACTCGCATGACGGCCAAGTGCCCGACAGCGCGCCGACCGCAACCGCGATCGTCTCCGGCGTCAAAACGCTGAACGGCGTGCTGGGCGTTGGCCCGCAAGCCGTTGAGGATAATTGCAAGGCGACCGAGCCGTATAAGGTCAAATCCTTGTTCGAAATGGCCGAGGATAAGGGCTATGCCACCGGCATCGTCTCCACCGCGACCATCACCCATGCCACGCCCGCCGCGACTTATGCCCACACCGCGCAACGCGATTGGGAAGTGGACGCCAATATGCCCGCCGCCGCCAAGGCCGAAGGCTGCATCGATATTGCGCGGCAAATGGTCGAATGGCCGCATGGCGATGGCTTTGAGGTCATGCTGGGCGGGGGACGCCAGCATTTCATGCCGAACAGCGAAGCTGACCCCGAATATGCTGGCAAAAAGGGCAAGCGCGCCGATGGCAAGAACCTAATCACCGGATGGTTGGCCGCCAACCCCAAAAGCGCTTATGTCTGGAACAGCGAAGGTTTTGCCGCAGTTGATGCGCAAAAGACCAGCAAGCTGCTTGGCCTATTCGAACAATCGCATATGCAATTTGACGCCGACCGCACCGCGAGCGGATCAAAAGAACCCTCGCTCGCCGATATGACAACCAAGGCGATCGCGATGCTGTCCAAAAACCCTAAGGGCTTTGTCCTGATGGTTGAGGCGGGCAAGATCGACCATGGCCATCATGGCGGCAACGCCTATCGCGCGTTGCAGGACACGGTGGCGCTGAATGATGCGTTGAAGGCGGCGATGGATGCGGTTGATTTGCGCGATACGTTGATTGTCGTGACATCGGACCATAGCCACACCTTCACCATGGCGGGCTATCCTGAGCGCGGTAACCCAATTCTCGGCCCTGTGGTCGACCAAAAAGGCAAGTCGACCTTGGCCTTTGATGGCAAGGGATACACCACCTTGGGCTATATCAATGGCCCCGGCGCGATCACGACTATGCCCCGCCCCGACCCGTTGAAGGAAGATACGCTGGCGCTGAATTACCGGCAGCAGGCGTTGATCCCCACCGGTTCCGAAACGCATAGCGGCGAAGATGTGGTCGCGCGCGCGGCTGGGCCAAAGGCGCATCTGTTCAAAGGCACGATTGAGCAGAACACCATCTTCCAAATCATGCGCGCGGCACTAGGTTTCAAATAAGGGCGCGTTTCAAATAGAGCGGTATTGCATTCCGCCCAGTTCGCTTAATGCTCGATAGCTTCGGCACGTCCTGCATGGGCCGATGGCGGAAATATCATTGGGCTTTACCCAAGGGGCGATATACGGGCGAATGATGACTGGCCTATCCCCTGTCCTGCGCGAAGCAACCGCTGCCCTTGAAGGCATCAGCCCAACACCGCGGTTAGATGCGGAGTTGCTGTTGGCGCATGCGCTGGGCCTTGATCGGTCCGCGATGCTGCTGCTGCAGCATGATTTAACCGCACCCGAAAGCTTTACCGACCTGCTCGCGCGCCGCGTGGCCGATGAACCTGTGGCGTATATCACGGGGGTGCAGGCGTTTTGGGATCTTGAACTATGTGTCAATCCGGACGTGCTCATCCCCCGCGCAGACAGCGAGACGCTGCTCATGGCGGCGATGGATTGGTTTAGCGCCAAAGACCGCCCCATGCGCATTGCGGACCTTGGTACTGGGTCAGGGGCGCTGCTGCTCGCGGCATTGTCGATATTCCCCGACGCAGTGGGTATCGGCATCGACGCTAGCGCTAGCGCGCTTGCGGTGGCCCGCAACAATGCCCAGCGTTTGCAATTTGCCGACCGCGCGCGATTTGAGCAGCGCGATTGGACGCAGGCAGGCTGGAGCGAAGGGCTTGGGCCGTTTGACCTCATCTTATGCAACCCGCCTTATATTGAGGATAGCTACATACTCGCCCCGATGGTGTCCGTGCATGAACCGCACAGCGCCTTGTTTGCCGGAGCCGACGGCCTGGATGACTACCGAATCCTCATTCCGTCATTGCGCGATTACCTGCATCCGGGCGGAGTCGCATTTTTTGAAATTGGTTATAATCAGGCGGATTCTGTGTGCGCACTTGGCGCAGAATTGGGCTATCTGACTGAATTACGACATGATTTCGGCGGTAATCCGCGCGCCATTCGCTTTTCGCTTGGAATCGAAGAATAGTAAGACTAGGACAGTCAGGCATCGCAGCAAAAACTCCGATTTGATGATTTTGCAACGCGAAGCCGCCCCCCAGCGCAGATGGACTAAGGAGAAGGGTCAATGTTGACCCTCGCGCAACCTAAACCGGGTTCAGGGGCTCCATGCAATTGAAGTGCAAGAAAAGAGGACGGGTCAGCCCTGATGAATACCAACAACAGGCAGCAGCAGAACAACAATCGTCGGCGCGGTCGCAACAATAACAACAACCGGCAGCAAAATAACAATCGCAACGGTTTTGACTATCAGAACCAGATTGATAACCGGGCGCGCGGTAACGCAGCGCAGATGTTGGAAAAATATAAAAAGCTGGCACAAGATGCGCAGTTCAACGGTGACCGCGTGAATGCGGAATATCATCTGCAATTTGCCGACCATTATTTCCGCGTACTCGCCGATTTCCGTAGTCGCCAAGAAGCGCGGCAGGAACAGCAAGGTGAACGCCGCCCTCGTGACGATGCGCGCGATGACAGCCGCGATGATCGTGATGATTGGCATAATGACAACCGCACGCCGCATTACGAAGATCAGCCTTCAGCCGGAAATGACGATGTCGAAGACGCTTCTGATACGGAAACCAGCGACATAGATTCGCACGGTCAGCAACGTGATACGCGCAGCCGCCGCCCAGAACGTAGCGAGCGCTCAGCAAATAACCGGAATGCAAATCGTGGCCCACGCCGGCATCATAGTGAAGATGAAGATGACGCCCCTGCAGGTCTCGACCTAGCGGTCTTGCCGCCATCCATTGCAATATCGTCTGATGAAGATGATGCAGCGGAAAGGCCAGCGCGCCAGCCGCGCGCGCGCCGCGCCAAAGCTGCTGGTGATGAAGAGATTGCCGCCGCCGAATAATCTTAAGGCGCTGAATTTATTTCCGGCGCCTTCAAGCTTCTGGCAGAGGCCTTGGCTTGTGGTCCTCGTCTAACGCCACGAAGGTAAATAGCCCCTCGGTGACCTTCACCTCTTGCTGGGCACGCGCGCGCGTGGCGATCACCTCGATCCGGATGCCCATCGACGTACGACCGCGATGCTCGAGTGTCGCATAGACCGAGATAATGTCGCGCAACAATATCGGCGCAATAAACTCCATCTTTTCAATCGCGACGGTTGCACAGGCGCCCTGTGCAATACGGCCGGCCAATATGCCGCCTGCCTGATCCATCATGCCCAGCACCCATCCGCCAAATATGTGGCCATTGGCGTTGATATCCGCAGGGCCCGGAACAACGCGTAATACCGGGTCATTCCGCTGCGGCAGGTTTCGAATATTATCCGTCACCGGTCGACTTCATCTTCAAACGGATCATCGATGGCTTCATCATGACCCGACCCGCTAGACAGAAAAACTAAGCCCATAAGCGCTGCCGTAAGCATGATTGCGCCAACAATGGCACCCGCAGTCGCGATGAAGAAGTGAATGGAAACCATTCCATTCTGCCACCAGAATGTCCCTAAGGCGCCGACGGTCACACACAATGTGACACCAAGCATCCATCGCATGAGCCGCCAATATCGCTGCCACGCGAAGTGAGCATATTCGGGATCATCGAGGCGCGAGGGACGTGTCATAGCTTGATAAGCCCGCCTTATGCGATAAGTTCCATCAGGGGCAAGGACATTAGGGAGTGAGTCGATGACGATTTCTGCAATATTGGCCAATCACCATCGCGACGTTTTGGCGGCATCGCCGCATGAAAGCGTGGGTGAGGTTGTTACCCGATTGGCCAAAAACCGTATTGGCGCATTGCCCGTGGTCGATGGTTCGTCCGTCGTCGGCATATTTTCCGAACGCGACATTGTCTATGGCATTGCCCAGCATGGCGCAGAGTTTCTGACCAAGACGGTTGCCGATACGATGACCGCGCCTGCGATTACCGTTACACCCGACACCGCAATATTGTCCGCCCTATCGCTGATGTCGAAACGGCGTATCCGCCATTTGCCGGTCATCAAGGATGATGCACTTGTGGGCTTTGTCTCAATCGGCGATTTGGTCAAACACCGCATCGAAAAAATCGAAACCGAAGCCGCCGCCATGCGCGACTATATCAGCATGGCGTAAAAAATCTCTGCCCGTTAATGTCATCGCGGCTGCGATGGCGTTGTCACCGACGGGGCCATGATGTTATTGGCAGGATCATAAACAGGCTTTGGCGCATATTTCATATTCCAATCGGCCAAATCCCGTTCATATTTTGCATAAGCATCGTAGAAATTGACAAATATATTGTCGATATCGGCAAGGCCACCCATGGCATATTCCGGCAAGGCTTCTTTCGGCACCTGATTGGCCTCTTGCAGCTTGCGTAACGCCATATCGCAATATTGCGCGCGCACCGGCGGTAGTGCGAAATAATTGTACAAATCCGTCATCCGCGTGTCGCGAATGCGCAGGCCATTCTCCTTTGGATAGCGCGCCACATATTCACGATCGACCGATTTACTGGTTTTCGACAGCAGTATTTTATGGACGACAATGAATCTATTATACTCGGTCGCGATTTGTCCCCACACTGGGCCCTGACAATTGAGTGCGGCAACGTTGAGCGCAGAACGGAAATGCCAAATCTGCTCATCACGGCTTAACCCGCGATTGGGCGTTACGCGAATGCCATCGACACCTATGGGTGGCAGGGTCATCGATAATGCAGCACCGCCGGGTGGCAACGGCATAGCAGGCGTGGCCGGCGGAAGCTGAACCGGGGCAGGCACGACCTTTACAGGCGGTGGTGCACATGCGGCCACAGCCGTGACTAGGATGAGTGCGACTAGATTTTTGATGCCCCGGCGCATGAGAGAGTCTCCTAAATTCTGAAACAAATTCCAACGATATTTTACGCGGAAATAAAAGCCTTGTGCGACCAAATCCCTAAGAAAAATGGCCCAGTGGTTTACCACCGGGCCATTTCTATCTGTTCAAGCCGAATTGACAGCGATTATTCGCGGTTACCGAGGAAGCTCAGCAAGAATTGGAACATATTGATAAAGTCGAGATAGAGCGTCAGCGCCGCCATGACAGCAGCTTTACCAATCATTTCTGGACCCTGAAGGTAGAAATATTCGTTCTTAATACGCTGTGTATCATAAGCTGTAAGGCCAGCGAAGATCAGCACGCCAGCGCAGCTAACAACCCAACCCAAAGTGTCAGAGCCTAAGAAGATGTTCACGATGGATGCGACGATCAAACCAACCATACCCATCACGAGGAAGCTTCCCCAACCACTCATATCCTTCTTTGTGGTGTAAGCCCAAAGGCTGAGGCCAGCAAAAGCCGCCGATGTTGCAAAGAATGTTTGTGCGATGGATTCACCGGTGAACATCATGAAAATGCGCGCCAAAGAAAGGCCCATCAGGACCGCAAAGCCCCAGAACATTGCCTGCAGCGTTGCAGCTGAAAACTTGCCCTGTCCAAAGCTCATTACCATTACGACCACCAAAGGTGAAAGAATGATGACCCAGCTCATCAAGCTTGGGTTAAGCATCAAATTTTGTGCAAGCTCGGTCTGTGCAAACAGCATCGCGACGATGCCAGTCAGCAAGACCCCCGACGCCATATAATTATAAACCTTGAGCATGTGCGAACGCAGACCGGCGTCAAAAGCGACGTCACCGGCGCGTGAGCCGACACCTGCAAGACTTGACTGGGTCCCGGTTACCCGTGGATCGGACCACTGTGCCATGACTTTTTTCTCCTCAAAACACGGCAATATAGCCGCATGCCCACTATATTGGATGAAATCGCTCCAGTTTCAAGCGAAACACGACACGGAACGTAGCGTTTTTTTTGCGGATGGAGAAGGATAGCAAGCATGCAATAGGTCGCGCGGCATTTTCCAAGGCTGCAATATCGCCCTGCGGTTCATCCCCGCAGCCTATTTTAAATCGGGTTGCGCCGCTTGGCTGTTCTGCTAGCCATAACCTTAGACAGCGCAATTGACAAAATAGGGAGAGTGATGTGCGTGTGACGGACGAAGGTGAAAACAGCGACGTGGTTTTACAAGGGTCCGAAGCGGCATTGCCCGAGGCAAGCAAGTACAGCTGGTATGTCCTTTTGGTGCTTGTGATCGTTTACATTCTGAATTTCATTGACCGTCAAATTCTCAGCATCTTGGCAGTGGATATAAAGGCTGATCTTGGCCTGACCGATGCCGACATGGGCTTTTTGGGCGGCGCGGCTTTTGCAGTATTTTACGCCTTATTCGGCATTCCTCTAGGGCGGCTTGCCGACAATTGGAGCAGAGTGAAGCTGCTGTCTATTGGCCTTGCCTTATGGTCTATCATGACCGCCTTGTCCGGCTTTGCCCGCAATCAAGCTGAACTCACCCTTGCACGCATGGGCGTCGGCGTCGGCGAAGCGACCGCTAGTCCAACAGCCTACTCCCTAATTTCCGATTATTTCCCGAAGCGGCAGCGCGCAACCGCGCTCGCAATTTATTCCTCTGGCCTATATATTGGCGGCGGCGTTTCGCTGTTGATTGGTTCCAATATCAAAGAGGCATGGAACCTAGCTTATCCCGGCGGCGGCCCACTTGGACTAGTGGGTTGGCAAGCGGCGTTTCTCGCCGTTGGTATTCCCGGCGTCTTGATAGGATTATGGGTGGCAAGCCTGCGCGAACCCAAACGCGGCGCGATGGATGGCTTGGAAACGCCGGCGCACCCTGCGCCCTTCCGCGCATTTATAAGCGACCTGTCGATGATTGTTCCGCCCTTTACGCTGCTCGGCGCATGGCAGCGCGGCCCCGCTGCGCTGGCGATTAACGTCGCAACGGGTTCAGCAATAGCGGCCTTTGCTTATTGGATGATCCAACTGACAGGCAATTTTCCGCAATGGTCTGCCGTCGGCTTTGGCTATTACGCCGTCTTCTCTTGGGCATCGACCCTTCGCGCCAAAGACCCTGCGACCTTCCGCCTGATTTGGGGCACGCCGGCCTTTCTCTGCACCACAATCGGCTATGGACTTGTCGCCTTGGCTGCCTATGCCCTTGCATTCTGGTCTGCGCCTTATGCGGAAACAGTGCTTGGTCTTCCCAAGCAGGAACTGGCGGGTATTCTCGGAGGTAGCGGTGCATTAAGCGGCTTTTTGGGCGTTATTGTTGGCGGCGCGGTAGCAGATCGCTTGCGCAAAAAAAATCCATCTGGACGCATTTTGGTCGTCATCTTAGGCGTCTTGGGCCCCATCGTCCCTATCGCCATTGGCTTTACCACCGACAACGCAGCTTTGTTCTACATCATGAACTTTTTGGCTGGTACGCTTGGTGCGACGGCGCTTGGTGCCGCTGCAGCCACGACGCAAGATCTTGTCCTACCTCGCATGCGCGGTACGGCCACTGCTGCGTTTTTCCTTGGCACTACCCTCGTGGGCTTGTCGTTCGGTCCGTATATGGTCGGGCAGATTTCAGACCTTGCGGGCACAATGGTCGACGGCAAGCTGGTTGGCAATTTGCGCGTCGGTATCCTGTCTCTCATTGCCGTTGCGCCTGTTGCGCTGGCCTTGTTGATCGCCGCCTATCGCAGCGTGCCAAAAGCGGAGCAGACAATCGTCGAGCGTGCGCGCGATGCAGGTGAACCAGTTTAATCAACCGATTAAATTCGGCTTGACGTCCGCGTCAAGTTACTGTCATTGATGCAAGTAGAAACCGCCGGACATTTTTGCAGGGGATTTTTCCATGTCACTCGATAGCATTCCACGCACCGCCTATAATGAAGATCATGAGGCCTTCCGTCAGTCAGTGCGCCAATTTCTGCAAAAGGAAGTCGCACCCCACGCAAAGCAATGGCAGGAAGAGGGCATTGTCCCCAAATCCATTTGGCCCAAGGCTGGCGAAGTCGGGATGCTGTGCCCCACCGTGCCCGTCGAATATGGCGGCCTTGGCCTCGACTTCGGCTACAACGCCATTGTCGATGAAGAATCAGCTTATTATGGCGGCGTAGCCACTGGCTTCTCGCTGCAGTCCGATATCGTTGTGAACTATATCACCAGCTACGGCAGCGAAGAGCAGAAGAAGCATTGGTTGCCAAAAATGATCTCTGGCGAGGTTATCACTGCCATTGCGATGACTGAACCCGGCACTGGCAGCGATCTTCAAGGGATGAAGACCACTGCCAAGAAGGACGGCAATCATTATGTCATCAACGGCAGCAAAACCTACATCACCAATGGCCAAAATGCTGACCTAATCCTCGTCTGCGTTAAGACCGACACCGAAATTCAGCCTGCCTATAAGGGCATGTCGATTGTTTTGGTTGAAGCCGAGCGCGAAGGTTTCAAGCGCGGTCGTAACCTCGACAAAATCGGTATGGATGAAGCCGACACGTCCGAACTGTTCTTTGAAGATGTGCGCGTACCCATGACCAATTGCTTGGGCGAAGAGGGCAAGGGCTTCATCTATCTGATGAGCGAATTGCCGCAGGAGCGCCTTTCAATCGCTGTTTCATCGATGGCGAGCACGCAAAAGGCGTTTGACGAAACCGTTGCTTTTTGCCGCGACCGCATTGTGTTTGGAAAACCATTGCTTGATTTCCAAAACACCCGTTTTGTCCTTGCCGACATTAAATCGAAACTGCAGGTCGGCTGGGCGCATCTCGACTGGGCCTTGAACCGCCATTACAAGAAAGAACTAACCGCTGAAGAAGGTGCCGCCGCCAAATTGTGGCACACCGAACTGCAATGGGAAGTTGTTGATGCCTGCCTGCAACTGCATGGCGGCGCAGGATATATGAATGAATATCCTATCGCGCGCATGTGGCGTGCCGCCCGCGTAACGCGGATTTTCGGCGGCACGAATGAGATCATGAAAGAACTGATCGGTCGGGGTCTCTAAGTACCAAGAACATCGTCATGCTGAATTTGTTTCAGCATACACGCAGCAGCAAATCGTCATCCTGACACGAGTTCAGGATGACGATATTGGATATGGAAACACACATGCCGAAACCGCAAAGCTGGCAGCTTGATCCGGCTAATTACCCGTTCAAACACAGCACCGAAACGCGCTTTGCCGATCTCGACCTTCTGGGCCACATCAACAATGTCTCGATGGCCGGATTGTTTGAACATGGCCGCGGCATGTTCAACCACGCGATTGAGGTCGAACGCCGTGCGCCTGGCCAACGCTGGCTGATCGTCAGCGTCGCGATTGAGTATATTGCGGAGGCGCACTTTCCTGAACATGTGGAAATTGCCAGCGGCATATTGCGGATTGGAAGCAGTAGTTGGGACATCGCCTCTGCCGCGTTTCAAGGCGGTGAATGTAAGGCCACCTGCATTACCACAATCGTCCTTACCGACGCCAATGGCCCAACGCCCTTACCGCAAGAGTTGCGCGCGGAATTTGAACGGTTGCACGTTACCCTGCCTTAAGGTCGAGTCTTAGTCGGTAAAAACCCCTGCCCGCTTTTGCATTCCGGCCATTACGGCTTCGATCTGGTTCGGCGTGCGAATAACGCGGGCTTGGCGAACGCTTTCCGCCATTAAAATAGCGTCTTCGTCCATATCGGCATATTCATTGAACAATGCCTTTGCCTCGCGCATCGCCTGCGGGTTACGATTGGCAATCTCGCGGGCGATGGCCATGGCCCGGGCATGCGGATTTTCGTCCACGAACGTCGCAAACCCTAAATTCAGCGCCTCGGCGCCTGAAAATTCACGGTTGGTGTAGGTTAATTCACGCAAGCTATCTTCGCGGACCATCCCCCGCCACAAAGCATAACCGCCCATATCGGGGATCAGGCCCCATTTCATTTCCATCACCGCAAGCCGTGCATCGGGCGCAACCACACGGATGTCTGCTCCACTGGCAATTTGCAGCCCGCCGCCGAAACATACGCCGTGCACGGCCGCAATCACGGGCATCGGCAACTTACGCCAGAGCATGGCGACCTGTTGGAATGTGTTGGCGTTGCCATGCGTCCGGTCGGTCAGGCTGCCCATCCCGCTGTTTGCGCTTGCGCCGCCGCTTGCCATGCTGGCCATATCAAGGCCTGCACAAAAACTGCGGCCTTCGCCAGATAACACCACAGCGCGAATGCCGTTCATGCGGGTAAGCTCTTCGCCTGCGGCGATGATTCCTTGAAACATAGCCGGATCCAGCGCGTTCATTTTATCCGCACGCGTCAAGCGGACATCAGCAACATGATTGTCGATAGAAATGGATACGCGGTCGTTCATGCTTCGCTCCTGTTCAGTGCAAATTCCACCAACGGCAATTGATCATTGCCAAAATACATCTTGTCCGTGTCGACAAATATCGTCGGCGAACCATAGCCGCCGCGCGCTATGACCTCGTCCGTGTTCGCGCGCAACAAGGCCTTTACCGCATCGCTTTGTGCCGCTGTACGCATGGCCTCTCCGTCCAGACCAGCCTTATTCGCCACCGCGACCAACACATCGGGGTCGTCAAGATTTTCCTGCGCACCAAAATAGCTTTCGAATGCGGCCTTACTGAACGTCTTGAGTGCCACCTGATCATCTGCGAGCGAACATGCCATCCGCATCGCATGAATGCTTTTTGCTGGGTGATAGATGCTTGGAAAGTTGATTTCCACGCCCGCCAATTTTGCCCAATCGCGCATAACCCGCCAACTATGCTTAAACTTCGGGTTATCTGCTGCTTCTCGTGCGGCATATACAGACGGATTGACGGCATTGAAGACGCCGCCCACCAATATCGGACGCAAGCGAACAGACACACCCGTGCGTGCGATTAGGGCATCCAGATTATGGAACGCGATATACGTCCATGGACTGGAAAGATCGTAGAAGAATTCAACCCGTTCGCCGCTCATGTCCCTCTCCCCTTGCGAAAATCAACCATAGCATTGCGACCTACTTTATGAAGCGGATAAATTTCTATCTACACACAAGAGCCAAAGGTCCAACTTTTGTCCTCGATTTTGCACCATTTACCGCAGTTCGACAAAGGCAAGGCTGCTGATTGTTTGACTTTAACCATCGCACGCCACAGGAGTGCATGCGAGATCACCCATGAGGTTGAAAAGATAGTCGTGGACGATACGCCTTATGCTTGACGGCAAAGAGACACGGCTCGCAGGACAGGGTTGGAACATGGATGTGTCATTGTCCGATGCCATGACCACATCGATGAATCAAAAATCCGAACAGCGGGCGTCAGGCGCCGACTGGGCACGCCGTTTGGCTGAAGTCGATTTTGTGCCAGACCTTGGCCAAGATATCGGGTCGGTGCGCTGGTTCCGTGGGCTTGGTACCTTAACCGCATTAAGCGTCGCTGCGCTTGCTCTGATGCCGGATTACGGACCGATTTACGCCGTGCATCCCTCCATGCCGACCGAAGCGGAGTTTGAAGAGGCGCGCGCACAAATGCTGATGCCAATTGGCTATGGCAGCGACAGCGGCAAGCGCATGGCCGCTACCGACGCGGTGGTCGCACTGGCCGATAGCCCAGAACGCCCCCGCATCGAGCTCACGGCAACGTTGGGACGCGGCGACAGCTTTGCCCGTTTACTGCAACGTTCCGGCGTTAGTAGCAATGAAGCATCAAATGTCGTGAATATGGTATCAGGCGCAACAGCATTGTCGGCTATCGAGCCAGGCACCCCGATTGACATAGTCCTGGGATCGCGGCCGACGAAAAATCAACCCAGACCTCTTGAATCGGTGGCTTTTCGCGCTCGCTTCGACCTCAATCTCGAAGTCAATCGTGAAGGTGGCAGCTTAACGTTACGCGAAAAGCCCATAAATGTGGACAATACACCATTGCGTATTCGCGGAACCGTGGGACGTGAAGGCATTGCGCGTTCGGCGCGGGCTGCTGGTGCGCCAGCAGGCGCTATTCAGGCTTATCTGAAAGTCATTTCCGGACGCACATCCTTATCGAGCATTCGACCCACGGATCAATTTGACATCATCATTGATTACAAGCGGGCCGAAACCGGCGAAATCAAAGTCGGTGAACTGCTATATGCTGGCGTTGATCGCGCTGGAAAATCTAATATTCAAATGTTGAAATGGACGGTGGGCGGTAACAGCCAATGGTTTGAGGCATCGGGCGTCGGTGAATCGAAAGGTGCGCTCAGCCGTCCAGTGAATGGACCGATAACTTCGGGTTTTGGATCCAGACGGCACCCGATTTTAGGCTATATGCGGATGCATGCCGGCTTTGATTTTAAGGCAGCCTATGGCCAGCCGATTTTTGCAGTGACCGACGGCGTTGTGGCTTTTGCGGGACGCAATGGCGGCTATGGCAATTTTGTACGGCTCAACCATAGCGGCGGCCTTGCAAGTGGCTATGGCCATATGAGCCGGATAGTAGCGCGTCCAGGCAGCAGGGTCCGGCGCGGGCAAATAATTGGCTATGTCGGCTCCACCGGCCTGTCCACCGGGCCGCATTTGCATTATGAGCTGTATCGTAATGGGCGCGCGGTCAACCCAATGTCCGTGACATTCACGCAACGCGCGCAGCTGTCCGGGGGTGACCTCGTCCGTTTCAAGGGCAAGCTTCAAAGTTTGAAGTCCGTCACGCCAGGCGCGGCGCTTACGCCATTGCAAACGGCGACCAAAAAAGACGAAGCGCCCAAGCGCGAAATTGATCGGCTAACACTTCGCGACAGCCGGATACAGACGGGCGGATAAGGCGTTGAGGAAAGAAACTATCGCCGCTAAGTGTTTTGGATGAGCGATATATCTTTTTTCCCGAACAGCCGCCTGCGTCGTACCCGTGCCACAGGCTGGAGCCGCGCCATGGTGCGCGAAAATATGCTTTCCCCCGCCGACCTCATTTGGCCGTTATTCGTAACCGACGGCGAAGGCGTTGAGGAACCGATTGCGACGCTGCCCGGCGTGTCGCGCTGGTCCGTTGACCAGATTGTCCTGCGTGCGGCCGAAGCCATAAACTTGGGCATACCCTGCATCGCTTTGTTCCCGAACACACAAGCCGACCGTCGCACCGAAGATGGTGCGGAAGCGTTCAATCCCGATAACCTCATGTGCCGCGCTATTCGCGCTATCAAGCAAGCGCATGGCGATCAGATCGGCGTTCTGACCGATGTCGCGCTCGACCCTTACACCACACATGGACAAGACGGGCTAATCGATGATGACGGTTATGTCCTCAATGATGATACTGTCGCTGTCCTCGTAGACCAAGCCATCAACCAAGCCAATGCAGGCGCGGACATCATCGCGCCAAGCGATATGATGGATGGCCGTGTCGGTGCCATTCGTAAAGCGCTTGAAATGAACGGGCACCCTAATGTCCAGATCATGTCCTATGCCGCCAAATATGCGAGTGCCTTTTACGGGCCATTTCGCGATGCGGTTGGCTCGCGCGGCCTGCTAAAAGGTGACAAGAAATGTTACCAAATGGACCCTGCCAACTCCGACGAAGCCATGCGCGAAGTGGCCATGGACATTGCCGAAGGCGCAGATAGTGTGATGGTGAAGCCCGGCCTGCCCTATCTCGATATCGTCCGCCGGGTGCGTGAACGCTTTGACGTGCCTGTGTTCGCGTATCAGGTGTCTGGCGAATATGCGATGATCGAGGCGGCCGCTGCGGCGGGTGCAGGCGACAGAGATGCGCTTGTTCTTGAAACGCTCTTGGCCTTCAAACGCGCAGGATGTTCAGGGATTTTGACCTATCATGCTGCGGTCGCGGCGCGTTTGCTTAGGGAATAAAGCCTGAACGCATCCGCCTTCCGCAACTTAAGCTAGGGAACAGCCCATGACACATGCACGCAACGACATCAGCATTATAACGTTGAACGGCAAAACGCCGCAGATCCACGAGAGTGCTTTCATCGCCCCGGGTTGCCGCATTATCGGTGATGTCACCATCGGTGCAGAGGCAAGCATTTGGTATAATTGCGTGATCCGCGCAGAAGTAAACCGCGTGGTCATTGGCGCGCGCACTAATATTCAGGACGGCAGCATAATCCATTGCGATGGCCCGACGCCCGAGGCTGAGGACGGGTTTCCGACGATCATTGGTGACGATGTGCTGGTGGGACATAATGTCATGCTGCATGGTTGCATCTTGCATGATCGCGCCTTTGTGGGCCTATCTTCCACCGTGATGAACGGCGCCGTGATCGAAAGCGACGCTATGCTTGCCGCTGGCGCAATGTTGACCCAGGGCAAACGCATTACCAACCGGCAATTATGGGCGGGTTCACCTGCGCGCTTTGTTCGTGACCTTGACGATGCTGCGGTGATGGGGATGCGGCTTGGCGTGGCGCATTATGTCGAAAATGCAAAGGCGCATGCCGCCGCTACGACGTCGGCTTAAAACTTCGCCCTTATCGTGACTCGCGCGTTTAGTGGCGCGCCGGTTGAGATGTTATTATTGTTATGCGCATCCGAAAAATAATCGGTGTTGAGCAGATTTTCGATATTCAACTGCAATTGTAACGCATCGCTCAGATCATAATAAAGCGCGGCGTCCAGGCGCGTGAAAGCTGGCAGTTTCGTAGTATTGGAAACGGTCCGGATGGCAGCAAACTGGCTGGATTGATGAATGATGCCAAGGCCAACTGCAATTTGATCACTCAAGTCATAGCGGTTCCACAGGCTCGCCTGATGCCGGGGAACCTGCCCCAGACGCACGCTATCATTGCCGGCCAAAACGGCGTCCTGATAGCTATAGCCGCCATGCACTTGCCAAGATGACGTGATGTTGCCCGTGACAGACAATTCAACGCCTTGCGTTCGTGTGGTACCGACATTGATGTTGGCGACAGGATCACTGGGGTCAGGCGTCGTCGCGTTGCTGCGTTCCAGCTGAAACACTGCCAGCGTCATTTTAAGATTGGGCCGCACATCCCATTTGGCGCCCAACTCATAATTGGTGAATTTTTCCGGCGCGAGATTTTGCTGTGTCACCGTCAGCGCCAAAAACTGGTCGCCCGAACGGGGCAGGAAGGACTGGCTGTAGCTGCCATATAGAGAGATATTTTCCTGCGGCTTGAAAATCAGGCCAAGGCGCGGGCTCACTTTTTCATCCTTGCGGGCGAAGGGCCGGTCAACCGCTGGAAGCAGATCGGTACCTTCAATATCGAAATTATCATAACGCAAGCCAGCGACAACATCGATATGCTCGCCAAAGCTGATTTGATCCTGAAAATAGGTTGAGAAAAATTTCACATCGGACACGGTATCACGTGATAATGCGTTGAAATTGATCGTCGGGAAGAGAGGATTGGCCAAGCTGATAGTTGGCGTAGAGAGCATGCCATTAAAACGCCGGTTGGCCGATTTTTGGTCTCCATATTCCGACCCGACGAGGATTTTATGTGTCAGTGCACCCGTTTCCACGTCCCAGACCAAATTGGCTTGGGCGATGAAATTTTCCCGTTGGGTTGGATCACTATACGCGGCCAAAGCAACAGTGCCATTTTGCGCAGTCGCAGCACCATTGGGATAGACGTTCAGGTAGATTTTGTCATAGTCGCCATATAAAATTGTTCCGCTAAAGCTTACATTTGCGGCCAGGGCCCCATCAAGCCGCAGCTTGGCAATATGCGCCTGCAACTGGGTATAATTGACATCAGGAACGCCAAAAAATTGGTCGCGATAGCCCGCGATCGGGCGGTTTGGCTGACCAGCAGCCGTGGCGATTGACGGGATACCACGGTCGGTTGTGCGATTATCATGCACATATTCGTAGGACAGCCCCAACTTCCACGCATCATTGAGTTTGAAGGCGACATAGGGGTTCCAAGCATAACGTTCGCCGCCGACAAAATCACGATGGCTGTCGAGATTTTCGTAAACCGCGTTGATCCGTACAGCAGCAAGATCGCTTAACGGCGCGTTTACGTCTGCCGATATATCATAAGCGCCAAAGCTGTTAATGCTGGCTTGCCCTGCATAAATGATATCGTCGCTCAAGGGAGATTTCTGCACGCGGTTGATAATACCACCACCGCCGCCGCGACCGAAGATTAGGGCATAAGGCCCTTTCAAAATTTCGACCCGTTCAATGTTGTACAGTCCGCGATAATATTGGACGTCGTCACGTACCCCGTCGAGAAAGAAGTCCGCAGTGGTATTCTGCCCACGCAAGGTAATCTGGTCGCGATTGCCTTCACCCTGGCCCACTGTTGTCCCGGGAACATAGCGCAAGATATCCGCAAGCGAATGATGCGCCTGATCATCCAACTGATCGCGGGTCACGACGTTGATCGTTTGAGGAATATTCATCAGCGGCGTATCGGTTTTTGTTGCAGTCACCGTATTGGTCGCCAGATACCCATCACTCACACCCGTGACGATGATCGTCCGGCTGTCATCATAGGCTTCGACGTCAAACACCTCTTCGGCAAATGCGGGTTGCGCAAAAGCCGAAGCGGACAACATGGTAATAATCGACGCGGGCAGGCGGGGCATGAAGAACCTTTGTTATTGCGAATGAATCGCAATTTGATTTGGCTCCACTATTGCGAATCGTTATCATATGCAATTGAAAATTGGAAAAATCGCTGAATTGCTTTTGCATCTGGTGGCGGATTTGCGGTATTGAACCCCGACCGGAGGAGATATTCACTTATGCAGGCAACGATTTGGCACAATCCTGATTGCGGAACGTCACGAAAAACCTTGGCAATCCTCCAAGAATCCGAAGGCGTTGAGGTTTCAGTCATCGAATATCGCAAGCAACCCTTTACGCGTCCAAAGCTGAAACAATTGTTTCAAGATGCTGGCCTGACGCCGCGCGAAGCCTTGCGCACCCGCGGATCTCCGGCAGAAGAATTGGGCCTTATCGAGGGTGCATCACCCGAACGAATATTGGACGCGATGGTCGCGCATCCGATTCTCGTCGAACGTCCCTTTGTCGAAACGGCGAAGGGCGTCCGGCTATGTCGGCCTCAGGAAAAGGTCCACGAAATCCTTTAAAACGACTTATGCCGCGATGGCGTAAGGTTGAATTTCACCCGACAAATACAGGTTGCGCGCTTTGGCTCGGCTCATCTTGCCAGAACTTGTCCGCGGCAATGTGCGCGGCGGAACCAATTCGACAATGCAGTTCATGCCCGTCACCGAGCGCACCTTATCACGGATCTGTTCACGCAGCTTGGCCCGCTCTGCCTCGTCCGTTGTGCGGCATTGCACCAGCACAGCAGGCGTTTCTTCGCCGCCTGGGGTCGTCACGGCAAAGGCCGCAATATCCCCAGCCTTGAAGCCCGGCAATTGCTCCACAGCCCATTCAATATCCTGCGGCCAGTGGTTTTTGCCATTGATGATGATCATGTCCTTGGCACGGCCAACGATGTAGATATAGCCATTCGACAGATAGCCCATATCGCCGGTGTCGAGCCATCCATCCACAAGACAAGCATCGGTAGATTCCTTGTCGCGGAAATATTCCTTCATCAAGGAAGGACCCGTGCACCACACTTTGCCAATTATCTTATCGGCAACGGCCGCGTTGTTCTCATCGCGGATTTCAATGGTCATATCTTTAACCGCACGCCCACAATTGACGATTGCGCGATACCGGATAGGGCGGTCAGGCGCCCCGGGGTGGCCTGTTAGCTCGGTCTCTTCAACCAACTCAACTTGAATGCCTTCACCCGGTGGCATGATCGACACCGCAAGCGTGGTTTCGGCCAAGCCGTAGCTTGGCAAGAAGGCCGACGCCTTGAACCCGGCATCACCAAAAGCATCCACAAATGCCTGCATCACGTCCGGCCGGATCATATCCGCGCCATTGCCCGCAAGCCGCCACTTGGAAAGGTCAAAGCGGTCGTTCACATGGCTCTGGCTTGAAATTCGCCGCGCGCAAATATCATAGCCAAACGTCGGGGAGTAACTAATAACTGTGCCGTCGGCAGCGCTAATGACATCCAACCACGCCAGCGGACGACGCGCAAAATCCTCTGTCTTCATATAATCGGTTGACACTTGGTTCGCCACTGGCGACAGGAAACAACCCACAAGACCCATGTCATGATACCAAGGCAACCACGACACGCAGCGGTCATTTTCGGTCACTTCCATGCCATGCGAGTGCGCCGACAAATTGTTCAACAACGCCTTATGCGTCACTGCAACGCCATGCGGGAAACGGGTCGATCCGCTCGAATATTGCAGATAACAAACCTCATCCGTGTCCGCAAATGGCAGTTCGACTTTCGCCGCGGTCCGCGCGCTGAAGCTCTCCCAATCCAAGCCTTCAACATTACAGGCGCGCGCCGCATCATTCGCCATATCGGCCAGTTCGGCTGGGAAAAACAATATTTTGGGATCGCAGCTTTTCAACTGCACCGACAGTTGATCGACATAGCTTTCTTTGCCGCCAAACGACGTCGGTAGCGGCAGTGGGACGGGCCAAGCGCCCGCATAGACGCAGCCAAAAAACAACGCCGCAAAATCTGTTCCTGTTTCTGCGACCAAGGCAACGCGGTCATCCTTAGATATGCCATGGCTGATCAACCGATACGCCATTTTCAGCGCGTCTTCGCGCAATTCGCTGTAGGGATAAGGCCGCGCCAACTGACCGCGCATGTCGTGGAAGTTCAATCCGCGTTGACCCAAAGCAGCGTAATCGAGCGCCTCACCAAGTGTTGCAAAGTCGGAAAAGCGGCGTTGCAAGCTGTCCTGTGTTGGCGTGGATACGAGTGCGCTCATACAAATTCCCATATTGTGATTGGGCGTCGGCCCGTTTCACTTTTAGTATGCATCGCCCTTAGCCGAGGATAGCAGTTCAAATTTCGGCCCGACTGTGGCAAGAATAGGGCGTGAACCAGCCCCGTCCTGCCAAAAAGCCCGCTCCACCGTTGAATGCGGAAAGCCTGCGTCAATTAGCGCTGCATTATGTCGGTAAATATGCCACAACGCAGTCAAAATTGGCGAGCTATTTATCGCGTAAAATACGCGAACGGGGCTGGGACGACGAACGTTCCGCCGACATTGGCGGATTGACGGAACAATTCACGTCATTGGGCTATATCAATGACGCCCAATTTGCCGAAGCGCGCAGCCGGTCCTTTGTCCGCAGGGGCTTTGGCGGGCGACGCCTGAACGAGGATTTACGCGCCAGCGGCATTGGCGACGCCGATGCCATCCATGCCAAAGCCCATATGGAAGATAGCATTTTTACTGCGGCCGAAAATTTCGCCAGACGAAAACGACTTGGCCCATTTGCACAGGAAGCGGCACCGCCCGAAAAGCGGCATAAGCAGCTCAACGCCTTTCTGCGGGCCGGACATAGTTTTGAATTGGCGAAACGGTTTGTTTATGCCGAACCCGGCGATGAAATTAGCGATGATTAAATCAGTCGTACACGCGATCTGCGGTGGCCACAGCCTCTGACGCCCGAAGTGCCGAAATGATGCGCATCAGATGTTGCAAATCATGGACTTCCAAATCGACCTCAAAAGTGTGAAATTCAACATCGCGCGCGGTCATCCGCAAGTGGATGATATTGGCCTTGTGATAACCGAAAATCCCTGCGATCTCGCCCAATGTCCCAGGCCGATTGTGGATGATGACACGTAGACGCGCCGAAGCACCGTCGCTGCCCTGCCCCCAGCTCAAATCAACCCAATCGGCGTCTGCATCATTCGCCAACCGGTCGCATTCAATCGTATGCACCTCAACCGGCTGTCCCGCCAGCCGCAGGCCAACAATCCGGTCACCGGGAATAGGGTGGCAGCATTCGCCCAGATGATACCCAACGCCCGGAGTTAAACCACGGATAGAAATTGCGCTTTCTTGTCCGGGAAAATCGCTATTGATATCAGCGGCATCGAAGCCGGGGACCAGTGCCTCCATCAACGCGCGGTCATTGATTTTGCCCAAGCCAATGCGATGCATCAGCTCTTCCTCATCCTCCAACTTTAGCCGCGTCAGCGCCGCCGTTAGCGCCTTTTTGCCGATCTTGCTCGGCATACGCGCAGCAATTTCTTCATACAGCTTGCGCCCGATCACGACCAGCTCATCACGTTCTCTATGCCGGACATGGCGACGGATTGCGGCGCGCGCCTTGCCCGTGGTCACGAAATTCATCCAAGTCTGCTGCGGTTCTTGCGCCTTGGACTTCAGAATTTCGACCATGTCACCATTGCGTAATTGTGTGCGCAACGGCACATGACGGCCATTAACCTTGCCACCCACCGTTTTATCCCCAAGGTCGGTGTGCACAGCATATGCGAAATCCACGACCGTTGAGCCCTTCGGCAACTGATGCAGCGCGCCTTTTGGCGTGAAGGCGAAAATGCGGTCCTGATACATTGCCATCCGCGTATTTTCGAGAATGTCTTCAGCGTCTTGGCTGGTCTCAAGTATCTCAATCAAATCGCGCAGCCAGCCCGCTTGTCCATCGGGCTTATCGGCCTGTTTATAAGCCCAATGTGCCGCAAAACCATGTTCCGAGTTACGGTGCATCTCAGCGCTCCTGATCTGCACTTCTACCCGCATATTTTTCGCAAACATAATCGTCGTATGGAGCGATTTATAACCGTTCCGCTTAGGTGTAGAGATAAAATCTTTAAAACGACCCGGCACCATTTGCCAACGCCGATGCAGAACGCCCAAGGCGCGGTAGCAATCATCCGTTGTTTCGGTAATCACGCGAAAAGCATTGATGTCGGTCAGCTGTTCAAACGCGACATGGCGTTCCTGCATCTTTTTCCAGATCGAATAGGGGTGTTTTTCACGGCCCGAAATTTTAATTTTAAGGCCGGCCTGTTCCATTTCCCAAGCGATGGTCTGATTGATCTGATCAACTTCGACATCCGCCTTCTCGCGGATTTGTTTTAAGCGGCCAGTTATCGTCTGATAAGCCTCTGGCTCCAATTGTTCAAAGGCGAGCAATTGCATCTCGCGCATATATTCATACATGCCAATCCGCTCGGCCAGCGGGGCATAAATATCCATCGTTTCCTTCGCGATACGGCGGCGCTTTTCGGGACTTTTTATGAAATGCAGCGTCCGCATATTGTGCAGCCGGTCGGCCAGTTTGACCAATAGCACGCGGATATCATCGGAGATTGCGAGCAAAAATTTGCGCAGATTTTCTGCTGCACGCTCATCTTCGGTCTGCGCTTCAATCTTTGACAGCTTCGTAACGCCATCGACCAACCGCGCAACCTCGGGGCCAAAGCGCTTTTCAACATCTTCGATAGACGTCAGCGTGTCTTCGACCGTGTCGTGCAGCAACGCGGTGATGATCGTGTCCTCATCCATTTTGAGGTCGGTCATCAACCCTGCAACCTCTACCGGGTGGCTGAAATAAGGGTCGCCCGATGCTCGCTTCTGCGTTCCGTGCATTTGTACGGTAAACACATAGGCTCGGTTCAGCCGATCTTCATCGACGTCAGGCGTATAGGCCCGCACCCGCTCAACCAATTCATATTGCCGCATCATCCGTCCAACTTGGGTCTTTTACGTTGCGATGCAACAGGAAAATCATCCTCAACGCGTTCATTCCAATCAAAATACCTCAAAAACCAATCACATGAAGAAAGAGAAGAAGCGGAGGTCATTCAATAGCGCAAAAAAATGCGCCGAAGGGATGATCCCTCCGGCGCAGTTTGCATTCGGCTCCTGAAGCTGCTCAAATATGCAGCGATTGGGTAAGGAGGAGAGCGGAGCCGAAAAACTTCGGCACAGCCTTAGTTCTTGGCGATGGCCTTTGCATTGTCGCCATTGCATGCAGCAACTTCTTCAGCCGTAAACACGCGCTCACCGGCGGTGAAGGCCGTGACTGCGCCGAATTCACGCACTATGCTGATGCACATATTCTTTGGCGCGGTCGAAGCCAATGGCGCACGACAGCTGGTGCCCTCGCACTTTACATATACGCTGCGCAACAGCTTTGGTTTGGCCGTGGTTGGCTGCGCCAATTCAGCATTGTAATAGCTATTGTTGGTGGTGGCATGTGCCTGCGGCGCTACGACCAAAAGGGTGGCGCTCAAAACAGTGGCAGCAGCTAGGGTGCCCATGCGGGCCGAGATTTGGGAGAGAGTCATCATATTTTCCTTTAGCTTTGCTAAAAAATCAAAATGCTGACTGGACCTCTTGGTTCTCGTCAACATTTTGCGCCTCTGGTAAATCAGTTGCGAATCAAGACTTATTATTATAAGTTGTTATTTGCAACTTAAATTTTCAATTTGGGTTGATTATTTGAAACAAGGGTCGCAATCTGCGGTCGAGAGGAAGTGGAATGGGTGAATTGCGGGAACCTTTACAACAGCTCGCAGAATGCGGCCTACCCGCGGCGTTGGAGGCGATGGGTGAACGCTGGTCCTTCATGATTTTGCGCGCGGCCTTTAATGGCGTTCGGCATTTTGAGGAGTTTCTCTCCGAAATCAGCATTGCGCGGAACATATTGGCCAACCGACTGACCCGCTTGACCGAAAGCGGCATTTTACACCGAACCCCTTGCCCCGACGATCGGCGGAAGGTCGAATATCGCCTGACCGAAAAAGGGCTCGACCTGCTGCCGGCCATGATCGCTTTGCGCCAATGGGGCGAAAAATGGGGCACAGGTGTTTTGTCCAATCCGGTATTGGTGGATGACCGTGACCGCCAACCTATCCTTCCCGTTACCATCCGCAGCCATGACGAACGGGTTCTGGGCCACATGGATTTAAGCTGGATGAACACGGCGGATATAATGCCAATCAGCTCCGACACAGATGATGTGGATAATCGCGTCAGGAAATTAAGCGCAATTTAACCTGCTTCATGGACATGATTTAAAGCTGCCATTGAATTTTTGTTGCGAATCTGTTACACTCCGTGACGTAAGACCAAAAATGGTCGATGACTGCGCGGCCAATTCAGGTAGCGACAGGTTCATGACGTAAGGGATGTACGTAAAAAGTCCGATGGGTGACGATCCGTTACCTGAACAAGCTACTTCTCCCGAATAATCAGAAAGGTCGTAATATGACGTCCACCGCGGCGATGTTTGATGTAGGCGATTATGTGGTATACCCTAAGCATGGGGTTGGCCGCGTAATTGAACTTCAGGATTCTGAAATCGCAGGGATGCAACTTCAGCTTTATGTCCTGCGCTTTGAAAAAGAAAAAATGACGCTTCGCGTGCCATTTAACAAGGCCGAGGGCGTTGGCATGCGCAAGCTTTCAAGCGACAAGACACTGAAAGAAGCGATGCACACCTTGACCGGCAAGCCCAAGGTAAAGCGCACCATGTGGTCGCGTCGTGCGCAAGAATATGAAGCGAAGATTAACTCGGGCGACCTTGTCTCGATTGCCGAAGTGACCCGCGACCTATTCCGTCCCGACGATCAGCCAGAACAAAGCTATTCCGAGCGGCAGATTTTTGAAGCCGCATCCAGCCGCCTGGCGCGCGAGCTTGCCGCCATGGAAAAGACCGATGAAAAAGCGGCGCTGCAAAAAATTCTCGCCATTTTGAATGAGGCTGCGCCGCAATATTACGAAAAATCGGAATAAGTTCTCCTAATCGCAAAATCCGAAGGGCGCTGGAAACGGCGCCCTTTTTTGTGCTGCACTACCG
Organism: Sphingomonadales bacterium UBA656; assembly: GCA_002299895.1. Classification (GTDB taxonomy): domain Bacteria; phylum Pseudomonadota; class Alphaproteobacteria; order Sphingomonadales; family Sphingomonadaceae; genus Sphingorhabdus_B. Next base: position 74,386 of record DBOC01000006.1, on the reverse strand, counting down.
CGTAACGCCCAGCATGACGGCCAAATGCAAGAGATGCTATACGACGTCATGGCTAAAATAACTGTCTGGTATGACGGGGCATGCCCCCTGTGCATGCGCGAGATTGCATTGATGCGTAGGCTCGACGTGCGGCGCGCTATCGAATTTCTGGATATTGCGCCTGCGGATGCGGTATGTCCGCTCGACCGCCAATTGATGCTGGCGCGCTTCCATGCCAGCGAAGACGGCGTCATTCTTTCAGGCGCGGCTGCCTTCGCCGCCATGTGGCGGGTCATCCCCTTGTTAAAACCCCTTGGTTTCATCGCCCGCAATTGGCTTGTCCTTCAACTCCTTGAGTGGCTCTACAACCGCTTCCTCATCATCAGGCCAGGCCTGCAGAAGTTACTGGGCTGAATATGATCCGCAACGCCTTCCCCGTAACGCGGGATGCCGCACTGTCGCGTCTCACGCAATTCGCGCCACGTGCTGGCCAGGCTTATGCATCCGGCCGCAATACCGACCCCGGGCCAGATCAAGCGGGCGCTGTGTCAAAGCTTTCACCATATCTGCGCTATCGCATGATAACCGAACAAGAAGTCGTGGGCTCCACGCTTAGCCACCACAGCCTGCCCGCTGCCGAAAAATATGTGCAGGAAGTACTATGGCGCACCTATTGGAAGGGCTGGCTGGAGATGCGGCCGTCGGTATGGACACAATATCTGCAAGAGCGCGACCGATGCCGTGACAACTTCCCCAACACGCGCGCCATCCGAAGCGCTGAGGCGGGCGAGACGGGCATTGAAGGCTTTGATGACTGGGCGCGTGAATTGGTGGCAACGGGCTATTTGCACAATCATGCCAGAATGTGGTTTGCGTCCATCTGGATATTCACCCTGCGCCTGCCATGGGCCTTGGGCGCTGATTTCTTCCTGCGGCATCTGGTCGATGCGGACCCGGCGAGCAATACATTATCGTGGCGTTGGGTGGCTGGCCTGCAAACAGTCGGCAAGACCTATCTTGCGACCAGTGAGAATATCGCGCGCTTTACCAATGGCAGATTTGCGCCAAAGGGGCTGGCGACCGTTGCGACGATACCTACCGAGATGCCGGTTTGTGCCGCACAGCCCCTGCCAAAAGTTGCGTATTTCGACGCGCAAACACCAGCCTTTCTGCTGGTCACGCCGGAAGACTTGCACCCCGAATCCCTCTTGGGCGAATCTACGAAGATTAACGGCGCAGGCATGTTGTTTGATCCTGAAACTTTAGGAGGCGACAATGCCCGTGCCTTTGTCGCGGGGGCAGTGCATGACACCACCGAACGCGTTGGTAAAAATTTCAAATGCCTGGCGCATGTGCTCAACAATTTGGACGCGGCAAGCTTGATAGCCCAAGCCCGCGAAACAGGTGCAAAGCAGATTATCACTGCTTATGCGCCTGTTGGTCCCGTCGCAGATGCCTTAGCCCGCATAGCGCCTTCATTGGCATCAGCGGGCATCCCCCTTGTTCACATTCGGCGTGCTTGGGACGAACGCTTCTGGCCGCACGCAACCAAAGGTTTCTTTCCATTCAAGGAACGCATTCCAAAAATACTGCAGGACATGGGTATCTGAAGATATGTCGCAAAAATGGCTTGCGCAGAGCCATGTCGCGCATATTGTCGGATCGATATACAACAAGGGACGCTTCATGAGGCAGGCCGTATTTTTTCTGGCGCAATTTAGGCGGAATCATGTGCGCCTGAACCACAGTTTGAAATCCATATGAGCAGTTGGTGGGATCGCAATGTCGTTCCGCGATTAATCGGCTGCGCCTGCACGCAACCTGCAGTGATGCATGATAGGGCCAAAGTCGTTCCGCACGCCTCAGGCGATGTTCTTGAACTTGGTTGCGGCGCGCCTAACCTCGATTTTTATGATTGGGACAAAGTCCATTCGCTATCGGGCGTTGATCCGTCCGCAGAATTGCTTGCAAGTGCAAAGCGGGCGTTAGAAAGCAAGGGCCTGCGGGCCAATTTTATGCCGGGAGTTGCGGAGGCGCTTCCTTTTGCCAATGCGAGCTTTGACACGGTCGTCACAACTTTCACGCTTTGCTCAGTGCAAGATCCGCAACTGGCATTGTCGGAGGCAAAGCGCGTGCTCCGGCCGAATGGGCGCTTGCTATTCGTCGAACATGGCCGCGCGCCGGATCCATCGGCCGCCTTATGGCAAAAGCGTATTGAACCCGTCTGGAAGCGGATTGCGGGTGGTTGCCATTTAAGCCGGCCTGTCACGCAAGCCATATCGGACGCTGGATTTGTGTGTCATGAACCGCAAGGACATTATATGAAGCGGACGCCAAAATGGCTTGGCTGGGTTGAGTGGGGGGAGGCGCGATTAGCTTAAGCGGACGCTGTTTCGCCAAACAAGCCATAAACGCTGCGATCCGTCGTGCAGGGATAAAAAAGGATATTGTTCATGACTTTAAGCCAGTTCAGCCGCTGCAGCGCTTTCGCCATCGCTTTGTCGCTCACCGCCTGTAACATGCCAGCCAATGGCGAAAGCCCGGCATCAGGTTGCACACCAGGCGCGTCGGCAGGCCAGTCGCCAGCAGGGCTTCAGCAAGTGACCTTATGCGTGACCAGCGCCGCCAAAACACATAGCTTCACCGTTGAGGTCGCAAGAACATCGGTAGAGCAAGCCAAAGGTCTTATGTTCCGGACAGAACTCGCCGACAATGCGGGTATGATTTTTCCTTTTCCAGAACCCCGTATCGCAAGTTTCTGGATGAAAAACACGGTGATACCTTTGGACATCATCTTCGTACGCGCCGATGGCACGATTGAAAGTATCGCCGCCAACACCGTCCCTTATTCCACCACACCCGTTGTGGCAGGCGCGCCCGTTGTTGCAGTACTGGAATTGCGCGGGGGTCTCGCGGCCGAGTTGGGGATCGTTGCCGGTGACAAGGTGCATTGGGCAACCAAATAAGGATTGCGTGGAATCATGCTTGGTCCTAATCGCGTGAGCCATGGGTATTCTAAGTAAAATCTTCACCTGGTGGGACGGCGCGACGATTGGCACGTCACTCTACAGCTGGCGCAAAGGCAAAGCTGTGGGCACCGACTCCTTAGGCAATCGATATTATCAATCATCCGACGGCAAACGGCGTTGGGTGATCTATAACGGTCCCAATGATGCAAGCCGCGTATCACCCGATTGGCATGGCTGGTTGCATGGCACACATGATGGCGACCCAGAGAGCTATTTACCCCCACATCGTGGCTATGAAACCGCGGCCGTGCCCAACCTAACCGGAACCGACGCAGCTTATCGTCCGGCGGGTTCGATTGAGCGTGGTGGCCACCGTGCTCGCGCAACGGGTGATTATGAGGCGTGGAGCCCAGACGCCTCATGATCCGCTCCCGCGGCTTGATTTGCTTGCCTGTGTTGGCGATTCTTGCCGCGTGCGGTTCTTCAGAGAATGACGCGCTTGCGCCCGCAAAATCGGGCGAGGCCGTCTCCACCAACGACAAAATTGTGGCCATGTCCGGTACAACCATTGGCACGCCAATGGTTGAACGCATTGCTGTGCTGGGTCTATTGAACAAGCGAAACGGTCAAACCCGTGACGTGGAGCTCAAACCTGGCGAAGCTATTCGCTTTGACAAAGTGGTCATCCGGCTCAGGGCTTGCGAGAAAACCGCCCCATGGGAAACCCGACCTGACGAAGGCGCATTTGTGCAATTGCTGGTGAAGGAGCGCCCCCCCGGCACAACCGAAGCCGAAAAATGGCGTAATGTTTTTTCGGGTTGGTTGTTTAAAGAAAATCCTGCAGCCAATGTTGTTGAACACCCGATTTACGATGTGTGGATCAAGGCTTGCAAAATGCGCTTCCCCGGCGAAGAGACGCCTGTGAAGGAGACATCTTCTAAAGAGGCTGTTGCAGAAGATCCCGCGGCCATAGACCCTTCAAGCGCGCCCCAGTCTCCGCCCGCGCCAGCGCCCGCAGCACCAGAGGAAGCCCGTCCCGAGGAGGGTTGAACGGCTGTTGTCAATGCGGCGTCCAGCAACTTGAGATAAGCCGCTTGCGTCATCTCGATGGCGCCTAGGCTGGCCAAATGGTCGGTCATGAACTGGCAATCAAGCAATTCAAACCCGCCAATTCGAAGCCGTGCAACCAGCCATGCCATAGCAATCTTCGACGCGTCTGTTTCGCGCGAAAACATGCTTTCGCCAAAAAATGCACGCCCCAAGGCAAGCCCGTACAACCCGCCCACAAGTCGCTCTCCCAACCAGCATTCGACGCTGTGGGCATGGCCTTGTTGGTGCAATCGGCAGAAAGCCTCTTCGATATCGGGATTAATCCAAGTGTCCCGTCGGTCCACGCGCGACTCGGCACAAGTGGCAATGACCTGCGCAAAAGCGGTGTCAGCAGTAACGACAAACCGGTCCTGCCGGATAGTTTTGGCAAGCGACTTTGACACGCGAAAGCCATTGAGCGGCATAATCGCCCGAAACTCCGGTTCAATCCAAAAGATTTCGGGGTCATCACGGGCGTCCGACATCGGGAATATGCCATTGGCGTAGGCCTGAAGCAGTAAATCCAGATCGATGGGCAAAGGATGTCCTTTCGTGTCGGTCCTATTTGCCTATCTCGAATTGCGCCGACGCATGCAATGGATTATAGCGTCTCTCTCGCCCCGGCAGAGTTAGGCTCATTAAAGGCCACACTCCACCGGGGCGCATCATTTCAAGCAAAGTCAGGGACCGCATATGACCCGCCGCCGCAAAATATACGAAGGCAAGGCCAAGATTCTTTATGAAGGTCCTGAACCCGGCACGCTCATCCAATATTTCAAGGATGACGCAACCGCTTTCAATGCCCAGAAAAAGGGCACTATTTCGGGCAAAGGCGTCATCAACAACCGTGTGTCGGAGCATGTTTTTACGCGGCTCAGCCATATCGGCATCCCGACGCACTTCATTCGCCGCCTCAATATGCGCGAACAGTTGATCCGTCAGGTAGAGATTGTTCCGATTGAGGTCATCGTGCGTAACGTCGCCGCGGGAACCTTGTCCAAACGCCTTGGCATCGAAGAAGGCACGCCGCTTCCGCATACCCTGCTGGAATATTGCTACAAGGATGATAGCCTTGGCGATCCATTGGTCGCAGAGGAGCATATCGCCTGCTTTGGCTGGGCAACGCAGGAGGAAATGCAGGATATTTCGTCGATGGCGATCCGCATCAATGACTTTATGTGCGGCATGTTTGCGGCCATCGGCATCCGGCTGGTGGACTTTAAACTTGAGTTTGGGCGCCTGTTCGATGGTGATTTTTCGCGAATCATCCTCGCCGACGAAATCAGCCCAGATGGTTGCCGCTTGTGGGATATTGAAACTGGCGAGAAACTCGACAAGGACCGGTTCCGCCGTGACCTTGGCGGTGAAGCAGAAGCCTATCAAGAAGTCGCCCGCCGACTTGGCCTAATGCCTGACGAAAGCGAAGGCGCAGTCCTCGATATGGTCAGTCATCGATTACGCAAAGGCAAGTAAATCAAAAATTTACACTTGAAGCTTTGAAACGCGCTTTGTTGCCGAACCAGAATATACGCCCTTTACCGGCGGCATGAATATGTCCATGGGCGAAATGGTCGGCGGCGGCGCGAAATCTGGTGCATAATGTTTCAAGCCATTTCGGGTGAATGTTGCTGTTTCACCTTTTTAAAAACAGCTCCGCCATGGCATCCATAATCGCAGCGGAATCGAGTCGATATTCGCTATATAGGTCTGGCAAATCCCCCGTCTGACCGAAACGATCCGTCCCCAGCGGGCTGACACGCATACCGTGCACGCCGCCTAACCATGACAAGGCCCCGGGTGAACCGTCGATCACTGTGACAATGCCCGCATCGGGCGCCAGAATGGATAACAAATCCTCTGCATGACTTTTTTGCGTGCCCCGATCTGTCCAACGCGCCGCCTTGCTTGCGGACCATTCACGATGCAGCACATCGGGGGAAGTCACGTTTAGCACGCCTAATCCGGGTATATCATCCAACATATGTTCATAGGCAGACAACACCTCAGGCGCGATGGCGCCGGTGAATATAATTGCCGCCTCAGCCCCTGCTGCTGGACGCTTCAACCAATATCCACCTTTGAGGGCATCGGTCTCCCAATCGGTATCGGCGCGTTCCACCTGCGCGACCTGCCGCGTGCTCAACCGCAGATAGACCGAGCTTCCATCAGGCTTTTGCATATATTCAAAAGCCCATCGCATGAATAATGCGACTTCATCAGCATAAGCCGGCTCAAAATAGGCAAGGCCCGGCTGCCCCATGCCAATCAACGGCGTGTTGATAGACTGATGCGCGCCGCCCTCTGGTCCTAAAGTCAAACCGGACGGCGTTCCGACCAACAGAAAACGCGCATCTGAATAGCAGCCATAATTAAGCGCATCGAGGCCACGGGCGATGAAAGGATCATACACCGTACCAACGGGAATAAGGCGCGTACCGAAATGCGGCGCAGCCAGTCCAAGCGATGTCAGCAGCAAGAAGAAGTTATTTTCGGCAATCCCTAGCTCGATATGCTGCCCCGCCGCATGGGCCGCCCATTTCTGGGCAGATGGAATTTTGGCCTCGCGGAATATATCGGCCACGTCAGACCGGCGAAACAGCCCGCGCTGGTTCACAAAGCCGCCGAGGTTGGTTGTCTGCGTCACATCGGGCGCGGTGGTTACGATCCTGTCTGCCAACTCTTCGGAAGATTTGGCAAGATCGAGAAGCACGTTACCAAATGCTGCCTGCGTTGATTGGACATCGCCCGATGGCACTGCCAAGCGGGCGGGCACGGGTATCTGTGACGATACGGGCTCTGGTGGTTTGGCGGCAAGAACACTATCGCCAATGAAATTTTTGAGCCGCGCCGCCATATTGCCGCCAAGGCCAGCAAATGGTTCCCACTCCTCACCTGCTTCAATGCCCATGGACATACGAAGCTGTTCAATCTGACCGGGGTTCATCATCCCCGAATGATTGTCCTTATGGCCTGCAAGCGGCAGGCCATAGCCTTTGACCGTATAGGCAATGAACAATGTAGGCCGTTCATCATCGGCACTGTCAAAGGCATCCATCAATGTTTCGATGCAATGCCCACCCAAATTGGTCATCAGCGCAGCCAGACCATCGTCATCGAAACTGTCCAGCAGCTTCTTCACATGCGGTTTGCTGCCAATATCTGCCATCAGGCGCGCGCGCCAAGCTGCGCCACCCTGATACGTGAGAACCGCAAATTCCGCATTGGGGCAATTTTCGATCCAGTCCTCCAGTGACTTTCCTCCGGGCCGACTGAAAGCGGCACGTTGCAACTTGCCACTCTTCAAGGTGATGACCCGCCATCCGGTGGTCTCGAAAATATCGTCGAAGCGCCGAAACATTCGGTCAGCTGTCGTGCTGTCGAGCGACTGCCGATTATAGTCAACGACCCACCAGCAGTTCCTGATGTCGTGCTTATACCCTTCAATAAGGCATTCGTAGATATTGCCTTCATCCAGTTCGGCATCGCCCATCAACGAAATCATCCGCCCGGCATTGCCCTCTTCTATCGATCCGTGCGCGACCAAATAATCCTGAACCAGACTGGAAAAGGCGGTAATCGCGACGCCCAAACCTACAGAACCGGTGGAGAAATCCACGGGAATTTTATCCTTTGTCCGGGACGGATAGCTTTGCGCGCCGCCAAGGGCCCGAAACTGTTGCAACTGCTCCAGCGACTGATTGCCGAGAAGATAATGGATGGCTTGCAACACTGGTCCCGCATGTGGCTTGACCGAAACCTTGTCATTCGGACGCAGCGCATGAAAATAAAGCGCCGCCATAATCGCCGTCATCGACGCGCAGCTGGCCTGATGCCCGCCGACCTTCAACCCGTCCCGCTTTGGCCGGATATGGTTGGCGTTGTGCACAATCCAAGAGGCCAACCAACGCAGCCGTGCGTCGAGTGTTTCGATTGTTGCTATTTTCTCTTCACGCTTGTCGGCGACAATACTGGCCATGGCTATTTTCCGCTTAAAACAAAGCAAGACTTTACCCAGCACACTCCAGCATGTCCTTGCGTATCATGATAGTAAATGCCATATAATTTGATAGATTATGCTTAAATAATAAAAATTAGGTTTATAATATGCCAAAAAATGCACTCGACGCTATCGACCGCAAGATTATCGACTGCCTTCAATCGGATGGTCGAATGTCCAATCAGGAACTTTCCGAGCGGGTAGGTTTGTCGCCAAGCCCGTGTCTGCGGCGGGTACGGCAGCTCGAAACAGACGGCACCATCACGCGATATGTCGCTTTGGTCGATCCTGATAAGGTCGGCCTCGCCGTGACGGCCTTTGTCCGCGTGCGCCTTGACCAACAAGATGACCGTCATTTGGAAGATTTCGAGACCGCTGTTGCGAGCTTTCCCGAGGTTATGGAATGTTATCTGATGACCGGTGAGGCAGATTATCAATTACGCATATTGGTCGGATCCTTGACGCAATTTGAGGATTTTCTGCGCCACCGGCTGACCCGTGTGAAGGGCGTGGCCAATGTGACCACCAGCTTTGCGCTGCGGCCTGTCATTTACAAGACGTCGGTTCCCACTTTGGGGTCAAGCATATGATCACGCGGCCCTCTGCATCTGAGCCCGATATAAAATTTTCCAAACACAACAATCTTTTCAATCGAGAATGACGGTAATAGGGTCGCATAAGGGATAAAGACCCGTTGGTGGAGTGACATGATGAAACTGGAAAATGACCCCCTTGCAGCATTTTGGATGCCGTTCACGGCAAACAGGGCATTCAAGACGACACCGCGGCAGCTAAAATCCGCGAAGGATATGCATTATACCAGCGATGATGGACGGCAGGTCCTGGATGGCACCGCCGGACTTTGGGCGGTTAATGCCGGTCACTGCCGCGCACCCATTGTCGAAGCGATCCAGAAATGCGCCGCAGAGCTTGATTATGCTCCGCCATTCCAATTGGGACATCCACTGGCATTTGAACTGGCTTCGCGCCTCGCAACACTGATGCCAGAAGGTCTGGACCGCATATTCTTTACAAATTCGGGTTCAGAATCGGTCGACACTGCTCTCAAAATTGCCCTCGCCTATCAACGCGCGATTGGCCAAGGTACGCGCACCCGCTTAATCGGACGGGAACGCGGCTATAACGGCGTTGGCTTTGGCGGCATTTCGGTTGGCGGCATCGTCAACAATCGGCGGCAATTTGGCACGCTGTTGACGGGTGTTGACCATCTTCCGCACACCCATAATCTTGAACATAACGCCTTTACCAAGGGCCGTCCCGAATGGGGCGGACACCTCGCCGATAATTTGGAAGCCATTATCGCCCTGCATGGCGCAGAGACCATCGCCGCGGTCATTGTCGAACCCATGGCGGGATCCACCGGCGTGTTGGTGCCACCCATCGGCTATCTCGAAAAATTGCGCGAGATTACCCGCAAACATGGCATCGTACTTATCTTTGACGAAGTCATTACGGCTTTTGGGCGTGTCGGCGGTACGACAGCGTCCGAAACCTTAGGCGTAACGCCCGACATCATTACAATGGCAAAAGGCCTCACCAACGCCGCCGTGCCAATGGGTGCCGTCGCCGTCAGCCGCCATATCCACGACGGCGTCGTCGAAGGCGGTCCCGATGGTATCGAATTGTTCCACGGCTATACTTATTCCGGCCACCCCTTGGCCGCAGCAGCAGCCTTGGCAACGCTGGACCTTTACAAGTCAGAAGGCATTTTCGAACATGCCAGTTCGCTCCATGGCTATTGGCAGGAAGCGATACACAGTCTGAAGGGCAAAAAGCATATCATCGACATCCGCAACATGGGTATTGTCGCGGCTATCGAACTTGCGCCGCATGCCGCTGGCGTTGGCAAACGCGGCATGCAATTATTCCATAAATGCTTTGATAATGGCGTGCTCGTGCGTGCGACAGGGGACATCATTGCGCTGTCACCGCCGCTTATCCTGCAGAAAAACCATATCGATGAAATTGTTGGTCGGATCGGTGAATTGATCGAAACTGTCGACTAAAGCGACAGGACAATTTTCCCGACATGCTGCTTCGTCAAAAACGCTTCCTGTGCTTTTACGATGTCAGATAGGTCGTATGTTGCTGCCACTAGTGGGCGTACTTCACCGCGTTCGATATAAGAGACAAGGTTTGCGAACACATCTGGTTCCAGCACGGTGCAGCCAATCAGGCGCAAATCCTTAAGGTACAAAGTCCGCAGATCAAGGTCGACAATGGGGCCCGAAATGGCACCTGAAACACCATAGCGACCGCCGCGTTTCAAGACATTTAGGATGGCGCCAAACTGCGACCCTCCCACAATGTCTACAGCGGCGTCGAAATATTCCTGCCCAAACAAAGCTTCCAGATTGGCATCGCGCGGAACCACCCGCGATGCGCCGAGCGACCGAACAATCTCCGCCTTTGCGTCGGCGGCGATTGCGGTCACCTCAGCACCTCGCCTTTCGGCCAATTGCACCGCGGCGGAGCCAACACCGCCCGACGCGCCAGTGATCAAGACGCGCTCGCCCGCCTGCAAATTAATCCGCGTCAGGATATTTTCTGCCGTCCCATAAGCGCAGGGAAAGCTCGCCAGTTCAATGTCCGATAGTTCCGAATTCACGCGATGCGCATGTAGCGACGGGACGCAGGTGTAATCGGCAAAGCCGCCATCGACTTCGGAACCAAAATAGAGAATGTCGAAGCGGCTAGCCCCGCGAAAAACAGGTTCAACCAACACCCGTTCACCAATGCGCGCCGGATCCACATTATCGCCGACAGCGACAATCCGGCCACAGGCATCCGCACCCTGAATACGCGGAAACTGAAAAGCGGCCCCCGACCAGCCGTCATCCTGCGCATCTGCGATCCCGGATGCAGCTCCCACGTCCGTCGCCTCTGCGACGGCTTTTGAGTACCAGCCTATGCGGGTGTTGATATCGGTATTGTTGACGCCGGCTGCCGCAACGCGGATCAACACATCGTTCGGCCCCGGATTAGGCACCGGAACGTCATCCCGAAAATCCAGCTTATCATAGCCGCCATGGCCGGTCAGCAAAACCGCGCGCATATTGGCGGCTATTGTCACTCAGCGCGTTCCAGCCCGAATTGGTTGAGATACCATTTCTGGAAATTAAGCACGCTGCCTTCCTGATCAGAATATCGACCAGGCCGATACCGGCTCGACATGATACCTTCCTGATTATTCTCGGTTATGACTTTGTCTTGCGTGGTTGTGGCATGATAGCCCCAGATCATCTTTTCAATGTCCACTTCAGCTTCGGTCGCGCGCCCATCCACCAGCCAGATCATCTCAACGTCTGTCGCCAATGCGCCACGCGGGGTGAATTGGAACAGGATGGCAAAGTGATCATCTGCGACAATTTGGCTGAACGGGCTGAAACTCAAATGCATCCGCCCGCCGTCTGCTTTCGTCCTTTTGCCCATCAGCGGGGCAGGTGCAGAGCCATCTTGCGTTTCTGAAGCCCAGCCGTCTTTGTTCATCCGCTGCATCAGCAAGCGCAAATGGCTGCTATCAGGTGCTTCATCAATGGTGCCAATGGGCCTACCTGCGGCCGCAGCACTTTCTTCCCACGCTGCTAATTTAGGCGCGAAATTGGCAATTGCGTCAGCTGGTCCGGAACTGGGCCCAGCGCCAACAGCTACAATCGATTCCGATGCATGCATGGAGCAGAACTCCGGATGCGACGGCACGCAATGATAGCATTCAAAGAAGTTTTCGACGACGAGCTTCCAGTTGGCGGTCGTGGGGTAGCTGCCGGCATGTGCAATGCGCGCATCTGCAAATCCGTGATAGTCAAGGATTGGTCCCATATCACCAAAAGTGGCATCAAAATCGACCGGCTCATCCTCACTCATGTTGATGAAGATTAAGCCATGGAACACGCGGACGTGGCATGCGAACAGGCTATTTTCCGCTTTGTCGAAATCCTCAGGCATCAGTCGTGCGGAGATCAGGCGTCCATCAAGACCAAAGGTCCAGGCGTGATAGGGGCAGACTAAACGCGGTGCGTTGCCGCTTTCCGCCTGGCAGATCGTTGATCCACGGTGGCGACAGACGTTGAAAAAGGCACGGACGCTCGTTTCATTCTCCCGAATGACAATGATTTGCTCTGCACCAATTTTGAACAGGAAATAATCGCCCTTATTGGGAATGCGTGACACATGGCCTGCAACAATCCATTTCCGGCTGATCACCCGATCCATATCGGCTTGAAACACCGCATCGCTAACGTAAAATTCCTGATCAAAACTATAGCCAACGCGCGTATTGGCGGCCAGGCGGCCCATGAGGTCTGCGGAAGTTTCAGTCATCAGATTTTGATCCGTGCATTTGAAGGGTCATAAAGGGGCTTGAGCGAGGCGGTTACTGGGTAACGCACGCCCGCAATTTCGATTTCATAATCATCCGCGCCAATCGGGCCAACAATGCCGCCATCGGCCGCCGTTACATAACCAAGGCCGCAAGATGCGCCGAGCGTATGGGCGTACATGCCTGAGCGGATATATCCGGCGATGCGGTCACCCTGCCAGATCGGCTCATTATGATACAGCATTGGTTCTGGCGATTTCAGCAGGAATTGAACGAGCTTTTGCTTCAGCCCTTCTTCTTTCTGCCGCACCAGCGCCTCACGGCCGATAAAGCCGCCGGGCTTGTCCATCTTCACGGCAAAGCCAAGTCCGGCTTCTAAGGGCGTATCTTCATCGGTGATGTCATGGCCCCAATGACGATAGGCCTTTTCCATGCGCAGCGCGTTCAGCGCATGATAACCGCAATGCTTCAGACCGAAATTGGCACCGGCGGCGACAATCTCGTCATAAACTCCGGTCATGAACTCGGTCGGAATATACAGCTCCCAACCCAATTCGCCGACATAGGTGATGCGCGAGGCACGCACGATGGCGTAGCCAAGTTCGATTTCCTGCGATGTCGCAAAGGGGAAAGCCTCATGCGACAAATCATTAGGGCAAATCGATTGCAGCAATGCACGCGCATTTGGCCCCATGATGGAGATTACCCCCATGGCAGAAGAAACATTGGTCAAAATGGCATGCGCGTCATCAGGAATATGTCGCGACAGCCAGTTGAAATCCTTTACCTCTGTCTCTGCCCCAGTAACGATGAGATAGGCGGTCTGCGACAGTCGGGTGACCGTCAAATCCGCCTCAATCCCGCCCTTATCATTGAGCCATTGTGTATAGATCAGCTTGCCCGGCGCTACATCCACATCATTGGCACACACGCGGTTCAGGACGGCGCAGGCATCGCGCCCTTCCAGGCGAAATTTGGCAAAGGAACTTTGGTCAAACAAGCCTACGGTCTCACGCACCGCCTTGCACTCTTGCGCATTGGCCTCAAACCAGTTTTGCCGGCCATAGCTATACTCATATTTTGGCGTGCTGCCGGGTGCGCCATACCAATTGGGGCGTTCCCAGCCAAAGGCCTCGCCATGACAGGCACCGGCCGCGACAAGCCTATCATGAATGGCCGAACGGCGGACGCCGCGTGCGGTTTCATATTGCTTGAAAGGATAATGCGTCGCGTAGAGTAGCCCAAGGCTCTCCGTTACACGCTCGCGCAGATATTTGCGGTTGATCTGAAACGGCATGTTGCGGCGAATGTCGACCGTCCACAGATCCGCTGGCGGAATACCATCGCGGATCCAATCGGCCATGACCTTGCCTACGCCTCCTGCGGATTGCAGGCCGATGGAGTTAAGGCCTGCCGCAACAAAGCAGCCCTTCAACTCGGCACTTTCGCCCAGATGATAGCGCACGTCAGGGGTAAAGCTTTCGGGACCGCAGAAGAATTTTTGGATACCCGCTTTTTCCAACGCAGGCACGCGCCGCATGGCATCCATCAACAAGGGTTCAAAATGCTCAAAGCTGCCGGCGATTTCGTCAAAGCAGAAATCTTCTGAAATGCCGTCCATCCCCCAAGGCCGGGCATTGGGTTCAAACGCACCGACGAGCAGCTTACCCGCATCATATTTATAATAGCCGCAATAATCATAGTCGCGGAGCACAGGGAGCGTGTTGTCGATCCCCTCCACCCCTTCGAACAGAACATAATAATGCTCACATGCATGCAAGGGGGCAGCCACGCCGATGCTCGCCGCCAAATCGCGCGTCCACATGCCGCCGCAGATTACGACGTAATCGGCGTCAATCGAACCATCTGCCGTATCAACGCCCGTCACGCGCTCCCCATTATGGCGGATTTTAGTGACTTTCGTGTTTTCAAATATTTTAGCGCCGCCCGTGCGTGCGCCTTTGGCCAGTGCCTGTGTGATATCCACGGCATTGGCATAGCCGTCGCTTGGGATATGAATACCGCCCACCACATCATCGACATTGACGATGTTTGCGAGCTCTTTGATCTCTTCGGGTGTCACGACATGGACCGGCAGATCAAAAACCTTCGCCATTGAGGCGCTTCGTTTCAGCTCTTCAAACCGTTCTGCGTTGGTCGCCATCGATATCGAGCCACATTGGCGATAGCCCGTCGCTTGCCCCGTTTCGGCTTCCAGCCCGCGATACAGTTCGCCTGTATATTTGGCGAGCTTGGTCATGTTGATTGACGGACGCAATTGCCCCACCAGACCAGCCGCATGCCATGTTGTCCCGCTGGTCAGCTGCTTGCGTTCCAGCAACACAACATCATCCCAACCGATCTTGGTCAGGTGATAGGCAATGGAGCAGCCGATAACGCCGCCGCCAACAATGACGACCCGCGCCTTTTTGGGAAGTTCAGCCACTATATTACACCTTCATCTTTGCGTTATCGGCATCATATGCGGGATGCTCTAACACCGTTCCAACACGCCGCTCGCCCTGCAACATGATATCAAAACGCGACCCCGGCGCAGCATTTTCAAGCGGTACACAGGCAAAGAACAAGCTTTTACCCACGCGGTGGCCATAACCACCTGACGTCGTCAGACCGATGCATTGATCACCGACTAAACATGGTTCTGCGCCGCGTACGTCGACATTGGACGCATCGACCTCGCCATAAACGATGCGGAAGCGGTCGGGTGCATCCAGCGTTGCCTGCTTGCCGACAAAGTCATCCTTGTTGAAATTGATGAAGCGCTGCATGTCGGCCTCAATCATGGTCAATTCATTGGTGAGTTCCGAACCCCAGGCCTTATACGCTTTTTCGACCCGCATCGTATTTGCGGCATAGAGGCCGTAATTGACGATGCCATATTCCTGCCCAGCATCCCAAACAGCATCATACAGCGCCGCAAGATCTTCCATCGCCGGATGCAGTTCCCAACCAAGTTCACCGGCATATGACACCCGCAATGCGCGCATTTTTATGCCTGCAATTGTGATTTCTTGACCGCTTAACCAGCGGAAACCAGCATTTGTTAGGTCGGCATCGGTGAGCTTTGCCAGCACATCGCGTGACCGCGGGCCGTTCATCACCAAAACGCCAAGATCCATCGTCAAATTGCGGATGGTTACATTCTCATGCGGCAATTTGCTTTGGATCAGCAAATCCCAATCGCGCTGCTCGGCGGCAGCAGCCGACAAGCAGTAAAAATGATCATCGGCAAAGCGCGTGACCGTCATTTCGCCATAAATACGACCCTGAATCGACAAGGGGTGCACCAAGCCGATACCGCCCAATTTTTTAGGCATGCGGTTGGCGCAAATGCGATTGAGGAAAGCCTCCGCATCGGGACCGCAGACATCATATTTGGCAAAGCCGGACAGATCGAGGACGCCGACGCCTTCGGCAACAGCTTTCACTTCGGCCGCGACCGCGTCGAAGCTATTGGTGCGTTGGTAGCCGCCTTGCTCCTCAGCCCCATCAAGCGCGAAATATTTCGGCCGCTCCCAGCCATAGGTTTCGCCATAGACAGCCCCAGCCGACAACAAATTGCCATATAATGCGCTAGTCTTTTGCGGACGGCCGTCGGGTTCTTCTTCGCCGGGAAGCCGGGTCGTAAAGGTCATCCGGTAATCCAGGAAAACTTTATCGCGACTATAATCTTCGTCGGCATAAGGGCCATAACGGCGCGGGTCGAACTCAGTCATGTTGATGTCGGCGTCACCAAACACCATCCACTGCGCCATATATTTGCCCGCACCGCCACCTTGGGCGATACCAAAGCTGGTACCGCAACAATGCCAGAAGTTTTTCAGGCCTACGGCCGGTCCCAATAACGGCCCACCATCAGGCGTATGCGGGATAGCACCATTGACAAAGCGCCTCAGGCCAACCTCGCCAAATATCGGCATGCGTTCAATCGCGCGTTCCAACCATGGAGCAATCCGCTCCAGATCTTCGGGAAATAGCTCGCTGGTCGAATCCCATTCGGGGTGACCGCCGCGCGGCGCCCATGCCTCGACCAAACCTGTGTTTTCATACACGCCAATCAGGCCGCTTTTTTGTTCCTGACGGAAGTAACCCGATACATGCGGACAGCGCATAACGGGAATTTCTTCCTCACGATCTTTAAATGCAGGAATGGGATCGGTGACGACATAATGATGTTCCATATTGGTCACCGGAATATCAATGCCCGCCATTTGCGCGATTTGCCGCGCGTAGCAACCTGCGGCATTGACGACGATTTCCGCCCGAACGGTGCCTTTTTCGGTCTCAACATCCCATTCGCCGTTCGGCAATTGCGTCAGACCGGTCACCCGGTTTTTGCGGACGATCTTGGCGCCCATGTTTTTCGCACCAATGGCAAGCGCATTGCAGATGCCGGACGGATCAGCATGTCCATCTTCGGTTGTGCGCGCGCCTGCGATGACACCGTCAAGTGTCATGAACGGGTTATGGCGCAGAATTTCTTCTGGCGGGATGATTTCCATCTCAAAGCCAATGATTTTCGAAAAACCCTGTATGTAACGCATCCACGCCAACTCGCGCTCATTGGTCGCGAGGCGAATGCCGCCGGATTTATGCCAGCTGACATATTGTCCCGTCAGCCCTTCCAGCTGGGGATATAGCTGATTGCTATAGGCATGCATTTTAGCAAGATTATAGCTACCAGTAATGTTCGGGCATTGCCCAGCGGCATGCCATGTAGAACCGGACGTAAGCTCGTCCTTTTCAATTAACAAGCAGTCGGTCCAACCCAGTTCGGCAAGATGGTAAAGCAACGAAGCCCCCATTATGCCGCCGCCAATGATGACAACCCGCGCCGATGTTTGCATGAAAGCCGTGCTCCTTAAGGCGTTAAACCATCCGAACCTTATGGCGGGATTGCGGTAAGACACAAATGGGGAATATGACGGGATTGGTTAAAAAAATTTTTGAATGCCCGCCGCCTGTGCCTGTAAGGACAGCGTGGTGATTTCAATAAGGGAAAGTTCGGCTATGCGGGTTGCGTTGATTACAGGTGCTGCACAAGGTGTCGGCTATACAACCGCGAAGACATTTGCGGCGATGGGATATCATGTCGTGTTGACAGATGTGCAGCCGCTCGAGACGCAAATTGAAACGCTATCGGCGCTAGGCGGCAGCGTATCCGCCCTGTCGGGTGACATTTCATCGGAAGCTTTCGTGACCGAGCTAGCCGAAAAAGTGGCGCGCGATCACACTGCTGTCGACGTCCTTGTCAATAATGCCGGCATCAGCATGATATGCCCGGCAGCGGACACAAGCCTTGATCAATGGCAACGCGTCATGAATATCAATTTGACCGGCCCCTTTTTGTTGTGCCGCGCATTTGGTAAGCAAATGCTGGCGCGTCAGCGGGGCAATATTGTCAATGTGGCCTCGATTGCCGGATTACACGGTGTTATTGATCGGTCGGCCTATAATGCGTCAAAACATGGGCTGATCGGATTAACACGCACGCTTGCCGCCGAATGGGGCAGTCGCGGCGTGCGTGTAAACGCGATATGTCCTGGATGGATTAAAACCGAAATGGACGAGGCGGACCAAGGTTCGGGTGCCTATTCCGATGCAGATATTGTGAACCGCGTGCCCATGGGCCGTTTTGCAAAACCCGAGGATGTCGCAGGCGCAATTGCATTTCTAGCACAGGAAGGCAGCTTTATAAACGGCGTTAGCCTGCCCGTGGACGGCGGATGGGTCGCCGATGCCAGTTGGGATGCGCTTCGTTTAAAAAAGCGATGAAGGAATTACATAGCTTTTGATGGTCGCACGTGTCACACAGTCCTATACTGACCGTCACATCACAGTCACAGTTGTCACCTAACGCCCAGAAATATAAGATGTTGTCTTAACAGCAAAGTGAAGTTCAATGACGACGATTTCCATTGCTACCCGGAAGTTAGATTTACAGGCCTATGTCCTGTGCCTCGTCCGATTGCTTTGGATCGGGCTACCATTGGCAATATTGTTGCCACTTCACCTCGTCTGGCATTTGCTGAAACTACCATCACCATGGGCAATGTTGTTCCTGCGCATTTCCACCCGAGCGCTTGGTGCGCGGGTCACCGTCTACGGAAAGCCATTACGAAAAGATGTGTTTTTTGTCGCCAATCATATTTCATGGCACGATATCCCAATCTTGGCGGGGATCACCGGCACTTCTTTTGTAGCGCAGGATGGCGTTAGGGCTTGGCCAGTCATTGGCTGGCTCGCAAAGCTGAACCGCACCATTTTCATAAACCGCACGGAAAAACAAAATGTCGCGCAGCAAGTGGCAGAATTGCGCGAAGCGATTGCAGAAAATTGGTCTGTAACGCTATTTCCAGAAGGCACCACATCCGATGGACTTGGCCTCTTGCCGTTCAAACAATCCTTGTTTGCGACCTTGGCACCGCCACCCAAACCGATGATGATACAACCTGTATTGCTCGATTTCGGCCATGAGGGTCGGGATATCGCGTGGATCGGCGAAGAAACGGGTTGGGAAAGTGCGTGGCGCGCGTTTACCCGTCCCGGAAGCTATGACGTTGGTGTCCATTTTCTAGAACCATTCGACCCCGGCGCGCTGGCGGACCGCAAACTTGTGTGCGCCCTTGCACGGTCACGCTTGGCCGAGGCATTGTCTGCACAGCTTGGTTACGACGTGCACTAAAGCAGCAAGCGGCGTTTACACTCGCTTAAGAATAGCAAAATAATTCACCCAATCGGCCAAATTTTTCAATTGTGGCCGCGCATCGACGGCGCTCTAACTTTCGCCATCGGCGGATAACGCTTCTTAAAAAACTGGGTGTAATCATGAAAATCGGATTTATCGGGCTTGGCAATGTCGGCGGAAAACTGGCGGGAAGTCTTATCCGTAACGGGCATGACGTAACTGTCCGTGATCTTGATGATGCTTTAGTCGCCGAATATGTTGGACGCGGCGCACAGGCCGCTGCATCGCCCAAGGAATTGGGCGAGAAGGTTGATCTGATCGTCACATGTCTGCCCTCACCCGCCGCCAGTTCGGCCGTAGCCGAAGGGGCAGATGGCTTTTTGCAGATTATGCGTCCCGGCCAAGTCTG
This sequence comes from Sphingomonadales bacterium UBA656, assembly GCA_002299895.1. Taxonomy (GTDB): domain Bacteria; phylum Pseudomonadota; class Alphaproteobacteria; order Sphingomonadales; family Sphingomonadaceae; genus Sphingorhabdus_B. The sequence goes on along the minus strand of DBOC01000006.1, from coordinate 54,895 downwards.
GCTGGAAATGAGCACGACCGATTATAGCGAAATCATCCGCTTAGGCGCGCTGGTGGAAGCACGCGGCGCGATGTTTATGGAATGCCCGGTTTCGGGCGGATGCCATCGGGCCGATACGGGCAATATCGCGATTTTCGCAGGCGGCCCTCGTGCTGCCTTTGAATTTGTCCTTCCTGTACTGACCACAATGGGCCGCCGCATCTTGCACACCGGCGATTTGGGCACAGCTTCTCAGTTGAAGGTGATGACCAATTATCTGTGCACCGTGCATCTGGTTGCGCTCGCTGAGGCCTTGACGACCTGCAAGGCCATTGGGCTCGATATGAACACGACCTATGAGGCGATCAAAATCTCATCCGGCAACAGCTTTGTCCACGAAACCGAAAGCCAGGTTATCCTGAACGGCAGCCGCGATATCAATTTCACCATGGATCTGGTGTCGAAGGATATTGGCTTGTTTGACAAGATTGCGCAGGAAGCGGGTGTTCCCGTGGAAATGTCTCCGCTGATTGTGCGCCTCTTCAAAGAAGCAGAAGCCAATTACGGGTCGCGCGAATTTTCACCCAATATCATTCGTCGCTATGAAGAGCCCCTGGGTCTCAAGGTTCTTGGCACCGGCTTTCCTGATCAAATGGTCGATGATGAGCCCGAAGAACGCGGCTACGAAGTCGTTCCCAAACGCTAAGGGCAGAGCCTAGCTAGCCGCAACCTTGACCGGCTGGCCATCTGCGACATTTTGGACCACCCAATCCATGAACGTTCGGATTCTTGGGTTTTCTCGCATATCTTTGCGGCAGATTAATCCCCACGCACCGGGGCATATCGCCTTATGGGCAATAGGCTGCACCAGCCGCCCTGCAGCCAGATCCTGATCCACAAACGGGCCGTTGACGAGAGCAATCCCTTCGCCGTTAAGCGCCATTTCAAGTGCAACCGCCAAGGTATCGACCATCAGATAGGGTACCGATGGTTCAAACTCGACGCCAGCGGAGGCAAACCAAGTCTCCCAATTTTGGACTTCAGTATAAATTGCAACCAGAGGCTTGGTCATCAATTGTTCTGATGTGGGCTTTTGGCCCATCGCCGCGGCTACCTCAGGACTGCATACCGGGAACAAGGCATATTCATATAATGGCACCCAATGAAACTTGGCTGGGTCGGGTTCATTTGCGCAATAGACCAGCCCGACATCAGCATGCACATCATCAAATTCCCATTCCACAGCGCACGTGTTGAGCGTCAGTTTGATTTCGGGATGGTCGGCGAGAAATTGAGGGACGCGCTTTGCAAGCCAACGAATAGACGCCGTCACATAGGTTTGCACCCGAAGCGGTTTATCTAAAGCATTGCGGTGAACTTCTTCGACGCCCTCCAACAACGATTCAAACGCGGCGCGCACATAAGGGTAGAGCACCTTGCCCTCTTCGGTCGAGACAATGTGGCGTCCTTCTTGAACAAACAAAGTGACGCCAAGCGCATCTTCGATGAGTTGGACTTGATGGCTGACCGCAGGATGGGTCAGACAAAGCTCATCGGCGGCGTCACGGATACTTTGGTGACGCGTGGCTGCTTCAAAGCCTTTTAAAGCTTTCAAAGGCGGCAGTTGTTTAAGGTCAATCTTCGGATGCATCGCCACTCCCTCCCCGGATTCGCGCAGTCCGATTGGACTAGCACAGCGGAAAAGGACTGGTAAATTAAATTAACGCATCAATTTCGCATCTTCCAAAATCATGGCAGCACCCTTTTCCGCGACCATAACTGTGGGCGCGTTTGTATTTCCTGATGTAATCGTCGGAAACACCGATGCATCGACAACGCGCAAGCCCTCAACATTATGCACGCGCAAGCGAACATCGACGACCGAAGTGGCGGGATCTGTCCCCATCATGCATGTGCTGGTGGGATGATACACTGTGTCGGCGCGCGCCCGAAAATCCTCCAACAGGGCTTCATCACCGTCCACATTGCTACCGGGAATAAGCTCCTCGGTAATGATATCGGCCAGCGGCTTTGTCGACGCAAGCTGACGCAGAATGCGGTTGCCAGCCAACACATCGTCAATGTCGGCTTGCGTTGCCAGATAATTGGGGTGGATCGCAGGATATGCTGAAGGATCCGCATTGTTCAATTCAATATGCCCCCGGCTGGTTGGCCGACAGGGATTATGCGAAAGCAAGAATGCGGAAAATGGATCGGGGTTCAGCAGCTTGCGTTCCGACAAGGGGGTCTTTGTATAGCTCACTGGGCTAAAATATAGCTGCAAATTAGGATGCTCTTTGGTCGCATCGCTGCGCACGAAACCACCACTTTGATTGACGCTCAATGACAATGGCCCAGCGCGGTCTGCAACATAACGCAAGCCCGCGCGCAATTTGCCCAAAAGCGGGTGGAGCACATCGTTCAACGTCGCTGTCCGGACTTTATAGAAATAGGATACGGCAATATGGTCCTGCAAATTGCGGCCCACCGCCTTTGCATCGACCAGCGTATCGATGCCCTTATCTTTCAAATGACCTGCAGGCCCGATGCCCGATAGCATTAACAATTGGGGTGAGTTGATCGCGCCGCCCGAAAGGATGACCTCGCGCCGCGCCCTTGCCTCTAACTTGATGCCCTTGCGCGTGTAAGCCACGCCTACCGCGCGCCGTCCTTCGAACAATATGCGCGAAACATGGGCTAAAGTCTGAAGCTTTAGCGTCTTGCGCTTTCGAGCCGGATGCAGGAACGCATTTGCAGTGGATGCACGCCAACCGCCGCGCGTGTTGATATGATAATATCCTACGCCCTCTGGTTTACCGCCATTAAAGTCACTGCTGGCGGGAAAGCCCAATGTCTGCGCGGATTCGATAAAGCTACGACAGATGGGGTGGGCAAAGGGTGATATATCGGTGACATGCTGCGGTCCGCCTTGGCCGTGATGCGCGCTGTGCCAGTCAAAATCTTCTGACTTTTTGAAATAAGGCAACACATCGTCCCAGCCCCAGCCTTGGTTACCTAAGGCTTTCCAGTCATCAAAATCGCGTGGCTGTCCACGCACATAGACCATGGCATTGATCGAACCCGAACCGCCGATCACCTTGCCGCGCGGCCAGTAGCTTCGCCTGCCTCCAAGCGCCGCCACTGGTTCGGTATCATACATCCAGTTAATCCGCTTATCGAAGAAGGTCCGGCCATAGCCAATCGGCATCTGAATCCAGATGGACTGGTCGCTGCCGCCTGCTTCGAGCAATAAGACGCTATATTTGCCGTCTTCGGTCAAGCGATTGGCAAGAACACAACCCGCCGTGCCTGCGCCGACAATAATATAGTCGAATTCTTCGCTCACTGAACGGGGTGCTGCGTCATTTCGAGGTGGAGCATGTTACCCGTATACGGATTAGCACGCGCCACATCTTCGTTCAATTCGACCCCTAAGCCTGGCGCAGTCGATGGAATGACATGCCCCTCTTCGAAACGGATGGGCGATTTCAGGATTTCCGTATGGAACCCACCCCAAGTCTCAATGCTTTCAAGGATGAGGAAATTGGGCGAGCAGGTCGCAATCTGGATATTGGCCGCGCCCACAATGGGTCCGCAGTATAAATGCGGCGCAATCTGGACATGATCCACCTCCGCCATGGCCGCAATCTTCTTCGCTTCCAATATGCCGCCGACCCTACCGAGGTTCATTTGTAAAATCGCTGCCCCACCGGCGCGTAATAACCGGGCAAAATCATATTTCGTCGTTAGACGCTCGCCCGTTGCAACAGGAATGGACGTTGCCCTTGCAACCTTGGCCATTTCTTCGGGCGCATCGGGCGGCACGGGTTCCTCCAGCCACAACGGATCATAAGGCTCTAGCCGCTTGGCAAGACGAATTGCGCCTGCCGCGGTCATCTGACCGTGGGTGCCGAACAATAGGTCTGCTTTCATGCCGACCGCTTCGCGCAAAGATTTTGCAAAGCGTTCGCACAGGTCAAGTGCCTCCAACGACAATTGTCGTCCATCAAATGCGGAATAAGGGCCAGCAGGGTCGAACTTCAATGCTGTAAAGCCTTGGGCTAAATATTCCGCAGACCGCTCTGCCGCCAGATCGGGATCGTGATACACATCTGTTTTATCGCCGGGTCGCGGGTAGATATAGGTATAAGCGCGCAGTCGTTCATGAACTTGCCCGCCAAGCAACTTATAAACTGGCTTGTTCGCCTCTTTACCGATGATGTCCCAGCACGCCATTTCAAGCGCCGACAAAACCCCCATCAACGTTAAATCGGGATGCTGGGTAAAGCCGCTCGAATACACCCTGCGCCACATGTTTTCGATGTCATGCGGATCATTGCCCGCGACATAACGCGCAAACACATCCTCGATCATTTTAGCGACAAGATGGGGTTCGAACGGCACGCAATAAGCTTCACCGATGCCCGAAACGCCGCTGTCAGTCGTTATTTTGACAAAGACAAAATAACGACCGCCAAAATGCGGTGGCGGATTGCCTACGACGAAGGTTTCAATATCGGTTAGCTTCATGCCGTGCGGAACCCGCTGATCGATTTAATCTCGAGAAAATCGCGGACGCCAAATTCACCATATTCGCGACCATTGCCCGATTGTTTATACCCGCCAAATGGCGCCATATAATCCTGGCTCGTACCATTAATGCTCACACCCCCCGCGCGCATCAACCGGGCTACGCGGCGCGCACGATCCATGTCGCTAGTTTGCACATAGGCATAAAGGCCATAAGGCGAGTCATTAGCGATCGCGATGGCGTCTGCTTCATCCTTAAACGGGATCAGCACGAGCACAGGCCCGAACACTTCTTCTTGCGCGATACGCATTTTGTTATGAACGCCCGCAAAGACCGTAGGTTTTACATAATAGCCGCGATCAAAACCGTCTGCCCGACCCGTGCCGCCAGCAACCAGTTGCGCTCCTTCATCAATCCCGACCTGAATAAGGCCTTGTATCTTGTCATAATGTGCCTTGCTGACAACCGGACCATAATGCGGCCCTTTCTTCATGGGGTCGCCTAATTGTGCGGCCTTGGCCACACGCGCCGCAATAGCCACGGCCTCGTCATAGACCGATTGCTCAATCAGCATACGCGTTGGTGCGTTGCAGGATTGGCCGGTATTGCCATAGCAATGCAGAACACCACGCGTGACCGCCGCCTCTAAATCGCTGTCGGCAAAAACGATATTGGCGGATTTACCGCCCAGCTCCTGCGCAACGCGTTTTACGGTATCGGCGGCGTTTTTGGCAATTTGAATGCCCGCCCGTGTCGATCCGGTGAAGGAGATCATGTCAACTTCAGGGTGGCTGGTCAGCGTATCGCCGACCGACGCGCCCGTGCCGTGGATCATGTTGAACACGCCCTTGGGGAAACCAGCCTCTTCAACCATTTCCGCAAAGAGCTGCGCCGACAATGGTGCCATCTCGCTGGGTTTCAACACCATCGTACAGCCGGTGATGAGCGCAGGCCCCACCTTACAAACGATCTGATTGATCGGCCAGTTCCAAGGCGTGATCAGCACGCAAACACCGATAGGCTCATGTGTCACAATGCCGTCGACACCGACATCATAATCCCACGCCATTTCGCGCACGGCTTTAACCGTCGCGCGCAAATGACCGGGGCCGCTTTCCGCTTGCGCATCATAAGACAAATCATAAGGCGCGCCCATTTCTGTCGAGATCGCCTTGACCATTTCGTCATAGCGTCGTTCAAAAATGGTGATCAGCTTTTCCACCAATGCAATCCGGTGTTCAAGCGTCGTCGCGGCATAGCTATCAAATGCCGCCCGTGCCGCCTGAACCGCCCGATCAGCATCATCATGCCCGCACACCGCAACAACGGCGCAGACTTCTTCGGTAGCGGGATTTATGGCATCCACCGTTGCCGTGGATGTCGCGGGCAAGACCCACGCGCCATTGATATAAGACTTCAGTGGCGAATTAGACATATCCAATGGCTCTCTTTTGATCTTCAACAATGTATTTTTCGGCGCGCCAATAATGCCAGGCCGCCCATAATCCCGTTGGTGCGAGAATGAGCTGCGCTAGACGCAGAGAATCTGCATTGCCACCACCTGTAGCGTCAAAAAAGTCGCTTAGGCCACCAACAATTGCAGGCGCGATGATCAGGTTCAGCACATTGGCAACAAGCAAGGATATCGCCACGGCCATGGACCGCATTTTCGGTGCAGCCAAGTTCTGGCACAATGCAAATGCCGGGCCAATGTAGAAATAGATTGCCGGTATAAACAACCACCACATGACCTGCGCCAAGCCGAGGTCGCGTGTATAATAAGCCAGGAATGACGGGATAGTTGCCAATGCCGTTACCACCGCCAAAAGGCGGGCGATTTTACGTGGATCGGTATAGGTGGGGCGCGCCACCACCCATGCGGTCAACAAAGACGCACCAATACCGCCGATAAGATAAATCCAGCCTAACATGCCGCCGGCTTCGCCTTCATCCATGCCATAAGTGCGCTGCAGGAATAACGGTGTGAACCACATCAAGCCCCAACCCCAAAACGCCGACAGGCCGCTGCCCGTCATCGCATGCACAGCCGATTTTTGTGCCCAGAGGAATTTTAGCGTTTCCATGACCGTCGGCGCTTTATCTTCTTGCACGAGGTCAAGGCGCCCGCGCTTGGGCTCCTTAATCGTTACCAGGATGATCAGCGCCAAAATGATACCGGGCACGCCCAGTACGAAGAATGCAGCGCGCCAGCCATGAACGGTAGACACCAGACCGGCAATATCCGAACCTAGCCACGCACCAATGGGCGCGCCAAGTGCGAATACGGTCATCGCCATGGAGCGTCGGTCGGCAGGGAAATAGTCAGCAATGATGGAATTGCATGCCGGTGTGCCCCCAGCCTCACCGATGCCAACGCCGACACGCGCCAACAACAAATCAAAATAGCCGCGCGTGTAGCCGGTAATCGCCGTCATGAATGACCAAACAGCAACTGAGGCTGCGAGTAGATTGCGGCGGTTCGTCCGGTCACACAACCATGACAAGGGAATACCCATGACCACATAAAAAAGCGCCAGCGGCAAGCCCAGCCATGCCGTCTCCGTATCACTGAGGTTCAGCTCATCGCTGATGGGACCAAGCAATGTCGACAGAACATAACGGTCAGCGATGCTGATCGTATATACCAGCATCATGATGATGAGAACATACCAACGCTGCCCCAACGACGAGACTTCATCGACACTTATTGGCCCGTTCGGAGCATTGCTTGCCATAAAATTACCTCTCAGGTTGCGGCCAGTTCTGGCCCTAATTTATTGCGAAGTGGATCCAGAAAATTGCTGAAATTTTCCCACTGATCAACACCGCTTTTGAAAATGGGTTGTCGCACCTGCTCCGAGCTCGCGGTGCGAACGGCACGCTCAGTCTGGTGGAAATTGAGACATGCTTCCTCAAACGGAAGCCCGCAATAATCAAGCAAGCGCCGGACTTGGGTTTCGAGATCGGCGACAACTTCCTCATAGCGGACGCGCAATATTTTGCCGGGCAGCACCGTGTCCCAATGATCCATAAGCTGCACATAGTCGGCATAATATTGACCGACTTCCTCAAGACCGTAGGTAAACTCCTGACCTTCAGCGAAAAGCTGCTTAAACCCGCTGAAGCAGCAACCCATGGCCCCACGGCGCGCATCGATGATTTTCGCATTTGGCAAAATCATATGGATCAGGCCAATATGACGGAAATTGTTCGGCATTTTGTCAATGAAGAAAGGCGTGCCGCCTTTGCGGTAGACCTGCGTATCGCGGATAAACTCTTCACCAAAGCGGGTGACATCTTCGCGTGTCAAATCTGCTAAATTGCCCGGATATTCCGGCTCCTCACCAATAACACGTTGCCGATCGAGGCGGAAGGCCAAGGCAAAGATATTTGGGAGCTCCATCGTCCCTTCCACTTGGCTGTGCGAGGCGAGGATTTGCTCCAACAAGGTCGACCCTGCACGCGGCAACCCGACGATGAAAATCGGGTCTTGCGCGGGACATCCGGCCCCTGAAAATTTTCCAAGTAGATCGGTCGTCACCAACTCACGTTGCAGCCGCATTTCGTTCGTCAACCTGCTCGGATTATATTTCAACTCCTCGCGCTTCAAACGGTTACCAAGCTCATAATATTCAAATGATTTGCTATATTCGCCGCGATCTTCGAGCGCTTTACCGAGCGCAAAACATAAATGATACCGATCTTCAAGCGCGGTCATCGGCGACGCTTGCCGCGCCTGCATTTGCGCGATTTCGGCATCATCAAACCGGTACGTTTTCAGATTGGCGAGGCTCCAATAGGCATCGCCGCAATCTGGTCGCACTTGATAAGCCCGTCGATACGCAGAAATAGCCTCATTTTGGCGTCCAACAGTTTTCAGCGCATGGCCATAAGTCAGATTAATGCCTGGATTATTGGGCATAGACCCAAGCAGCGCTTCATATATCAGCATCGCTTCATCAAAATTGCCGACGGCAAGATTTTCATTGGCGTAGAGCATTTCAAACTCGGGGTTACCCGGTTCCTTATCACGCAGCTCCGACGCTTCGCGAAGTGCCAGTTCAAATTTTTGCCTTTTGCGCAGGACTTTCACATAATCGAAGTGCGCGCTCACATTGTCCGGTTCTAGAACCTTGCAGGATTCAAGTAAAAATTCCGCTTCATCATAAGCGTTGAACTTCATCCCGATGTCTGCAAGCAAACGCATAGCTTCAACATGATGACCATTGCGTTGCAGGAACGCGCGACACAATTGTTCGGCCTTGTAGATGCGCCCTTCCTGAATAAAGCTTGCGACACTCAGCAGTTCAGGCGGAAGGGCCGAAAGATGCGTATATTGGGCATGGGCAAAGTTAGCAGGCGCTTCGCGCCCAGCGGCATCGTGCAATTCAGAAAGAATGCGCCAGCTTGCGACCAACGCGCCATTATGGGTAACCGCACGCTGATAAGCCGCAACAGCTTCTTCGATACGGCCACTATCGCGAAAGCAATGTCCACGCTCTTGCCACGCGCGGCCATAGCCTGAATCAACTGCAATCAATGTATCGAGGGTCGTGAGTGCTGCTGGCACTTTTCGCTGCATCCGCTGCGACACTGCCAAAGTGTATAAGGCATCAATATTTTCAGGTGCCGTTTTGAGTATGGCAGCACATAAATCTTCTGCGTCTGCCAAACGGGCATTTTGCAAATGCGACCGCGCTTCACGCAACATGCCGTCAATGATTTCCGGAGAGGCCTCGGCCAACATTGTCACCTATTCTCCCATATTGTGACGAACGATTGCACGAACCCTGGAGCAAATCGCACGCTTAACGCAATGCAGAAATGCAGAAATAGCAAAGCGCCCCTAGTTTCCTAGGGGCGCCCCACCTTATTGCTTAAATTTTGTACGAGAACCGCAGTCCGAACGTACGTGGACGCGATGTCGTTGTCCGAAGCTCGCCGTCATTGCCGCTCTTGTAGAGCTCAGGACGCGCGTCGGTCAAATTGTCCCCGAACACTTCCAGACGCCACTCATCCTTCGATACGCCGAACGACATTGCTGCCGTGGTGTATGATCCAAGGTTCTGAGCCCCATCAATTGGCGCAATCACGTCACCGGGACGAACCGTTACACCATTGTAGGTGACAGGAATCGCTGCCGCATAGCCCAAAGTCGGGTTCGACGACTGGTAACGAATGTCGACATTATCGATGACGTCAGAGATGCTCTTGCCAACATAATGAATGCCAATTTGTGCGAAAGGCACGAGACCCGAGGCAAGTTCCTTTTCCCAATGCAGACGTGCATTGAATTGGAATTTGGGGCTCAAAGCAAGTGGGCCACCCAATGGACGGAGCACCGTAGTGTTCTTCCGATACTTCGTCATTTCAGAGTCGTTGTACGAAAACGCACTATTGAAAGTGATTTCTGGCGTTGTGCGCCATGTTACATCACCTTCCAGACCTCTGATCCGCGCATCCACCAAGTTTGTGGTAAATGTTTGGTTCGAGATATTCTGGTCAAATACGGTGATCTGGATATTGCTCCAGTCGATCTGATACGCCGCAAAGTTTACCTGCAAGCGACGGTCCATTAGCGAGAATTTACCACCAATTTCATAGTTTTGCACCTTGTCAGGTACATATGTACCCAAGCGCACAAAGTCGGCATTGGTTGGGCAAATCGCACTTGGCACGCGGCACGGACGACGGTTGAAGCCACCTGGACGGAAACCGTCTGAATAGGTCGCGTATACCAACGACGCATCGTCTAAACGATAGGTCAGGTTGGCCTTGTACAACACGCCATCATATTTTGCTGGCGAAGCGTCCGCATAGAGCACGTTCAAGTTCGCACTAACGTTATAAGTCGTAGGCGGTGTAGCTGCTGACGTATAGGTGCCAGTAGTCGCGTTATATACGCCCCGTGCGCCACCAAAGCTGCCGTTCGACGATCCGTTAATCGACGCCTTTTCATCATAATAACGCAGGCCACCTGTAAAAATCAGCTTTTCAGGAACGATATCAAACGATGCTTCACCATAAGCCGCAAATTGCTTATCTTGGCGTTGGATATCGTTGAAAAAGCCAACCTGTCCTGGACGGACGCTGGTATCATTCGCATTTACCGAAGCATTTGGAGCGCGGCGATAGATAAAGCCAGCTGCTTGTTGCAGATAGGACCAGTCGGTGTTGTCGAACAATTTGTTATCATCGTAGAACAAACCAAAAGTACCACGCAGACGCTTGTCAGCAGGCGTTGTTACACGGAATTCATGCGTCATGCGCTCCGTGCGGTTACGTACCTGATAGCTCTTGCTTGGTGCATAGCAGGTGTTGCCGATATTACCGTTATACGCTGCGGTGTAATACACGCCGCGGTCGCATTCATAATAAGGCAGATAAAGACCGATATTCGAATATCCGGCATAATCGGCAACTTGCGTTGCACGGTGCTTCAAGAATGAACCGGTGTAGATCAAATCAAGCGCACCAAGGCGACCGTTTACACCCCAAGTCGAGAGGCTTACGCGGTCACGCAGCGAGTTGTCATTGAATTTGGTCACCTTAAGGTCGCCCACATCGGGTTCAAAGTCAAAAACGCCGTCGGTGTCGAGTTCCTGACGCACATGCATCAGATCGACAGACCAATCGTCGTTCACTTTCCAATTCAGCGCAATACGGCCGCCACGATAGGTTGCGTCGTTATAATCATCTTCGGCAAAGGCATCATTGTTGATGGTCTGACGAGTTGGTGCGCGATAGAGACTGCCCGTGCAGTTTGCCACTGCAGTCGTTGCCGTAGCTTGGCAAGACTGGATTGCACGCATGACGAGCAATGGGTTGCCCGTTGGCAACTTACCAGCAACGCCTACATTACCGTTGAACGGCATTTGATATGTTGCAGCGACATTGTCGATATAGCCGCCCTGCCGGTCGGTGTAAAATACAGCGCGAACGGCTAGCTTATCCTGCACGATGGGGATGTTGATGAATGCGTCGCCAGCAACGCTTTCTTCGCCACCCTTAGTGAAGGCATAGCTGGAGTTGAAACCGGCGCTGAATGCACTCGCATCTGGCTTATTCGTGATGTAGCGGACTGCACCGCCCATCGCGCTTGCGCCGAAGAGCGTGCCTTGTGGACCTGCCAAAACTTCGACGCGCTGAAGATCAACCGCGTAAAGGTCAAGGTTACGACCAACAAGCGATGCAGGTGCATCGTTAATGTAAAGCGCAACAGTAGGCTGCGCACCGGCAGTACCAGCAATTTGCAGACCCGGCGAGTCTGTCGAAAGACCGCGGATGAAGATGGAAGATGCACCTGGGCCACGTGAGGCGGCGCGCACATTAGGAAGATACTCAATCAGCTTTTCGAATTTGGTGATGTTCAGCTCGTTCAGCGATTCACCGCCCAAGGCCGTGATTGCCAATGGCACGCGATTTGCCGACTCTTCACGACGCGTTGCAGTAACAACGATATCGGCGATGCCGTTATCCTTCTCTTCTGCAGTCTGTTGCGCAAACGCAGGGTTGATACCAATACCAACACTGGCCGATGCAATAACAAGTGCAGCCGTTGAAATTTTCAAATAACTTTTCAATTTCTTTCCCCTCAACCATCCCCCGACGACGCGAGGGCTCTTAAACTCCACTCAGTAAACTGAAACTGGAGCTCAATGCAAGCAACTGACCAAATTTTCGCGATTGGTAAAATAAATTCTTTAATCAATTACATCATCTACATATCGCGATTAGAAGACCTAATATATGCCGGAACCAGATGGTGAGTGCGGAATTGGGCCGCTACGCGGGGCCCAATTTCGATGGGAGTAGGGAATAAAATGAAAACGGGTGCTGACTTTGTTTTGCTGATCATGTGCGAGGACCGGAAAGGTATCGTAGCCGCTGTGGCTAACTCGATTGCCAGTCAGGATTGCAACATCGTCGAGAGCTCGCAATATAGCGACGAAAGCAACGGTCGGTTCTTTATGCGCATTTCGGTTTCATGCGCTGCGGAAACCACGATCGAAAGTTTCCGCGCCGCATTTCTGCCTGTGGCAACTGCATTCCATTTGGAATGGAGCCTCCACGATTTACGCAAAAAACTCCGCGCGATGATCATGGTGAGCCAAGGCGGGCATTGTTTGAATGACTTGCTCTACCGAACCTCCACCAACCGACTGCCGATGGAAGTTACCAGCGTGGTATCCAACCATTTGACTTGGCAGCGCCGTGCAGAGCATGAAGGCGTGCCTTTTCACCATTTACCGATCACACCCGAAAATAAGCTGGAACAAGAGGCAAAATTACTTGCGATGGTCGAGGAGCAGAAAGTCGACCTCATAATCCTCGCACGTTATATGCAAGTCCTGTCGGATCAACTTTGCCGTAAACTCGATGGCCGAGTGATTAACATTCACCACAGTTTTCTTCCAGGATTCAAAGGCGCGAAGCCTTATCACCGCGCGCATGAACGGGGCGTCAAAATGGTCGGCGCCACAGCGCATTATGTCACCGCCGACCTCGACGAAGGGCCAATCATCACGCAGGACGTTTCCATCGTTGACCATGCCGACACCGTCGACGATTTAATTGCGCAGGGCCAAGACACCGAAAGCCGGGTACTTGCGCGCGCAGTTAAACTCCATTTAGAACATCGCGTGATGCTCAACGGCAACCGTACTATTGTGTTCAAATAAAATTCGCGAAAAATCAGATAACATTGAAGGATAGCCATCATGAAGACCCGCGCAGCTGTTGCATTTGAAGCCAAAAAGCCATTGGAGATTGTCGAATTGGATTTAGAAGGTCCAAAGGCAGGCGAAGTTTTGGTCGAAATCATGGCAACGGGGATTTGCCATACCGATGCGTATACGCTGGATGGTTTTGACAGCGAGGGAATTTTCCCAAGCGTTCTGGGGCATGAAGGCGCAGGGATTGTGCGTGAGGTTGGCGCGGGCGTGACCAGCGTCAAGGCGGGCGACCATGTCATACCGCTTTACACCCCTGAATGCCGCCAGTGTAAGTCCTGCCTGTCTGGCAAAACCAACCTCTGCACAGCGATCCGCGCAACGCAGGGTAAGGGGCTGATGCCCGATGGCACGACGCGCTTCAGCTATAAGGGTCAGCCGATTTTCCATTATATGGGCTGCTCGACCTTTTCGAACTTTACGGTTTTGCCAGAGATCGCGGTTGCCAAAATCCGTGAGGATGCGCCGTTCCAGTCAAGCTGCTACATTGGCTGCGGCGTAACCACAGGCGTTGGTGCGGTGGTGAACACGGCGAAGGTACAGGTCGGCGACACAGTTGTGGTGTTTGGCCTTGGCGGTATTGGCCTCAACGTCATTCAGGGCGCGCGTCTGGCTGGCGCGGGCATGATTATCGGCGTGGATATCAATCCGGATCGTGAAGAGTGGGGCCGCAAGTTCGGGATGACGGCCTTCCTCAATTCCAAGGGCATGAGCCGTGAAGATGTGGTCGCCAAGATCGTTCTGATGACCGACGGTGGCGCAGATTATACCTTTGACGCCACAGGCAATACTGAGGTGATGCGCACCGCGTTGGAGGCTTGCCATCGCGGCTGGGGCACCAGCATCATCATTGGTGTGGCTGAAGCGGGTAAGGAAATTGCAACGCGTCCGTTCCAATTGGTAACGGGCCGCAATTGGCGCGGCACGGCCTTTGGTGGCGCCAAGGGCCGGACCGATGTCCCCAAAATTGTGGACATGTATATGACCGGCAAGATCGAAATCGATCCCATGATCACGCATGTCATGGGTCTGGAAGAAATCAACAAAGCCTTCGAATTAATGCATGCGGGCGAAAGCATCCGCAGCGTCGTGGTTTTCTAAATGGTGTCTATCGCTGACATTTTGGCCGAACATAAGGATCGGGAAGGCCCGCTCCTGCCGATCTTGCACGATGTGCAAAAGGCGTTTGGTCATGTCAGCGAAGATGCCATGCGTGAAATTGCCAGTGCGCTGAACCTGACACGCGCCGAAGTTTATGGCGTCGTCAGTTTCTATCATGATTTCCGTAAAGAAGCCGAAGCCCGGCCCGTTTTGAAATTGTGCCGGGCCGAAGCCTGTAAAGCCCGGGGCGTAGAGGCATTGGTCCCCATTGCCGATAACCAAAGCCGCGTAAAAGTGGAGGCAATTTATTGCCTTGGATTATGCGCCGTTGGGCCGTCGGCCATGGTTGGCGACACAGTCCATGCCCGTTTGGACGGTGCTAAGTTCAAAACATTATTGGAGGCCATGTGATCGTCCGGATATCCGATGATGCGGTGGCCATCGCTTGCGGGGCGGACGCGGTTGCGGCTGCGTTCCTGGCAGCGGGCGTTGCGGTCGAGCGCGTTTCGAGCTGGGGGATGCAATGGCTCGAGCCATTGGTGGATATCGATGGCGTTGGCTATGGCCCCGTGTCAGTCGATCAGGTTCCGGACATCATCAACGGCAAAGCGCCGTCCTTGGGCCGCATTGAAGATATTCCTTTTATCGCCAAGCAATCGCGTCTGACTTTTGCGCGCGCGGGCAAAACCCGTCCACTTTCGCTCGATGATTATTACGCATCAGAAGGCTGGCTAGGACTCGCAAAAGCCCGTGAAATGGGTACGCAGGCGACCATCGACACGGTCATGACTTCGGGGCTTCGCGGTCGCGGCGGCGCGGGTTTTCCGGCGGGCATAAAATGGCAAACCGTTGCACGTGCGGATGCGGACCAAAAATACATCGTCTGCAATGCCGACGAAGGTGATAGCGCAACTTTTGCCGACCGCATGGTGATGGAGGGCGATCCTTTCATGCTGATCGAAGGCATGGCGATTGCCGGATACGCAGTGGGGGCAAGCAAAGGATATGTATATATTCGCTCCGAATATCCGCATGCTATCGCCAAATTGGAAGCTGCTATCAAGCTTTCGGCCCATTTGGTTGCACCATTTATCGTCGAAGTTCGTGTCGGCGCTGGCGCCTATGTGTGCGGCGAGGAGACATCGCTGCTGAACAGCCTGGAGGGCAAAAGGGGCGAAGTGCGGGCCAAGCCGCCACTGCCCGCTCTGGAAGGCTTATTTGGCAAGCCTACCATCGTGAACAATGTGCTGACACTCGCTGCTGTGCCGTGGATAATGACGCATGGTGGCGATGCTTATGCGGCTTATGGTGCTGGCCGGTCCAAAGGCACAATGCCCATCCAGATTGCTGGCAATGTAAAGCATGGCGGCCTTTATGAAGTGGCATTCGGCATCACATTGGGCGAACTGGTCAATGATATCGGCGGCGGCACAGCGAGCGGCCGACCTGTGCGCTGCGTGCAAGTAGGTGGCCCATTGGGCGCTTATATACCGCCTACGCAATTTGATTTACCGCTCGATTATGAGGCGTTTGCCGCTGCCGATGCGCTGGTCGGCCATGCGGGTATCTCGGTGTTCGACGATAGTGTCGACATGGCGCAAATGGCGCGCTTTGCGATGGAATTTTGTGCCGTTGAAAGTTGCGGAAAATGTACGCCCTGTCGCTTGGGTAGCACGCGCGGTGTCGAAACACTTGACCAGATTATCGCAGGCAAAAATGTCGAAGAAAATCTCGCGCTGATTGCAGATCTGTCCGAAACTATGAAGTTCGGGTCACTCTGCGCTTTGGGTGGCTTCACACCTTATCCAGTGATGAGCGCCATCAAGCATTTTCCAGAGGATTTCAGGTGAAACGGCTCGGCGCGATCATTGCCGGCGGCAAGGCGACGCGCTTTGGCAGCGACAAGGCCGCTGCACTGTTAAACGGTCGCCCGCTGATCGAACATGTGGCCGATGGTTTGCGCGAACAGGTCGATAGGCTCATTGTCTGTGGGCGGGCATGGCCGGGAATGGAATGGGTGGACGACACTCCGTTCCCCGATATGGGACCATTAGGCGGACTAAATGCTGCACTTTTATATGCGCAGCAAAACGGCTTTGATACCGTTTTGACCGCTGGCTGCGACGTTGTCCCCGTGCCAACATTGCCGTGCAATCTGGCTGATGGACGTGCCGTTTACATCAACGGGCATTATCTTTTCGGCGTGTGGCCCGTTGCACTTGCGCCTGTTCTTGACCGGCATCTGCGCAATCAGGATGACCTTTCGATGCGGCGCTGGATCGCATTAAGTGGCGCGCAAGCGATCACATCGGCAGATGTTTTCCACAATTTGAATACGCCTTTGGAACTTGCGCAATATGCTGCGCAACAGACGAATATGGTATAAGGTAGATAGATGACATACCAGCCGCAAAAGGATTTCGGGACACCAGAAAGCCGCTCTGACGAAGCGGTTTCGCTGACGATTGATGGCCGTGAGGTCACCGTGCCCGCCGGCACCAGCGTCATGCGTGCAGCGGCTGAACAAGGCACCTCCATTCCAAAATTATGCGCGACGGACAGCGTCAAAAGCTATGGCTCATGCCGTCTATGTCTGGTGGAAATTGATGGCCGCAGGGGCACGCCCGCAAGCTGCACAACGCCTGTTGAACCTGGCATGGTTGTCCGCACGCAAACGCCGCAACTGGCGAAATTGCGCAAAGGCGTGATGGAACTGTATATTTCCGACCATCCGCTCGATTGTCTAACATGCGCCGCCAATGGGGACTGCGAATTGCAGGATCAGGCCGGCGCCGTAGGCCTGCGCGATGTGCGTTATGATGTGCAGGCGACACATTTGGGGCAGGAAAAAGATCACTCCAACCCCTATTTTGATTTCGATCCGAGCAAGTGCATCGCTTGCTCGCGTTGCATCCGCGCCTGTGACGAAGTGCAAGGCACGCTTGCGCTCACGATGGAAAGCAGAGGATGGGATTCTAAAATATCCGCCGGCCTTGCCAGCGATAATTTTCTGGGTTCGGAATGCGTTTCGTGCGGTGCCTGTGTGCAAGCCTGCCCGACCGCAACCTTGGTCGAGAAAAAAGTTGTCGAAGTCGGCACACCGGAGCGCAGCGTCGTAACGACTTGCGCCTATTGCGGTGTTGGCTGCACCTTCCGCGCGGAAATGCGCGGCGAACAATTGGTCCGTATGGTTCCTTATAAAGACGGCAAAGCCAATCGCGGTCATAGCTGCGTCAAGGGCCGCTTTGCTTGGGGCTATGCCCAGCATCAGGAACGCATCCTGAAGCCCATGATCCGCAAATCGATCAGCGACCCGTGGCGCGAAGTCGAATGGGACGAGGCCTTTGCTTATACCGCGTCCGAACTGAAGCGGATTAGCGACAAATATGGCCGCAACGCCCTTGGCGGCATCACGTCCAGCCGCTGCACCAATGAAGAAACCTTCCTCGTGCAAAAGCTTGTGCGTGCCGGTTTTGGTAACAATAACGTCGATACCTGTGCGCGCGTATGCCATTCTCCGACCGGATATGGCCTAAAAACCACTTTTGGCACCAGCGCCGGAACGCAGGATTTTGACAGTGTCGAGGACAGCGATGTCATCTTGATCATTGGTGCAAACCCCACCGATGGTCACCCCGTTTTTGCCAGCCGAATGAAACGCCGCTTGCGCGGGCAGGATGGACGCCCCGGTGCAAAGCTGATCGTTATCGATCCGCGCCGTACCGACATTGTGCGTTCGCCGCATATTGAGGCGCAGCATCATCTGCCTTTACGCCCTGGCACCAATGTCGCGGCACTGACCGCGATGGCGCATGTCATTGTGACCGAGGGTCTGGCCAATGAAGCCTTCATTCGCGAGCGTTGCGATTGGGACGAGTATAGCCATTGGGCCGAATTTGTCTCGCAAGCCCGCAACAGCCCAGAAAATCTGCAGCCAGTCACATTGGTCGATGCCGAAGAACTGCGCGCAGCGGCCCGGCTTTATGCCACAGGTGGCAATGGCGCGATCTATTATGGCTTGGGTGTGACAGAGCATTCGCAAGGCAGTTCAACCGTGATGGCCATCGCTAATTTGGCGATGGCAACGGGCAATATTGGGCGCAGGGGCGTTGGCGTAAATCCGCTTCGCGGTCAGAATAACGTCCAAGGTGCCTGTGACATGGGCAGCTTCCCGCATGAGCTTGCCGGCTATCGCCATATCAGCGACAATGACGCGCGGTCCCTGTTTGAAAATGACTGGGGCGTAACGCTGGATCCGGAACCCGGCCTGCGCATTCCCAACATGCTGGACGCGGCGGTCGATGGCGTTTTCAAGGCGCTATATTGTCAGGGTGAGGATATCCTCCAGTCCGATCCGAACACGGCGCATGTGTCCGCTGGGCTAGCCGCGATGGAATGTGTGATCGTGCACGATTTATTCCTGAACGAAACCGCAAATTACGCGCATATCTTCTTGCCCGGATCGACCTTTTTGGAAAAGAACGGCACCTTCACCAATGCCGAACGCCGCATTCAACCGGTGCGCAAAGTGATGACACCCATGAACGGCTTGGAAGATTGGGAAGTCACGCAAAAGCTGGCACAGGCGATGGGGCTGGATTGGAATTATAGCCACCCATCCGAAATCATGGACGAAATTGCACGGCTTACGCCAACTTTTGCGGGCGTATCCTTCGCGCGGTTGGAGGAGGCTGGTTCGCTGCAATGGCCCGTGAACGCCGACGCGCCAGACGGATCACCTATCATGCACATTGATGGCTTTGTTCGCGGCAAGGGCAAATTTGTTGTCACCGATTATGTCCCGACGGATGAAAAAACCGGCCCACGTTTCCCATTATTGCTGACCACCGGGCGGATATTGTCCCATTATAATGTCGGCGCACAAACACGTCGGACGGAAAATGTCGCGTGGCACCCTGAGGATCTGCTCGAAATCCACCCTGTGGATGCCGAAGATCGCGGCGTCAAATCAGGTGATTGGGTGAAGCTGGCAAGCCGTGCAGGCGAAACAACCTTGCGCGCCAATGTGACCGACCGCGTTGCCCCGGGTGTTGTGTATACCACGTTCCACCACGCGGTAACGCAAGCCAATGTTGTTACGACTGACTATAGTGACTGGGCGACCAATTGCCCCGAATATAAGGTCACGGCAGTTCAGATCAGCGCCTCCAACGGGCCAACCGAGTGGCAGGAAGAATATGAGGCCCTGTCGGCGCGATCGCGCCGCGTGGAAACCGGGATTGCCGCCGAATGAACAGCGTCGAGCGCCTCGTCCACATGGCGAACCAGATTGCGACAAATCTGGCAACCGATGCTGCGCCAGTTGCGGCGGTCGCAGACCATATCCAGACATTCTGGGACCCGCGGATGAAAAAGATGATTTTTGCCCATGGGACCGATGGCCTGTCGCCCGTTGCCGCTGCCGCCATAAGCTTGCTGGCCGACGCGCAAAATGGCAGTTGATCAGGGCGCAAAATCTTTACGTTTTGCCGTACTTACCCCGGGGGATGGTTCTTCCGAGATCATCAAACGGCCCATCATAGCCGAAGCACCTATCGCCATTGAATATAATGGCATTGGCTATGCCGTAATGATGGCAACGCCAATTGATTTGGAAGACTATGCCGTCGGTTTCAGCCTGTCAGAAGGGCTGATAACGCAACCTGAAGATATTCTGGCGCTCGATGCCCATAGGTCAGAATTGGGTTGGATTTTACGCATTCAAGTGCCGCAGAAAAACGCCGAGAAAGTGTTTGCCCGAGCCCGTCAGCGTGTCTCGGAGAGCAGCTGCGGCCTGTGTGGCATGGACAATCTCGAGGAGGTCATGCGTCCTTTGCCGCCTGTCACAGCGCACATTGCAGTGGCCGACGCAGCGATTTTTTCGGCGCTATCGGCATTGCGATCGCATCAGACATTGAATGCCGATACAGGCTCCGCACATGCCGCGGCATTTTGCGCGCCCGACGGGTCTATCCTGATGACCCGCGAGGATGTTGGCCGTCATAATGCGCTCGACAAGTTAATTGGCGCACTCGCCCGGGCCGACATCAATATTTCCACTGGCTTTATCGTCCTCACCGCGCGGTGTAGCCTTGAGCTGGTACAAAAGACGATTCTCGCAAATTGCCCCATGCTCGTGACAATTTCGGCAGCGACCGACTTGGCAATCCATATCGCTGAGAAATCAGGCCTTCGCTTGGTCAGCCTAGCGCGCGCGGACTCGGCGCTTGCCGCAATGCCCCAAAACGGCTGATGAGCCAGCTTCGCAGCATCGAGATAGCTGGGTCAGCCAAATCATCGGCGTGCAGTTTCAAATAATAGCCATAGCCGTCTTCGATAACAGCATCATAAGGCATTACGAGCCGCCCATCGGCAATTTCCTGCGCAAACATATCAATATCGCCCAAAAAGACGCCATTGGCGGCCATGGCATATTGCGCAGCCGCAATCGTGGTATCAAAAGCAAGGCCACCATGCGTCGCGACACCCAGCTGGCTCTGCCGGAAATAGGCCGTCCACAAAAGCTCGCGCGGCTCGCCATCCAGCTTGAGGTGCAAAAGCTCCTCGCTTTTCAAAAATTCCTCCAACGACTTGCCCTCACGGTTGGCGGCCGTTGTTGGCGAACATAATGGCGCCACGCGCACCATCCAGAGAAGATCCGTAATCCGGTCATCGACATTGGGGCGGTCATAGACAATCGCCATGTCGAAATCGGTTGAGGGCAATCCCGTCACATGCGCGCTCGAAACATCAAGGCGCAAATCGGGATGTTCAATGTGAAAATCGCGGAGCATCGGCAGGAACAATTGTTGCAGCAACGACGGCGGGACATGCAATCGCAGCGAACGGCCAGTGACCTCATCATCGCGAATGGAATTCATTGTTTGCTCGATCCGGTCGAGGCATTTGCTCACCACCGGCAACAATTCTTCGCCCGCCGCCGTCAGCGACAGCCGCGACGCGTCGCGCACGAACAACTGCTTGCCCAACAGTTCCTCAAGCCCGCCAACATGACGGCTCATCGCACTTTGCGAAACCGAAAGCGCCGACGCACCGCCCGTGAAGCTTAAATTTTGTCCTACAGCTTCAAACGCGCGCAGGGCGTTCAAAGGCAACCAGCGACGATTAATTGTGCTACGATTGGATATGATATCGACCTTTCGAATGCGGACAATTTTGCCCCTGCACTATTGCCCTACATTTTGACATAGGGCTATGCGAAAATGCGATTTTATTCGTTTCCATATCTGGCCCATTCCAGCTTTAGAGAGATTTGCATAAAGGCCTAAACATGGATTTGCAGCGGATAAGCACGCTTTTTGAACAGCGCCGTGAAGGGCATACCTTGCCCCAAGCATTGTACACAGAATCGGATAGCTTCGATTTCGATATGGCCGCGATTTACGGCCAAAGCTGGTTGATGGCCGGCATGGAATGCGAATTGCCAAAAACGGGTAGTTACATCTCCATGATGGTGGGCAAATGGCCTGTCGTCATCACGCGCGATAAGGAAGGCACGATCCGTGCTTTTCACAATAGCTGCCGCCACCGCGGCTCCATGGTTTGCCAACCTGGCCATGGCACCGCACCTAAGCTGGTATGCCCTTATCATCGTTGGACCTATGATCTGGACGGCTCTCTATTTGCCGCAGGCCGCATGGAAGATGATTTCGACAAAAGCGCGCATGGCCTAAAGCCCGTTGCGATAGAATGTTTCGGTGGCGCGATCTTTATTTGCCTTGCGGACAATCCGCCGCCTATCGATGATTTCCGCGAAAAGTTTTCGGCTTATGCCGCGCCTGCCAATTTCGAGAATCTCAAGCTCGCACATGTCGACAAGCTGGTCGAACATGCAAACTGGAAGCTCGTCATGGAAAATGCGCGCGAATGCTATCATTGCGCGACGGGCCATCCGGAGTTGGCAAAGACCTTTCCTGTCGGCATGTCGAAGCATTTCGATGCGCATGAAGATGCGCGGGCAGAAGCCTTTAGCGCCGCCATGGACGCCCATGGATTTCCACATGAACCCGTGGAAGGACATTGGTGGCAGGTTGCCCGCTTCGCGCTCAATGAAGGTTGCACCTCCATGTCGGAAGATGGCAAGCCTTTGATTAAAAAGCCTCTGATTACGGCCAATGGAGGCGACATTGGCTCGCTACGCTGGGCGATTGATCCGCATCTCTTTGCCCATGCAACGTCGGATTATGTGTTCATGTTCAGTTGCATGCCCGTCAGCGCAACGGAAACGCATGTGTTCAGCAAATGGTACGTCCACAAGGATGCGGTGGAAGGCGTCGATTATGATATCGACGCCCTTATCTCCCTCTGGGCAGTGACCAATTCGCAGGACAAGGAACTGGCCGAAAACAATCATAAGGGCGTCAACAGCCCAGGATATACGCCTGGTCCTTATTCGGCAGATGCAGAAATGCTCGCCCGCCGTTTTACCGACTGGTATTGTGACGTTTCGCGTGTCTATATTGATAGCCATGGCAAATAAAAAGTCGGGGGACTTTCACCCAGAAACATTGGCGGTAGCCTACGGATATGATCCGCAAATGGGGATGGGCGCAGCAAAGCCTCCGATCTTCATGACCTCGACCTTTGTCTATCCATCGGCGCAGCACGCCAAATATGTGCATGAGGCCTATTTTGATGGCACTGGACCATTGGTTGGGGAAAGCAACCATATCTATTCGCGGCTTGGCCATCCGGGTCTGGACTTTTTGGAAGCCCGCCTTGCCGCCATTGATGGTGCAGAAGATGCCGTGGCCTATTGCAGCGGCATGGCCGCGCACTCCAGCATTGCGCTTGCCCATATTCGTGCCGGCGATAGCGTTCTGCATGGGCGGCCCATTTATGGCGGGGTGGATTATCTCTACAATGTCATGATGCCGCAATTTGGATCGCATGTGACCTCTTATGTCGATGGCACCGATGAAGATCATGTCCGCGCCGCAGCGCAAGCCGCTATGGCAAAGGGCCCGTTAAAGCTGATCATAGCGGAGACACCGGCCAACCCAACCGCCGCCATTGTTGATCTCGAGCTCATGGTGCGGATCGCCGATGAGGTTGGTGCAAAACAAGGACATCGGCCGCTTGTTGTTGTCGACAACACGTTGCTCGGTCCCTTTGCCCAGCGCCCAATCGAAGATGGCGTTGATCTATGCATGACGTCTCTCACCAAATATTGCGGCGGGCATAGCGATTTGCTGGCGGGCGGTGTTTCGGGCCGTAAGGAATTGATTGAGCAGCTCAAACTCCAGCGGACGACATGGGGTAATCATCTGGATCCCTTTACCGCTTGGCTTGTGCTCCGGTCGTTGGAATCGGTCTCGGTACGCACCGAACGGGCCATGAGTAATGCGCGCATTGTCGCGGAATATCTGCGCGATCACCCCAAGGTTGCAGGCGTTACCTATTTGGGCTTTCTGCCCGAAGGGTCACGGCAACGCGCTGTGTATGATCGGCAATGCAAGGCAGCGGGGTCGACCTTCTCCTTTCATCTGCACGGCGGTGAGGCAGAGGCGTTCCGGATGTTGGATCAGCTTAAGCTGATGAAACTTGCGGTCAGCCTTGGCGGGTCAGAAACGTTGATTTGCCATTCGGCGAGCACAACACATTATGCAGTCGCACGCGAACAGCGATTGGAAGGCGGGATAACCGATGGCACGATGCGCCTATCGGTCGGGTTAGAACATGTCGATGATCTGATCGGCGATTTGAAACAGGCATTGGAAGCAGTTTAATGGATCTGAACTTTACCGGAACCGATGTGTGCGCCGTTAATGGCACACGAAGCGCACCCGAAGCAAAATATGACTTGGTTGTCATTGGCGCCGGGCCAAGCGGTATTGCCGCAGCCATAGAAGGCGCAGCCAGCGGAGCTTCGGTTCTTCTGGTGGATGAAAATCCTGTGTCCGGCGCACTGATGGGCAATGATACCCCGCTTTATTTCGGCGGCCGCATGACGGCAGCGACCCAGAATAGCGACCGCATGCTTGAAGCCATTTTCATGAGCATGCCGGATCTTGAAAAGGCAATGGAAGCTGGCGTTGAGCTGCTCCTCGGTACAACGGCTTGGGGCGTGTATCGCAACGGACCGGGTGTACAAAGCTTGCCGGAACAAGTTGTTGGCCTCGCTGATGCTGAACGGTCTTGGTTGGTCGGCTTTGATCGGATTGTGCTGGCAACAGGCGCGCGCGACCTCGCCATTGCCTTTCCCGGCTGGAACCAGCCTGGCGTGATGGGGGCCGCTGCCCTGCAAATGCTGCTCTCCCGCTATGGGGCATTTTCTGGACGGCGCATTGTCATTTTGGGGTCGCATGACCTCGCGCTCGAAACCGCGCTTCTGGCGCTAGAACATGGGCTGGAAGTTGCTGGTCTGGTGGAAGTGCGCGACGCCGCGCAAGGCGATGCCGCACTTCTTGGGAAGATTATGTCGGCAGGTATTCCCATCCATTATGGACAGAGCATCAAATCCAGCAAAGGCGGTCTTGATGGCATTGAATCCATCACTCTGACCGATGGAACAGACATCGCTTGCGACACCGTCTGTGTCGCCATTGGCCTTATCCCCTCGATTGAACTGGTCGACGCGATGCATGGCCCACGGGCACTGAACGCGGCACGCGGCGGATATATTCCGGCGGGAGAACCGAATGTAACGACCGTGGGCCTGTGCGCTGGCCTACCCGATACAGGTTTTGACCATGTCGCCTATCGCATGGATTGGGTACGTGCGGCGTTGCGCGTCAATGCACCCGATACGATTATCTGCCAATGTGAAGAAGTGACACTGGCGGATCTGATCGGGATTCAACCGCCCAATTATTTGCCGCGCCCCGCGGCGCTTCAGGCGCGCTCGCTCGACACGCTGCTGAACGATGGCCCCGCCAACCCGGATCAGATTAAGCGCTTAACGCGCTCTGGCATGGGTGTATGTCAGGGCCGCCGTTGCCGCGATCAGGTGGCGATGATGCTAGCCATTGAATCCGACAAGCCGTTCGGCACCATTCCGCTCGCCACGCACCGCGCGCCTGTGCGCCCGTTGCCACTGAAGATTTTGGCAGAATGGGATGAGCCTGCAGCGATGGATGCGGCGTGGGATGTCTGGTTCGGTATTCCGACACAATGGGTGCCTGTCGAAGATATCGGCACAGAATATCAGGATGCGCATCGCGAGATGCTCTACACGGGGATGTATAAATGAGCGGCTCTGAAGTAGTCATCGTCGGCGGCGGCGTCACAGGTCTTAGCGCAGGCTGGTGGCTGGCGCGTTCGGGCGTTAAGGTAACCGTGCTCGACAAGTTCATTGTTGGTTGGGAAGCCTCTGGACGCAATGGCGGCGGCGCATCACATTATTCCAGCCCCTTGTTCGATGAAGAACAACGGCTGTGGCCGCAAATGGATGAGCTATTGGGCTACCCAACAGAACATCAAAAAGGCCGCATCCTGATTGCGATGACCGAACGTCAGTGGGACCAATATCGCTTCATTGCGGAACGCCACACCCGCCTCAACCACCCGGTCGAGGTGCTTGACGTAAAGCAGGTTCAAGAGGCTGTTCCGCTGGCGGGCGACAATTGCTTTGGCGGCGTGCATTATAAATTTGGCGGCCATGCCAACCCGCAACGCACGGTTCAGGCCTATGCCTGGGCACTGCAAGATCTTGGTGGTAAAATCATTCAGCATAGTCCAGTTACAGGCTTTGAAACCGCTGGCGGCAAGGTGACGGCGGTGAAGACCGCTAATGCAACTTATGGCTGCGATGCCGTAGTGGTTGCTGCTGGCCCGCAAATCCCGCAACTGATGGCGCAATTGGGTGTTGATGTCCCTCTGGCCGCCGCACGCGCGGAAATGATCATTACCGAACCGGCCCCGATGATGCCGTTGGGCGGCGTCGATGGACATAAGATTTATGGTCGCCAGACTTTGCGCGGCAACCTCGCTTATGGCGGCGGCCCGCATGAATGGCTGGATGTCGATGCGACTGGTCCGGCGGCTCGGCCATCGACACCGTTGGCCCGCAACCTTGCCAAAAGGCTGGCAGAACTGCTGCCCAAGGCCGCGCATCTCAACGTCATTCGCAGCTGGGCGGGCGTAATTGAAAACTCACCCGATGGCCGTCCGATTATTGATCGGCTCACCAGCCCAGACAATGTCGTTGTCGCTTCTATGTCGAGCGTGGGCTTCGGCCTGTCGCCCGCATCGGGCCATGCGATCCGCGATCTGGTGATAGATGGTGCATGTTCCTTTACCAATATCGACCTTCTCAAGCTGTCGCGCTTTGACGGGCTTGAAAAAGATTGGCGTGAAAAGCGTGGGTGGATGCCCATCGCATGAGCCGATATTCAGCCTTAAGCCTGTTGCGCGGTGCTCTTAACGGGCAGCGCCACTGGCAACCAGCATGGCGCGACCCAGAACCAAAATCGTATTATGATGTCATCATCATCGGCGGTGGCGGCCATGGGCTGGCAACGGCATATTATTTGGCCAAAGTGCATGGTCTCAAGAATATTGCCGTTCTGGAAAAAGGCTGGATTGGCGGCGGAAATACGGGGCGCAATACGACGATTGTGCGGTCCAATTATCGGCTGGAACCGCTGCATAATCTCTTCGAATTTGGCTTGAAGCTCTGGCATGGCCTAAGTGATGAGTTGAATTACAATGTGATGTTCAGTCCACGGGGCGCGATGTTCCTTGGCCATAGCGACGCCGATATGGTCAAGCTGGCCGAACGCGGCGACGCGATGCGCTGCGACGGGATTGATGCCGATCTATTGACCCGGGATCAGGTGGCAAAGCTTGAGCCCTTGCTCGATATGTCGCGTGATGCGCGCTTTCCCATTCAAGGTGGTTTGATCCAGCGTCGTGGTGGCACTGCCCGGCATGATGCGGTCGCTTGGGGCTATGCGCGCGGCGCCGACAGCCTGGGCGTCGACATTATTCAAAAATGCGAAGTCACAGGCTTTGTGCGGGATGGCGACGCAGTGGTGGGTGTAGAGACAACGCGCGGACGCATAGGGGCGGGGCGCGTTGGCATTTGCGTAGCCGGACATAGCGGGCATGTCGCGGGGCTGGCTGGTCTAAAGCTGCCAGTTGAATCGCAAACCTTGCAAGCGATGGTCACCGAAGGCGTCAAGCCGATGATCAACAGCGTGATTATGTCCCAGTCCTTGCATTGCTATATCAGCCAGTCGGACAAGGGCGGCGTAGTCTTTGGCGGCGATCCCGATAATTGGCCAAGCTATGCCCAGCGTGGCCATCCTATGGTGATGGAAGGCGCTGTGGCGCAAGGACTTGCGCTAGTCCCTGCTTTGTCCCGCCTGCGTATGGTGCGGACGTGGAGCGGGGTCACGGATATGAGCTTTGATGGCGCGCCGATCATTGGCGAAACGCCTGTCCGCAACCTCTTCCTCAACGGCGGCTGGTGCTATGGCGGCTTTAAGGCAACGCCCGCATCCGGTTGGACCTATGCGCACACGCTAGCGACGGGCAAGCCGCATGCGCTGAATGCCCCCTTCTCGCTTGATCGCTTTGAACGCGGCGCAACCATTGATGAAACGGGGAGCGGCCCAATGCCGAATAGCCGCTAATGATGCTCATCCCCTGCCCCCATTGCGGCCCACGCGCGCAATCTGAATTCATTTACGAGCGCACTGTCGATTCCGTTGTGCCGCTGGATGCGCCCACGGACGAGGCGATGACCAAGCTCTTCACCCGCAATAATCCGCGCGGTGTAGATGATGAAATCTGGCGCCATACTTATGGCTGCCGGGCATGGATGGTTGTAACGCGGCATCGCGTGACCAATGAAATTTCCGAATGCCGCGCCATCGGGCCGGAGGCATTGCCATGATCAATTTCAGCTTTGATGGTAAAGTCTATACCGCGCAGGAAGGCGACACGCTGGCAGCGGCCTTGTTGCGCAATGGCATTGGCCTTGTTGGCCGCAGCTTCAAATATCACCGCCCGCGCGGCATCATGACCGCAGGCGTGGAAGAACCAAATGCACTCGTCACCGTCGGCGAAGGTGGCAGAACCGAGCCAAATACCCGCGCCACCGATGTGTTCGTCTATGAAGGCCTTGTCGCCAAAAGCCAGAATCGTTGGCCCAATTTGTCGTTCGACATCGGGTCTGTTTTCGGTTTTGCTGCGCCCGCTCTTTCCGCCGGTTTTTATTATAAAACCTTTTTTGGTTCGGCCAAAAAATGGATGTTCTACGAATATTTCATCCGTAAGGCCGCCGGGCTTGGTAATGCCCCGACCAGCAGTGACCCCGACCGCTTCAGCCAGCGTGCAGCGTTTTGCGATATTCTTGTGGTTGGTGCGGGTCCCGCAGGCATGCAGGCTGCGCTCGAAGCTGCCGAAAGCGGCAAGCGCGTTATCTTGGTCGAACAGGATAATATCCTTGGCCCATCATTGATCCGCGACGGCCAAGAGCAAGATGCAGACTGGATCAACGCCGCCGCCGCCCGCATTCGCGCCGCAAATGGCCTTATTCTTACGCGCACTACGGCATCGGGTTATTGGGAACATGATCTTGTTACCCTGACGCAGCGTTTATCGGAGCCGGGGCAAATCCCCCAAAATAATGTGGCGCAACGTCTCTGGCATGTCCGCGCTGGCCAAGTGATTTTGGCCACGGGAAGCATTGAGCGGCCCATGGCCTTTGCCCATAATGACCGCCCCGGCGTGATGTTGTCGCAAGCTGTGCGCAGCTATGTCCGCCGCTTTGGCGTCGTTCCCGGCAAGCGCGTCGTGATCGCGACCAACAATGACGATGCCTATAAAACCGCGCAGGCGCTGAAAGAGGCAGGCGCGCAAATTGTTGCAGTCCTTGACGCAAGACCGGCACCTGCGGGGGCCAATAGCGGTCATCGCGTCTACAACAATGCAACGCCGCTCTCGACCAAAGGTGCGCGGCATTGCCTGAAAAATGTTTCCGCATTGGTCGATGGGGCGACGTTGGAATGGGATGCCGATCTGCTGGCCGTGTCCGGTGGGTTTACGCCCGTTGTGCACCTGCACATGCAAGCGGGCGGGACGCTTGACTGGAATGCGGATGCGCAAGCTTTTGTTCCCGCCGCTTCGCGCCAGAATGTGACAACCATCGGCGGGGCCGCAGAGCCACAACCGATATTCAAAATGGCGTCGGTTGCAAAGCCGAAGAAAAGCTTCATCGATTTCCAGAACGATGTGACATTATCCGATGTCGATCTGGCATGGGCAGAGGGCTATCGGTCGGTCGAGCATCTTAAGCGCTACACCACGCTTGGCATGGCCACCGATCAGGGCAAGCTCAGCAATATGGCAGCTCTCGGGCGATTGGCCGAAAAACAGGGTGTGGCCATTCCCGAGGCGGGGCTGACCACATTCCGTCCACCTTACACGCCGGTGACGATGGGCTTGCTCGCCGGTGCCGGGGCAAAAGATGCTGGCGCACATGTTCGCCGCCTTGCATTATATGACCTGCACGCGGCAAAGAACCCGATCTGGCAACCTTTGGGTTATTGGTTCCGGCCACGCGCTTACCCCATAAGCGGTGAAAGTTTGGCGCAAGCCGCACTGCGTGAGGCAAAGGCCGTGCGGAACAATGTCGGGATGACCGACGTGTCGACACTGGCAAAATTTGAAGTGAGCGGCCCGGATGCTGCGGCATTCTTGGAGATCATCTGCGCCACCACGGTTAGCAAACTGGCCGCCGGGCGCGGGCGCTATACTTTCATGCTGCGCGAAGATGGGTTCGTCTTTGACGACGGTACCGTGTGGCGATTGGACGAAAACCGCTATCTACTTACCAGCTCCACCGGCGGTGCGGACCGCATGGCGACCCATATCTCTTATGTGCGCCAATATTTGTGCCCGCATTTGCGCGTCTCTGCCGTCAATGTGCAGGAACATTATGCGGGCATTGCTATTGCGGGGCCAAAGGCCAAAGCAGTGCTCACAACATTGATTGGCGAAGAACCACCACGCCATATGTCGACTGTTCCAGCGGTCATCGCGGGCGTTCCAGTCATCATCTTAGCCGCCAGCTATAGCGGCGAACGCGCGTTCGAAATCTATATCACGGCCAGCGTCGCCGCGACGGTCTGGGCCGCATGCGAAGCCGAAGTGCTGCACATAGGCGGCGCATTATACGGGCTCGAAGCGATGGAGTTTCTGCGCATTGAAAAGGGCCATTTGGTCGTCGGCGGTGAAGTCGACGGGCGCATGACACCGCATGATTTGGCGCTCGATAAGATGCTCAATAAGGCGGGTGGTTATATCGGCGCCTCTGGCCTCGCGCGCCCCGCTTTGGCCGAAACTGGGCGGCGGCAACTGGTTGGACTGGAGGCGCTTGAAGGCGACATCCCTGAGGGATCCATGCTCGTCTCCAACGAAGGTGCGTCACCGCAAGGTCATGTGAGTGCCGCCGCGTTCCGTATCATCGAGGGTGGATCAGTTGCACTGGGCCAGTTGGTCGATGGGTTTAGCCGCCATGGCGAAATTCTCATCGCCTCATCCCCGACACGCGGCCAAAAAGCGCGTGTCCGCGTTGTGGCACCCCATTTCTATGATCATGCAGGAGAGCGTTATCGTGACTGAAGTAACCATCACGACCCTGCCCGCCGCCCCGCTGCATGTCTTTGAGATTTGGAGCAACGCGGCTGCCGTCGCAAAACGCTTTAAAGCCGCAACGGGCTTTGCGCTTCCTGCGACCGGACGATCGGGTGGTAATGATGCGCTCCGTTTGATCCGCTTTGAACCGACAGTGTGGTTGGTAGAAGGCGATGCGTCGGCACTGTCCGCCATATTATCCGACGACGGCGCGGTAACAGCCATTGGCGGCGGCATCGTCCGCCTGCGCCTATCCGGCAAAGGCTGGCGCACGCTCTTAATGGAAGGCGGCGTATTCGACGCAGAGAGCCCAGATTTCTCTGTCGGATGCAGCGCAGCGACGATCATCGATCATGTAAATGTCCGCCTGCACGTCATCGATGAAACGACCTGCGACGCTTATGTGCCGTTGAGCTTCAGTAAGGGATTGCTCCACTTTTGGGAGCAAGCCGCGGGGAGTTTGGCGGGCTAGGTTTTGCCCTTCCCCATCGCGACCCTTGAGTTACTTCGCCGCCGCCTGATGCTGCAACGTCATTCCCCGTGCATGGCGGCGTTGGAAACCCTTCCATAAGGTCACGCCTTCGCCGCCAGGGCTATAGGCGCCCCATGGCGTTCCGGCGGGGGCATTCCAATCGCCGTTATCCGAATCTTCAACGGCCATATGCAGATACGCCGCCTTGCTATCGTCTTTGCGCAAGTGAACGGCCAAAAATGCGGTGATGAAATGCAAGTTGATGGCGTTAATCCTGTCCTGCCGCCAGATGGGGTCTTCAAACCAATCGATATCCCATACCGTCTTACGCATTTCAGGTGGTGCAGGGTTTAGTGCAATTGAGTGGCCGGCTTGCTTATAGGTCAGCAAGTAACGATCACTGTTTACAGCGCCATCAAAGACCGCAAGCCCGCCCGTTTTATAGTCAACAGTCGCGTCGTTATCGCCGTGGATCAGCAGCAAGGGCGCGGTCAGCGCGGCAAGGCCGTCTGCGCCCCAAGCGCTGCGTGGCGCGCCGCCAGCAGGTGCCAATGCGACCACAGCCTTTACGCCTTTTAATGCAATGGCATCTGCCTGTGCACGCCCCCGCGCAAATGTCTTGAGCCAGCCGCCCGCGACCATATCCATATTCGGCCCCGATGGATCCAGCGATGCCCCGCCAGCGGCCAGCACGCCATAACCGCCTTGTGAATAGCCAATCAGTGCAACATTATCCGCGTCGATCAGGTCGCCCAAAACAGCGCGCAGTTCGCCTGCAACAAAAACGATATCGCGCGGACGGTTGAAATTGGGCGCGGCGCGGGTGACGGGCGACACAATATAAGGGTTGGGGTCGCGGTGATGGATCGCGGCAACGACATATCCCTTGGACGCTAAATTTTCGGTCAGCCACGTCATCATGGCCGGATTGTTGCTATAGCCATGGCTGATGATGACCAAAGGATGCTTGCTGCCTATCACTGAAGCGTCGGCCACAGCCATACCCTTTTGCGAGAAACTGACCGGCGGGAAGGGTGGTTCAGCCCACAGACTTCCGCGATAGATAATTGGCTTTTTACCGGGTTTGACCCTTGCAGGGTACCAGATATCAACCCGCAAATTGCGATCAACAAGCGGAACATCGGTTCCGCCCGAATCCCCATTTTCGACATCCGGCTGATTTTTATGGGTCAACAGGACCGAACGGAAACCCACCCCATTTGGACCCAAGGCCGCGAGTTCCGGCGCATCCACGCTCGGGATACTTGGGATATCCGCATGCACGGGCGTGGCGAACAGGGCCAGACCAGCAAGCCAGATATTGCGGATCATGCGATCATCTCCTCACCGTCCAGCGTAGGCGCTGGCCATGACAATTGCTGGGCCATCCAAGGATATTCGGCAATCAATGGCGGGAAGGTTTTTTCGCGCAACACCTTCTGGCATAAAGTCGCGGTGCGCTGCGGAATATCGCCCAGTTCATCCATCCGCGCGACAACCTGAATCGCGCGGGAGAATCGCCCACGCGTCATCGGTTCAGCGCGCAATTCGGGCAACAGTTCCGGCACGGCGGCAAGGCACACCGGCGTCGTGATTGTCCACCCAATGCCTGCGGCGACCAACGCCAATTGCTGGTGCGAGGATTCGACTTCGACCATCTGCGGCAGTTTCAACTTCATCCGGACAATCTGACGTTCGATTTGTTGACCTGTGCCCGTCAGGCGCGAAAAGCGGATGAACGGCAAGGATGATGGCACGCCGTTTATATCCAATGGCTCGCGAAAATCTTTCGGGAAAACCATGATGAAGCTCTCCTCAAACACAGGATGCAACTCCACCGTGTCGCGATGCTCTAGGCTGAAACTGCCGGTCACCATCATGTCAATGTCCCGCGCCAGAAACTCGCCTTGATGCTCCAGCGATATACCAGAACGGATATTCCATCGGTCCGCACGCGGGCCAAGATGCTGTAGAATGGGCGCGGTGAGTTCATTGGCTAGGCTGAAGGACATGGCGACCGTCACACTCGAAATGGGCAGGTTTGCCCCTTCGCGTACTTCATCATAAGCAAGGCGGGCATGGGCGATCAGTTTATGACCGCGCGCAAACAGCGATTTTCCACTCGCCGTTAAGCCCAGCGGACGCATCGTGCGATCAAACAAGGAGGCGCCGATGCCGGTTTCCAGTCGGGCAATTGTTTGCGAAACCGCCGATTGCGTAACCTGCAGATGCGCGGCGCATTGCGACATGCCGCCAAGCTCCACGGTCATGATAAACACTTCCAAAGCGTGTAGATCAAATTCTTGCGGCAATTTCATACAGCAGTCTCTCCAAACGCGCAGGCAAAGCCCCTGGCTAATATTACCTGCGCTTATGGTTATTCGAGACTTTCCGTAATAATGCCATGCATTTTCGACATAGACGGATTATGCTTCAGCGGCGTTGCACACTTGCATCACTTTGCCGGGTCATGGGCGCGGACAGGGTTCCGATGCAGTGCCAGCAAGCCTTTTAATGTGCCATAGCACATGCCCAACAAGATGAACGCCAAAGGCAAACCTGTGGCGATAGCGCCTGCCTGAAGCGATGTCAGACCACCATTTAAGAGGAGAAGGACGCCGATGCCGCCCACGGCGACCAACCAGATTGTCTTTTGCTTCAGCAACGTATCGGTACGACCACCTGCTGTCATTGTATCAATGACCAAAGTTCCGGAATCCCAGCCTGTCACGAAAAAGATCAGGATAAGGCCAATCGCCACAAAAGATGTAAATTGCGCCCAAGGCAAAGCACCCAGCAACACAAATAATTGCGTGTCGAGCGATGCTTTTGCCAAGTCCGCACCATTGCCGGCAACAATTTGCGCAATGCTGGCATCGCCAAAAATGGTCAGCCACAAGATGCCAAGCAAGCTTGGCGAAATCATAGCCCCGGCTATAAATTCACGCACTGTGCGGCCCAATGAAATACGCGCCATAAACATGCCAACAAAGGGCGCCCAGCTCATCCACCACGCCCAATAATATACCGACCAATCATTGTAAAAACCGGTGTCTGTGCGCCCCAGTGGGCTGGACAATGCCGGGAGCAGCTTCAGATAATTGTAAATATTGCTCGCAAGATCGCCAAGCAATTGCAGCGTTGAACCGGTCGTCAAAACAAAGATCAACAACGCAAAGGCAACCCACATGTTCACTTCGCTCAAAATCCGGATGCCACGATCAATGCCGCCCCGGATCGACAGGAAGGTGATGCCTGCCATCACGAAAATCAGCGCCAATATCGTCAGCGACGAACTCGTCACGCCATATAGATAGGAAATCCCTGCCATTGCTTGCTGCGCGCCAAGACCAAGAGACGTCGCCAGCCCAAAGATTGTAGCGAGAACCGCCAGAACCTCCAGAACATCGCCGGTGCGGCCCCAGACAGCTTTGCCGAACAACGGGTAAAATGCAGACCGCATCGACAAGGGCATGTTGAAGTTAAAGTTGAATACCGCAAGCGCCAAGCCAGTTACGGCGAAGATTGCCCAAGGGTGCAGCGCCCAGTCAAATATCGTCGCCGCCATCGCGATGCTGCGTGCGCCAGCGGTATCCCCGACGGCACCCCCCAATGGCGCCGCAGGTCCGCCCGCCATGGCCGAGGTGAAATGGGTAACAGGCTCACCAACACCATAGAAAACAAGGCCGATGCCCATGCCCGCGCCGAACAACATCGCAAACCATGATAGGCGCGAATAATCGGGTGTGGCGCCCTTACCGCCCAAACGGATTTTACCCAAAGGTGAGGCGGCTACGACAACGCAAAACAACAAAAGCAGATTGCCCGACGTCATGAAGAACCAGTCGAAATGCGAAACCGCGCCACTGCGCAAAGCGGCGAACAGATCCGTCGACGCTTTGGGGGCAATCAGGCTGAATAATATGACAGCAAAGGAGATGCATGCCGTTGGTAGGAATACAGCGGGGTTGACGTGCATTCCGCCCCAAATGCGATTGGACTGGCCGTAATTGCCCAGATCTATTGATTTATCCCAATCTGCCATTGAACCATCCCCCAAAGGTGCGACGCGGCTCGATCAATGGCGTGCGGCCGTTGTCATCGCCATCCACAGCCATGCCGCAAAGCTGCGCCAGACTTCAACGTGGAAACGATCTTCTGCGTCACGCATGACGATGATTTCAACCGTTTCATAAATGGTGCGCGTGGCTCGGCCAACTGCAAATTGGTCGAGATCAAGCGGGCAGCCTGCCATTAATATTTCGGATGCGCGCTGACCTTCGACGATCAAGCATATCGACCGATCGCTAACGTCGGTAACGGCCAGGGGCAGCCCTTCCCCTGTCGGGATCGCTTTACCCATGGCGCTGCGGAGATACCATTCGTCGGGGCCAAGGCATAGGATGCCACCTTGGGATGTGCCGACTTTCGTTGGTATCTTGACCTTTAACAAGCGTTCCAAATCCTCCGCGTTCCGTGCCCGCAGCGCGTGCCGCTGCATCGGCGGGGCAAGGCTGATGCGGATACCCTCTGAGACAAAGGGGGTTTCGGAAACAGGCTCCTGACGAATAAGGGCCTCAGACATGCAGCCGCGCTCCTTCTGAGTCGTAGAAAACAACGCCGCTGACTTTGGCGGTATGCGTCTTGCCCGGCATCGGAATATATAGCGTACCGCCGGTCATATCATGTCCGCCGGCAACTAACGCCATCGCAATCGAACGGCCAAGCGTTTCGCTCCAATAAGACGAAGTGACATGGCCAATCATGGTCATCGGTATAGGCTGTTTGGGGTCAGCAACAATCTGCGCGCCTTCCTCCAAAACGACATTGGGATCATCGGTCAGCAAACCGACCAGCTGCTTGCGGCCCGGCGCGACAATATCCGGCCGCGTCATCGACCGTTTGCCGACAAAATCAGGCTTTTTCTTACCCACGGCCCAATCGAGACCGGCGTCAAAGGGCGTTATTGTGCCGTCAGTGTCTTGCCCGACAATGATGAAGCCTTTTTCCGCGCGCAAAACGTGCATTGCCTCAGTGCCATAAGGCGTGATGTCATATTGCGCGCCTTGCGCCATCAATTGTTCCCAAATAGCGCGTCCATAAGCCGTCGGCACGTTGATCTCAAAGCCCAGTTCGCCGGTAAAGCTCACGCGGAACAGCCGCGTTTCTACACCGCATATCCTGCCCTCACGGATCGCCATATGTGGAAAGGCTTCAGCTGAAAGGTCAATGCCCTCCACAAGCGGTTCAAGCACTTTGCGCGCATTCGGGCCTTGCAGGGCAATGACCGCATATTGCTCGGTGGTGCTGGTCAACCACACATCAAGGTCGGGCCATTCGGTCTGGAGATAATCCTCCATCATATTCAAAACGCGCGCCGCGCCGCCAGTTGTCGTGGTCAGGTGGAAACGATCCGGCGCCAGTCGTGCCGACACACCGTCATCGGTGATGAAACCATCTTCCTTCAACAGCAAACCATAACGGCACCGCCCCGGCTCCAGCGCCTTCCACGGATTGGTATACATGCGGTTGAGAAATTCGGCGGCGTCAGGGCCGACAACTTCAATTTTCCCGAGCGTGGAGGCATCAAAAATACCAACCGAAGACCGCACCGCAACGCATTCGCGGTTCACGGCGGCATGCATATCTTCACCGGATTTCGGGAAGTACCGGGCCCTGCGCCACTGCGCGACTAACTCAAATACCGCGCCATGTGCTTGCGCCCAGCTATCGATATTGGTTGTCCGTGTCGGTTGGAATAACGCCCCTTTGGCATGTCCCGCCAGCGCCCCAAATGTCTGCGGCGTGTAAGGCGGACGAAAGCTCGTAAGCCCAATCTCTGGGACGGGTTTATGCAACGCAGAGGAAGCGATCTGCAGTCCGTTGAGGTTGGATGTCTTACCTTGGTCAGTCGCCATGCCGTTGGTGGTGTAGCGTTTGATATGCTCAATCGAACGAAAGCCCTCACGCACCGCCAGCTTGATGTCTTTTGCGGTCACATCATTCTGAAAATCGACAAATGCCTTTATCCGGCTTTGGTCCTTAGGCGTTGGCAACATATCAATAACCGCGCCCGTGCCGAAATCCCAATCGCCCGCACATGCGCCCACACATTGAACATTTTCATTGGGTACATCTGGGACATAGGCGCCCAGATCATCGCGCCATTTCAGGCTGCCCTTGCTGTGCGACCATAAATGCACGCTTGGTGTCCAACCACCCGCCATCAAAAGCGCATCAGCCTGAACGCGGTGCACCCGTTGGTCGCCAGAATTGCAGATGTCGATAGAACTGACGCCATGCCGGCCACGCACACCAACTACAGCATGGTTCAGGTAAACGGGGATGCCCATACGGTCCGCTTCGCGCATCAGCGCGCTATCGACGCTATCACGGACATCGATAATGGCCGATATACTTATGCCAGCCTTGGCCAGTGCAAACACATCATGCCAACCGCTATCATGCGATGCCATTAACGCTGGCGCTTTGCCAACCGCCACGCCGTACCGATTGGCATAAACCTTGGCTGCGGACGAGAGCATCACGCCAGGCGTGTCATTGCCGTCAAAAACAAGCGGACGTTCGATAGCGCCTTGCGCAAGCACCACTTCTCCTGCCCTGATACGCCAGAGTTTCTCGCGCGGCGAATCTGTTATCTCAGGACTTTGGTCGGTCAACCGCTGCACCGCGCCAATGAAATTATCGTGATAATAACCAAATGCCGTCGTGCGGGTTAGGATCGTAACATTGGCCGCGTTGGCTAATGCTTTAACGCTGCGTTCTAGCCAGGGCCATAATGCAGGGTCAGCCAAAGCGCCGCCGCCCAGTTCGTCTTGCTCATCAATCAGGACGATTCGCTTATTGGTATCCATCGCACCAAGTGCGGCATCAATACCGGCGGGTCCCGCGCCAATAATCAACAGGTCACAATGGGCATAAGTTGACGCATACACATCGGGATCTTCGGCCGTTGGCGCATCGCCAAGTCCCGCCATTTTGCGAATAGCGGGCTCATACACTCTGTCCCAAAAAGAACGCGGCCACATGAATGTTTTATTGTAAAAACCTGCCGGAAAAAACATTCCCAACCGGTCGTTAATCGCACCGAAATCCATTGCCAAAGATGGCCAGCGATTTTGACTGAACGCCTTTAGCCCATCATGGATTTCAACGCCCGTCGCCCGCAAATTTGGGGTAAACCGCCCTGGCCCGCGATCGACCGAAATCAGGGCATTTGGCTCCTCACTGCCCGCCGCAACCAACCCACGCGGGCGGTGATATTTGAAGGATCTGCCGAACAGCATGACCCCATTGGCGAGCAAAGCCGACGCCAAGCTGTCCCCTGCAAAACCCGTGTAGGTTTTACCGTCAAAACTGAATGTAACGGGCTGGCCGCGGTCAATGCGCCCGCCAGTCTCAAGGCGAAAGCCACTCATCGGCGCGGCTCCCCGGCTTTATAGGTTGTTTCAAATTTATCGGTCACGGTATCGCGCACAGCGTTAAAGAAGCGCCCGCATCCATGGACATGGCGCCAGCGTTCATGATGCCGCCCACGCGGATTGGCACGGATGAACAAATAGGTTTCCCATTCCGCATCGCTTTGGCCGGATGGGTCAAGTGGACGCGCAATATGTGCCTGTCCTGCGTTGGCGAATTCAATCTCGGGACGCTTCTCGTCACAATAAGGGCAATGGATCAATATCATATCAATGCGCCACCGCTGCTGCTGCGGCTTCGTCAATCAATCGCCCATTGCGGAACCGGTCTAGGTTGAAGGGGGCGTTGATCCGATGCGGTTCATCTTTTGCCATGGTATAAGCCAACAAATCTCCGGCACCTGGCGTGGCCTTAAACCCGCCCGTGCCCCAACCACAGTTGACGTACAGCCCCTGGACGGGCGTCTTACCCAATATCGGCGAGCGATCGGGCGTCACATCGACGATACCGCCCCATGTCCGCAACATCCGCATCCGACGGTAAATCGGGAAAATTTCGCAAATGGCCGCCAAGGTATGTTCAACAATGTGCAGCGCGCCGCGTTGCGAATAGCTGACATATTGGTCCGTTCCTGCGCCAATCACCAACTCGCCCTTGTCCGACTGGCTCATATAGGCGTGAACCGTGTTCGACATCACGACGCATGGGAAAGTCGGTTTGATAGGTTCGGACACCAGCGCCTGCAGCGGGTAGCTTTCGAGCGGAAAGTCGAGACCCGCCATTTGCATGATAACCGATGTGTTGCCCGCCGCCGATACGCCAACGCGCTTCGAGGCGATATAGCCACGCGTGGTTTCCACGCCCTCTACGGCGCCATCGGCACCGCGACGAATTCCTGTGACGGCGCAGTTCTGAATGATATCGACACCCAAAGCCGCCGCCGCACGCGCATAGCCCCAAGCCACCGAGTCATGCCGCGCAGTGCCGCCGCGCCGTTGCAGCGCCGCACCTAAGACCGGATGGCGCGCATCGGGGGATATGTTCAATGGCGGGCAATAGGCTTTGGCCTCTTCCGGCGTCAGCCATTCATTATCGACGCCATTGAGGCGGTTGGCATTAATGTGCCGCTGAAGGCTTTGCACGTCATGCACATTATGCGCGAGCATCATCACGCCGCGCTTGGAATACATGATATTGTAATTGAGCTCCTGACTTAGGCCATCCCACAGTTTCACCGCATGGTCGTAAAGATGCGCACTTTCGTCATAGAGATAGTTGGAGCGAATGATCGTCGTATTCCGCCCGGTATTACCCCCACCGATCCAGCCCTTTTCAAGCACGGCGACATTATTAATCCCATATTTTTTGGCGAGATAATAAGCGGCGCCAAGACCATGCCCGCCACCGCCGACAATGATCGCATCATAGGCTGGCTTCGGTGCAGCATCAGGCCATTGTGCAGGCCAATTTTGATGCCCGCCAAACGCTTTGGTAAACAGGCTTAACGCGCTGAAACGAGTCATGATTGCACCTGCGCCAGCGCCGCTTTCGCGCGGCTCACGTAGAAAGCCTTGAAATCATCAACCAGCTTTTCCTCTTGTGCATAGGGTCCTTGGACATAGCCGTCATTGGATATTCCACGATGGTTTATCGCCGAAAAGTGCCCGTCTTGTTCATTGGTTTTACGCCATAAGGCGGCCAGATGGTCTGGATCATAATCGACCCCCTCGACCGCGTCTTCATGCACGAGCCAGCTTGTCCGCAGCATTGTCTTGTCAGGCCCAACGGGTGTCAGCGAGAATGTGACTACATGGTCGCAACAAAAATGATGCCAGCTATTGGGCTGAGTCCAAACGGACAGGCTCGACGTTTCAGGCTTTGTAAATGGGCCGATCAGTTTCTGGCACGCAAGCTTGCCATCAATCGATTGCGTCACCGCGCCATTTGCCAATGCCAGACGCGCAACGCGATGCCACCAACCATCGGGAAATTCGATCAAGTCGCGGTCAATGCCCATGGCCTGCCATTCGGAACGCTTTGTTTTCAGATGATCATCGGCAGGCGCGTCTTTGCCGAAACCTGTTGTTCCCAGGACGCTGATCAATTCGGGGTGGCCCGCGTCGCAATGGTAACATTCGCGGTTATTTTCCATAACCAGCTTCCAATTGGCGTCTTCGACATAATTGTCTTGGACAACGACCTTCAACTTTTCGAGGTCATACATTGCGATCTGGTCGGCAATATCTGCCTTTACGCGGTCAATGGGCGGCGGATTGTCGTTCAAGCAGATGAAAATCAGCCCGCCGACATTTTCCAGCGCCACCGGCGAGAGGCCGTGGTCCGACTTGTCAAAATCCTCTGCCATGCTGCGCGCGGCCAATAATTGCCCATCAAGACCGTAGGTCCATTGGTGATAAGGGCACATTAAACGTGGCGCACGACCGCGCTGCTCTAGGCAGATTTTGGCCCCACGATGCCGACAACTATTCCAAAATGCCCGCACCGCATTATCGCGTCCACGCACGATGATGATGGAGTTACCCGCCAGTTCGAACACGAAATAATCACCCGGATTTTTCACATGGGCGACGGTGCAGGCATATAACCAGACCGATTTGAGCATGACCTGCGTGTCGAATGCAAACGCTTCATCGCTGACATATAAATCACGCGGCAACGTGTACCCTTGGCGGTCCTTGGCAAGCCAGTTGGCGATAGGTTCGAAATGCGACATGGGTTTAGCTTCTCAATGCCAAATTATCAGGATCAAATGGCGAGTCTGTTATGATTGTTGCTTTGTGGCGAACACCCAGAATGACAATTTCCAATTCCGCGCCCGGCACTGCCAAATCCGGCCGCACCATCGCAAGCGCGAGCGACTTACCGACGCGCCAGCCATAGCCACCCGATGTCACGCGGCCAACAATGTCTTCGCCATGATAAATTGGTTCCGACCCACGCGCATCCGCATCGGTAACATCATGCACTTCCATGGTGACCAACTGGTTGGCACTGCCGCTTTCTTTCCACGCCAGCAATGCTTCACGTCCGAAAAAGGAAGGTTTCTTAAGGCTGATGAAACGGTCCAAACCGCTTTCATGCGCAGAATATTCAACCGACAGTTCGCGCGGGATGAGCTTGTAGCTTTTTTCTAGTGCCATCGATGTCATCGCGCGGATGCCAAATGGCTTAATGTCAAACGCGGCGCCCGCCTCCATCAACTTGTCGAAAATATAATTCTGCATTTCAATTGGGTGGTGGATTTCCCAACCCAACTCACCAATAAAGTTCACCCGCAACGCGTCGACTGGCGCGACGCCGATGCTCATTTTCTTGCCCGTCAACCATGGGAAAGCTTCGTTAGACAGATCCGTATCGGTAAGCTTCGCAAGCACGTCGCGTGACCGCGGGCCAGCAAGCACCAAAACGCCCATCGA
This sequence comes from Sphingomonadales bacterium UBA656, assembly GCA_002299895.1. Classification (GTDB taxonomy): domain Bacteria; phylum Pseudomonadota; class Alphaproteobacteria; order Sphingomonadales; family Sphingomonadaceae; genus Sphingorhabdus_B. The sequence continues at coordinate 12,598 of DBOC01000006.1, read as the reverse complement.
TGTTGTCAGCCGTTCGAAGCTAACGGAGCCATCTTTTGGCATCGCCTTTTTCAGATAATCATGATCGTGGCGCTCATATGCGCCTGCCGACACCAGATAATAACGCTGCGGCGCAACCTTATACACGGTGAATTCACTCCGCACGCCACCCTTGTGCGTGAGCAGATAGGACAAGGTCACACGTCCAACCTTTTTGGGCACCGCATTTGTCAGCAATTGGTCAAGCCAGCTTTCCGCGCCGGGTCCCGATATCTCGCATTTGGCAAAGGCGCTCATGTCCTGAATGCCGACATGCTTCGTCACGTGCAGGCATTCATTCCCGACATGTTCAAAATAATTGGAGCGGCGGAACGACCATTTTTCACGGATGGGTTCGCCGGGTACAACGGGATGATTGTCATTCAACAACACGTTGGGCTTGTCGAGATCGGCTTCGCTTAAGCTATAGCCCGCCGGCGCAAACCAATTGGGACGTTCCCAACCGAACACGCTGCCAAACACTGCACCAAGTGCTTTCATCCGATCATAGCATGGCGTGCGCCGCAAGGCACGTCCTGCCTCACGTTCTTCATCGGGATAATGTACGGTGAAGACCTTGGCATAGGCCTCCTCATTTTTTTCAACCAGAAAGCCGCGACCCGCATAGTCGCCAAAGCGGCGTGGATCGACGCCCATCATGTCGATGGTGGGTTCGCCATCCACGATCCAATGGGCCAACTGCCAGCCCGCGCCGCCAGCGGCCGTGATCCCGAAGCTGTGGCCTTCGTTCAACCAGAAGTTTTTGAGGCCCCATGCTGGTCCAATGATCGGCGATCCGTCGGGCGTATAAGCAATCGCGCCGTTATAGACTTTCTTGATGCCCACTTCCCCAAAGGCCGGAACGCGGTTCATGGCCGCGACGATATAAGGTTCAAGCCGTTCGAGCGCATCGGGAAACAATTCATATTCACTGTTCGCTGCGGGACCATCGACATAACAAGCAGGCGCGCCAACCTCATATGGGCCAAGCAACAGGCCGCCGGCTTCTTCCCGCATATAATAGCTTGCGTCAGATTCGCGCAGCACACCCATTTCGGGAAGACCGGCTTTTTTGCGCTCCATGATTTCGGGATGCTGTTCGGTGACCAAATATTGGTGCTCCACCGGGATAACAGGAATATCCAGCCCAACCATCGCCCCGGTTTGCCGCGCAAAGTTGCCCGAGCAGGAAATGACATGCTCGCAGGTAATATCGCCCTGATCTGTCGAGACCAGCCACTCACCATTGGGTTGTTGCGTGATGCCAGTGACCGTTGTGTTACGATAAATCGTCGCGCCACGCTGCCGCGCGCCTTTCGCCAGCGCCTGCGTCAAATCTGCTGGCTGAATATAGCCATCATCGGGATGCTGAATCGCGCCAATGACACCGTCCATATTGGCAAGCGGCCAGATTTCTTTCACCTGCTCCGGCGTTAGGAAGTTTACATCAACGCCGATGGTGCGGGCGACGCCAGCATAATAATGATATTCATCCATCCGGTCCTTGGTTGTCGCCAATCGTATGTTGGTGACTTGCGACAATCCCGCATGCAGACCGGTTTCCGCCTCCAAAGTGGGGTATAATGCCACCGAATATTGATGCAACTTGCCGACGGAATAGCTGAGATTGAATAACGGCAGAAGCCCGGCAGCATGCCATGTTGACCCTGAAGTCAGTTCCTTGCGTTCCAGCAAGACCACATCGCTCCATCCCATTTTGGCGAGATGATACAAGGTGCTCACGCCTACAACGCCGCCACCAATCACTACCGCCCGTGCCGTTTTTTTCATTTTGCTCACTCAACTTTGTTGGACGGCGGCTATGTCAGATGAGGGGGCGATGCCGCAATTGGATTGCGCCTCAATCGGGCATATATAGATTTTTCTAATGTTAAATATTAGCATTTCATATTTTTTTGGTGCAGCAAGCTTTCCAAGCTGCTTTAAAATTCATTTGGCGTGAGCTTACGCTTGAATCGCACGTCGCGGCTTCTATAGAAACCAAAACTCAAAATTGGACGGGCCCCGATGAAAACGCGCATTTTTGTAACATTAAAAAACGGTGTGCTCGACCCGCAAGGAAAAGCAATCCATCACGCCATAGAGGGCTTGGGCTTTTCGGGCGTTCATGACGTTCGGGCCGGACGCCTGATCGAAATCGAACATGAACCGGGCGTGTCAAAGGCTGACTTGGAAACAATGTGCACCAAGCTATTGGCCAATATGGTTATTGAGAATTTCGAGATTGAGCAGGCCTGATGCGCGCCGCGGTTATCCAGTTTCCGGGTTCCAATTGTGACCGTGACATGGCCGTTGCCATTCGTGACATTACCGGCGCCGAAACAACTTTAGTCTGGCACCGCGCTGGCGACCTGCCCGATGGACTGGATCTCATCGCCATTCCCGGTGGCTTTTCTTATGGCGACTATCTGCGCTCCGGTGCCATGGCGGCGCGCTCACCCGTTATGCAGGCGGTGGTAAAGGCGGCGGAACGCGGCGTGCCCGTTCTGGGCGTATGCAATGGTTTCCAGATTTTAACAGAGGCGGGTCTGTTACCCGGCGCCCTTATGCGCAATGCCGGCATTCGCTTTGTCTGCCGCACGGTTGGCCTGACGGTCGAAAACAATCGATCTGTTTTTACCAAAGGCTATTCAACGGGTGAACATGTCCAAATTCCCGTTGCACATCATGACGGCAATTATTTCGCTGACAGTGAGACGCTGGATAAGCTTGAGGGCGAAGGCCGCATTGCCTTTCGTTATGCCGAAAACGTCAATGGTTCTGCGCGCAACATCGCGGGTGTGCTGAACGCAGGCGGAAATGTGCTCGGCATGATGCCACACCCCGAACGCATGACCGAAGCCGTGCATGGCGGGTCAGACGGACGTCGCTTGTTCGAGGGGCTGTTGCGGCAAATCGCTTGAGGGCGCGGCGGGGTTAACGACATCCCCATTCTTTCGCGGGAATAAGAAACGTCCCAATATCAAGATGAACGTCGGCCAAAACATCGTGTTGTAAATATCGTGCAAGGCTGCATCGATTGTAGCCTCGCCGGGTGCGGTTCCGCGCAAATCAGCATATTCGTTGAACAACTCTGCTAAAAACACGATTAACCAGCACCACAGGTTATCGGGTCGCCGCCGCAATAATATCGCGGATACGCATAAAATCAGAAGCGCGCCATGAACATGCATCGCATCATTGGTCAGGCCGACTGTGTCGATCAGCCAGATTTTATAGCTGACCCAATGTTCGACCAAAAGCTGTAAGCGGTCCTGCATGACGTCCTAAACTTTAGTTTTGAAGGGTGAGAAATCCGTTCCCTCGTCAAAAACCTCGACGCCTTCTTTACGCTTTAGCCAGCCAACGACGCCATAAGTGACGGGCGTCAGGACAACTTCCCAGCCCACTTTCAACAACCAGTTGGTAATCATAACGCTGATGACCTGCTCGTTGCTCCACGTCCCCCAAAAAGCCAGCGGGTAAAAAATGAGGCTATCGATGCCCTGCCCCACAATCGTCGAGCCAATGGTGCGCGACCATAAATGCTTTCCCGCGGTCCAAACCTTCATCCGCGCCATAACATAGCTGTTCACGAACTCGCCCGCCCAAAATGCCGTAATCGATGCAATGACGATCCGCCAAACCTGCCCAAAAACGCTTTCATACGCCGCCTGCCCATCCCAACCGGGTGCAGGCGGCAGGGCGACGACTACCCAGCTCATAAACGCCATGAACAACAGCGCCGCAAAGCCGACCCAGATAACGCGGCGTGCACGCGCATAGCCATAGACTTCGGTCAGCACGTCACCAATGACGTAGCCCAATGGGAAGAATAATATCCCAGCGCCAAAAATCCATTGCGCACCAGATATCGTGACCGCCGCAGGCTTCGCCGCGCCAATGATATTCGAGAGCAACAAAATGGCGACAAAGGCCGCCATGACGAAATCATAATAGCGAAACTGGCGACCAGTGAGGTCGCTTGCGCTCCGAGAGATAATAAGCTTGTCTTGCATAAACTGACATAAGCAGCTTTGCGTTCGCGCGCAAAGCCGTTATTGCACGAACCAGCGCGCGCCCTTAGCTCAGCTGGATAGAGCGCGAGACTTCTAATCTTGAGGCCACAGGTTCGACTCCTGTAGGGCGCGCCAATCCAAACCGGTCACCAACGTCGTTTTCCAGAAACAACGTCGCGTTAAAGGACCGAGCGATCCGCCCAATGCGCATGGGTGCCGCTGCTGATCTTATGCGGCAGGGCAATGCGGCACACGGGCCCTTCTGCAAAGCGTTTGCAGTCGATCAATATGCATTCCGATGTCCCGAGATTTTCGTCGGTCACAAAGCTGACGAGATAGCCATCATCTTCGTCGACCGCTCCGACGCGGGGGGCAAAGGGCGCCTCACTGCCGTAGCGCCCTTCAGGAAGCTCTATCGACCATGACTCGCCCGTGACCATGTCATGCTTCACAAAGCCGTTAAACAGGAACCAGCCGGGCTTGGACGTGGTGCTATAGGCATAACGATAAGGGTGTCCGAGATAGCGCTGGTTCATCATCCCGAATTCAAGAATGCGGTCGTCCAGCCGCTCTTCGCGTGTCGTGCCATCAGCCAAGTTAAACCGCCAGCGGTGCAGCTTTGGCTTGAAGCTATGTTCGTCGACATACGCCATCATATGACCATAGCCGTCCGCATTTTCGAGTGGTGGCGGATAAGGGTCTTCTTCGAAATAGCCGTCGAGTATGATTTCGTCGCCATCTTCATAGGCATTGATGAAGTGCAGGACGAAGGTCGGATCTGCCTCAAACCATCGAATATCCTCGGGCTGCCCATAACGCGGAATGAGCGCAAAGCGCGACGGCATCCCTTCATGCAAACGCGTTACATGGATATTGCGCTTCAGCAATTCTTCGTCCCAGAACAACGGGAAGTCGCACAATATCGACCAGTTTTGCGTGAACATCATGTCATGCGGTAGGCGCGGCCCCGGCAGCGGGATGGGCACATAATGCGCCAACTTCCCACTGCTATCAACGACGCCATAATGCATATAAGGCGCGTGCTTGGAATAGTTGAAGAACAATAATTCGCCAGTACGTTCGTCCACCTTAGGGTGCGCGGAAATACCATCCAGCGGAACCCAGGACGCCACGCCCTCTTGCTCTAGTGTTGCGGGGTCAAGCACATAACCCTCCCCACATTGGTAGAAAGTAGAGACAGCCTTGCCCGCGTGCACAATGATATCAGTGCTCGAGGAATCCTTCAGGCTACCATGCGCGCCAAAGCCTGGGCGCTTGGACACGCCCGCTTTATCCATCAGCCCGCCCCATAAGGATTCGCCCGCATCCTGCTCGGCCTGAAAGCAACGCGTGCGAACAAAACGGTTGCGATAGCTTGCCTTGCCACCGGAAAAATCAATCTGGTGTATCATGCCATCGCCGTCAAACGGGTGGTAACGTCCCAACGGTTGATGCAACTGGTTTTCGGTGTTGCGCAAATAAACACCGTCAATGTCGTCGGGAATGCGGCCCTCGATGACATCAAGGTCGGTTGCGGTTACCTCCTCATGCTGCGGCGTCCACGCCCCATTGAGATAAGGATGGTTGCTCGGTTGCAGCGTTGCTTTCACTGGCGGCAGTTTATCAACCCGCATTTCGTTCTCCTCTAGGTGTTCAGCCTATGTCGAATGTCACCCCTTGCGCAAGTGGCAGATTGTCCGAGTAATTTATCGTATTCGTCGCCCGGCGCATATAGGCCTTCCACGCGTCCGAACCGGACTCGCGGCCGCCGCCGGTTTCCTTTTCTCCGCCAAATGCGCCGCCAATTTCCGCGCCAGACGTGCCGATGTTAACATTGGCAATGCCGCAATCGCTACCTTCGGCAGACAAGAATAGTTCGCATTCGCGCATGTCGGTTGAGAATATGGAGGATGACAATCCTGCACCGACGCTGTTTTGCAAGGCAATGGCCTGCGCCAAATCATGATAACGGAAAATATAGAGTATCGGCGCGAAGGTCTCGCGTAACGCTGGACCAATATGGCCGGGCATTTCGACCAAAGCGGGGCGGACATAGACGCCGTCCATCGCCATACGTTCGCCGCCGATAATATGTCCGCCAAGTACCTTTGCTTCATCAAGCGCTGTTTGCATGCCCGCAAAAGCAGCCTCGTCAATCAACGGACCTGCCAGATTATTGCCGTCCAGCGGATCCCCAACCGCTATCGATCCGCTGGCCGAATTAAGCGCGCTGACGAAATTGTCATAGATCGCGTCATGCACGAACAACCGGCGTAAGCTGGTGCATCTTTGACCACTGGTGCCAAATGCCGAGAACAACACACCGCGTAGCGCCAGCGCAAGGTCGGCTTTGTCGCTGATAATCGCGGCGTTATTTCCGCCCAATTCAAGAATGGTTTTGGCAAAACGAGCCGCGGCCACTTGCCCGACCTTTCGGCCCATTTCCGTGCTGCCTGTGGCCGAGATGAGTGCAATGCGCGGATCGGCAACCAATGCAGCCCCTATATCGCGTCCACCCTGAACGACTTGCGACAGATGCGCCGGTGCATCGCCGAAAGCAGCAACCGCTTTTTCAAAAATGGCTTGGACCGCAGCCGCCGTCAGCGGTGTTTTTTCCGATGGTTTCCAAATGACGCTGTTGCCACACACCAATGCCAAAGCGGCGTTCCACGCCCACACTGCGACCGGGAAGTTAAATGCGGAAATGACCAGCACGGGGCCCAGCGGATGCCATTGTTCCATCATCCGGTGGCCGGGCCGCTCGCTAGCGATGGTCAGGCCATGCAATTGCCGCGAAAGGCCGACGGCAAAATCGCAAATGTCGATCATCTCCTGCACTTCGCCAAGTCCTTCCGACAGCGGCTTTCCGCAATCTAGGGTGACAAGACGGGCAAGGTCCTGTTTTTGTGCACGCAAGGCATTGCCAAATAAGCGGACCAGCTCGCCACGGCGCGGCGCGGGGACATTGCGCCACGTTAGAAAGGCCGCGTTTGATTTTTCAACGGCGTCGTTGACGTCGTCGACTGTCGCAGTCACCACCGTCCCGATACGACTGCCATCAATTGGACTGTGCACAGCAAGGTCACCGCCATCAATGATGCAGCCCAGCGTTTCGAGAAGCGTTTTCGTTTCGGCGGCTAATGCCATTTTATTCCCCAGTCTTTATTCTGCAGTCCCACAACGCATGGCAAGGCGCAGAGTTGATGGCAAGACTTGCTGTCTTGCCCGCACGCTTATAAAGGCAAAGGGCGCGCAGGTCGCTATTCAGCTGGCCTTCCCAATGGAGATAAAAATGGCTGATTTGGCAGCATTCGATTGGTCTGACCCTTTTCGTCTGGAGGACCAACTGACCGAAGACGAACGCATGATCCGCGATAGCGCGCACGCCTTTGCGCAAAGCGAGTTGCAGCCGCGCGTTATCGATGCCTATCGGACCGAATCTGACGCGCCGGAATTATTCCCGTTGATGGGACAAACCGGCCTGCTTGGCGCAACCATACCGGAGGCATATGGCGGCGCTGGCGCGTCTTATGTCGCTTACGGGCTGATCGCGCGCGAAATTGAGCGGGTCGACTCAGGATATCGGTCGATGGCGTCGGTGCAGTCGTCGCTCGTCATGCATCCGATCTATGCCTATGGCTCAGAAGAACAAAGGCGCAAATATCTTCCGGGTCTGGCTGCTGGCACGTTGATCGGCTGCTTTGGCCTGACGGAACCGGATGCGGGATCGGACCCAGCGGGCATGCGTACCTTCGCCAAAAAGGTTGATGGCGGCTATGTCATCAATGGATCGAAAACATGGATTTCGAATGCGCCCTTTGCTGATGTTTTTGTCGTCTGGGCAAAATCCGAAGCCCATGGCGGCGGCATTCGCGGCTTTGTGCTTGAAAAGGGCATGAAGGGCCTCACCGCGCCTAAAATTCAGGGGAAGCTGTCGCTACGCGCATCGACCACGGGCATGATTATCATGGACAATGTCGAAGTCGGCGAAGACGCGTTATTGCCCGATGTGCAAGGGCTAAAAGGCCCGTTCGGCTGCCTCAACCGTGCCCGGTACGGTATCAGTTGGGGCGCCTTGGGTGCAGCTGAATTCTGCATGCACGCGGCGCGCCAATATGGCCTTGATCGCCACCAATTTGGCAAACCGCTTGCCGCCAACCAATTATATCAAAAGAAGCTGGCCGATATGATGACCGATATCGCCATGGGGCTTCAGGCATCGCTGCGTGTTGGCCGCTTGATGGACGAAGGCCAGCTTGCGCCGGACATGATTTCTATCGTCAAGCGCAACAATGTCGGCAAAGCGCTCGATATCGCCCGCGCTGCCCGTGACATGCATGGCGGCAACGGCATTAGCGAGGAATATCAGGTCATGCGCCACATGGTGAACCTTGAAACGGTCAACACTTATGAAGGCGCACATGATGTGCACGCGCTGATATTGGGCCGCGCCATTACGGGGATAGCGGCGTTCTAAAAAATTGGGCCGCTCAGCTTTTCAGCAGCGGCCCAGGTTAGGCTTCTCAGCCATCGGGGAGGGAAGCATGTCTCTTTGGAGACGCACACATCTTCATAGAACCAAAATAGTAAATGATTGATGAACGGCCATTGCGCCATTCAAAGAAATGATGCGATTAACACGGCCCAGTTCTGCGGCCCTCCGCAGAAAACGAAAATGGCGCATTATTTTCAATGCCTTGCGATTGGATATGGATGATCCGGTTGGTTTCCTTACGGATAATCGTCAAACCCTGACCGTGCCCCGCGCAGCTGTAACTGACCGTTAGGGAATTTGCACTCGAACGCACGACATATTGATCGCACGCTAAGCCGTTATGTTGAATCTGCGTCAGGCTTTCCGATTTACCAAGGCAGATTTTGGAAGCCGGTATATTCCCACCTGTTTGTCGTAACTGCCACATCCCGCGATCGAGTGAATCCAGCAACGCCATATCGCCATCTGGTTTTGCAACGCCCGCCGCCGCCAACGAAAGCAAAAGCGCACCGGGGAAGGCATAAAGAAGGAAAGCATTATTCATAAGCTATTGTCCGCAAACCAATTTTATACAGCGCATCGACATGTTTTTCGATGTCCACATAACATCATTTGCAATGTTTTGCACGATACTATGCAGCGGATCAACGATGCAGAACGCTGCCGTCGTTGATGTGCAGTTCAGTTGTTAAAACTGGCAAGGCTTATTGGGAACCGGCGCGAACAAAATTCGCAGTCCACTACAATGTCTCCGGCGCCATCGGCCATTTCGGCGCGGTCGGCTGCCGAAAATTTGGCAATAACATCGCGAATGTGCACAGGGTCGCAGCGGCAGCCTTTGGACAGAAGATCGCCTTGTTCAATCCGTACTTCTTTTTCTTCATGGAACAATCGCCAAACGATTTCCTCAAGCGGAAGCGCCGGGTCGGCAAGTTCTGCAGCGGCGATAGTCGAAGACATGACTTCGACATGCTCCCATTCGGGATGGTCGAGCCGCACATGCAACCGCTCGCGACCTTCCTCACCCTCTGGTAAATGCTGAACCAGCAAACCACCCGCAACACAGCGGCCATCGACATGGTCGACAGCGACACGAATGAAGGTCGGGATTTGTTCGGATTGCACGAAATAGCTCTGCGCCGCATCCGCCAATGTTTCGCCTTCAAGCGGGACAATCCCCTGATAACGACCCCCGCCCTCGCTGGCTGGCTTCATCCGGTCAAAAGTGATCGCGAGATAGCCTTCCCCGAAGACCCCCGATAATGTCGCGTTGTGCGGCAAGGCAGCGGCAGTCGCGGCATCAAACTGCGCATAGCCGCGCAATGCGCCGTCCTTATAGTCGCAGGCCAATAAGCGGATTGCGCCTTTTTCCGTCTGCGTTTGCAACGTGAGCTGGCTGCCCGGCTCCTTCAACGATGCGCCAAGCAGCGCCGTCAAAACTAAAGCCTCCGCCAATGTCCGTTCAATCACCGGCGGATAAGCATGCGCCGCCAAAATTTCTCCAAGCACATCATCCAAACGTACCAGCCGTCCACGCGCATCGCGTGTCGGTATGGAAAAGCGCAAAGGCTGATTAGATAATGTTTCCGATTGCTCGGCCATTAGGATTTTCCGAGGCACCACAATAAGATCGATTTCTGCGCATGCAGGCGGTTTTCCGCTTCATCCCAAATGACAGACTGCGGCCCGTCGATCACAGCGTCGGTCACTTCTTCGCCGCGATGCGCCGGTAGGCAATGCAAGAATTTCGCATCGGCCTTCGCCAAAGCCATCAGGCGTTCATTGACCTGATATGGCATCATCGCCGCCATTTTGTTATGGGCATGCTCCTGCCCCATAGACACCCATGTGTCGGTGACAACAACATCGGCGCCCGCCACAGCTTCGCCTGCATCGCGGGTGAGCGTGATATTGGCTCCAGCGGCTTTAGCCGCCTGTATGAAATTGCTGTCGCTTTCATAGCCTTCAGGAACAGCAATGCGCACGTTGAACTTAAATAACCCAGCGGCCTCCACCAAAGAATTCAGCACATTATTGCCATCGCCAAGCCACGCTAATTCCAGCCCCGGCAACGCTTTCTTATGCTCCATCACTGTCAAAAGGTCCGCGACGATCTGACACGGATGCGAAAGATCGGTGAGGCCGTTGATCACGGGCACGCTGGCATAATGTGCCAGTTCCTCAACCTTATCATGGTCATCGGTACGGATCATGATGGCATCGACATAGCGGGACAATACCCGCGCCGTGTCAGCAATGGTTTCCCCACGGCCAAGTTGCATCTGCCCCGAAGCCATAAAGATACTGTCACCGCCCAATTGCTTCATCGCCATTTCAAACGATGTCCGCGTGCGGGTCGAATTTTTCTCAAACACCATCGCCAGCGTGTGGCCCGCAAGCGGTGCATCGGCATCTGATTGGCCCTTTGGCCAGCCAGCGCGCGCATTTTTTCTATTGATGGCGTCGTTCAGCATCGCGGCGATTGCATCACCGCCAGCGTCGCTCAAGTTCAGGAAATGGCGCGTCATGCGGCTTGCGGAATCTGGTAGCTGGCGGCGCCCGCCGACAGCTTTTCCATGCATGTTTGGATTTCGGCATCACCGATGTTCAACGGTGGCAATACACGGAAGGTGTTGTCACCCGCCGCCACCAGCAACAGCCCATGATTATCCCGCAAATGCGCCACAAAGGGCCGGGTTTCATGCGTCATCATCACACCGAGCATCAGGCCCTTACCGCGGACACCGGTAAACAGGTCCGGATAATTGCCGATAAACTGCTCCAACATGGAACGTAGCTTGTCGCCGGTTGAGCGCACTTGCGCGAGGAATTCGTCGTTCGCGACGACATCCCAAACCGCCTGACACGCCGCCATGGCAAATGGGTTGCCGCCATAGGTCGATCCATGGGTGCCAACGACCATGCCGCGTGCAGCCTCTTCGGTGGCAAGGCATGCACCGACCGGAAAACCGCCGCCCAGGCCCTTGGCCGTCGCCATGATATCCGGAATGATGCCATATTGTTCATACGCATAAAGCGTACCGGAGCGCGCGACGCCGCATTGCACTTCATCCAGGATCAGCATGATACCATGCGCGTCCGCCAGCGCACGCAAGCCCTGAATGAAGGCATCAGATGCCGGGCGGACACCGCCTTCGCCTTGAATGGGCTCAACCAGAAACGCTGCTGTTTTTGGTCCAATCGCGGCTTTTGCGCCTTCCAAATCATCGAAATCGACATATTTGAAACCTTCAAGCAAAGGCATGAAGCCCTTATGCATCTTCTCCTGATTGCTTGCCGAAATCGTCGCCATCGTCCGGCCATGAAAGGCATTCTTGAAAGTGATGATTTCAAACCGGTCGCTGCCTTGGCTTTGATGATAAGCCCGCGCAGTTTTGATGGCGCATTCGACGGCTTCCGCACCCGAATTGGTGAAAAACACGGTGTCGGCAAAGGTGGTATCGACCAGCCGCTGGGCAAAGGCTTCGCCTTGCGGGCTGCCATAAAGGTTCGATACGTGGATCAACGTCGCCGCCTGATCTTGAATGGCCTTGGTCAGATGCGGATGACCATGACCCAGCAAATTCACGGCGATGCCCGCGGCAAAATCCAGCGCGCGGCTGCCGTCTTCAGAAATCAACCAAGCGCCTTCACCGCGGACCGGTCGGAAGCCGCAGCGCGGATAGACTGGCATCAAAGGCGTAATCGTCATGGTTTTGTTCCTTCCGACCAAATATTTGGCATATTCCAAAAGCCAAAAAGCGGCCCCGTGAGGCCGCTTGTTTCTGCCTTTCCGCTATAGGCATGCGAAAATGGCAAATCAAGCTATGCCTCCGCATCCTTATCGCGCTTGGCGGCGGCGATCCGGCGTCTCAGATAGCCATAAAGCAACAAATGTATGCCTATCCACAAAAGGATAAAAATGACGATCATTTTGGCGGGCGTACTCATATATTATCCATAAAGCCGCTGGGGGCCCAATCAACCTTGATACTCAGCAAAAATCCGCCTCGGGGTCGATCTTTGCGCAAATTCACTCCACCGTTACGGACTTTGCCAGATTGCG
>DBOC01000009.1:186409-195370 GCA_002299895.1 Sphingomonadales bacterium UBA656 | reverse complement strand
CTGCCCCTCAAAGACCACGCCGCTTTCGATGACGACCACCTCGTAGCGGCGGCCCGCCCATTCGCGCGCCAATCGCATGCCTGGCTGGGCAGCAGGCCGCAGGACGTTTTGCTCCTTCGCGAGTATCCGCCGCGTAGCAGCATCTAGGTCGCCGAATGCTTCCGCCTGGATGCGCCAAGCTAACACCCGCCGCAACAAATCTGCCGCTCGATGCTTAGGCGGCGGACCATAGCGCTCCTGCCATTCTGCTCGAAGGTCCGCTAACGACATATCAATAAGCTCGGCGACGACAGCTGTGGCCTGCTTCTTGCGGCTTGATGATTTTAACATAGGTGGTCTCCGATCGCAGCCGGCCCAATGACTGCTGCCACCACCCAGAGCCCCCCGGTTAGAGCCGGCAGGGCAAGCCGCTTCGATCAGTACCGAAGCGCAATGTGCTGTTGCTTGTATTTAGAACGCAGTCCAGTCGAGTTTGCATTAAAAGTGGATGCGCGGGACTGTGAAGGTTGGGTGTATGCAGTGCCCGTCGTTAACCCCCCGGCTAAATTAGGCCGCTCGTGCCAATGGCAGCTTTGCGCCCAATACCGGTCATCCAAGCTTTTCAGACGGCCCCTAAAGGCAGACGCCCATTACCGTATCATTTGATAGCAAAAATAGGTGGAGGCCGAATAGGTCGCTTGCGGCTCATGGTCCGCAAAAGCAGGTGTCGTGAACAGCAACACAGGCGGAATCAGTATTTTCTCAAGCAAACCGCTTTTCACTGCTTGCTATCGGAATAAACGGCTCGGCTCGCGGCAGGCGCGTCAAGTAGGACCCAAAGTGACACGGACGATGCCCCCAGCAGGGCGGCAACGGCTATCGCACGCGCCTTTCGAACCTCCATTCCGGGCCAGAGCGGTAGTGCCGATAGAACGGCCAACGCCAGTGGCAGGGCGACGGCGAAGGGAAGCGTCGGCCCCACCCCTTGCATCAACTGATGGCCCAGCGACAACATATAGCCACCAACCACTGCCATGATAGCGATCTGCACAGCAGCATGCCGCGCCAAAAGCGCAAATGTGGTGAGCAGCAGGGGCAAAACCACAAAATAGGCAGCTGTTGGCGCCAGTGCTTGCGCGGCAAGACCGATGATAAACAGCGGCAGCGCGGCACCCACGACACCAACGCGGCTTGGCCGCCAGGTTGCAAACAGCACGAGAAACGCGGTCAGCGAGCCCAATGCGGCCATAACCTCTAACCGAGGGATCGCGGCCAAACGGTCATAATAATTGGCGGGCGCAAGCCCAAGCGATAAGCGGTTGAGCGCAAAGAGTATCACTGCGCTCCCCAATATCAGCGCCAGCATACGCCCGGCGCAGGCCGTCAGACCGTCTGTTCCGTCCTGCCGTACGACCAAAACCAGTCCGCCTGCTGCCATGGTCATCATGCCCCAGCCAAGCCAAACGGGATAGATCACAGTGAAGATACCGAATAGGTCAAAGAACACGGCGTCGGCCGCCCTTTGGGGAAGCCTATCTGCCTTAACGAGCGCGTCAGTAAGGTCGAGGACCTGCCCACCCATGTCCTGCAATGACCCTTGGTCAAGATTATCGGGCGTCGCCATTGGCGAATGGTAGAGGCCAGATCGCCCGATAAAGGCGAAGTTATAGGCGGCGTAATCATGCTTGATGACAGGTGTCAGATCGGAGTCATTGGGCAGGACTGCATAAATGAAAGCGGCAAGTGAAGAGGCGCCAGGGCGACGGACCGCATCGGCATAGACATGCATTGCCGCACCGTTCTGGTGTGAGGTCTGAAACAAAGTGGTGCGTCCGCCGCCACCGCGTGCTTCCATATTGATCACTGCGCCGACGCTTTTGCGCAAAGGATGGTCAGCCCAAAATTGACGCGCGCCCTGTAGGCCAAGTTCTTCGCCATCGGTGACCAGCATGATCAGATCGCGTTCCTGCTGCCCACGGGCGCGGATTGCGCGCACGATTTCCAAGCTTGCAGCAACGCCTGCTGTATCGTCGGCGGCACCGGGCGAGCCCCAAACCGTATCGTGGTGCGACATCAGAACAACTGACGGAGCGCTGCGATTTTTTCCTGGGAGAATGCCGATTAAATTGACCAAACTGGCCGGTGGATCGTTGCGTCCACTCCAGTGATTGAGCCGTTTTGTGCCCTTGGCGTCGATGAGGCCTGTGCTAGTCGAAACCTCCATCCCGAGCGCTTCCATGCGGCGCGTGATGTGATCGCGCACAACTGCATTCTCCGCGGAACCCGTGACGTGCGGATGCTTTGCCATGGTCCGCACATCCGCCATGGCCCGGATTGCAGAGAAGCTTAGTGCCGTGGCATTACCCGGCATTGCTCTCGGCGGAGTAGTCGCAAAAAGCGCCAACATTACCGCTGCAACCAGCGCCACCAAAAACGGACCAAATCTCTTCATGCGCTTTCTCCCCGATCGGGCAGCCTGTTGCCCGCCCCACGAAGTCAGGTCAATATCTGCGAAACAAAGCTCTACACTTGCTTGTCCAGTACAACCCCAACCCAAAGGAGAGCCGCGCACTGAATATCGGGCGGCGCTTAGGCGTCAGGATCCGCTAGCTGCCCAATTACCGACTTTCGCAGCAAAGCCCTTTTCGTGACCGCTTTGCGTCCAGTTACCGTCATTATGAGCGATAACTGCAGAACCTAAAAACAGACAACGCATTAGATACGCCACGGTTGCCAATTCGCCGAACCAAACAGGACGTCCCAGAAAAACAATAGGTTCCCGAAATTGTCTTTATAGTTCACATCCGGGCCGTCTTCGCTGGCTCATTTAATCGAGCCAAATCACATTCTATCGATTGGAAGCGCCTAACAATTGCGCCGCGTCTTTCCAACTTGGCGAGAACGTTGTTTACAGCCTGGCGCGATGCCCCAAGCATCATAGCCAATTCAATTTGCGTAAGTGCCAACGTCACAACAGGCTGCGTGCCCTGCGCCCGACACAATCTTTTCAGGCGATGCACTGTTCGGTCATGCAAAGGCATCAACACTTGTTCTTCCAACAACGTCAGTACGCCCCGAAAATTGTCCGCTGTCGTCCGTGCCACGGCCAGTCGGATCTGG
This sequence comes from Sphingomonadales bacterium UBA656, assembly GCA_002299895.1. Lineage (GTDB taxonomy): Bacteria > Pseudomonadota > Alphaproteobacteria > Sphingomonadales > Sphingomonadaceae > Sphingorhabdus_B. Next base: position 192,271 of record DBOC01000009.1, on the reverse strand, counting down.
GGAAAGCGCTCCATCAATAGAGACAGCCGATGCGCAGGCACGAGCAAAGTTGTGAGTTCGGTGCGTGCTTCGACCGACACGGTTGCTGGCCGTCCATCAAATGCAAAAGTCTCTGCAATCATGTCGCCCGAATACAGGATATCGAGCAACATCCGCCGTCCGTTAAGTCCGAATAAATATAGTAAAGCGCTGCCTTCACGAACAACGAACAGTCCTTCGGGCACCTCGCCGCGGCTGAATAGCAAAGCACCGCGCTCAAATTTTTTGGCCACCATAGCGGCCTCCAGCGCCGACCGCGCTTCTTCGTCCAGCCGGCCAATCCAGTGACGGTCCAAAAATTTATAAGATGTCATCTACATGACATTCTAAGCCGCTTTGGCCTGCTAAGACAAGCCTCCGACTTGAATTAGGGTGACGTGAGAGGTCTGCATGAAATATCTAACGGCGACGGCTATTGGCGCCTTGGTTCTCGCGGCAAACTGGACACCGGCCCAAAGCGCTGGGAATCTTATTAAACCAAATGTCTCAGCACCCGTAACTGTAAAGGAAGATGTGCATCCGATGCGCCCATTTTGGGGGGATACACATCTACATACAACAAACAGCTTTGATGCCTTTGCCGCAGGAAACAGGCTTGGTCCGATTGAAGCACTGCGCTTTGCCCGCGGCGAGGGCGTTATGACCTCGAGCGGTGTGGAGGCCAAGCTTGCACGTCCACTCGACTTTTTAGTGATCGCTGACCATAGCGACGCGATTGGGGTGACTGCGGAACTATACAATACGCCATCCGAAAATCTGTCCGACCCAGTCTTGCGTCGCTGGCGTGACATGATGCATGGCGCGTCGGACGTTGCTTATAAAATGATACGCGAGTTTATTGCTGCAGCGCAGAACGGCACGATGCCTGAAGCGCTGTCCAACCCAGGGCGCGTCAAACAGTCAATGCGTCGGGTATGGGATAGCCAGATCGACGCGATTGAACGCTATAACGAGCCCGGTAAATTCACGGCGTTCATTGGATTTGAGTATTCTCTGCAGATCCGCGGTGATTCCATGCATCGCAATGTCATATTCAGAGACGGGGCTGACAAGACGCGAACGGTACTTCCATTGGATACAGCAGGAAAGACCGGCCCAGAGCCGTTATGGGACTATATGGACGCCTATACAGCGGCTACGGGTGGCCAAGTGCTGGCTATTCCGCACAATAGCAATCTGTCGAACGGCAGATATTTCATGATGACTGCGCCTGATGGCGGCCCAATTAAAGCAGCCGATGCTCGACGCCGTGCATCGCATGAGCCATTGGTGGAAATCACCCAATATAAGGGGGATAGCGAAGCGCATCCCTATCTGTCGCGCAATGACGAATTCGCGGATTTTGGTGATGCCGGCTGGGATAATGGGAATGCGCCATTGTTGTCGCTGAAAAAGCCTGAAATGTTGGCCGGCGAGTATATTCGTGAAGCGTTAAAACGAGGGCTACGGATCACGGAGCAAACTGGCGCCAACCCCTACCAATTCGGAATGATAGGTTCGACAGATTCACACACGAGCCTAGCCACAACTGATGAGAGCAATTTCTGGGGTAAGTTCAGCAGTGATGCACCTTCCGGTAACAGGATGAATTCGGAAGTTAACCCTGGCTTGCCGCAAACCCGGATTGGTTGGCAGTATGAAGCCGGTGGACTGGCCGCCGTTTGGGCGACGGCGAATACACGCGAAGCTATTTTCGACGCAATGGCGAGACGCGAAGTGTATGCGACCACAGGCACGCGCATGTCTGTCCGGCTGTTTGCGGGCTGGGACTTCTCAGCCAGCGACTTTAGGGGTGATTGGGTGAGCACCGGCTATGCGCGCGGCGTTCCGATGGGAGGTGTCCTTCGTCCGGGAAAGGGAGCTCCTACCTTCATGATCTCGGCGTTAAAGGATCCCAATGGGGCCAATTTGGACCGAGTCCAAATCGTTAAAGGTTGGGTCGACTCCGAGGGCGCTGCGCAAGAGAAGATCTATGATGTTGTATGGAGCCAACCGCAAAATCGTCGTGCCTTAAAGGGGCGCCTGACCCCCGTCGGCGATACGGTGGACCTAAAAACAGCGACCTATCGAAACAGCATAGGTTCAGCCGAATTGCGAAAAGTTTGGCGTGATCCAGATTTTCAACCGGGCGATCGAGCGTTTTATTATGTTCGCGTGCTCGAAATACCTACCCCGCGCTGGGTCGCTTACGATGCTGTCCGCTACAATGTAACACCGCCCAAGGGCGCACGACTTAAAGATCAAGAGCGGGCTTATAGCTCGCCTGTTTGGTACAATCCGGTCAAACCCGGTCAATGATAGGGGCGAATATGATCAAGAAACTCACCATTATCAGTGTTGTTCTTGGGGCTGGCTTTTTGGGTCTGTCCAACTGGTTTAACGGCCTTGGCAGTGACCATGGGATCAACCGCCCTTCATTTTCTGCGTTCACGTTACCAGGCGGTGCGGCCGATGGAAGCAGTTTACCCGCCGCCAATGGCTACCGCTTGGATTCGCTGGGCGATCCACGTATCCTTCCGCCGATGCCGCCGGAAAAGCCGATGGACATACATACCGCTGCAAATGCCCGTAGCGATCTTGCTATCAAATCATGTTTTTGGCCTGGTCCGCGGGCGCGCTCTGGTGTTTACACCAACGATGGCGCGTCGTTCGCTCTTGAAAATCAGCTCCCGGATACGGCAACCACTTACATTCCGACTGCTTTTATTTTGCCCAAAGGTGCCACAATGACGCTGCGTGGCGAATTTGCCCGTATGCGGCACTGGAACCTCAACACCTACAACGACAAAGGTGAACCGCAAGATGCTTTGAGTGATGTAGAAATTCAGCCAGATGCTGGATCGGTAAACCCATTTCGCGACGGTGTAGCGCGCGACGCCTTGAACCGCAGCTATACCATCCGTGTTGTAAACGGTGCTGTGCCTACCAAAAGGGCACCGAATACCATCTACACCAATGTAACTCCGGGCAAACAAGCCTATTTATGGATGCGCAATTATGTCCCAGATCTGAGCAAGGATTATCTGGGCGGTGTTGCATTGCCGACTATGGAGGTGGCCTTAGCCGACGGTCGAACATTGAAAGGGCTTGAAGCATGCAATGCAACAAATGCCCCGATGCGCGGTAAGCAGCTGCCTCGCACAATTGACCCACGCCAGTGGCTTGCACTTTCCCACTTGCCTTGGGTTGATGGAGCTAACCTCGGCGCGTCGCGCGCTGAGGTTGTTCCGTTAAATGCATTCTTCAATCGCCAAGATGTACTCCGCTCTCTGTTCTTCCCAGCCTTTGCCGAAAGCGCGCCGGAGCAGCGCGGCGGATGGTGGAGTAATCAGGCTACGCGGTACGGCTCGGCTTATATCAGTCGCAATTTTGGTAAGGTCTATGTTGTAACCGGCAAAATGCCACAAACACCTACAACATGGCACGGCGAGCGTTTTAATCGAAATGCCAGCGCTGATATGCGCTATATGTCTATATGCGCCACTGGTGCGCCATCTTCGGGGATGACCGCAGATTGTGCTTATGATGAGCAGCTGCGCCCGACGCTTGATGCCAAGGGACGCTTCTACGTCACCCTCTCGCGCGCGGAAGATCGCCCTGCCAACGCCACTGCAGCTTGCGGTGTCATGTGGCTCGACATTGGGAATGGGGATGGCCTGCTCGGCGGATCGACGGAATTCGCAGCGGTCATCAATCGCCATACAATCGTAAACCCATCCTTCAATCACAGTTGGTTTTCGGTCAAGAAACCGGGCCAAGAACGCGATGCGATGAAAGAATATTTGCCCTATTTGATAAACATGAAAGACAAAACAAAATTTGAAGCATTGGGTTGCCCAGTGGATAAGGCGCGCATTTCGGTAAGGCTTCCCAAGCTTTGAACTTCTAGACGTTAGAGGCGGCTAGTGATGCAGATTACAGTAGGTTGGTTCTGATAAAGCGTTAAGAGCTGACTTCATCTGAACCAATTTTACTACCCCTGTTGTGTTTGTTCAGCTGCAATTGTTTCGCAGACAATGGCCCCAGTTTGCTGAAAAGCGGCACTGAGACAGCCCCTGAAATGTCGCCTGCACTAAATACTGCCGATCGCCAAATTTGGGCCCATTGCCTAGCGCGACGCTTATGCACTTTATATCTTGAATAACGACTGTTGCATCCACTTTTGCTCCAAAAGCAGACGGTCCGCTCCCGGCCCAATTGCAGCCGTTACCGACTTGTAGGTTGTTAAGTTGACCGTTCGGAAGTGGCGGGCAGGGCAATTATGCTATCGCCTTGCTCACATGGGTATTTGCCATCTCTCTGTTATCGGCAAATACCTTCGCTGTTATCAACGCAGCACTTTCCTGTTATCGAGATTTAAATTCCCTGTTATTTTTTTAGGGAATTCGGTCAAAAGGCGCAGGCATACTGAGGGTTCCATCAGACAAAACTCTCTTAATCGACCTCGAAAAATAATATTTTCCCTGCTAATTCCCTAATAACAGGGAACCTCAGGCAGAGACCATTGTCTGTTGGCTGCGCACACCTCCAATCACATTATTTCTAAATTATGCTATCAAATTTGCGGCTGGAATGCTGCCTATTTCTGCGAGCTTCTGGCTCCAGCACTGCAATTATGCTTTCTCCCATCTGTGAAAGCGGCGCGTGGTATCAGTCTGAATTGATCACTGTCTTTGCTCGAAATTTGCCTGCGGCGGCTTTGTTCCAGCCGAAGCATCAGCGATTGACGATATCGCGATGGGATTTGAAGACTTAGTCGGAGCGCAGTTATGTGATGTGTTAACGTCATTCACCATTGATTTTACACGATATTATGTAAATTTACGCAGAGATTGATGGATTCCATGTGTATGGCGCGCGTTAGATTCGTTTCGGACTATTCGTTGTGGGGCGCAGAGCCAAAGATAATGCAGGGAAAAAGTTAACATGGTTAAGATTATTCGACTGACGGCAAAGAATGGCGCGGTTAAGGAAATTGCTTTTGTAGACAAGTTTAAGCTTGATCCAAAGTTTGTTGGTGCGAAAGTTGAGGTGATCGACAGCGTTACCGGCGCCCGGGTGTCAGCTGTAAAAGTCAATATTCGTGACAAGGATGTTGAACTTTCATATTCTCAGGACGCGCAACCAGATGAGGCAAATCCCGAAAGCGCTACCGAAAGCCATGGCTCTTCGGATGTGAACCTGAAAGACGGTTCCAAGTCGTCTGACTTAGGCACAGACGATAAAGAGGCAGTCGGCGCATTAGCCCAACAACAGCCTTCTTCTGTACTGCCGTCGGGAGGCATCTCTGGGACGAGCATTGCACTTGGGGTCGTTGGACTTGGCGCGTTGGGAGGCATTGCTGTTGCCGGTGGCGGTTCTAACAAGACACCACTGCCACCGCCACCGCCACCGCCACCGCCAGCACCCACGCCTCCGCCGGCCCCCACTGCGCTCGATTTGGCTGCGGCCGATGACACAGGGTCAAGCAATAGTGACAATGTTACCAACCAGACGTCTGCCCTCACGATCACCGGCCAGGCCGAAGCCAATGCCCGTATCGAATTATTCGACGGCACGACCTCGCTTGGTACAACAACCGCTAATGCGTCTGGCGCGTTCAGTCTTGATGTGACGCTCGCAGCTGGCGCGCGTTCAATCACTGCCAAGTCAATAGACGCTGCGGGCAATGTGAGTGCTGCGTCTGCTGCGCTGGCAGTAACAATCGATGCGACAGGACCTGCTGCACCGACCAGCCTCGATCTTGCTGCTGTAGATGACAGCGGTATCGATAATGCTGATAATGTTACCAGCCAGACGACTGCCCTCACGATCACCGGCCAG
>DBOC01000009.1:0-186276 GCA_002299895.1 Sphingomonadales bacterium UBA656 | reverse complement strand
TGGTACAACAACCGCTAATGCGTTTGGCGCGTTCAGTCTTGATGTGACGCTCGCAGCTGGCGCGCGTTCAATCACTGCCAAGGCAATAGACGCTGCGGGCAATGTGAGTGCTGCATCGTCAGCGCTTGCTGTAACGGTCGATGCGACAGGACCTGCTGCACCGACGGGACTTGATCTTGCTGCTGCCGATGACACAGGGTCGAGCAACAGCGACAATGTAACCAGTAAGACGTCCGCCCTCACGATCACCGGCCAAGCCGAAGCCAATGCCCGTATCGAGTTATTCGATGGCACCACATCACTTGGTACGACAACTGCAAATGCGTCTGGCGCGTTCAGTCTTGATGTGACGCTTGCCGCTGGCGTTCGCGCGATCACCGCGAAGGCTACCAATGCTGCAGGCAATGTGAGTGCTGCGTCTGCTGCGCTGGCAGTAACAATCGATGCGACAGGACCTGCTGCACCGACCAGCCTCGATTTGATTACAGCAGATGACAATGGTGCATCATCGACCGATAATCTGACCAACAAACAAAGCGTGACGATTACAGGTACGGCCGAAGTTGGCGCGATAGTTGAGTTGTTCGACGGCACCACATCACTTGGTACGACAACTGCAAACGCTTCGGGCGCATTCAGTTTTACTGTGACGCTAGCCGATGGCGCGCACGCGATTACTGCAAAAGCAACTGACGCTTCTGGCAATGCGAGTGCAGCATCTACTGCACTGGCCATAACGGTCGATGGCACAGCGCCTGCTGCGCCGACGGGACTTGATTTGGCGGCGGCCGATGACACGGGGTCAAGCAATAGTGACAATGTAACGAGCCAGACCTCAGGCTTGACAATCACTGGCCAGGCAGAAGCCAATGCTCGTATCGAGTTGTTCGACGGCACGACCTCGCTTGGTACCACAACCTCCGATGCAAACGGTGCATTCAGCCTTGATGTTACACTTGCCGCTGGCGCGCGTTCGATCACTGCCAAGGCAATAGACGCTGCGGGCAATGTCGGAGCTGCGTCTGCTGCGCTGGCCATAACGGTCGACACGACAGCGCCGGCTGCACCGACGGGGTCCGGTGGTATCCCCGCCATTCAATTGTCCGCAATTGCAAGCGGCACTGGCGGCTTTGTGATGAACGGGGCAGCGGCAGCTGATAATTCGGGCATCTCAGTAAGCTCTGCGGGCGATGTGAACAATGATGGCTACGACGATCTGATCATCGGAGCACCTAACGCCGACCCGAACGGAATCCAAAACGCTGGCGCGGTCTATGTGGTGTTTGGCAAGGCTAATACGACGGCGGTTAATCTCTCGGATATTGGAAGCGGCACTGGCGGTTTTGTCATAAACGGAATATCGGTAGGTGACTTTTCGGGCCGTTCCGTGAGTTCTGCGGGCGATGTGAACAAAGATGGCTATGACGATCTGATCGTGGCTGCACCTGACGCCGACCCTAACGGGCTCGATTCCGGCGCAATCTATGTGGTGTTTGGCAAGGCGAATGGTGCGTCAGTTAACCTCTCGGATATTGCAAGCGGCACGGGCAATCTTGGCTTTGCGATCTACGGCGCCTCGGCAAGTGACTTTTCGGGAGATTCCGTGAGTTCTGTGGGCGATCTGAATAAAGATGGCTACGACGATCTGATTGTGGGGGTACCTAAAGCTGACCCTAACGGGCTCGATTCCGGCGCAAGCTATGTGGTGTTTGGCAAGGCAAATGCCACATCAGTTAACCTCTCGGATATTGCAAGCGGCACGGGCAATCTTGGCTTTGCGATCTACGGCGCCTCGGCAGATGACCGTTCGGGCATCTCAGTAAGCTCTGCGGGCGATGTGAACGGCGATGGTATTAACGATCTGATCATTGGGGCATATCTTGCCGACCCCAATGGGAGCAATTCCGGCGCGAGCTATGTGGTGTTTGGCAAGGCGAATGGAACACCGGTTAACCTCTCGGATATTGTAAGCGGCACTGGCGGCTTTTTGATTAACGGGGCAGCGGCAAATGACCGTTCGGGCCGCTCCGTCAGCTCTGCGGGCGATGTCAACAATGATGGCTTTGACGATCTGATCGTCGGGGCATCTTTCGCCGACCCGAACGGGAGCAGTTCCGGCGCGAGCTATGTTGTCTTTGGTAAGGCGAATGGAACACAGGTTAACCTCTCGGATATTGCGAGCGGTACTGGAGGCTTTGTCATCAACGGCGCATCGGCAAATGACTTTTCGGGCGGCTCCGTCAGCTCTGCGGGCGATGTGAACGGCGATGGCTTTGATGATTTGATTGTCGGGGCAAGTGGTGTTGACCTGAACGGGAAACTAAACGCTGGCGCGAGCTATGTGGTGTTTGGCAAGGCAAGTACGACGGCGGTTAACCTTTCGGTTATTGCAAGCGGCACGGGCAATCTTGGCATTGCGATTAACGGCGCATTGGCAAATGACCTTTCGGGCGCCTCGGTCAGTTCTGCGGGCGATGTCAACGGCGATGGCTTTGACGATCTGATCATTGGGGCAAATTCTGCTGACCCGAACGGGCTCAATGGCGCCGGCGCGAGCTATGTGGTGTTTGGCGGTAATTTCACAGCTTCTGTCACGCAGGTTGGCACGACTGGCAATGATACACTCTCCGGAACTGCTGGTAATGACGTGATCTTTGGTGGGCTTGGGAATGATGTGATCACGACCAATGGCGGCAATGACCGGATTGCCGGTGGGCCTGGCGCGGATACGTTCAAGATAAGCGATGGCCCTGGAACGATCAGGATATTGGACTTTGGTGAAGGCGATACCCTTGATTTGAGCGCCTTTGGCCTTTCTGGCCGACCGACCTTTACGCAGAGCGGTAGCGGCGACACGCAAATTCAGCTTGATGCTGATACCTTTGTGATTGTCGAAGGCTATGTCCCGGCTCAACTTAGTGACTTCTTGACGAGCACGCCCTCTTCATTAATCGTGCTTTAGATAGGCCGAGCAGGTGCCGCCCCGAAAATTTCGGGCTGCACCTGCTGGGTTTGATGTTCCATCTAACGGCGGCCTGTCTCTCGCCCATTACTGGGGCTCTTAGATCAGCTATCGTGTTTTCACTCTCTCTACCGCAAGTGCAGCGCGTAGAAAGGCGACTTTATGACTGACCAAAAACCCCCTGCGCTTGAATTAAATGGCTCGCGGCTGTTTACAGCCTGGCTCAAAAATGCCGGTGTTAGTTTGGCCTTCACAACCTATCAGGCCGGCAAGGTCTTCTTCATCGGGCTGCAGCCCGATGGCAGGCTTTCGGTCTTTGAGCGCACCTTTGAACGGCCCATGGGGCTTGGAACGGGTCAGGGCCGCTTTTGGATGAGTTCAGTCTACCAGCTTTGGCGGTTCGAAAACTTCCTTGATCCCGGCCAAATGCAAGATGGGTATGATGCATATTATGTGCCGGTCAGCGGTCATACGACGGGCGATATAGACATCCATGACATCCATGAGGATGCAGAGGGCAATCCTATATTCGTTGCCACCCGCTTCAACTGCCTTGCAACCTTGTCCCAACGGGGAAGTTTTCGCGAGATTTGGCGCCCGCCATTTATCGACCGGCTCGCCGCAGAGGATCGCTGTCATCTGAATGGTATGGCCATGCAGGATGGCAGGCCCGCTTATGTCACCTGCCTGTCGCGCACCAATGTCTTTGAGGGTTGGCGCGACAAACGGCGCGACGGCGGGGTAGTCCTTGACGTGGCGAGCGGGGAAATGGTCGCAGAAGGCCTGTCGATGCCGCATTCGCCTCGGATCTACCGCGATAAGCTTTGGATGCTACAGGCAGGAACCGGCGAATTTGGCACAATAAATGTAAACACCGGTTCCTTCGAACCCCTATGCTTTCTGCCCGGCTTTGCCCGTGGACTTGTTTTTATGGGCGATTACGCTGTGATTGGCCTCTCTCGCCCGCGCAATAACAAAACGTTCGAAGGCCTGCCTCTCAACGAGCGACTGGATGCTGAAGCTATCAGCGCGCAATGCGCGATCTGCATCGTCAATTTGGTTAGTGGGGATATCGAGCATCGGCTCGAAATTGGTGGCGTTGTCGAGGAAATTTACGACGTCGCGTTGCTGCCGGGCGTTACGCGTCCTATGGCACTCGGGTTCCGCAGTGACGAAATTCGCCTGAAGATTAAGCCCGAGGCGCTGCCCGAAGCAATCAACACATTGAACTGAGAGATCCGAAGCGTTCAAAGCATGCCGGACGTCGCGATGTTGGAATCGGTCAGATACCGGTATCCCACCGTAACTCGAAACTTTTATCGGCCCGATAGTTTCCAATCGGACAAGTAGTAATGTGTTTGCGTGACGGCACGCGGCATAGCTGGTGCGGCTCAGCTTGGCGTCATGTAGCGTTTGTTAATTCAACACAGCTTATTGCACGTTGGCCGCTGAGACGATCTAGTTGGATGACAATGTCGATCATTGACCGCGCGTAATCCATCGTTTCCTGACGACCAAGGCCAAGTCCGGCCTGCATACACATGAAGGCAAGTTGTTCGAACGCACCCTTGGGTGTGTTGGCGTGCACGGTACTGATGGAACCGGGATGACCTGTATTGATGGCCCGCAAAAACGTGACCGTTTCGCCACCGCGCAATTCGCCCACGATTAATCGGTCCGGCCGCATACGCAGCGAAGCGCGCATAAGATCGTCCACCGTCACTTTCGCTTCACCTTGGTCGCCGGCCACAGCGACTAAGCCAAGCGCATTGTCGCCGCTCAGCCGGATTTCAGGGGCGTCTTCAATGGAAATGACGCGCTCATGCTTTGGAATTTCCTTTAACAAAGCGTTGAGCAATGTTGTCTTGCCAGATGATGTTCCGCCAGAAATGAGAATTGTTTTGCGCGCCGCAACGGCCGCACGGAAAAAGCCCAAATAATCTTGTTCCTGCAAAAGCGACGCAAGCATAGAGCTGTCATCAGCTATCTTCCGCCCTGATGGAAGCGCCGTTTGTTCAAAATAGCTTTCCAGGGTCATGTCTTGTAACCGATGTTTGCGGATCGCGAGTGCAACCTCCCCGCGCGTTGCAGGCGGCAATACCATCTGCACGCGGGCACCGCCCGGCAATATAGCCGCAAGCAATGGATTTTCGCGGCCGACCCCCTGATGATTGATGCGTGCGATCTGATTGGCTAGCCGCTCCAGCAACAGGCTATCTACCTCTGGGGCGTCGTGACGCTCCATCTGTGCAACCCCAAGCCGCTCGATCCATATTTCATGTGGCCGGTTCACCAATATCTCGGTCACGTCATCGCAAGCCAGCCAATCGCTAAATGGAGCAAGATAGCTGTTGAGATACACATTTGCAGCATCGCCAGCGATGGGCGCCATGTGGTTCATTGCCCGTCGCCGTCGGTGCCCGAAAAATCGAGATCGCGGGCGATAAAGATGCGGATCGCTGTTCCTTGGGCAACTTTTACCGTGGGCGGGATGCTAATGTCCCGCTGCAACGCAATCCCCGCAACGCTTTTGGCATCATCTGCTGTGCGGACGATGACATCATTGCCGCCCTGTTGCAAAAGCCCAAGGCCGGATTGCACAACCGACAGTAATATCGCCGAACCAAAACGTTTCAGGAAGTGGCTATCCACTTTACCCCCTAAGCCCGCTCGGCCAAGTGGGTCGGTGACAGGCGAACCGAGCGACACGGTTACGCCATCTGGGCGGGTTAGCCGTGTCCACACAATGAACGCGCGGGATTGTCCCGCGGCGAGGCCCGAGCGATATTGGCCAATCAAGCGACTGCCGCTTGGGATAAGCACCCGTCGGCCGTCAAAGCCCATGACGTCGCGGCTGACAACGGCACGAACATATCCAGGTAGATCGGAGTTTATGGCGGTTTCAAGAACGCCAGCGATGATTGCGCCCTGCGGCACTATATAGCTGCTATTGGCGATACGGACTGCGCGGGCAGGTGCGTTTTCACCAGCTGCGACGCGGTCGGAAAATCTGTCTTCTGCGCTCAACTCATCGTTTTTTGCACCTGCGAGACCCGGTGTGGGTGGCGCTAAGGCGACGCCGCCTTTTGTGGCATCCACGACGATGCCTGGTGATTGAAAGCGGTTCGGGCTAACCGCTACCGGTCCAACGATGCCCAATGCTGTGCCGCCTGGGTTATTCACAGGTGGCGGGACGAGGACTGGCGGCGGCAATTCCGGCGGCCCCGGACGCAACGTTGCAGGCGGTACAAGACCGCCTGCAGGAATGGCCTGTACCGACGCGGCGGCGGACGGCTTTGCTGCAATTTGGTTTGCGGCATTCCGGCTGTTCGCCAAGCTGCTAAAGGTTAATATGGCAAGCAAACCGATGCCCAGCACGCCCAATTTCATTCCCGGCGATAGGCCATTCGGCATGGCCACTGGCGATAAAATCTTTTGGTTCGCGTCTTCAAGCGTTTCCAGATCTAGGGCGCTGCGCGGGTCCATATTGCCCGATTTAAATATGCTCACGGCTTTGCCTCCCTGGATTTGCAACCAAAAAGTCCGCATTTTTTCGCTGGCGCACGTGGCTTGGGGGCATCTGCACCGGGCGTCGGCACGGCATAAGCGTCGTTAAAGATGATGGTGACTTCTTTTCCATGACGCAGCACAAATTGCGGCGCGATTTGTTCCACCACGGTGTAAGGGCCGCGCACAGCGAAATTGACGATGCTTTCGCCGGCATCGGGCGTAATGCTGAAAATTGCAGGCGCCGCCGAACCAGCCGCAAAGCGGAAATAGGTCGCTTTGCCATCGTCAAATACTTGTTCGGGTACATTGGCCTTTGCGCCGTCATAGCTATAGGCGCGGTTCCACAATTCAGGCGGCGTCGTAATCAAAGGTGGGGGTGTTGCCATTGTGTCGGCGGCCATGACTTTCTGAGGGTAACGGAAACGCACTGCATAAATAATCTGGCTCTGCGGCACACGCAGGCCGGATTTGGCCAAGAGCTCAAGATTATAGCGCCGCAAGTTGGTGATGATCGAGAGATTGGTCGCAGGCGGCACACCTATGGGCTTCAGGAACATCACCGTTCCTGCGCCATTGGGGGTTACTTGCCAGCCAGAGGAGTCGCCGATACCAACGGTTTCGATCTGTTCACCCGGTTCAAATTCAAGCATCATTTGATAGCCAGTATGACCAGTCAGACGAATGATGGTATCGGGGTTATAATCCACATAGCGGATATTTGGCGCAACCTGCGCTAATGCTGCCATGGGCTGCATAACGGCGATGCCCATCACTATGATGATATGAACAAGTCCATGATAGTGTCGGGTCATGCAACGTTCCTGATGGCTTTAATTGGCGCACGGACCGCATTGACGGGGCCTCGCGAAATGCGCCGATCGGAATAACTGGTTTTCTGCCCTGCTTGATCAGCATCAGAATAAACACGCTGCGGCAATAACATCCCGCGTGGGTTACCTGGGCTGCTGCCCGCGGTTAACTGGACGGAACGCTCAATAGCGCCGATAAGCGACTGCATGCGTTCGTTATACACGACATTGCTGGACGGCAGTGAGCCATTCTCGACTGGTGCGGAGATTTGATTGTCGACTAGGCGATGTTGGCCAAAGGGCAGGGTCCAACCGCTCACAATTGTGCGGCCAATTCGGAATAGCTGCACCGCCACCGCCACCATGATGAGCACGATCACCAATATCGTCAAAGCCGCGCGCAATGAGAAATCGCCTTGCCCCGCCGACACGTACATTTGTGTCAATATCGGCTCAAGCGCTGCTACAGCTCCCGCAGATGTTATCATTGTCATGATAGGCACCAATGCCATCATGACCGCGGCACGGCCCCAGCCCAGCGCCAAGCCGCGCGTAGATGCAAACAAACCCAGCACTGCAAATACAGGACCAAGGAGCAACAGCAGGCCCAAGACGATTTTCGTCACGACCAAGACGCCTGCCGATGCCAGCACGAGGAATAGTGCGCTAAACAATAGCATATTGGGACCCAGTGAATCCTTTGGCGTAACAAAAGCGGTGATATTGTTCGCAGTGACAGGAAGTGTTGCGGGTTCAGTCGCTGTTGTGTTTGTTGGCAGCATCTGATCCGGCCGCGCATCAAACTCCGTCCAAGCATCGGCAAGGTCAACCATGCGGCCAGATAGCATATCAACACGCTCGGTAATGCCGCGCACATCGCCATCACCAGGGTTAATGGCACGCACGATTTCCTGTGGCCCGTCGGTTAGAAGGTCGTAGACCAAAACTTGATATGTTGCCCAATTACTGGTTAGCGCTAGCACCGCGCCAATGATAATCATACGCGGCATCATCTCGCCAACGCTGAGCGAGGAACGACCAAATATCAGCCGGTATCCGATGATCGCGACGTAAATTGTCAGCGCCATCGTGAGGGCAATATTAAACACACTGCCTTGGCCCAGCAAATTGGCATAGCCCGCTTGCACGGTCGATCCAATATAGCAATCAACGGCGTTCACCATTGTTTCCGCCGAACCTGCCGCAGGGTTGAGGGTGCCGCAACTGGCCATCAGCTTTGCATTCCCGTCGTTGCAGCTGGCCGCGGAGCAAATGCAACTTCCTGCGCGTTCTGCAACAATAGTGGCATCCATTCGGACGGCGCGTCACCATGCACGCGGCGCAGCTCGTCCAGTTTGCGCACACTGCTTTCGCGGCCCGACAACACGGTGATTGCATCTGGCATATTGCCCATGTCGAGACGCGCAACGACGCTGTTCCCGCCTTGTTTGATCAAAACGCAGCGCAAATGTTCGGGTAAGGAGCGCACGAGATCCAGCTCATGCGCGGTCAGCCCGAAACCACCGCAATAATCGGATGCCTGTGCCTTAGGATTACTCATGAACAATTGCGTGGCGGATTGCTCAATGATGGTTGCGGCAATCTTGCTTTCAATCGCGTCACTTGCGCTTTGGGTGGCAAAACCTACCACGCCATTGCGTTTGCGAATGGTCTTCATCCAATCCTTCAGCCGGTGGACAAAGACGTCGTCATCCAGTGCCTTCCACCCTTCGTCGATAACAATCATCGACGGGCTGCCGTCCAAGCGTTCATCGACCCGGTGGAACAAATACATCATCGCGGGCGTCCGCAAGCCGGGGTTGTCAAGCAATGCCGTCATGTCAAAGCCAGCGGTTCTAGTATCCAGGTTCAACTGGTCTGCCGGGTTATCAAACAGCCAAGCATGTTCGCCTGCACCATACCAAGGCGCAAGCCGTGATGCGAGGTCGCCCCGTATGGGACGTGCGCCGCCAGCCAGCAGTTCCACCAAATACCGCAATTGGCGATGCTCGGGAGGCTGGCCAAAATTGGCATCAACCGCACTTGCGATAATCGCGTTTTCATCGGCAGTAAGTTGCCCGCCTGCTGGTGTTAAAATTTGTGACAGCCACTGCCTTAAAAATGCCTGATTTATGGCATTCTCGGGCAGTTGAAGTGGGTTGAAGCCGGTTGGCGTTCCGGGCCGCAAGACATCATAATGGCCACCAATGGCGCGAATGAAAATCTCGGCACCGCGATCCTTGTCAAAGAAAAATGTGCGGGGATAAAATTTCTGCGCCTGGGCAATCAAGAAATTGAGCACCACCGTTTTGCCCGACCCCGATGGCCCAATAAGCGTGAAATTACCCAAATCGCCGCTATGCAAGTTAAAGAAATAGGGCGTGCTGGATGTCGTTTCGAGCACGGTGATTGGTCCACCCCATGGACCGCCATCCGGCACGCCGATTGGAAAACCGTGGAGCGAAATGAGTCCGGACAAATTCGCCGTCGATACCAATGCCTTGCGCGCAATATAATCTGCATTGCCCGGGAACTGGCCCCAAAAGGCACTTTCAAGATTGAGGTCTTCACGCACGGCAACGGCGCCAATATCGGCAAGCGATGCCTGCACATCGGCGACAGCCGCATCGAGCGCGGCCAAGGTCATCGCGCGGACATGAACAGTCAGATGGTGCTCACCATAAGCCGCAGCGCCCCCCGTGAGATCATCCTTTGCGCCCAAAAGACCTTGGCGCAGGGTGGTGGTTTCGTCTGAGGCCGCGCGCAACCGGCGAAGCGCAAGTCCGATGCGTTCATCCGCAATCTGGCGGTCAATGAAGGCAAAGCTCTCCGTCATGGTCAACTCATGCGGCAAGCGCAGCAGATTATCGAGCATCCCGGGTGCGGTATGGGCTGGGTAATCCTTGATGGAAACGATAGCACCAAAACGCGATGCGTTGGCGCTAGCACCTTTCAATTCCAGAGCATCAAGGCCAAAGCTGATCCGCTTATAAGGCAGATAGTGTCCAGCATCGCCCGTAGGTTCAAGCACGGGCTGCATTTCGCCATTATACAGTGCCGACAATATCTCAAGCGGTTCGGAACAGATGCCACTTGCGTTATGATATCGGCCGAGCAGACGGGGCCCATAGCGGGTCAAAGCGGAGAGCAGATTGGTGCGTGCCGCATCCAATTCGCGCAGTTCTCGCATTTGGTCCGCCAGCCGTTCGGCGCTGTTGCTTGCCCCATTGCCCCATTTGATGAGGCGATCAAAAAAGCCTATTTTCCCTCGGGCGGGCCGACGGACCAGCATTAACACCATGTCGTTAATGTAGAGCCTTTTGCCACGCAATTGCTGTTTCCAGGCATCGTCGAGGTCACGGACAAAACCCTCTGGTTGTGCGCCCGATAGCTCGGCTGACACCTGGCGGCGAATGACGTGGCAGTACAACATCAAGTTGGAGTTCGCGATGCCGCGCATCACCACATCCCGCACTGCCGCCATATGATTCAGCGTTTCGCTATCAGCAGTTTCAAAGGCGATGCCGTCGACCTGAATCATCTGAATCAAGTCGCCGCTGCGGGTCATCACCGTATGGTCGTCCAAATGCCCAGCATAAGGCAGACGATCTCCTGCGCATGGGTCCAAAGCTGCTGTTTTTTGGGCGACCGTTTTCATATGTTAAGGCCGATAACTGTTGCAGCGCCAAAGGTCATAAGTGCGGGTGCGGCCGCAACGACTTATTTTCGTAATCCAGAGGTCGAAAATCCGGGGTTCCCGCAAACAGGCTATATAGCCGATGGCATGGATGATCGCAGCAGCCGGGATCGCCCAAAAGGAGCGTGTGATCAGGAAAATCTCGGTCGTGACAACCAGATTTATGACAAAGTAGCTATAGGTAACGCCGGCAAACATCTGCGGCTGTGTTAATGCCCGGAATATCGGCGTGCGGTTCAGCGGGGTCATGCCCTAACCACCAACTGCGGCGATACGAATACCCGAGACAATCGCCGTTGCGCCAAAAAGAATGAAGCAGCCAATAATGACGGTGGCACCAAAGCGCCAATTCATGCGTCCGGTCAGCATCATCAAACCTACAACAGCGACGGCTATCACGGCCGCTGTCGTTGCGACATTGCCCAGCAGTGTTCCTTGTATCCAGCCAAGCGCATTGACGATTGGCCCTGAACCTTGTGGATCGACATTAGCCACCTGCGCCATCGCCGTTTTGGGTAGAGCAATGGCCAACGCAGCTAGGGTGAAGAAACGAGAGAATGTATATGTCATCATGAACCTCAATATCCTGCGTGATAAGTCGACGTTGTCGACAAACGTTGCATTATCTGGCGGACGTAATTTTGTGTTTCGCGATAAGGCGGGATACCGCCATATTTAATCACTGCACCTGGTCCTGCATTATATGCGGCCAAGGCAAGCGGCACATTATTGCCAAAGCGTTCAAGTTGCTGGCGCAGATAGGCAGTCCCACCAACCACATTCTGCTCCACATCATAAAGGTTGTGCACACCCAATTGCCGCGCAGTCTCCGGCATAAGTTGCATCACCCCCACGGCCCCAGCCTTAGAAATGGCGCGCGGATTATATCGTGACTCTTGCCATGCGACGGCGTCGACCAAATTGCGATCAACTCCGAACCGTGTTGCGGTGGCTTCAATATGCTGCTGCACGACATTTTGTGATTGAGCAGCGTCCGATGCGGGCTGTGCCTTGGGTATATATCGACCCCCACCAGTCGGTGACGGATTCGTCCGCCAAACTGGCTGAGATATTTCGACAATGCTTCCATTTTGTTTGCGTTCGAAAACATTTGCGTGCGCAACTGAACAAATGCCAGCGAGCGGCAAAACTGCAAAAATAGGAAGTGTGAAGCGCCTGTTGACCATGTTTTGAGCCTAAATAACGCTTGGTACCATGCCGCTGACTAATCCCCTACCCCACCCATCGCAACAAAAAATTATTGTAGGCAGTTAAAAAAAGGTTAAGAAAGTAAAGCGTCGCGTAGGCGTTGTAAAATGACGTTTGTGTTGCATACAGCGGTGTAAACCACGGTCGATTCAAAATTTGGAATTGATCTTGTATGGTTGGGGGGAAGTGTGATGACGCAACCTGAAGGCTTAGTTCTTGATAGGCCAACAAAATCTGATGCCGCCCCTGATACAGTCGCTGCACCGCAGGGAACTGTTGGTGAAAAATCACCCGCTATTTTTGCGATCCCCGCCGCTTCCTTGGCCTTGGCCGCATGTGGCGGTGGAGGAACTGATGACAATTCAATTACCTCTGTTTTGGCACCAACTGTGCAAGTTGCGAAGCCGGCGACAGATGGCGAAGCAGCCCGTTTCATTTTGAAGGCCAGTCTTGCGGCGACTGAAGCCGAAATCGCAGACATTCGATCTGTAGGTTTCGTGGCCTGGCTCGATAAACAGATGGACATTCCGATTAGCCAAACAGGCGTCGCCTGGCTGTCATCGCGCGGTTACGATCAAGTGACCGTCGACGAGTATTATAATCAAAACCAGTTCGCGGATTACATGGTTTGGAACCAGTTGATTGCCAGCCCCGACCCCGTTCGTAAAAGATTGGCGTACGCGCTTTCCCAGTTTTTTGTCGTGTCGACCAACGGTATCGAAATCCAATGGCAGTCAAATGCTGTGGCGGCTTATTGGGATGTTCTCAACCGCAATGCTTTGGGTAATTTCCGTCAGTTACTGGAAGACGTAACACTCAACCCCGCAATGGGCGTTTACCTCAGCACGCTCGATAACAGGAAAGAAGATACGCGGACTGGTCGCGTACCCGACGAAAATTATGCGCGTGAAGTTATGCAGCTTTTCACCATTGGTTTGAATGAGCTAAATAATGACGGCACCAAAAAAATCGGAACCACTGGCCAGCCTATCGAAACATATACCAATTCCGATGTATCCAACCTTGCGCGTGTATTTACCGGTTATAGTTACGACTATGCGAACTTGGTCAGAACGCCTTCTGTCCGTTTTCCATCACAATCGGTCGCACCGGTAGAATCTGTAATCAGGCCGATGACAAGCGATACGACCAGATGGTCAAGGCCACAGACCACCAGCGAACATTCCATGCTGGAAAAAACATTTCTGGGCACCACTATTCCGGCCAACACCGATGCTCCAACATCCATGAAACTGGCGCTGGACGCACTTTTCAACCATCCCAATGTGGGCCCATTCTTTTCAAAGCAGATGATCCAGCGTTTGGTAACGAGTAACCCTAGCGCTGGCTATGTTGACCGTGTTGCCAAGATATTTAACAATAATGGTTCGGGGGTTCGCGGTGATCTGCGCGCGGTGTTCAAGGCTATTTTGTTGGATGATGAAGCAACAAATGCGGCCGGGCTAACGTCGCCGACCTTTGGCAAAGTTCGTGAGCCGGTATTGCGCTTTACACAATGGGCCAGAAATTTCGGTGCCACATCGCGAACAGGTAATTGGACCATCGCAAACCTGTCCAATCCCGGCACCAGCCTGGGTCAAAGCCCCTTGCGTGCGCCGTCTGTGTTTAATTTTTACCGCCCGGGTTATGTCCCTGCCAATACCGCAATCGCAACCAACGCGCTGGTCGCACCTGAATTCCAAATCGTTACCGAAGTGAGTGTTGCCGGCTATATCAACTTCATGGCGTCAACCATCGGATCCGTCAACGGCGTGAACAACGACGTCAAAGCCACTTATACACGCGAGTTAGCGATCGTTTCCGACACGGCGGCCTTACTGAACCGGCTGTCCTTGTTATTGTCCGGAAACCAGCTCACTGACACCACCAAAGCAACGATCAAGGCCGCGCTTGACGCGATGACCGTCACGGACACCAGTGCGTTGGCAGACAAGGAACGACGCGTGTATCTAGCGACACTTCTTGTGTTTGCTTCCCCCGATTATCTCGTCCAAAAATAGGGAGCGCATCGTGCACATTAGCAAAATGGAAGATATTTCGCGGCGCGCTTTTCTTCGCCGCTCTAAACAATTGGCCGTGGCCGGTACCGCGGGTTCGTGGGCCATGGGTCTTGCGGGCATGGGGGAGGCAGCCGCTTTTAGTGCAGGCAATGATTATCGCGCATTGGTCTGCGTATTTTTTAACGGTGGCAACGACCATAACAGCACCTTAATACCCTATGACTCGGCAAATTACGACTTGTATAGCGCCATTCGCGGTGGCGGCCCTGGACAAACTGCAGGCGGCATAACTTTAGCGCGTTCGTCTCTTGCAGCAACGGCGCTCACACCCGCCAATGGCCAAGTGCTGACCAATAATGTGCAATATGCGCTCGCCCCGCAAATGACGCGCATGAAAGCTTTGTTTGATGCAGGTAAATTGGCGCCATTGCTGAATGTCGGTCCGCTTATAGCGCCATTAACTTTGGCCCAATATCAAAGCAGCAATTTGGTGGCAAACCCCCGGCCTGCGAAGCTGTTTTCGCATAATGACCAACAATCGACATGGCAGTCGTCCAAGCCCGAAGGTGCCACCGACGGTTGGGGTGGCCGCATGGGTGACCTTGCCCTATCCAGCAACACCAATTCACTGTTCACCTGCATTTCGGCAGCGGGCAACGCCGTGTTTTTGGCCGGGATGGACGCGATTACCTATCAAGTCTCATCAACCGGAGCGACGTCCATCGGCGGTCTCAAGAGTCCGTTATTTGGCTCTACGGCGGGCAGCAACGCCCTTCGGACGTTGTTGACGCAGTCTAGCAATAATATGTTTGAAGCTGAATATAATAGGGTCGCACGCCGCTCCATTGATGCCGAAACTGTTGTTAATGCGGCGCTGCAGCCGACATCCCTTGCCACGTCATTCCGGCCAGTGTCCGGCACCAACACTTTAGCTGACCAGCTTCAAATTGTGGCCCGATTAATAGCTGCTCGCCAAGCTCTGGGCGTAAAGCGCCAAGTGTTCATGGTAAACTTGGGCGGCTTTGACCATCACGACAATTTGATTGTGGGGCACGCAACGCTGATGGACCGTGTCGACTTCGCAATGGACGCTTTTTATCGCGCTACCGTGGAATTGGGTGTCGCTGACAAAGTGACCACATTCACGGCCTCCGATTTTGGCCGCACGCTGCAGTCCAATGGTGATGGATCTGACCACGGCTGGGGCGCACATCACTTCATCATGGGCGGCGCGGTGAACGGCGGCCGCTATTATGGCGTCGCACCGCAAATTTCGGTTAGGAGCCCAGACCAAGTTGGCTTGGGCCGTTTGCTACCAACGATCTCAGTTGATCAATATGCCGCGACTCTTGCCACTTGGTTCGGCGTTGCACCGAGCGAATTGACCAGCATCTCGCCGAACATTGGCCGGTTTAACGGCGCCAATTTGGGTTTCATGCAATAACGGCATCAGTTGCACCAATGTTATTCCCCATGTGCGCTGCACATGTCGCATTGCGACGGACACCAACATAGACAGGTTTTGACAAAGCTTTTATCAATGCGTGATGGACACGCTTGATATCGCTTTTGCTGAAGCCCGCCGCTATCTCAATTCTCTCGGAACACGACCCGTTGCCTCGCGTGGCACGCCGGCTGAGATGCGCGCGCCTTTGCCTTTGCAATTTCCAGAGAGTGGAATGCCGGCGCATGATGTGGTTCGCGCTATTGCCGCCGCTGCCGACCCGGGACTGACGGGAAATGCGGGTGGACGCTTTTTTGCATGGGTCAAAGGCGGTGCACTCCCCTCCGCATTGGCGGCGGATATCATGTGCTCGGCATGGGACCAGAATGCGGTCCTCGCTTCCACCAGCCCGGCTGGCGCGGTTCTCGAAGAAGTCGCCGGCCGCTTCCTGCTGGACGCTTTGCGGTTACCGGCGGATGCCAGTTATGCCTTTGTCACCGGGTGCCAGATGGCGCACACCACGGCGCTAGCGGCTGCGCGCCATGCTGTTCTTGAGCAAAAGGGTTGGGACGTTGAGTCGCAGGGACTTCAAGGCGCGCCAGCGATCCGCGTGCTCGCCAATGCCCATCACCATTCTTCGGTTACCCGAGCATTACGCCTTTTGGGTTTAGGTAGCGATTGCATCGTGCCTTTGGGCGGCGGCGGGCCCGGTCTGGTGGCACCAGAAGCTCTGCGCGCGGCGCTTGCTGAAGCACCTGATGCACCTACGATCCTCATTCTCAACGCGGGCGACCTCAACATCGGCGCATGCGACGATTTTGCGACATTGTGCCCGATTGCACATGCGGCTGGCGCATGGGTGCATGTAGACGGCGCTTTTGGGCTTTGGGCGAATGCCAGCCCACGCCTGTCCGCTTTGGTATTCGGGGTGGAGCGCGCCGACAGTTGGGCCACCGACGGGCATAAATGGCTGAACACGCCTTATGACTGTGGCATGGCCATCACCCGCCACGCTGCTGCCCATAGTGCGGCGATGCGGATGACCGCCGCCTATCTGACCAGTGGCGGGTCGGTGCGCGACCCCATGGATTATACGCCAGAATGGTCACGCCGCGCGCGGGCCATTCCCGCATTAGCGGCTTTGATGGAGCTCGGCCGTGACGGCCTTGCTGCGATGATTGAACGGTGCTGCGATCATGCGGCGGCCATTTATGATGGTATCGCAGAACTTGAGGGGGCCACAGGCATTGCACGCCCGACAATGAATCAGGGCTTGATACGATTCGATTCGAAAGATGGCGCGAATATCAGCGACGCCGTTATCGCGTCGATCAATGCCAGCGGCGAAGCCTTTTTAAGCGGCGGCAGTTGGAACGGCGCACGGGTGATGCGGATCAGCGTTTGCGGATGGAATACCAATGCGGACGATGTCGCGCGTACCGTGGCAGCTGCGCGCCATGCGCTATTGGGCATGCGATAAAATCATCGGCGCAAAACAGGGCTTAACGCGCCTGCCATTTGCTAATTTTACATCGTGGTTCAAATCTATAGACTTTGAAAAAATTTCTGCGAATGTCCGGATATGAGCTTTACCGAGCATCCGCTGCGCCGCTGGGCAGTTGACGAAATGCGGTTGCGTCGTTTCGCCCCCGTTGCCGCGCATAGCGAAATTTATCAGGTTGTGCGCCTGATCGAAGCGGATGAACGCAATGCGGAAGATCGTTGGCTGATAAATGCGCGGCCCGATTTTGATGACTGGGCCCTCGCGCCGCGGCATGGTTCGGGACATACGCTTGGCGGCATTCATTTCCTGTGGGAACGCCACACCGAAGCGAGCACGTTAACCCTGATTTTTCCGCAAGAAACACCTGAACCCGCACGTCATAACTATATTCAATGGTTGGAAAATTGGCCAGGGGGCGTTGTTCGTGCGACGCAAATACGCATTATGCCCAGCGCGGAAAATATTGATGCAGAATTGTCCGCAATCGGTATTTCGACCGATGAAATGGTCTGTTGCGATATCAATGCGGGCATTCGGCTTTGGTCCGATTTCAGCATTCATGGCGATGGCTATGGCCGATTGCTTATCACCGCAGGTGATGTGGGCGAGGGCGAGCGTGGCCGGATTGTCCAGCGAGTTCAGGAACTGGGTAATTACCGGAATCTTGCCTTGCTTGGTTTCCCAGTGGTGCAGCAATATGGTCCCCAGCTTGACCAATTGGAACAACGCCTGTCAGACCACGCCCGCCGCGTTGCTTCGGCGGATGAAGATGATGAAATCTTGCTCAATGATCTCGCGGCCATTTCGTCCGAGCTTGAACTCATCCGTTCGGCAACGGGCTTCCGGCTCAGTGCGACCGCAGCTTATGCCGAAGTCGCGGCGGACAGGCTTTCCGCGCTCGATGTCCAGCCGATATTGAACTTCCAAAGCCTCACCGATTTTACGGAGAGACGGCTGGTCCCGGCCTCGCGGACTTGTTCCGTATTCCGGAAACGACTTAGCGACATTGCCGCGCGCATCTCTGGCGTCATGCACACCCTGGATGTGCGCATTGACAGTCGGATAAAGGCACAGAACCTTGTTCTGATGCGGTCGATGGAGCGCTCAACGCAGCTTCAGTTGCGCCTACAAACCTTAGTGGAGGGGTTGTCGGTTATCGCGGCTGCTTACTACCTCGTTGGAATCATCGCCTATATGACAAAGGGTGTGGCCGCGACCAAAAGCGGTTCAAACAGCGAGATATTTGTCGGCGCCGTTACCCTACCAGTTGTGTTGTTGATTTATCTTTTCGTAAATCGTCTGAGGCACAAGGTGCTGAAAGAGAGCGGCGAGGACAATGCACAGGCAGAAAAGCGCCTATAATGCTGCATAATCGCCTTTTCATGGCTATTGTTGTGGGCTAAACTTTCCACTGAGTAGAGTATGCAAGGCATTGGCTGTGGGGCCAATAAAGACGCCCCGGGAGAATTTATGGTTAACACAAAAACATTAGCTGGTCTGCTGGCTGTATCCGCAATGCTTGCCGCTTGCTCGGCTGGTTCGGAAGGCGAAGCGGATGAGACGTCTGCACAGGCAGAGGCAACAACCCCTGCCGCACCTGCCGGCCCACTGGCTGCAACTGATATGAGCACAATGGATGGCACCACATTGGCCAGCTTCACCGGCGATGCTGCCAATGGCAAGCTGGTGTTTGCGCAATGCCGCATGTGCCATGTCACCGACGCTGGCGTGAACAAAATTGGCCCATCCTTGCATAATATCATCGGACGCACGGCCGGAACGGAGCCAGGCTATACTTATTCTGCGGCAAACGCAGGAGCCGGCTTTGTTTGGACCAAGGAAAAATTGTTTCAGTTTCTGGAAAAACCGCAGCGCGTCATACCGCAGACGAAGATGATTTTCGCTGGCCTGCCCGATGCGCAAAAGCGTGCCGACCTGATCGCATATCTCGAAACGCCGAACTGATATTGCGGCGCCCGCGACGTTAAAAAGCGTTTGTCATTCTGACGGGAGCAAAAGCTTCGGGTCAATCCGCGCGCTGTTCCATTTCATGCCCCAGTGCAGATGCGGCCCCGTTGCTCTGCCTGTGGCGCCGACGCGGCCAATCACTTGACCTTGCCGCACATGGTCTCCTGCTTTGACCAGTAATTCGGACGCATGTAAAAACGCACTGTTCAGACCCATGCCATGGTCAATCATTAACAAATGCCCCTCCAAGGTGAAGGCATCATTGGCGGCAAGGGTGACGACGCCATCAGCCGGTGCGACGAAATCCCGCCCTTGGGGGGCGGCAACGTCCATGCCGTTATGATAGCTGCCGGGCGTGCCATTATAAATGCGTTGCGCGCCAAATAACCCCGATATGCGGCCCGACAGCGGTCGGATAAATGTCTGCTGCCAGCCTTTAGCATCATTTTTTAGGGCGCGGGCGGCTTCAATCTGCGCCAGCTCGGCGCTGCGTCGCGCCTGAAATTCGGCGGAGCTTTTTGCCCCGCCCGTTATGTTCGCGGCAACATTTTCGATACGCCAATTACCTGAGGCGACGGCGATTTTGCGTTCGATCTTGCTGCCATCGGCCAGTATAGCGACTAAGCTCGCTTCTAAGGGTGCGTCCCGATCAAAGCCGATGACGAAGTATCCGTTTGGACTGAGCTCTAATGCTGCATCGTTAAAGAATAGGTTGCGTGTTCCCTTAGGTGCGCGGCCGATGATCAAGCCGCCTTGAACAGCTGCACCTGACATCCAGAACTCGGCTGGGCTCATATGGGACGGGGCCTGCGGTTGCGCATAAACCGGCGCCACGACACAGGTGAGGCTCAGGAAAGCCGTGATGGTTGCGCGCAAAGCCTGGCTGTTGCGCAGCAAGGGTTTAGCCCTTCGACAATGCCGCGCGGGTGGAGGCCTCTGCGCTCGCATAAGGCTCCTGCTTGGCAACGCTCCAGTAGCGCAGCTCTTCTAATGCTATGGCTTGGCCGGTCACCGCGCACACGACATGGTCGCCTGCGGTGAGAATACGAAAGTTATTGGCCAGATAATGCAGGCGGGCGACTTTATTTTTCGAAGACATCAGCATGGCGGCTTTATGGCGCATCGACGCGCAATGGGCAATGCGTCGCTTCAGCCGTCGAACAAATTGCCCTGATTAATGGTCGGCGGCGTTGGTTTTGGTGTGGAGGGACGCGGCGCCGCAGAGCCATTAACGACGCTGCCAACTTCGCCATCAACGAAACGTAAGGTCACATCGCCCGCCTTCACTGCGGCGGTGCGCGACATAATCGTTTTGCCATCGGCATCGGTCACACGGGCAAAGCCGCGCTGCAGCGGGGCTTCGGGGTGCAGGCTGCCCGCAAGGCGGGTAAGCGCATCCAGCTGTTGCTGCTTTTGTTCAACGCGGCGATGTAACAGGCGTGGGTGCAGCATCATTGCGGGGCCCGAATAAGCAATTTCCGCCTGGCCGATGCGCGTGCGCAGTGACTGGCGCAGGCGTTCGGCCAAATCGTCGGTGCGCAATTGATGCGGTGCGGCAAGGTCGGATAGACGCGGCATTAGCCTGCGCTGCGCCTCAAGCCGTTCCGCCGCCAGGTCTACCTGCTTGCGGACGACATTGGCCATGCGCAGCCCCAATTGCCCTACGCGCTGCAACAGGTCGCTGCGCACCGGAACTGCAATTTCGGCGGCGGCGGTCGGCGTTGGCGCGCGCAGATCCGCCGCGAAGTCGCACAAGGTGGTATCGGTTTCATGCCCAACGGCTGAGATAATCGGTATCGTACAATTGGCGACCGCGCGGACCACGGCTTCATCGTTAAACGCCCATAGATCTTCAATCGACCCGCCACCGCGCGCCACAATGACAAGGTCGGGGCGGGTCGCCGGGCCATTCTGCGGCATCGCTGAAAATCCGTCGACCGCACGCGCAATTTGTGCCGCCGATCCTTCGCCTTGCACCAATACGGGCCAGACGATGACATGCGTTGGAAAGCGATCGGCCAAGCGGTGCAAAATGTCGCGGATGACTGCGCCCGTCGGCGATGTGACCACACCGATGGTGCGAGGGAGCGCGGGCAGTTTCTTCTTACGCTCGGGCGCGAATAGTCCTTCTGCGGCCAAGCGCGCTTTCAGCTTTTCAAACAATAGCATCATCGCGCCTTCGCCTGCTACTTCAAGGCTTTCGACGACGATTTGATAATTGGAGCGTCCCGCATAGGTTGTGAGCTTGCCTGTGGCGACGACTTCAAGTCCGTCCTCTGGTGCGAAGGGCAAGCGCGCTGCGCCACCTTTCCACATCACCGCATCCAGCCGCGCATTATCATCTTTCAGGCTGAAATAGATATGTCCTGACGCTGCGCGTTTGAAACCCGAAATCTCCCCGCGTACGCGGACATGGCCGAACTGATCCTCGACGGTGCGTTTCAGGGCGAGTGATAGCTCCGATACGCTCATCGCCTGGGCATTGTCGCCGGGCCGCTCCTCGGCTAACAGACGGGCGACTTGCGGGTCGGCAGTTTCAAAGGGGTCATTTGCGGACATGAATATCTTGCTCATCGGTTCGGGCGGTCGCGAACATGCGCTGGCGTGGAAGCTTGCGCAATCGCCAAATTGCGATACACTCTTTGCGGCGCCGGGCAATCCCGGTATCGCGCAAGACGCAGAGCTGGTCGATCTGAATATCGACGATCACGCGGCGGTCATCGCCTTTTGCGCGGGCCATGATATCGGACTGGTCGTGGTCGGACCTGAAGCACCGTTGGTCAGCGGATTGGGTGATAGCTTGCGCGATGCCGGCATTCCGGTCTTTGGCCCCAATCAAAAAGCGGCGCAGTTGGAGGGATCCAAAGGCTTCACCAAGGATATGTGCGCCGCGGCAGGCATCCCGACCGCTGGCTATGTCCGATATGACAGCAAGGCTTCGGCGATGGCGGGCCTTGACGCATTCGATGCGCCTTTTGTGATCAAGGCGGACGGCTTGGCCGCGGGCAAAGGCGTTATCATTGCCGAAACACGGGCCGAGGCAGAGGCCGCAATCGACGATATGTTCGGCGGTGGTTTCGGGGATGCAGGTGCATCTGTCGTGATCGAAGAATTTATGACCGGTGAAGAAGCGAGCTTCTTTGCATTGACCGATGGCTATGATGTTGTCGCCTTTGGTTCCGCGCAGGATCATAAGCGCGTGGGCGATGGTGATACGGGGCCCAATACCGGCGGGATGGGCGCTTATTCGCCCGCCTTTGTCCTGACCGATGCACTGCAAGCACAGGTTATGGATCGCATCATTCGGCCGACCGTTGCCTATATGGCCGCGCACGATATGCCTTATTCCGGCGTCTTGTTTGCGGGGTTAATGCTCACCGAAGAAGGACCAAAGCTGATTGAGTATAATGCCCGTTTCGGTGATCCCGAATGCCAAGTGTTGATGACCCGTTTTGAAGGCGATTTGGCCGCATTGATGTTGGCCGTTGCCACAGGAAAGCTCGCGCAAGCTGAACCTCCGACATTTTCGCACGAAGCGGCCTTAACAATTGTCATGGCGGCAAATGGCTATCCCGCGTTGCCTGAAAAAGGCGGCGTGATCCATCTTACCAATGCGACGGACGCGAAGATATTCCATGCGGGCACGTCGGAAGTTGGTGGACAATTGGTGGCGAGCGGTGGGCGTGTGCTCAATGTTACCGCGCGCGGCTATAGCGTCACGCAAGCGCAAGCTGTTGCTTATGCCGCAGTCGACAAGATTGATTTTCCGGGCGGTTTCTGCCGCAGAGACATTGGCTGGCGCGAAGTGGCGCGTGAGGGGGCGTCGGGCAGCGCGTAATCTGCAACTTTTAGGGTGCAGATTAACAGTTTCCTGCGTGCAAATTTTGGCCTAATTGAACGGCATATTTTTTGGGCTTTCGGGGGAGAAATACATTGTCCAACAATTTAATCATCATCATCGGTGCGGTCCTGATCGTTGCTATATTGCTTTGGTGGCTGCTGCCGCTCGGCGGCGCGAAGAAGGAAACAGATAGCGCGCCAAAAGAAATCGCACCTGCACCTGCTGTTGTTGTTAAGGCCGCAACACCAGCGCCGAAGACCGCCAAGGCCAAGGCTAAGGCTCCGGCGAAGGCCAAGGCTCCGGCAAAGGTAGCTGCAACGAAAAAAGTAGCAGCGCCCAAAGCCACCGCGCCCAAAACTGCGGCGCCCAAAGCGGCGACCAAGCCTGTTGCTGCAAAAACAAAAGCTGAAAAAGCGCCAAAGGCTAAAGTAGAAAAAACGAAAATCGAAAAAGCGCCAAAAGCGAAACCAGACAAGGTAAAGAAGGTCGCTAAGGTAGAAAAGGTAGAGAAAGCCAAGTCGGAGAAAGCGCCAAAGGCCAAGGCTGCAAAGAGTAAAGCGCAAGCGGCGCCTAAAGCCAAAGCCGAAAAGGCAAAAGCGCAAGTTGCGCCCAAGGCCAATGCGGCAAAGCCTTCTCCAACAGCCTCAATTCCTGACAATCTTGAGCTGATCAAGGGTTTGGGGCCTAAGGTCAACACCCTGCTCAAGGGGCTTGGCGTGACCAGCTTTGCGCAGGTTGCCAGCTGGACCGCCGCCGACGTGTCGGAAATCGATGCGAAGCTGGGCGCATTTGCCGGACGGATCACACGGGATAACTGGATTGACCAAGCGCAATTGCTTGCCGCAGGGAATATATCAGGTTTCGAGAAAAAATATGGCGCTTTGGGTGGCGGGGCCAAGAGCTGAAACGGCCTATTTCTTAATGCGTTTTGGCCTTGGCTGGAAATTGCCCCCGCAATTGGGGCAATGACCCTTCAGCGGGCCGGACACGCACTTTTCGCAAAAAGTGCATTCATAGCTGCAAATCATGGCGTCCTTGCTGTCCATCGGCAGGGGCGCTTTGCAGCGTTCGCATGAGTCACGCATTTCCAGCATGGGCTTCCCCCTATCTTCCGACGCGCTGCAACCCGGTCCCATGCATTTTGAGCCATTGGTCAGCCGCCTTGCGGTTTCCTTCGTACAGCGTGTCGAGCCACGCATAAAAATCGGCGCTGTGGTTCATATGGCGGATGTGCGCGACCTCATGCGCGATGACCGAGCGGCGTACATAGACGGGGGCCATGATCAACCGCCAACTAAGCGAAATAGTGCCATTGCTGGAGCAACTACCCCAACGGCTCCGCGGATCACCAAGCGACAGGCGCGGGACGGGAGCATTTGCCTTGGCGCAATAAAAGGCAATGTCTTGGGCAAAAATAGCGCGCGCTTCGGCTTTCAACCAGCGCAGGATGCGCGCTTCAACAGACGATTCAGGGCCGCCAAGACGTAACCTGCCTTCACCACAACGGACGCTGCGCGGCCATGTCTCGCACCATTCGATGACATAACCCTCGCCTTCAAAAGCAATTTCACGACCCGGGGCGATGGGGGCGGCCTCCGCGACACTATTCAGCCGCGTTGCAATCCACTCCCGTTTCTTGTCAACAAAATCGAGCGCAATATTGGTCGGGGTATAATGCGGCATCGTGATGCGGATTTCGCGTTTGATGGCATCGGCGCGCATAGAAATGCGCTTTGCGCGGATGTTCCGGTGGATACGCACGGGGAGGCGTTCACCTTCGATCACCACAGTGGGATCAGAGCGGCTGTTCGACAATATGGTTTTCAAGCGGTCCAGCATGCAGTTCTGATATAGCCCTATTCTGCACAGACATGCCAGCATCATGTATCGTCTGGCGATCGCCACTCACCAAATAATGCCATTCTGGCAGAGGTTTATCTGCCGCACGGAGCACATATGCGCATGTGGACGGCAGCCAGACATAATCTTCGATCTTGTTAGGTGTGAGCCGGAGACATTCCGGCACAATGGCTCTGCGCCCGCGATAATTGGAACATTGACAGCTTTGTAGGTCCAGCAATTTGCAGGCAACATTGGTCGGATAGATGCGACCGGTATCTTCGTCCTCCACTTTGTTGAGGCAACATTTGCCGCATCCGTCGCACAAGGCTTCCCATTGCGCACGATCCAAGCTTGCGAGCGGCGCCTCCCAAAAGGGAACTTTGGTCACATCAACGGACCCATTTGGCCAGTTCCGCCTCAACCAAATTCGGCGCGCCTTCATTGGCGTCCGTGTTGGGCGTATCTGCGGGCATGATCGCCAACGGCTCTCCCTTTGGCCCCATCAAATAAGGCGTCTGGCTGTGGCTCATTAGATAATTTGCGGGCGAGCTGCCGTCGACCCGGCTGGAATAAATCGCGAATTTTTTGGCGGCTGCCGCGATTTCTGAATCGGTGCCCGTCAAACCAATGGCGCGCGGATGAAAGGCGCCGACGAATTGTTTCAAAACCGCACTCGTGTCGCGCGCAGGATCCACAGTAATGAAAATCGGTTGTACCTTGCCCGCCAAATCAGGGTATTTGGTCTCAAAAGATTTCAGACCAGCCATCAGGTTTTGCATATCGGGCGTGCAGATGTCAGGGCAATTGGTGTAGCCAAAATAGACGATGCGAAATTTGCCGTCGAATTCCTTAAAGCTACGCTTTTGACCATCCTGATCCGTTAGCAGAAAATCACCGCCGATTGTCGCCCCCGCCAGCGGCGCCTCGCTGAGCGGCGCTTGCGCTGGGCCAGTGTCGCATGCCGAAAGGAGCAGAAGGGCGGAAAGGGCAAAAAGGGATGTTTTGTTCATAGCGAGGCAAGAGATGGTCTGCTAAAGCGCAGTTAGCAAGGGCATTGGATATGAAAATGGGGCACATTCTGTTGAAAAAGACATTTTTTCTCGTTGCAGCGACTGGTCTCCTCTTGCCGGTAACCAGTGGTGTCGTCGCGCCTGCGGCTATGGCGCAGTTTTCGGACAGCTATAATTTCCTCAAAGCGGTGAAAGACCGCAAAGGTGAAGATGCCGAAAAGTTTTTGTCAGAACCCGGCTCGGTCATCATCAATACGCGCGATGTTACCTCTGGTGAAACCGCTTTGCATATTGTGATTCAGCGCCGCGATTCGACGTGGCTTGGCTATTTGCTGCAAAAGGGTGCCAATCCGAACTTGGCTGATAAAAAAGGTACGACCCCTTTAATGCTCGCCACCCAATTGGGCTATGTGGAGGGTATTGAGCTGCTTACCCGCAAAAAAGCGCAGGTTGATCAAAGCAATCGAGCAGGTGAAACGGCGCTTATTCTGGCCGTACAACTCCGCAATATAGATGCTGTGCGGGCGTTATTAAAGGCGGGTGCAAACCCCGATAAAACCGACAGCCGCGCCGGATATTCAGCTCGCGAGTATGCCAAGCAAGATGGCCGTGCATCCGAAATTGCCGCGATTATCGAAAGTCATGGCAAAACAGATAGCGCAAAAAAGCCAGCTGAACTCGACTTTTCGGGCATTGAGGGGCCGAAGTAACGCGCCTCGCGATCCCGTTCGACAGGATCAGCCGGGCACGAACTTCATGGCGGCACCGTTCATGCAATAGCGTTTGCCGGTGGGCTTAGGCCCGTCATTAAAGACATGACCAAGATGCCCGCCACATTGCGCGCAGTGCACTTCTGTTCGGGGAACGCCAATTTTAAAGTCGGTTTTCGTGCCAACGCCGCCCACCAAAGGCTTGTAAAAGCTTGGCCAACCCGTGCCGCTTTCAAATTTTGTGGCCGAGGAAAACAGCCGCTTGTTACAGCCTGCACAGACATAGATGCCGTTCCGTTTTTCGCTGTTCAGCGCGCTGCTATAGGGTCGCTCAGTATCCTCTTGGCGCAATATACGATAAGCCGCTGGCGACAGGCGTTTTTTCCATTCGGCATCGCTATAGGTGACGGCAAAGCGTGTCTTAGCCGTCGCATTCTGACCACAGCCCAAGACGAACATAGCCGTGCCGGCACTACAGACAGACAGGAATTGGCGCTTGCTCAGCTGCAGGACATGTTCCTTTGAAAGCCTTGGCAGCACATTGGCTGCAATGACCCGAAAAGTTTCATATCAATAACGCGTCAACTCCACATCCATCTTGCGATAGCCATGGACAAAGCAACCGGCGACGCGCTCTGGTTCTGCAACGACATTTGGCCGCAGACGGCGCACTGCCATTTCTTCTAGCAGGATACGGATTTGCAGTTCGGCAAGCCGCGCACCCACGCAGCGGTGGATGCCGTAGCCGAATGCGAGATGCCGGCGGGCATTTTCGCGGTCCACAATAAGCTTGTCCGGATTTTCGAACACAGTCTCATCGCGATTGGCCGACAGATACCACATGCCAATTTTATCGCCCGCCTTGATCGGCGCACCGAACAGTTCATGGTCCTGCGTTGCGGTTCGCCGCATATGCGCCAACGGCGTCTGCCAGCGGATGATTTCGCTGACGGCATTGGTGATGAAGCCAGGGTTCTTTTCCAGCTTCTCACGCTCATCTTGGAAACTATGCAGGCCATAGACATAGCCCGACATCGAATTGCGTGTCGTGTCGTTTCCGCCGACGATCAGCAAAATCAGATTACCCATATATTCCAGCGGGTCCATGTCCTTCATCGGCGAATGGATCATCCGGCTGATCAGGTCAGGGGCTTCGCCTTTACTTTTGCGTTCATTCCAAAGATTCTGGAAATAGGCACCCATTTCGAACATTTTGGCGAGCCGAGCTTTGCGGGTTTCTTCAGACCGGAATAATTCGACGTCACCCGCCCAATCCGACCATTCGGTCAGCTTGCGGCGATCTTCCCAAGGGAAATCGAATAGCAAGGCAAGCATTTGCGTCGTCAGTTCGATCGAAACCAAATCAACCCAGTCAAATGTTTGACCAACAGGCAGAGAATCGAGCAACTCTGCGGTGCGGCGGCGGATGTCGCCGGACATGCGGTCCATTTCACCCGGCGTAAATGCCGGCGCGATAACGCGACGTTCCTCGGTATGTTTGGGCCGGTCCATCGCAATGAACATCGGCATGACGACTCTTTCCTCTTCGGGAATGGGTTCGGCGAGCGCGTTATCGTCGATCAACGTAATGCCGCCATGTTCGAAGGAAGACGAGTAAAGATCTGGCAATGCCTCCACATGCTGAATCGCTTTCAGCGTGGTGACATTCCAATAGCTGCCGAAATCGGAGTCTTCGATTTTGTTAATCGGTGCTTTTTCGCGCATTTCCTTGAATATTGGATGCCAACGATCCTCAAGGTAAATATCCGCTTTGGTGACATCCCAGCGGTGCGGTGCCTGATTCACTTCATAGGGCAGCGAATCGCTCTCAAATATCGGGGCAGTGGCCATTTTTTCGAATCCTCTCTCACGCCAGAAACTGCCACTACTTACAAAAATGTCAATCCAGTTTCGAACTGCAACCCACGCGCTGCTGGGCACGCATTAACGGCGCACTTGGATGGACCGCTTGCGTGCCCGCTTAGCTCCACGACGCAAGAAACGCGGCCTAGTCGGTGTTTTCAGATATACGCAATCGACTGCATAAAGGCCGAGGAATTGCTTTACACATCGCTTTGCCCTTATTGCCCATATTCTGATGTGCCTCGGATTGTGCGAGGGGTTAAAATAAGGTCGGCGTGTGACGAGAGACAAGCCAGATTTAGTGGATGCTTTGCAAGCCCGCGCAAAGGGTGAGGGCTTTGTCGCATTTGGCATCGCACCAGGTCGCCTTGCGCCGCTCGCCAGCGAGCGCCTCCAACAATGGCTGAAGGATGGCCTGCATGGCGACATGCTCTGGATGGAAAGCCGCGCCGATGAACGCGCCAATCCGGACATTTTATGGCCTGAGGTCAAATCGGTCATCATGTTGGGGATGAGCTACGCCCCGCCGCAGGACCCGATGACCCTTGCCGACCAAGACACGCGCGCCCGCATTTCGGTCTATGCCCAAGGGCGCGATTATCATGATGTTGTAAAGGGCGCGCTTAAGCGGCTGGCGGGATGGCTGGCGCATGAAGCAGATGTCGGCGTCAAGGTTTTCGTCGACACCGCGCCCGTGATGGAGAAAGCCTTGGCGCAATCCGCTGGGCTTGGATGGCAAGGCAAGCACAGCAATGTTGTCAGCCGGGAACATGGCAGTTGGTTGTTTTTGGGCGCGATCTATACCACCGCTGCGTTGGAACCGGCGGCGCCTGCTGAAGACAGTTGTGGGTCATGCCGCGCGTGCCAAGACATTTGCCCGACCAATGCCTTTCCCGCGCCCTATCGCCTCGATGCTCGTCGCTGCATCTCTTATCTGACGATTGAGCATAAGGGGCCGATTGATCTGGAGCTTCGGCCCTTAATGGGCAATCATATCTATGGCTGCGATGACTGTCTTGCCGTGTGTCCATGGAATAAATTTGCCGAAACGGCGGCGGCGCATAAGGCGTTTTTGCCGCGTGCAGAATTGGTTGCACCGCAGATTGCTGATTTATTGTCATTGGATGATGCCGCGTTTCGCAAGCTGTTTTCCGGATCACCGATCAAACGGATCGGACGGGACCGTTTTGTACGCAATGTGTTGATCGCGGCTGGCAATGGCCGTGATATGGGACTTGTTTCGCAGATTGAAAATTTGCTGATTGATCCCGAACCAGTGGTGCGCGGTGCAGCGATTTGGGCGTTGGCGCGGCTCTCACCTGACGCGTTGGCGCGGCGGCGTATCGAATATATGCCGAGGGAGCAGGATCCGTCCGTCCTCGCCGAGTGGGATGCCGCCAGTTAGGGCTGGGTCCACGCTTGCGGCGGCCTTAGCGGCGCAAAAGGGCGTCAATGCATGCCGCACGATCTACAGCGGTGCCATCGCTTCGGCGTGCATCAACATAAGTGACAACTTCGCGTCCGCCCTTACGCTCAGGGTAGAGAAACGCATCGAGGACGCAAGGCTTGCCGACGAATTGTAGCTTGCGACCATAAACTTCGACAACATCCAGCCGTGGTTCGCCGAACAAGCGTTTTAGGGTTGAGGCGTCTTTGCCCATCACCCCTTCAAGCCCTCGCGTTACAACAACCGTGCGGGGCGGAAGAGGTGCTGCCTTTCGTTCAACGGGTGCCGCGGGTCGCACCTGCGCCCGCACTTCTGGTGGCGAGACACCGCCTGCCAGCAACAAGAGGGTTGCGGTGAAGGGCAGTGCATGTTTCATGATTTCGAACTTTCTGAATGGACCCAATGGACCGCAGTAGCTGTGGCCAGAAAGTGGACTAGCGACACGCTTATCGGACAGACTTTGGAATGAGAGCATCAGCGCTTGGATCATGTGCCCGTTCTAAAGCGCTTGCCGGAAATGTCCAATCCAACTAGGTGGCTTTGCCCTTGGGCGCTGTGCTTAAATAGGAAACTTTATGACTGATACCCGCTTCGACGTTCTTGCTATTGGCAATGCCATTGTGGATATCATCGCCGATACAAATGATGCGTTTATTGCGAGCGAAGGCCTCACAAAGGGCAGCATGCAGCTTATCGACGAAGAACGCGCACAGGCGCTTTACGGGCATATGGGACCTGCCCGTGAAATTAGCGGGGGTTCGGCGGCGAACACCTTGGCGGGGCTGGCGCGACTTGGGCACAAGACGGCTTTTATCGGGCAAGTGGCAACCGATCAGCTGGGCGAAGTTTTTGCGCATGATATTCGCGCTGGCGGCATTCATTTTGACGTTCCTGCCCGCGTCGGTGCGCCATCAACGGCGCGTTGCTACATATTGGTTACGCCTGATGCGCAGCGCACGATGAACACTTTTTTGGGGGCGTCCCAATATCTGCCTGCATCTGTCATCGACACATCGCTGATCGAAAGCGCGGCGATCTTGTATCTTGAAGGCTATTTGTGGGACCCCGAAGAACCGCGCGCCGCCATGCGGACTGCAATTGATATCGCACGCGCCGCTGGCCGCAAGGTTGCCTTGACCTTGTCAGATGCATTTGTGATTTCGCGCCATGGCTCCGATTTCCTTGCCGAAATGGACGCGGGTCGAATTGATATTTTATTCTCCAACGAAGTTGAAATTTGCGCGCTGAATAACAGCGACGATTTCGAAGCCTCAGTTGCGGCGATTGCTGCCAAGGTTCCATTGCTTGTCTGCACGCGCGGCGAACATGGCGCGATTGCCGTCGAAAATGGTGTGCGGACGGAAGTGCGTGCTGAACCTGTGGCGCAGTTGATCGATACCACAGGCGCAGGCGACTTGTTTGCGGCCGGTGTGTTTGCTGGACTTGCGCAGGGGCGCTCAATGGCGGACTGCCTAACCATGGGCGCGGTGTGCGCAGCAGAAGTTATCTCACATTATGGCGCGCGGCCAGAAGCGGACATTGCTGATTTGGTCGCAAAGCGCCTAGGTTAATTGCGCGTTTTGCGGAACAGGACGCGGTCTTCGGGGCCAAAGCCCCAGCGCCAGATAATCCACCCATAAAGACCGAGAATGGCGGGAATCCCAATTGTAAGCTCGACCCATTCAAAGCGCGCGGGCACGCTGACAATTATGCATCCAAGCAATGCCGCAGCTCCGACGGCAATGAGCAGCGTCCAGCGCCAAACCCGAATATTTTGCCCAAGCAAATGCGACAGAAACCGGGATTTGATGAGCGACCCGATCCCCAATGAGATCGTCAGGCCGCACGCCACCGCCGCCGCCTGATATAGGCCGACATGTTCAGGCTTAATGGGCAAATCGTCGACGAGTATGATGAGGCCAACACTCACTAAAGCTTGTACAATGAGCATAGCGAGCGAGATCAAAAGATTTCGGTGGCGAGCCATGTACACTAAGGCGGATTCACTGACCACTGCGGTGGCGGCGGCAACTTCTGCCGTGAGCAAAAAGGCGAGCGCCATGGCGCCACCAACAAATTGAGGGCCCACCAGCCCCATTACGGCTTCGCCCGGGATACCAAGCGCCAATGCAATTCCCGCCTGCGCCGCAATGATCCAAAAGCCAACTTGGCCCACTTGCTTAGCGATTTCCGCGTAGTTTTGCGTCTGCAAATTGCGGGTAATGACAGGCCCCAAAATTGGGTCGAAACTGGTTTTCAACTTCTGCGGTAAGCTCGCGACTTGTTGCGCGACATAATAGATGCCGACCACCGCTGGCGAAGCGAACAAGCCCAATATGGCGAGGTCAAGCCGCCGGCTACCCCATTCGGCTGCATCCGCAGCAGCGAGCGGCAGGTTGCGCTGCGCAATGCCAAAGGAACGCGTCAGGCTCGGGCGCCAACCCCGCGGAAGACCGTAGCTTCGCCACAAAGGCCATAGCGCACAAGCCAAGGCAGCCGCCAAAGAGGCGACATAAGCCAAAATCAAGCCATCGCGGGCGGAATAGAAATAAAATGCGCCTGCAGCGATGCTGATTGCCCAAGGTTCGACTACGGCGCGTGCGCGAACGGTGGACAGGATATCAAATTTATAAGCGAGCGCGGACAGCGCAATATCCGTCGCCACAATCGCAAAAATGGCCAATGGCAAGAAGCGATCTAACCCGTTGATACCGCTATTGGGAAACATGAACTGCGGCAACGCGATCAGAAACGCAGCGCCCAGCGCCGAAGCTACCAACGCGGCGAGCAAGCAGTCCGCGATGATATGGGCGTGTGGCCGATCTTCATTAGACAAGAGCTCAGCAAGACCCCGACGTAGGCCAAGCGACCCAAGCTGGGCGGCAAATTCAACAATCAAAATTGCATAAGCAAATCGGCCAAGTGCCTCGGGGCCATAAAGCCGTCCTGCGATGAACAGAAATGGGATACGCGCCGCCAACCGCAGCATAAATCCAAAGACATTGGTGCGGCCGCCTTTGGCGAGCGCTTGGATGTCTTCTTCGTCGGTTCTAGCTGTGGTCAAATGCGGTCCTTTGTGCGTCAACTAGCGGATCTAGGCCAAAGTTACCAGCTTTCGGACTTAAGGGGGCGGGCCAATAAGTCGGTTACGACGGCTTCCACCGTGGTCACGCCAGTGAGTAACGCGCAAACGGCTGAAACGATGGGCATTTCGACAGACAGGGCGGTCGCCGATTGCAAAAGCACGGGCGCTGTAAAGGCGCCCTCGGCAACGGTCCTGCGGTCGGCGAGCAGACTTTCCGCTGTTTGTCCTTGCCCAAGGCCTTGGCCTAAAGAAAAGTTACGCGAGTTTTCCGAACTGCATGTCAGCACCAGATCGCCGAGCCCCGACAACCCGGCAAGTGTTTCCGCTTTCGCGCCGCGTGCGAGTCCATAACGCTGCATTTCGGCAAAGCCACGTGCGATTAAAGCGGCGCGTGCATTCAGGCCAAGACCCGCGCCGTCGACAACGCCGCAAGCAATGGCGAGAACATTTTTAACAGCGCCGCCAATTTCCGCGCCGACGATGTCGTCGGTCCAATAGGGGCGGAAAGATGGGGTGGCGATACGGCGCATCAGTGCCGATCCCAATGTTGGGTTTGCCGTTGCAAGCGTCACAGCCGTTGGTTTTCCGGCCGCCACCTCATGCGCAAATGTAGGGCCGGAAAGCACCGCTAAAGGATTGTGCGGACGCACATGTGCGGCGACGTCGGACAGCAGCATTTGCGTATTGGCCTCAATCCCCTTGGCACATAGGATCAACGGCGCTTGTGTGTCGGGCAGTGCGGATAAAGTCGCGCGCACATGCTGCGCTGGCGTGACGATCAGCAACGCATCGCAATCGGCCGTGCGGGTGAGATCAGCGGTAGCTTCAATTTTGGGCGAAAGCGGGATTCCGGCTAGAAACAGGCTGTTTTCATGTCGGGCGTTTACGCAGCCTACGACATCGTCTTCGCGGGCCCACAGCAATACAGCATCATGGATTTGCGACATGACGGCCGCGAGTGCAGTGCCCCAGGCACCACCGCCGATGATGCCTATAGGATATCTGCTTGCACTCATGCTTTAACGCCTGCGCCGCGGGCGGGTGCGGCATGCGGGTCAAGCGGCCAACGGGGGCGCGCAACAAAGTCCAGTCCATCGGTGAGGCTCATGCCAAAACGTTCTGCACCGGCCCAGGCAATCATGACGCCATTGTCGGTGCACAGCCACAAGGGCGGGGCGACAAAGCGCATTCCACGTTGCACCGCGAGTTTTTCCAGCATCTCACGGATTGGCACATTGGCCGCAACACCACCAGCCACCACTAAGGCAGCTGGCGCATCTATGCGATCCAACGTGTAGCTGATGCGGTCATAGAGGCAGTCGATCACCGCCAATTGGAACGACGCAGCAATATCTTCAACCTTATACTGACCCGATTCATGCGCCCGCAGAACGGCGCTTTTCAGGCCAGCAAAGGAGAAATGCGGTTCATCCGCGCCTTTTAACGGCCTTGGCAAGGGCACGTTGTGGGCGTTACCGATGGCGGCCGCACGTTCGACGGCTGGCCCGCCGGGGAAGCCGAGACCCAAGATTTTTGCGGTTTTGTCAAACGCCTCACCCACGGCATCATCGATGGTGGTTGCCAGGCGGTTATAATCACCAACACCATTGACGCGCAGTAACTGGCAATGGCCACCCGATACGAGCAACAGCAAATAGGGAAATTCCAGATCCGCATCGATGAGGCGCGGCGATAAAGCGTGGCCTTCAAGATGGTTGACGGCAATCAACGGCTTGCCTGATGCCATGGCGAGCGCTTTTGCCGTGACCAGTCCAACCATAACACCGCCAATAAGACCAGGGCCAGCGGTGGCGGCAATGGCGTCAATGTCATTAAGGCTAAGTCCGGCATCGGCCAAGGCCGTTTCGACCAAGGGCGTCATCAACTCAGCATGCGCGCGTGCTGCGATTTCAGGAACGACACCGCCAAAGGCGCGGTGATGGTCCTCTTGCCCAGCCAAGGCATGGCTGAGGATTGTCCGGTCGGACCGCACGATTGCGGCTGCGGTTTCGTCGCAGCTTGATTCAAGACCCAAGATGATTGCCATTGTGCTTTCCCATAGGTCGACGCGCCGCTATGAACAAGCCGCATGACATGTCCAATCTTCACCGCCGCGCGGCCTTTGCGCATCGGAACTCGCCGTTCTCCGCTGGCTTTAGCCCAAGCCGAGATGACTAAAGCGGCTTTGAAGTTGGTGCATAATTTGCCTGACAACGCGGTGCAGCTTGTCCCGATGCTGGCAACAGGCGACAAGATTCAGGATCGGCCCTTGGCGGATATTGGCGGGAAAGCGCTTTGGACCAAGGAGTTGGAACGTGCGCTGATCGATGATCAGATTGATATTGCCGTCCATTCGATGAAAGATGTCGAAACTTGGCGTTCCGACATTTTTGTTATTTCAGCGATGCT
Source organism: Sphingomonadales bacterium UBA656 (assembly GCA_002299895.1). Taxonomy (GTDB): domain Bacteria; phylum Pseudomonadota; class Alphaproteobacteria; order Sphingomonadales; family Sphingomonadaceae; genus Sphingorhabdus_B. Next base: position 150,945 of record DBOC01000009.1, on the reverse strand, counting down.
ACCGCGCGCCGACGTCCATGATCGGTTGATTGGCGCGGCGTCATTGCGCGAATTGAAGCAGGGCGCACGGGTCGGCACATCGAGCCCCCGGCGCGCGGCGCAGTTGCAACGGGCGCGACCTGATGTGCAGATCGTGCCATTGCGGGGCAATGTAGCGACCCGGCTTGCGCATATCGACGCAAAAGAAGCCGATGCCACCTTGCTCGCGGCAGCAGGGCTTGACCGTTTGGGTATGGCCGACATGGGCGTTGAATTGTCGCTCGATGCATTCTTGCCCGCCGCATCGCAAGGCGCCGTCGGCATTGATCGATTGGCCAACCGCGCCGACCTCATCCCCTTATTAGAGGCTATCAACGACGCCGAAACATTTATCGCCGTCCATGCCGAGCGCGCGTTTCTCGCTGCCGTTGGTGGCAATTGCCATTCGCCGGTTGCGGCTCTCGCGCGTGTTGAAGGGACGCAAGTCCGATTGCGCGCCGAAATTTTCACCGCGAACGGCGCCGAATTGCAATCCGGCGAATGTCTGTATGCCATTGGCGGCGATGGCCCGGCGCAGCTTGCGGAAGAGCTGTTGGGCAAAGCGAGTGCCGATTTGCGAAGCATTTTCGCATCGTGAGGCTGTTGATTATCCGTCCGCAACCCGGGGCCGATGCGACGGCGCATCGGCTGCGCGCGGCGGGGCATGAGCCCATTCTCATGCCGTTATTCGCCATCGAAGTTCTGCCCATGCAGCGCAGATCTGCAGCTGGTTATGATGGGTTATTGCTGACCAGCGGCAATGCCGCACGCGCGGCAGGAGAATTTTTGACCAATAACCCCGCCACGCCAATTTATGCCGTGGGCAGCGCCACCGCCAGCGCGCTACACGCATTGTCTTTGCCCGTTGCAAAAACGGGGTCTGAAGGTGTTGAGGCGCTGGTGCGCGTTGCCGTTGCCGATGGTCATCAACGGCTGTTATGGCTGGCAGGCGAAGATCATAGCCCCATTCCGCATATCGATGATGTCAGTATCGATATAGACATCATTTACCGAAGCGCCATGGTCGACACACCGGACAATTTTGTGCATCAGATAACCGAAAGCGATGTCGTGATTTTGCATTCGTCGCGTGCGGCGCGGCATTTTGCCGACCTATGTGACACAATGAATTTGCCACGCGCCAACATCACACTCGCGACATTTTCCAGCGCGATTGCCGAGGCAGCAGGGGAGAATTGGGCGGCAATGATTATTGCCGACGCGCCTAATGATGCGGCACTGTTGAAAGCTATCCAAGCACAGTTTACACCCACGCATTGCCAAGACGAACGCGGCACGGCTATTGAGGAACCGATATGAGCGAACATTCATCGGCACAGTCCGCCGTGCGTGGCGGGATGAAATTCAAGCATTTCATGTTTCTTCTTATGGTCGCATTTATCGGCGGCGGGGCGGCGACATGGTGGCTGGCGGATAGCTTTGATATTCTTGCGCCGTCAGCGCAAGAAAAGGCTGCGGCAGAAAACGGCGTTTCGCCTGCGCCTGCTAGGCAGCCTGCCGCTGGCGCAACGGCGCAAGTCGCGGGACAAATGGTTCCGGTATATGTAGCGGACCCAGCAATATCAGGCGATGCCGTGCGGGGTGAAGGGTTGCTGCTGACTTTTGCGGTGCGCCGGACCCTCGATAATGGTGCTCCTTTGGGGTATTTGGCAGAACAGCTCCGGCTTCGTTTTGGCGCAACTCAACCGCAAGTGGTTGCGACCCTTATCTCTGCAGCGCAAGCGCCAGTTACACTCGATACACTGCAGACAGAGCTCAGCGGACTAGCGCCGATATTGGTCTCTGGTGATCCTGACAGCAGCACATGGGAAACAGTCAAAGGGGAGCTATCGCAGCTTTTTGTGCTCCGCATGGATGATGGGCCGGCGCGCTTACCGGAACAGCGCCTGATCCGCGCACAAGCGTTTGTTGAGGCCGGAAATGTATCGGCGGCCATGTTGGAGGTTGCCGCAATGCCGGGCGCGTCTGCGGCCCAGCCTTGGATGGTGCGTGCAAAACGCTATGCTGATGCCCGTAAGGCGCTCGACCGTTTGGAACAAATGGCCTTGATCCGGCCTGTGGTCATACCCTTAACGGTGCCATCACCTGCACAGGCGCGCTTAACAAATTGAAAAAATGCTGACGCATTAACCCCCACTCATTTCGCCTTGCGGCGAATGGGCACTGGAATGTTGCAGATATCTGCGCCACCCGCTGGCACATTGAAAAACGGATCACGCCGGTTGGCCCGTGCGTCGGCATAAGCCGCAAAACTTGCGCTATCGGTGTCCAGATATTCAAAGGCTGGAACGTCCCGCACCGCATCGCCCAGCCGCACCGACAGGATTGGCACGCGCTCCTCTTCCTTTTCGTAAAAGCCCAGCGCACCAGTGCCACGCGGCAGGCTCGACAAATGCTCAATGCCTTCAATCACGCGGCCAACGAGTGCGATGTTGCGGTCAAGGTGGCGCGGAGCATGGCCGATGACGGCGTAGAGTTCAGCGCCCGTGCCCGTGTCGGGCGCGAGATTTCGACCAACACCCACCATGCCGTAGCAATGGATTGGCCAAAGCCCTTCGCGGCCTTGTGCCAGTGGCCAGCCAATATAGAAACCATGGGCCCCCGCATAGGCGTCGGGCCTTCCGTCTGCCCGCGCGAAAATCCAGTCCTTAGACGGCCAATCAGGTGTGACATAATCCTTCGCTTCCATGGTTGCCAAAGCTTCAGGCAAAGCTTTCTTCTCGGTCGCGTCACCCCATTGCACGACATAATTGTCCTGCACGCGGTTGATGCTCGTGCCATCCCACCAGCGCGCCGCCGCCAGCTTGCGGATATTACCGACCCAGCCTTGGCTAAAGGGTTTAGGCATGAGTTGTATCACCACGCGCCGTGCTTTGCCCTTCGAATCGGGCGCAAGGTCCATGACCAAAAGATCCGATGGCGCAATGGCCACCCATTCGCCCGCTTTGGCCGAAGCGACAATTTCCGACGGTGCGGGGTGGGTTTTGGTGTCCTGCGCCAAAAGCGGGAGTGGCGCGCACAAAGCGGCGCAAGCGACCAAAGGTAGATATCTTTTCATGTGATAGGTTATGGCAAATCACTGTGCCTTGCGAAAGCGCAAAGGAGCGGCTAGGGGCGTGCGTCCCTAAGGGGAATGCGGAGACGTGGCCGAGTGGTCGAAGGCGCACGCCTGGAAAGTGTGTATAGGGGTGACTCTATCGTGGGTTCGAATCCCACCGTCTCCGCCATTATTTCTTTGTAAACTTCAGCCCAATCCAAAGGATACGCGGGGTCCCAAGGTCAATGGAGTTGTCGACTTTGCGGGTTACCACGGCTTCGTTGAAGATATTCTCAACACGGCCCGTCAGTGCGACGTGTCGGGTCAATGGGATTTGCGCAAAGCCATCGACTGTTAGGGCAGCGGGCAAGATGTTGCTTTCCAAATCATCTTCAAATTGTGCGCCTACATATCGGACAGTTGCGGAGAATATTGTCCCTACATCGGGTGTCCAGCGCACATTTGCGTTGGCGGCGTGACGCGGGCTTTGTGCGGGAGACAGGCCATTGAGCGCGGACGCGCTGCCGGACGCGCGCACTTTGCTATCGCTATATGCGTAAGAGCCCGAAAGCGCGACTTGGCCGAAAATAGCTTCGCCCGATAGTTCAAGGCCCTTGGCGACGACGGCATCCACATTGCCGCGTTGACGCAAATTTGTCGCGATGGTGATATTGGCGATGGCATCGTTCAGCCGGTTGTAAAAAAGTGTCGCGCCAAAGGAGATGCCCTTGGCCGGACGCAGATCAAAGCCAGCCTCTGCCCCGCGCAGCTTTTCAACATTTAATGCAGCATTGGCGCGGGTGGTAACGGGAAACACGGTGAAGGGTCGGTAAAGCTCGTTCAGCGTCGGCAATCGGAACCCCGTATACACCGCCGCGCGCAAGGCAAACGCATCGCGTGGTGCATAAAGCACGCCAACCCGCGCACTTGTTTCCCAGCTTGCCCGGTCGGCAAAATTGTCGTCGCGCACGACGCTGCCATTTGCGCTGCGCTCTGCAAAAAAGCCGTTGCGGATCGTCCAGCGGTCGGCACGCAGACCACCGGTCAATGTCAATGCGCCAAGGTTCCAGTCATTTTCCGCGAACATACCAAAGTTCGCGCTGCGCCCGCCGGCGTTCCGGCGCGCGGTCACAAGCCCCGTGACTTGGCTATACGCATCTTCAAACAATTCGCCGTCGGCCAAGCGGATATCCGCGCCAACGCGCAGTGGGTGCGCGTCGCCAACAGGTGGGCGCACCTCGATTTTGCCGCCAAGCCCCGTTGAAGGCGTATTGCGCTGGTCCAGCGTCTTGCGCAAGGACGTCGCGCTGATCACGATGTTGGTGAAATTGCGCGCCTGCAGATAAGCCAAGGCGTCAATTTGCCAGCGCCCTTGCGACACGATGCGGATACTGGCGTCTTGCCCTTCAGAGCTGCTGTCCGCTCCTGCAAATCGGAGGGTCCGATTATCTTGATAGAGCAATCCGCGAAATTGCATCTCTACGCCGTCCGCCAAAGGTGCCACCGCGCGCAGGCCGGAGGACCAGCTCTCATAAGCGGCGCGCACATCGCTTGGCTGACGCGAAGCAGCGGGTGCGGTGAAGAAGCCGTCGCCGCGGTCCCAGCGCCCTGAAAGGCTGACAAAGCCGGCGCCAAGATCTTTTGTGAGGCCTGCAGACAATTCGCGTGCATTGTCGCTGCCGTAAAAGGCCGAAAGCGACGCGTCGGGTAGGTCGGTGCGGGTAGCACTATTCAGCTCAATCGTGCCCGCCACCGCGCCTGCGCCAAATGCGCCATTGCCGCCGCCGCGCGTCACGCGGACGGAAGACAGACGTTCAGGCGTTATCGCGCTAAACGGGATATAGCCGAAAAATGGGTCAGCCTGCGGCACGCCGTCGAGTAATATGAGCGTCCGGCTCGACGCATTGCCGCCCAGCGCGCGCAGCGTCGCGCCCTGCGCGGATGGGTTGGCCGAACGGCTGTCCGAACGCCGAAACTGCTGAAAACCCGCGACATCGGCAAGGATGTTTTCAATGCGCCCCGATGCTTCGCTGGTCAGACGCGCGCGATCGATTTCAACCGAGCCATAAGCAGGATCACTTTTGGTCTGATCAAGGCCCTTGCCGGTCACGATAATGATGGGTTCGGCGGCGTCTTGCGCATAGGCGGCAGGTGCGCCGATGGCGATTGCCCCGAGGGATGCACGGACCAAAAAATTAATCATGAGCATTCCTGAACACAGATAAGAGAGAAATAGGGCGTGCGATATTGCGTTTATATATACACCATCGCCAATTTTTGAATGCTAACTACGCGGTGGTTGCAATAATCTATCGATACGCGCATGGCACGCGGACGGAATCAGGAGAAAATATATGCGTCAAATCGATCATTTCATTAGTGGTGGTGCAGGTACCAGCCCAGTACGTTTTGGCGATATTATGGATCCAAATAATGGTGGCGTACAGGCGCGTGTTGCACTGGGCGATGCAGCGGTGCTTGAGCGTGCCGTCCAAGCAGCATTGGCGGCGCAGCCTGCCTGGGCAACGACCAACCCGCAGCGCCGCGCGCGCGTGATGTTCGAATTTAAGCGTCTGGTGGAAGCCAATATGGACGAACTGGCGCATATGCTTTCGGCCGAGCATGGTAAGGTCATTGCCGACAGTAAGGGTGATATTCAACGTGGGCTAGAAGTTATCGAGTTTTGCTGCGGCATCCCGCATGTTATGAAGGGTGAATATAGCCAAGGCGCCGGCCCTGGCATTGATGTCTATTCGATACGTCAGCCCATGGGCATTGGTGCAGGCATCACGCCATTCAATTTCCCCGCAATGATCCCTTTGTGGATGAGCGGCCCTGCAATCGCAACGGGTAACGCATTCATCATTAAACCAAGTGAGCGTGACCCAAGTGTTCCTGTACGCTTGGCGGAGTTGTTTATTGAGGCTGGTTTACCCGAGGGCATTTGCCAAGTTGTGCATGGCGACAAGGAAATGGTCGACGCCATCCTTGACCATCCTGCCATTAGCGCGGTCAGCTTTGTCGGGTCATCCGACATCGCACATTATGTCTACCATCGCGGCGTTGCCAGCGGCAAACGCGTGCAAGCAATGGGCGGCGCGAAGAACCATGGTATCGTGATGCCAGATGCTGATCTCGATCAGGTTGTTAACGATCTAACGGGTGCCGCTTTTGGCTCGGCGGGCGAACGCTGCATGGCGCTTCCCGTCGTCGTGCCCGTTGGGGATGATACAGCAGAGCGTCTGAAGGCCAAGCTCATCCCTGCCATCGAAGCATTGCGTGTTGGTGTCTCCACCGATGCCGAAGCGCATTATGGCCCTGTGGTAACCGCGCAGCACAAAGCTAAGGTTGAAGGCTGGATTCAGACCTGTGTCGACGAAGGTGGCGAGTTGATTATCGATGGCCGCGGGTTCAAGCTTCAGGGACATGAAGAAGGTTACTTCATCGGTCCAACTTTGTTCGATCATGTCACGACCGACATGGAAAGCTACAAGGAAGAAATTTTCGGCCCTGTTTTGCAAATGGTTCGCGCGGCTAGTTTTGAAGAGGCCTTGGCGCTTCCTTCGAAGCATCAATATGGCAATGGCGTTGCGATTTTCACGCGTAACGGCCACGCGGCGCGCGAATTTGTCAGCCGTGTGAATGTCGGCATGGTCGGTATTAACGTGCCGATCCCTGTTCCGGTTGCCTATCACAGCTTTGGCGGCTGGAAACGCTCCGGCTTTGGCGACACCGACCAATATGGCATGGAAGGCATTAAATTCTGGACCAAGGTCAAGAAGATCACACAGCGTTGGCCAGACGGATCGCCTGATGCTGGTAACGCGTTCATCATTCCGACTATGGGATAAGGCACATGGAAATCGCATTTATCGGGCTTGGCAATATGGGCGGCGGCATGGCCGCAAACCTTGTCAGGGCGGGGCATGCGGTTAACGCCTTTGATCTGTCAGGCGAGGCACTGACGCGCGCGCAGGAAAATGGCTGCACGACATTTACTTCGGTACGTGACGCGGTGGCAGGCGTCGACGCTGTTGTTTCGATGCTGCCCAATGGTAAAATTGTCGCACGTGTTTTTGAAGACGATGTTTTGGGCCATGCCCCGCAAGGCGCAATATTGTTGGACTGTTCAACGATTGACGTCGCCACCGCGCGGCAGGTGACGGCGGATGCTCTCGCTGCTGGCTATGCCATGGTCGATGCACCCGTTTCGGGCGGCATCGCCGCGGCAAATGCCGGCACCTTGACCTTCATGGTTGGTGGCACGGATACGGCATTTGCGCGTGCCGAACCCATATTGTCCAACATGGGCAAGGCGGTCATTCATGCCGGCGCATCGGGCGCGGGACAGGCGGCAAAAATCTGCAACAATATGCTGCTTGGCGCATCGATGATTGCAACCTGCGAGACCTTTGCCATGGCCGAAAAGCTGGGGTTAGACCTCCAGACCTTTTACGACATTTCGTCCAAGGCCTCGGGACAGAGCTGGTCGATGACCAGCTATTGCCCAGTTCCGGGTGTTGGGCCCACGACCCCTGCGGACAATGGCTATCAAGGCGGCTTTGCAACAGCACTGATGCTTAAGGATTTGAAATTGGCGATGGACGCTGCAGCATCGGTACATGCTGAGGTGCCGATGGGCGAGCGTGCCGCGGAGTTATATGCACAATTTGACGTAGCTGGACATGGGACGCTTGATTTTTCAGCCATCATCCAAACCCTTAAAGGCTAGGCGTAAAACGCACGTCGCTGGAATGCTTGGAGCAGCAGGATTGCAAAGCCTGCAAAAAACATATTAGGACTAGCGCCAGTTTCTTCATCACTCGATAAACGGCAAAGGTGCCGAACCGTAAAATTAGGAGTTGCCCGTGCAATCAGTAACCACACAGAAATTTGACGACGTCCTTGTGGTGCTTGTCGACAATCCCCCGGTCAATGCCTTGTCTTGGCATGTGCGTCAGGGTTTGAACGACAGCATTGAACAGGGGCTATCGGATGATGATGTAAAGGCCATTGTGCTGCGCTGTGCTGGGTCGACCTTTATTGCAGGTGCCGACATCACCGAATTTGGCAAGCCGCCGCAAGGTCCGGATTTCAACGCCGTTTTGAACATCATTGAAGCTGCCAGTAAACCCGTCGTTGCTGCCATTCATGGCACGGCACTTGGCGGTGGTCTGGAAACTGCCTTGGTGTGCCATTACCGCATTGCCGTGCCGTCCGCACGGCTGGGTGTTCCCGAGGTCAAGCTTGGCCTTATACCGGGTGCTGGAGGGACGCAAAGGCTGCCGCGCATCGTAGGCGTCGAAGCGGCCGCCACAATGTGTGCGCTTGGCGAACCTTTGTCGGCGACGAAGGCAGCGTCCATTGGGTTGGTTGACCGGTTGGCCGGCGAAGAGAGCCTGGCTGACGATGCTATTGCTTACGCCCGCGAATTGATCGCGGTTGGTCCAAGGCCAACGCGTGAGCGTCCGCTGGGCGGAGACGTTGGCATTATTGAACAATTGAAGGCAGCCAATGCGAAGAAGTGGAAAGGCTTCGACGCGCCTTATGCCAATCTTGCTTGCGTAGAGGCGGCAACGCGACTGCCGTTTGAAGAGGGCATGAAGTTTGAGCGGGCTGAATTTGTGAAGCTGATGGGCGGATCGCAATCCGCGGCCCAGCGCCATATGTTCTTTGCCGAACGCCAAGCTGCAAAAATTGACGGGCTGGCCAAAGACATTACGCTGCGGGATATCAAGAAAGTCGGCGTTATCGGTGCGGGCACGATGGGCGGCGGAATTTCGATGAATTTCCTGTCAAAGGGTATTGCCGTGACCATCGTCGAAATGGTGCAGGAAAATCTGGATCGCGGCGTTGGCGTTATCCGCAAAAATTACGAAAACAGTGCCGCGAAGGGCCGCTTCTCGCCAGAGCAGGTCGAAGACATGATGGCCTTGCTGACTCCATCCTTGACCCTGAACGATCTGGCCGACTGCGATCTTGTCATCGAAGCGGTTTATGAAAGCATGGATGTAAAAAAAGAGGTGTTCGGCAAGCTGGACATTATTTGCAAGCCCGGCGCGATTTTGGCGTCGAACACATCCTATCTCGACATTGACGAAATTGCGGCCAGCACATCGCGTCCGCAAGATGTCGTCGGCATGCACTTTTTCTCGCCTGCCAATGTCATGAAATTGCTGGAGGTCGTGCGCGGCGACAAAACGGCGCCGGACGTGCTGGCGACGGCTATGGCGATTGGTAAGAAAATCGGCAAGGTCGCCGTGGTTGCAGGTGTGTGCCATGGTTTTATCGGCAACCGGATGCTGTCCACTCGGCAGCAGCCAGCGATGCAATTGCTGCTGGAAGGCGCGACACCCGCCCAGATCGATAAGGTGCATACCGATTTCGGCATGCCCATGGGACCGTTTCAAATGAGCGATTTGGCTGGCCTTGACATTGGTTGGCACCGCGATCCGTCAAAGGTCGAAACCATACGCGATGCACTGTGTGCGTCGGGCCGTTTTGGTCAGAAAAACAGCAAGGGTTTTTACGATTATGATGAAAAACGCGTGGGCACGCCAAGTGCCGAGGCGTTGGCGATCATTGAAGAGTTCCGGGCTACGTCCAACCTACCGAAGCGCGAAGTCAGCGACCAAGAAATCGTAGAACGCACGCTCTATCCGATGGTCAATGAAGGCTATAAAATCCTCGAAGAAGGCAAAGCCCAGCGCGCATCCGACATCGATGTGGTCTGGATTTACGGCTATGGCTGGCCGGTTTATCGCGGCGGTCCTATGTTCTGGGGCGATTTGGAAGGCGCGGGCAAAATCGTCGAAGCGCTGGAGCGGCATGGCGTCGCCGTCGCGGAGAGCTTGAAAGCAAAAGCCTGATATTTGCAGCAACGCGCCCGGCGCCAGCGATGCGCCGGGTGAGGTTTTCATGTTGAACCGCGAATCGGTGCCATGAGGGCAAACTGCATGCGCAGTTGCAGCATATGATGGCCTACGCCTTGTCCGTGGGTTGCCACCTGAATGCTGGAAGTCAAATTCCGCTGCGATTTGCGCGGATAATGGCGATGGCGCCATTGAAAAACCATGGTGGGCGCTAACGGGCTCGAACCGCTGACCCTCTCGGTGTAAACGAGATGCTCTACCAACTGAGCTAAGCGCCCCTCTCGGGAAACGGGCCTTTGCCAAAGGGAATCACATTTGGCAAGGCCAATTAGATAAATGGCGCAAAACGGGTAGTGACCGCGACGATATAATCATCCATTTTTGCCGAAGTTTCGGCGGAAAGTTCAATAAATACACGCCGAGCGTCCGCCGGGTCCTGCCGCCGCAAAAGCATGCCGCTTTCGGTCATAGCAGATATCCATCGTAAGGCCGTCGTCGGTGGAACTGCTGCGGCAATACATAGGCTGGACACAGACACATGCTGCCCCTCTTGCGCTGCAGCTTTGAGATCAAGCAGGATATCCCATGCGGGATCGGCGAATAGGTCCGGTGGGAAAAACCGATCGCGCAATCGGCGCAGCTTGATTACTTCGCGGAGACGCAACGTTACCGCGACATCTTTGGTAACCGAATTTTCGTTTGGAAATCCTTGAAAGCCTCCCAGTGGCGCGGCTCTGTAGGAAATCGATTTATCCTGTAATTTATCCTTCAATTCTGGATCCGCCATGCGCGCCAGCGTGCGGGCGAATTCGGCTAACTCATCGCTGATCTGGTGTAGCGATCTAAATTCTACTTCTTGGTCTCTGTCATGCAGTCGATCCATACCGCCCCGTCCAAATGCGCCCGCCAAAATAGGCATTGCTTCGACGTCATCTGCGTTGACCAGAAAGTGACATTGGCCCTGCGGAAGCGCCGCATAAATTACTTCCAGCGACTCCATCTTGGACCAAATCAATGCAGTGCTGCGATATTTTTGGAGATAATCTGTTATCCGCAATAGGGTATCATTGAGCCTGTCCGTTTCGGAGGAAAGGTCAATCAAAATAAAATCGGCCGATTGCGTGTCGTCTATGGGTAACGGCGTACAACCGGCCAATGTTGCCAGCCGCGCAAGCTTGGCATCCCGCTCCAATGACCCGCCTGAGATCATTGCAATACGTCCATTTCGGGCCGTTCCGGGGGGAGGTGTCGTGTCTGGCATAATTTTTCGAACAAAATACTGATAAGATTATGCTTTTGTGAACGCACGAAAAAAACAATGACGAATATGTAAAACTTACCTCCATATTGGAGGAAATAGTTTAGGCGGGCGGAAGCTTTGCTTACGCTAGATGATGCGCTATCCCCATTTACCTGAAGCACCAGCAAAGCTGCAGCAAGATCCAGAGGAGCAAATTTAGGTGAAAAGACATCACATCATGATGGGCGCAGCGGCGCTTTTACTGTCAGGAGTATCAATGACATCGGTTGCACAAGCAAAACAAATGAACGCCAACCAGTCTGCGAATGAGCGCGCTTTGTTGCAGGAATGGTCGGGCCCATATGACGGTGTGCCCCCATGGGATCAGGTGAAGGTTTCGCAATTCCCCGCAGCATTCCAAGCCGCAATGGATGCGTCAAAGGCGGAATTCGAAGCGATGCTTGCAAAGCCTGAAGCGATCACCTTCGAAAATACCATTACCGCCAGCGAACTTTCCGGTGAGAAAATTGGCCGCTTATTCTCCATATGGGGCGTCCATTCGTCGAATCTCTCCAACCCCGAAGTGCGCAAAATTCAGGCTGAATGGGAACCGAAGCTCAGTGCCTTCTTCTCCGAATTGTCGTTGGATGCGCGCTATTTCCAACGCGTGAAATATTTATATGACCAGCGCATTAATCTCGGTCTTGATGCAAAGCAGATGCGGTTGTTGGAACGGACTTATGATGGATTGGTCCGCAATGGCGCGATGCTTGATGCAGCACAGAAAGCGCAAGTCATCCGCATTGAGACCGATCTGGCGAAGAAATTCTCCGCTTTTTCGGAAAAGGTTCTCGCGGACGAGGAAAGCTTCATTCTGATCACGCAAGAGGCCGATTTGGCTGGCTTGCCAGAGAGTTTTGTAGCGTCGTTGCAGGCCGCGGCAAAGGCGAAGGGCCAAAACGGTTGGGCCGTGGTTAACACGCGGTCGGCGGTGCAGCCATTCCTCGAAAATTCGACTCGCCGTGATTTGCGCGAAAAGGTGTGGCAAGCATTCACCAAGCGCGGCGATAACAAAGATGCCAATGACACGAACGCGACCATCGCCGAAATCCTGAAGCTGCGTCAGCAGCGCGCCGAAATTTTGGGCTTTGCCACCCATGCGCATTACCGGATGGCCGATACCATGGCGCAGGACCCGAATAAGGCGATGGACCTGATGATGAAGGTATGGCCGGCTGCGGCCGCCCGCGTCCGTGAAGAAGTCGCCGATATGCAGGCGATTGCCAATGCGGACAACATCACCATCGCGCCGTGGGATTATCGTTTCTACGCGGAGAAAGTGCGTAAGGCGAAATATGACCTCGATCAGGAAGCGGTAAAACCCTATTTCCAACTGGATAATATGGTTGCGGCGATGTTTGATGCCGCAGGCAAGTTATACGGCATGAGCTTCACTGAAAACACAGGCACGGTTCCCGTTTTCGAGCCGAAGGTGCGGACATTTGAGGTTCGGCGCGATGGCAAAGTCATTGGTCTGTTCTACCTCGACAATTTCGCGCGCGCGGGCAAGCGATCGGGTGCGTGGATGACGACTTATCGCAGCCAGCACGCCTTGGGCGGCAAGAACAACATTGTGCTCGCGTCAAACAACAACAACTTTGTGCCCGGTGCCGATGGCGTGCCCACGTTGATCAGCATCGATGATGCATCGACCTTGTTCCACGAATTTGGCCATGCGATCCATTATCTCAACTATGACATCACCTGGCCTGGCCTAGGCGGGACACCACGCGATTTTGTCGAATATCCCAGCCAGGTAAACGAAAACTGGCTGCTAACGCCCTATATTCTCAACACTTATGCCAAGCATTATAAGACCGGTGAGCCTATTCCAGCGGCTTTAGTCGAGAAAATCCGGGCAAGCGACACGTTCAATCAAGGTTTCTCCACAGTCGAATATCTGTCTAGCGCGATATTGGACATGAAACTGCATAATCGCAGCCAGCCTGTTACCGATCCAGCCGCGTTCGAACGTGACACGCTGGCGGAGATTGGCATGCCAAAGGAAATGGTCATGCGGCACCGCTTGCCGCAGTTTAACCATTTGTTTTCCAGCGACAGCTATTCGGCGGGCTATTATAGCTATCTTTGGTCGGAAACGATGGATGCTGACACCTGGGCTGCCTTCACTGAAAAGGGGGATGTCTGGAACAAGGAAACTGCCGAGCATTTCCGTTCGATGTTGCTTGCAACGGGTAATGAAACCGACCGGATTGAGGCCTATCGCGCCTTCCGCGGTCGTGACCCTGACGTCAAATATATCATGAAAAAGCGCGGATTTCCGACCGGCGAATAACGCGCCGCGATATCGTTAAAAAAGGGCTGTGCAGGCGATACTCTGCGCAGCCCTTTTTAGTTGACCTTTGCAAAATAAGATATAAATATGATATCATATTTATGGAGGTCGTAATGACAGACGATATGAAAAACTTACTGCAGGCAAGCCGGGAAATTACGGCGCGCAGTTTCAACGGTTATGTGATGTTACTCGTAGTTTTGGGCAGCATGCTATGGTTCGCCTGGGCGATGACCTCGGTCATTCCCGGCGGCGCCAATGCTGATCACCTTGGCATGGCTTTGAGTATTGTTGTTTTCGTATTTGTTGCCGCGGGCTTTTACATGCTGCAGCCTAACCAAGGCTTCGCATTGACCTTGTTCGGCGCCTATAAGGGTACCGATCGCAATGAGGGGCTACGCTGGACTTGGCCGTGGATGGGTAAAGCCCGGGTATCGTTGCGTGCGAACAATTTGATTTCGGAAAAAATTAAGGTCAACGACCTGCGCGGCAACCCCATTGAGATGGCGGCGCAAGTGGTTTGGCGCGTGACCGATACGGCGCAGGCTTTGTTTGATGTCGATGATTATAGGGCATTTGTCATTGCGCAGATTGAGGCCGCGGTCCGCACCATTGGCGCACGCTACCCTTATGATGATTTTACGCATCAGGAAGTGACGTTGCGTGGCAACCATGATCAGGTCGGCGGAGAATTACGACAAGAGCTGATGGACCGGTTGCGCGTGGCGGGCATTACCGTCGACGAATGCGGCTTCACCCATTTGGCTTATGCGCAAGAAATTGCAGGCGCTATGCTTCGCCGCCAACAGGCAGAGGCGGTGGTTGCGGCGCGCAAGACCTTGGTCGAAGGCGCAGTGGGCATGGTCGAAATGGCGCTCGAAATGTTATCGGCGAAAAATGTCGTCGAATTGGACGACGAACGCCGCGCGGCGATGGTGTCCAACCTGATGGTCGTTTTATGTGGCGAACGCGATACGCAGCCCGTGGTCAACACCGGCACATTGTATAGCTAGACCGCTGCGTGGCCGCTCCGTCCAAAAAGGCTTTCCCGCTACGTCTCGATCCGGCATTATTTGCCTGTATCGAACGGTGCGCGGCCGCCGATTTCCGGAGCGTCAATGCCGAGATTGAGGTGCTCCTACGCGAGGCATTGGCTAAGCGCGGGATAAAAGTTGGGGTCAGCGAAACCCCCAAGCGGGGACGTCCGCCTAAGGAGAGTTGAAATGCGCGAGGAAGATAAGCCCTTTATATATTATAAGTCGGGATCTGGCATTAAGATATCCCCCCGCAATGCCGCTGGCTGGCGCGCCTTTGCCGTCTGGATGGTTGCATTTTTCGGCGCGACAGGAGCCTTTGTGTGGGCGACCGCTGTCGCCAAAAATGCGGGCTGGAGCGATAGCGAGATATTGCTGTTTCTGAACTTGCCTTTTCTCGCGGCAACCGCCCTTTGGGTTTTTGCGATGATCCGGTACATGAAAGCGCGAAGCGAAATTGTGGATGTGGACAGCCTCTTGCGCTCAAAACGTGAGCAAGAGGCAAAGAAGAAACGCCGCGGCCAAATGTAACGGCTAGCTTAAGGCTTCGTCCAATAAGCGCGCCAAACGGATGCCGCCACGTTCGACTTGTTGACGTAAGGCTGCACGTGACGCCGTGACGTCCGCTTCGTCAATGATGACGGGTGCGCTTGGCTTGGCACCGCATGCATCTGCATCCATAGCGCGCGGATAGGCGATGTTTTTTGACACAGCCCAATTTTCTTCACTCCACAGACGCGCATTGCCTTGCACAACCGCAGCCTTCTCGGCGGGTGTAAATATGCGAACAATGGCTGGCGCAGCAGATAGCGCACGGTCGGCCAAAAGCCCGTCCCACACCGAATGGAGATTATATCCGGGCATCACACCATAAATGGTCTTTAGGTCGTTGCCACCACGATCGGCGCGATCGCCTGCATGTAATGGCTGATGTATGTCGCCGACAAAATGGATCAGGAAGGCAAGCGCCTCCAAACGGACATGCGCGGGCAGGGCCTTGTTTGATAAAAGCGCAAAGTTGCGGTCGATTTGGGCTGATACGCAATTGCCATCGGCGCAGGCGCTTTTCAAATCGAACGGCTTGCAGATGTCGACATTCTGGTAATGCCAGCTGTTAGTGTAACCCCAGCGCACCCGGTCGCTTTTGATGCAGTCAGCCCAAATGCTGACGTCCGCGATATTGCGCATCGCGCATTTCGGAGTCCCAAGCATAGGTGCCGCGTGCAACAGACGCTGCATCTGCGCGCGCGCCTTAGGCGACATATTGGCTTGGGCAATGTGTGCCACTGTCTCATGGCCATATTCCCAATATGCTTGGGCCGGCGCCAATGGCGCGAACAAAAGGGCGAAAGAAATAAGGAAGCGTTTCATGGCCTCATCTTAGATTGTAACCATACGTAAAGCAAAGCGGTTGCTGCATAGGGATAGATCCTGATCCTAAGCCTATCACCTCCCATTACTTTGCCGATCCTTGTGCCGTGTCTGGTAACCCCGAAATTGACAGGGTAAAGAAGTCACATACCGCCGCATCATGCGGCGACAATATGAGGAAGCTAGCCATGGACATTGATAGACGTGGAATGATGGCAAGCGTTGCTGCATTGACGCTGACAGGCTGCGTGGGCCCTCGGCAAGTTGCGCCAACCATCATGCCCAACGCTGCCTTGGCTGCGCTGGAGGCACGCGTTGGCGGGCGGCTAGGGGTGCTGGTTCTCGATTCCGCATCGGGCCGCATGACGGGGCATCATTATGACGAAGCATTTGCCATGTGCTCGACCTTCAAGCTCGCGCTCGCCGCAGCGGTGCTACAACAGGCAGACCAAGGCCGGCTGAATCTCGATATGGCCCTGCATTATACGCAGGCGGATATGGTCCCGCATGCCCCGGTTACGGGGCCAAATCTCTCCAAGGGCGCCATGCGTATCATCGATTTGGCCGAAGCCGCGCAAAAGACCAGCGATAATGTGGCGGCCAATCTGTTGATCAAACATCTGGGCGGTCCAACCGCCATAACCGCGATTTTTCGCAGTTGGGGCGATGACGTCACGCGATTGGACCGATATGAGCCCGATATGAACAATGTCCCGCCCGGTGAGCTGCGCGATACGACCACGCCGCGCGCATTTGCGGGGACGATGGCGCGACTTTTGACGAGCGACAGCATATTGAAACCGGCGTCGCGTGACATATTGATCCAATGGATGGTTGACACCAATACAGGCATGAAGCGGATCCGGGGTGGGCTCCCCCTTTCTTGGAAAAGTGGCGACAAAACCGGAACCGCCAACAGCACAAATTACAATAACAAGACCAATGACGTCGCCATTTTCTGGCCAGCAGCGCGGCCTCCAGTCATTGTTACGGCCTTTTATGAAGCCGATGGCAAATATGAACAGAGCCAGGATTCTGATCAGGCCGTGCTTGCCGAGGTGGGTAGGATAGCCGCAGCGCAAGCGGCAGCATGGCACGGCGGGCTAGACTGATTTGCGCATCGCCTTGCCCTGAAATCAGTTCAGGATGATGATTGCGGGAAATTCCCAAGCCGCCTATATCATGCCTATGTCTTCTATTCGCCCTTGGCGCGACATTGCGCGTCGCCCGTCCCGCCAGATCATGGTCGGCAAAGTCCCTGTCGGTGGCAATGCCCCGATCTCGGTGCAAACCATGACCAATACGCTGACCAGCGATGCTGCTGCCACGATTGATCAGATCCGCCGGTGTGAGGATGCAGGCGTCGATATTATTCGCGTATCCTGCCCCGATGTGGAAAGCACGGCGGCGCTGAAACAGATTGTCCGCGCGGCTAATGTCCCCATCGTCGCCGATATTCATTTTCATTACAAACGCGCTCTTGAGGCGGCGGATGCGGGAGCGGCGTGCTTGCGCATCAACCCCGGCAATATCGGCTCATCCGAACGCGTCAAAGAAGTCGTCAACGCCGCCAAAGCCAATGGCTGTGCGATCCGGATCGGCGTGAATGCAGGCAGCCTCGAAAAAGACCTGCTCGAAAAATATGGCGAGCCCTGCCCGGAGGCGCTGATTGAAAGTGCGTTGGACCATATCAAGCTGCTGCAGGATCATGACTTCCACGAATTTAAAGTCGCGGTGAAGGCATCGGACGTTTTCCTCGCGGTGGCCGCCTATATGGGCTTGGCTGAGGCGGTCGATTGCCCCTTGCATTTGGGCATTACCGAGGCAGGCGGACTGATTGGCGGCACGGTCAAATCGTCCATCGGCATGGGCAATTTATTATGGGCCGGCATCGGCGACACCATCCGCGTCAGCCTGTCTGCAGAGCCCGAGGAAGAAGTACGCGTTGGATATGAAATCCTGAAGGCACTGGGCCTGCGCACCCGCGGCGTGCGCGTTGTCAGCTGCCCAAGCTGCGCGCGGCAGGGCTTTGACGTCATCCGCACGGTGCAGAAATTGGAAGATGCGCTCGGCCATATCAAGACGCCCATGTCGCTCTCGGTCCTCGGCTGCGTCGTCAACGGCCCCGGCGAAGCGCGTGAGACCGACATCGGCATCACGGGCGGCGGCAATGGCAAGCATATGGTCTATCTGTCGGGCGTCACCGACCATCATGTCGAGGATGACGACATGATCAGCCACATCGTCAAATTGGTCGAAGCCAAAGCCGCAGAAATTGATGCCGGCACCAGCGTCAGCATGGATACGTTGCACGGGAAAGCGGCTTGAGCCTCTCGATACGGGCTGCAACGTCCAGCGACATTTCGCTCATTGGGCAATTCATTCGCGACCTCGCGGAATATGAAAAGCTCGCCCATGCCGTGCGGTTTGATGAAGCAGTGCTGGCGCAAAAGCTGTTTGGACCGCGGCTTTATGCAGAGGTTCTGATTGGCGAGATTGACAATGTGGCGCAGGGCTTTGCTTTGTTCTTCCACAATTTTTCGACCTTTGAAGGGCGGCCCGGCATCTATCTGGAGGATTTGTTCGTGCGGCCGGATGCGCGCGGCTTTGGGCTTGGCAAGGCGTTGCTGGGTCGGCTCGCCGCGCTTGCGGTTGAACGCGATTGTGCGCGGCTCGAATGGTCGGTGCTGGATTGGAACACGCCCGCCATTGATTTCTACAAGGCGCTGGGGGCTGTGCCGATGGACGAATGGACCGTCTATCGCGTGGACGGCGTCGCGCTCAATAATCTTGCCGCACATAGCCTTTAGACATGGCTGAATTGCACCCGCGCCCGTTCATTCCGTTCCTGGTCGCGGCGGCGGGCGTTGGCACATTTTCGTTGATGGATGCGGTGATGAAAGACATCGCTTTGTCGCTAGGCGCGTATAATGCCGTGATGTGGCGCAACTGCCTTGGCACTTTATTCATGGGGCTATTGTTTGTTGGCACGCGGCAGAAATGGCCGACCGTCGATAACCTTAAAATGCATATATGGCGCAGCATCATCGTGTCGGTCATGGCGGTCAGCTTTTTCTGGTCGCTAACGCAATTGCCGCTGGCCGAGGCCATTGGACTGAGCTTCATCGCGCCTGTCATCGCATTATATCTCGCCGCGGTTATGCTGGGCGAGACGATAGGCCGTTCCGCCATTTGGGCGTCGCTGTCGGGACTTGGCGGGGTGGTGATCATTTTGGCGGGCCGGTTGAGCGGAGATTATAGCAGTGGGCAACTTTGGGGCGCTGCTTCGGTTTTGTTTTCGGCAGTGGTGTTTGCGTATAATCTAATCTTGGCACGGCGCCAGGCGCAGCTTGCCGGGCCAATCGAAATTGCCTTTTTCCAAAATCTGTTTGTGGCGGCAACACTGGGCCTTGCTGCGCCCTGGTTTTTGCAACCAATCGGCCTATCCGATGCCCCGATGATCGGCGGTGCTGCGGTGCTTGCGATTATTTCACTGCTGTTGCTGAGCTGGGCCTATGCCCGCGCGGAGGCCCAGATTTTGATACCGGTCGAATATACCGGCTTTGTCTGGGCGGCATTTTTCGGCTGGCTGTTCTTTGCCGAGCCCGTCACTTGGCCCGTGCTTTTGGGCACTGCCTTGATTGTCGCCGGAAGCCTGATTGCCGCACGGACAAAACCGGCGCCCGTTAATCAGGTGGAGATTGCGACGGTTTAGGAGCTCTAGCTACGCCGCCAGTGCGGAATAGATCATCGTCTTGATCTCGCGGCGCACGGGGTAAGTGGTTGATGGCAGCAACTGCGTCATGAAAATCATGATGATGTCCTCCACCGGATCCACAAAAAAGGCGGTGGAGTACATGCCGCCCCAATAAAAATCGCCCTCGGAACAAGGTGCCAGTGTCGCGGCGCTGTCGATGGTCGTAGCAAAGCCAAGGCCAAAGCCAATGCCGGCCATGTCGGCCTCGCTGAACAAGGATTTCGACATTTGCGTCAGATCTTGTCCGCCCGGAATATGATTGGCGGTCATCAATTCTATTGTCTTGGGGCTCAAGATTTGTGCGCCGTCAAGCGCGCCGCCGTTTAGCAGCATCCGGCAGAAACGATGATAATCCGCAACGCTCGACGCAAGGCCGCCACCGCCGGAATTGAATGACCAGCCTTTGGCCCACATGCTTTCGGCGCCTGCTTTGTCGAGCAGCTTCATTTTCGCTTCGGGGTCAAAACCAAAGCCTTCAGGGATGCGCGACGCCTTATCGGCGGGCACTTGGAAGAATGTATCGGTCATGCCCAAAGGCGCGAAAATATGCGTCTGAAAATATTCCGGCAGCGACAGTCCGCTAATCCGTTCGACCAATATACCCACTATGTCGGTGGCAACCGAATAATTCCACTGCGTGCCGGGGTCGAACTCCAATGGGATTTGCGCCAGCGTATCAATAAAGCTTTGCGCGGTATTTTTGCTCCAGCTTTCGACTTCGGTCTTGCGATAGGCGGCGTCGACATTGCCTTGTTCTTGGAAGCTATAGGTAAATCCTGCCGTATGGCGCAGCAGGTCCACCACCCGCATGTGCGTCGATGGTGCGCGCGTCATAAACGGCACATTGCCGCCGCCGCCGACAAACACGCCCAGCTTTGCAAATTCGGGAATATATTTCGCGACCGGATCGGTCAGTGCGACCTTGCCTTGCTCCACCAACTGCATGAATGCGACCGAGGTGATAGGCTTGGTCATCGAGGCGATGCGGAAAATGGCATCTTCGGCAACGCCCGAGCTCCATTGCAGCGCGACATCATTACCACGGCCCACCAACACGGACGCAAAGGGCAATTTGCCATTGTCGAGATAATTGGCCTGAATAAATGCGGGTATGCGGGCGAGGCGGTCGGGAACGAAACCTAAATCTTCGGCGCTCATACGGCGGTTTGTCCTGTTAACTGGCGGGTTACGGGGTGCGAGCTGGAGAGCCCGCCGTCAACGGCAATGGCTTGGCCGTTGACATAAGAGGCTTGGTCGCTGGCGAGGAACAAGGCGACATTCGCGAGCTCCTCTGGCTGCGCCCCGCGACGCAAGGGGTTCAACCTACCGATTTTTTCGGTCACGCCCTTTTCGCGGGCATAGTCGAAAGTAGGCTTGGTCATGCCGGTTTCGGTAAGCCCCGGACAAATCGCGTTGCAGCGTACATTGGTGCCCGACAATTGTTGCGCGCTGACCTGCGCCAGATTGATGACGCCTGCCTTGGACGCCGAATAAGGTGGGCCACCTGCGCCCGAACGGATACCCGCGACACTTGCAGTCAGAATGATCGAACCGCCATTGCCGGCATCCGCCATGGCCTTGCCCGCATGCTTGACCATCAGCCAAGGGCCGATGAGGTTGACGCGCAGGACGCTCGTGAAATTTTCGACTGTGTTGTCGAAGATACCTTCCATGCCTCCGGAGATACCCGCATTGGCAAAGGCGATGTCGAGATGGCCATGCAATTCGATGGCCTTTGCGACAATCGCCGCGACGTCCGCTTCATCGCCTGCGTCCATTTGCACGGCAGTGGCCGCATCACCGATCATTGCGGCGGTGTCATGTACCGATGCCGCCATGTCGCCCAAAATGACCTTCGCGCCCTCGGCGGCGAAGCGGATAGCGGACGCGCGGCCAATGCCTGACCCTGCGCCTGTGATGATGGCGACTTTGCCTTGCAATGCTCCACTCATACGACAACGCCTCCATCCACAACTATTGTCTGTCCTGTCATAAAGCTTGATGCGTCTGACGCCAAATATACGGCCGCGCCGGCAATCTCACGTGGCTCGCCAATGCGGCCCAAGGCCGCGCCTGAGGTGGATGCTTTGAGATTTTCTGGGTTCTCCCACAATGCCTTGGCAAAATCGGTCTTCACCAGTCCCGGCGCAATCGAGTTAATGCGCACATTATGCGGCCCATATTCGCGGGCGAGATTCTTCGTCATCTGAATATCCGCGGCTTTCGTAATTGCATAAGCGCCCAAGATCGGCGACCCGCGCAGACCGCCAATCGAGGAAACAATCACAATGGAGCCTGATTTGCGCGCGATCATTTCTGGCACGACCATCTGGATCAGCCAATGTTGCGATACGATATTGTGATCTAGCGTCTTGCGCAGTTGCTCATCGGTGATGGTGGCCATCGGGCCATAATGCGGATTGGACGCCGCGTTGCAGACCAAGACATCAACTTTGCCAAATGCCTTACGCGCTTCATCGACGAGATTCTGCAAGCTCTCCTTCGAAGACAGGCTGGATGCCACCGCCAGTGCAGCGCCCGCATGCTTGGCATTAATGCCAGCGGCGACCGCTTCGCAATCTTCGATATTACGGCTGGAGATCACAACCTTTGCGCCATGATCGGCCATTTCTTCGGCAATCGCCTGACCAATGCCGCGCGATGACCCGGTGATGATGGCGACCTTGCCGGTCATATCGAATAAAGACATTTTTCTCTCCATTTTCCTCGCCGCCGATGGGGAGGGATAATTTTTACGCCCCAGCCTTCTCGGCGAACTTCCAAGCGGATTCCGCCAGCGGGAACACGCGTTCGGCCATCGCTTGCGCATGTGACGAACTTGCGGTGCCGTCGATGACACGTTTTTTGATGCCTTGAATAATCCCGGCGAGGCGGAAGAAATTATAGGCAAAATACCAGTTCATATCGGGCACACCGTCGCGGCCGGTGGCAGCGCAATAGCGCTCTACCATCGCGTCGAGTTCTGGAATTCCGAGCGCAGCGCGGTCCAAATCCATAACACCCGAGCGACCTTCATTTTGCGTCACCCACGCCATGGCGACATAAGTGAAATCCGCCAGCGGGTCGCCCAATGTCGACAATTCCCAATCGAGCACCGCGACGACTTTCGGATCCTTGGCATCGAAGATCATGTTATCGATGCGATAGTCGCCATGGACGACGCTGGTGCGCGTTTGCGCGGGGAGCGTCTTTGGCAACCATTCGATCAGCCGTTCCATTTCGGGCATGGTTTCGGTTTCGGCGAGGCGATATTGCTTCGTCCAACGTTCCACCTGACGCCCGAAATAATTGCCGGGCTTGCCAAAGTCGGACAGGCCAGCGCCTTCAACATCTACATTATGCAATGCCGCCAAGGTGTCGATCATCGCTTCATAGGTTGCGCTACGTTCGGCAGGGTTTGACCCCGGCATAGCGCCATCCCAGATGGTGCGACCTTCAACCATGTCCATGATGTAAAACATAGAACCGATGACGCTGTCGTCGGTGCACAGGCCAAAGGGTTTGGCCACCGGAAAGCCGGTCGGGTACAGACCAGCAATGACCTTATATTCGCGGTCAACCGCATGCGCGCTGGGCAGTAATACGCCAAATGGCTTACGGCGTAAGACGTAGGAGCCGCTTTTCGCGTTCAAGCGGTAGGTCGGATTTGACTGCCCGCCCGCGAATTTTAGAACCTCAACCGGACCTTCAAAGCCTTCGACATTATCGGCCATCCACTGCGCTAGTTTATCGGCATCCAAGATGTCCGCGCCGCTTGGCGCAACGGTACCGGTAAAGGCCGTTTGCGCGTCAATCGGGGTTTGTGGTTTGCTCATTGGTCAAAAACGATGACCGACCGCGCCGCATCGCCGCGCTTCATCTGGTCAAAGCCCTCGTTGATCCGCTCGAGCGGAATGGTCTCCGAAATGATGGTGTCGAGATCCAAAAGGCCACGCATGTAAAAATCGACCAGACGCGGAATATCGACAGGGAAGCGGTTGCCGCCCATGATCGCGCCTTGCAATTTTTTGCCCGACAAAAGGTCCATCGCCGACAGGCCAACCGAATGTTGCAACGGCATCATGCCCAGTATTGTGGCTGTTCCGCCCCGCTTCAGCGACTTGACCGCGAGCGTGCCCGATGCCGGACGTCCCACAGCTTCAATCGCGTGATCAACGCCGCCCTTGGTCAATTCCTGAATTTGCGCAGCGGCATCATCGGCCAAGGCGTCGACGACATCGGTCGCACCCAGTTGCATCGCCAACGCCCGTTTTTCAGGCAATGGGTCAGCGGCGATGATACGACCGGCGCCCGCAATCTTCGCTGCGTTAATGGTCGCAAGGCCAACGCCGCCGCAGCCAATAACGGCCACGGTTTCGCCCGGCGTTACTTTGCAGGCGTTGAATATGGTACCGGCACCTGTGGTCACGGCGCAGCCGATAACCGACGCTTGTGGCAAAGGCATATCCGGATGGATTGCAACGCACGCATGTTCGTGCACCAACATCATTTCAGCATAAGCCGAGAGGTTCAGCATCTGGTTAACAACGCTGCCATCAGGCCGCGTCAGGCGCGGGGCTTCGCCGGGCTTACGCCGCGTGTCGCCACCAAGGCACAAGGACATGCGCCCTGTGACACAATATTCGCAATGGCCGCAAAAAGCGCTGAGGCAGGTGACAACAGCATCGCCCACCTTGACGGTGCGCACTTCGCTGCCCACCGCCTCGACGATGCCCGCCGCCTCATGCCCGGGGATTGCGGGCAAAGGATGCGGATAGGTGCCTTCGATAAAGTGCAAGTCGCTATGGCACAGCCCGCAGGCCGCGGTGCGGATCAGCACCTCATGCGGCCCTGGATTGGCAATGTTGACTTGCTCGATTTGAAGCGGCTTGCCCGCTTCAATCAGGACGGCAGCCTTCACCGTGTTGCTCCCATATCGCCGCTGGATAGGCCGTCCTTACCACGGCCGCCATGCTTGCCCAATTCCATACGCGCGATGGCGCGGGCATGCACTTCGTCGGGACCGTCGGCCAAACGCAAGGTGCGCTGATGCGCCCAAGCGGATGCAAGACCGAAATCGTCGGACACGCCGCCGCCGCCATGCGCTTGAATGGCATTGTCGATGATGCTCAAAGCCATGTTCGGTGCCTGCACCTTGATCATAGCGATTTCCGCAGCAGCTGCCTTGTTGCCGACCTTGTCCATCATATCCGCAGCCTTCAGGCAGAGCAGACGCGTCATTTCAATGTCGATACGGGCACGGGCAATGCGCTCTTCCCAGACGCTGTGCTCGGCAACGGTCTTGCCAAAGGCGACGCGCGATTGCAGGCGCTTGCACATTTTCTCCAGCGCTTCTTCGGCGGTACCAATGGTGCGCATGCAATGGTGGATACGGCCTGGTCCAAGGCGCCCTTGCGCGATTTCGAAGCCGCGGCCTTCGCCCAGCAACATATTCGATGCCGGAATACGGACATCCTTCAATTCGATTTCCATATGACCATGCGGCGCGTCGTCATAGCCGAACACCGGAAGGTGACGCAGTATCTTTACGCCGGGGGAATCGAGTTCCATCAGCACCATCGACTGCTGCGCGTGGCGCTTGGCTTCGAAATCGGTCTTGCCCATGACAATCGCGATTTTGCAGCGCGGGTCCCCTGCACCGGATGACCACCATTTCACGCCATTCAAGACATATTCGTCGCCTTCACGGCGAATCGATGTTTCGATGTTGGTTGCATCTGACGAGGCAACGGCTGGCTCGGTCATCAAAAAGGCCGAACGGATTTCGCCGTTCATCAACGGGATCATCCATTTTTCTTTTTGCTCTGCCGTGCCGTAACGCAGGAACACTTCCATATTGCCGGTGTCTGGCGCCGAACAGTTATAGACTTCGGATGCAAAGCCGATGCGGCCCATTTCTTCGGCGCACAGGGCATATTCCATGTTGGAAAGGCCAGGGCCGTCAAATGCTACGCTGTCATCGACATGCACGCGGCCCGAGGTGGGCGGCATGAACAAGTTCCAAAGACCCGCAGCCTTGGCGCGTGCCTTTTCTTCCTCAACGACCTGCAGCACTTTCCAGCGGTCGCCCACGGCCTGTTCGGCATAATAATCGGCAACGCGTGGACGCAGGAAGCGTTCATTATGGTCGCGGATACGGTCCCGCCAATATGTTTGCTTGTCGTTGAGATCGAAATCCATGGCTCATTCCTCTTTCAAATTTAATTGATTGGTTAACTGGCAGACTCTGCCGATGTGTTCAAGGCGCGCAAGCGTTCATTATGACTTTCGCGCGAAATCGGGAAATGGCGCAGAATCAATATGCCGATAAAGCCAATGACGACCACCGTGCCCATATAATATAGCGCCAGCCCATCGAGAACGGCGACATCCACTTCGCCCGGCTTGGCATCTTGCGGGAAATTGGCAAAGCTTAGGATCATGCCGGCGGCAAAGGTGCCGATACCAACGGCGCATTTTTGCATGAAGAAATAGCCCGCAAAAAACAGCCCTTCGGATCGCCGGCCCGTTTCTTGCTGCGATGCCTCCACGACATCGGCCATCATGGAGGAGGTGAGCATCATCATACTCACAGCCGCACTATTGGCGATGGTCATTAACGCAAACATGAACAGGATCGAAGGATCCGACGGCACACCGGGCACAAGGTCGAGCAGCCAACTGCCATATAATGCGGCCGTGAAGGTCAATGAGATTATGGCAAATAGAATGGCTCCGCGCTTCTTGCCCAATCGCGCAGAGACAGGCGGAACAATGATAAAGGCAATGATGACCGTCGAGAATAAGATCAGCGCATAATAGAGCATTTCCATCTGTTGCAACTGCCACAAAAAGGCGAGCTGATAATTGGTCAGCGCAAAGGTGAGGCCCTGATTAATCAGACCGAATAATGCGGCCGACACCAGCCACAGAAAGGCGCGGTTGGAGAGCGTTGCTTTAATCTCGGTCAAGGCGTGACGCAGGCCCGCACCGCGCGGTGCGGGCGGTGAGGGCTTGGCGATGTGGCGGTGCTGGCCAAGCGCGGAGATAAGCACTGCCCCGCTCATCATCAGCGCGCCCCATAGCGAATAGGCATCATAGCCCGCAGGGTCGCTCACGCCCTTTTCGCCGGTGAAGAAAATGCCATAAGCAAAAATGAGCATGAGCAAGCCGCCCGCCCAGCCAAATAAGAAACGATAACGCATCAAACGCGTGCGCTCATCATAATCACCCGTCAGTTCGGGTACCAAAGCGATCGACGGGACTTCGCACATCGCAACCAATGTCCGCGCCAATACGGCGGTGCAGAACAGCCAGATGATCGTTCCGGTCTGCGTCATTTCGGGGGGGTGCCAAAGCAGCATCCAGATTATGCCTAATGGGATCGCTGCGCTGTACAACCATGGAAGGCGGCGTCCCCATTTGCTTTGCGTCCGGTCAGACAGCTCGCCAATGATTGGGTCTGCAAAGGCATCAAAAATCAGCGCGGCCATGATAACGGTGCCGACGATGCCGGCATCAATACCCAGCACCTGATTATAAAAGATTAGCAAGAATACAGAAAAGCCATTGTCCTTAACGCCATAGGCAACTGAGCCAAGGCCGTGCATGACTTTTAAGGATCGGGGAAGTGCGACGATCGGTGCCATATTGGATTAAATCACAAAACGCCAAAAGGCGTGTTTTCCGGCGAATCGCACGATGTTTCTCTCCCAAAACCCATTGCTATGCTAGGGCCGCGTCCTAGCCTGTCAATCGCGATGCAAATGACGTTACGGCATGCTTTGCTCACCGATAAGCGCTTGCGTTTCGGTGCGTGACCGCCCAAAAATTCATCAAGCAATTAAATAGGAGAGCGTCATGTCTGACCTAGAAACATTCCGCGCCGAGGCGCGCGCCTGGCTGGAGGAAAACTGCCCCGCCGAAATGCGCACACCGGCCAAAGGTGACGAAGACGTCTGCTGGGGCGGACGCAATTTTGTTTTCCAATCCGAAGCGCAGAAACTGTGGCTCGAGCGCTGCGTCGCCAAGGGCTACACCGTACCCGATTGGCCCAAGGCATATGGCGGCGCGGGCCTTTCCCCGCAGGAAACAAAAATACTGCGTCAGGAAATGGCCAAGCTGGGCTGTCGCTCGCCGCTCAACAGCTTCGGCATCTGGATGCTTGGCCCCGCCTTGCTGAAATTCGGCACCGAAGAACAAAAGGTCCATTATATGGGCCAGATCGCCCGTGGCGAAATTCGCTGGTGTCAGGGTTATTCCGAACCTGGCTCGGGCAGCGACTTGGTGTCGATGCAAACCTTTGGTGAAGACAAAGGCGACCATTGGGTCGTCAATGGCCAGAAAATCTGGACGTCTTATGCCGACAAGGCCGACTGGATTTTCTGCCTCGTCCGTACCGACAAGACAAACAAATATCAGGGTATCAGTTTCTTGTTATTCGACATGGAAACGCCCGGCGTTTCGACCAAGCCGATCAAGCTGATCTCCGGCAATTCGCCCTTCTGCGAAACCTTCTTCGACAATGTGGTCGTGCCAAAGCATCAGATTGTTGGCGAGGTAAATCGCGGCTGGGATGTGGCAAAATATCTGCTCGGCCATGAACGCGAAATGATCTCCGGCATGGGTGGTGATGGCGGCGTGACCTCTATTGGCGCGGCGATGAAGGCGACCTTGTCGCAAGAGCCCGTGCTGCGCGCACAAATGGCATTGTTCGATGTCGATAACCTCACCTTCCGTGCGCATGGCGAGCGGTTCATGGATGAATGGAAAACCGGTAAGGCGCACCCCGCTTATTCGAACCTGATGAAATATGTCGGGACCGAATTGAACAAGAAACGCAATGAACTGGTCATGTCGATTGGCGGCAGTCAAGCGCTCGAGTGGGAAAGCGAGCGCTCCAATGGCGGTTCCAAGGCGCGCAACTGGCTGCGGACCAAAGCGAACTCAATTGAGGGCGGCACCAGCGAAGTGATGCTGAACGTCGTGTCGAAGCGCATCCTCGAAATGCCGGGAGCTTAAGACAATGGCAATGACCTTAAACGATGACCAGAATATGCTGCGCGACACCGCGCGGGATTTCATGGCGAGCGAAGCGCCCGTCACCCATTTTCGCAAGTTCCGCGACATGGGGTGCAAAGACGGTTTCAGCCATGGCTTGTGGAAGCAATTCGCTGAAATAGGTTTTACCGGTGTTTTGATACCCGAGGCCGATGGCGGCATGGGCATGGGCCAAATTGAGGCGGGCATCGTGCTCGAAGAAATTGGCCGCAACCTCGCGCCATCGCCTTTCCTGACCACGTCGGTGGCGGCGGTTGAGGCGCTGAAGTTGGCGGACAAGGCGATGCGTGATCGTTGGTTCCCTGGCATATTGGCGGGCGAAACCGTGATTGGCATCGCGATTGAAGAAGGCGTCAAGCATCGGCCCGAGCAGATCGCGTGCGTTGCGGAACGCAGCGGCAATGGCTTTAAGCTGACAGGTCAAAAGCAATTCGTCGTGCAAGGCGCGTCATCGGACATGCTGATCGTTGCCGCGCGCACTGCGGGCGCAGCAGGCGAGACCGATGGTCTGACCTTGTTCGCGGTGGACAAGGACGCGGCCGGTCTTTCGATGGAGGCGGTGCGGCTTGTCGATTCGGCTGTCGCTGCGCATGTGAAGCTGGACGGTGTGCAGCTGGATGCTGATGCTGTCATTGGCGAGGTTGATGGCGGTTGGGCGGTACTGTCCAAAATGCTCGATGCCGGACGGGTGGGCGCCGCGGCCGAAATGGTCGGCGTTGGCTCAGGTGCGATGGACATGACCTTTGAATATCTCAAAACGCGCAAGCAATTTGATCGTGTCATCGGTGAATTTCAGGCGCTTCAGCATCGCGCGGCGCATCTATATGGCGAAATGGAAGGCGCGCGATCGATTGTGCTCAAGGCGCAATCCTTAATGGATGAAGGCCATGCCAAGGCCGAGCTATATGTTGCGGCAGCCAAGGCGAAGGCTGGTCTCGCCTGCAATCTTGCGGTGCGGGAGGGCGTGCAAATGCATGGCGGCATCGGCATGACCGACGAATATGACATCGGCCTCTATATGAAGCGCGACCGCAGCTTGAACGAATTTTTCGGCGATGCTTATTACCACGCAGACCGCGTGGCCACGATGAACGGTTATTAAAAGGAAACCGCAAATGGACATTCAAACCTTATTCAACCTCAATGGCCGCGTGGCGTTAGTCACTGGCGGTTCGCGCGGCATCGGCAAGATGATTGTCGAAGGCTATTTGAAAGCGGGCGCAGCGCGCGTGTATATCAGCGCGCGCAAGGTCGACCAGATTGAGGAAACCGTCGCCGAATTCGGCAATCAGGTCATCGGCCTGCCTTGCGATCTTTCGACTGTGGACGGTTGCCTGTCACTTGCCGAACAAATTGCGGCGCGTGAAGAAAAGGTCGATATTCTGGTGAACAATGCTGGCGCAGCTTGGGGTGCGGATTTCGGCCAGTTTCCCGAAGCCGGCTGGGACCGGGTGATGGACCTGAACGTCAAATCCTTGTTCTTTTTGACCCAAGCCTTGCACCCGCAGTTGAAGGCGGCGGCCAGCTTTGATCGCCCCGGTAAGGTCATTAACATTGCATCTATTGATGGCCTGCGCATCAATCCGTGGCAAACCTATAGCTATCAGGCATCGAAAGCCGCCGTCATCCATTTGACCCGCCGTCTGGCGGCTGAACTCGTGAAGGACAATATCCTTGTGTCGGGCATTGCGCCGGGCGCATTCCAGTCGGACATGAATAAAGCGGCGCGCGACCATGCTGAGGCAGTTGGCAAAAATATTCCCTTCCCACGAATTGGAACGCCGGAAGATATGGCTGGTTTGGCGATCTTCCTCGCCGCACGTGCCGGCGATTATATCGTGGGCGAAACCATTGCGTGCGACGGCGGCATCGTCAATGCATCGCTGCCGGGCAATGGAATCGCGCCATAATGATTAATTTCAGTATGTTTTGAGAGCGAAATCAACGCGTTTTCAACGAATATAGGGTCAGTTGCAAAACACGCAACTGACCCTATTCTTTTCGCAATTGCAGCAATTTCATCCTGACCCTATTTGAAGCTCAACGGCAAGAGTTTGCCGAAACACATATTGACCGGGCGGCTCTCTCCTCCTCTCTCCCCCGCCCCCGGACAATTTTTACGGCCTCCATGCGCTGCGTGGGGGCCGTATCGTTTTGGGGCCCGAACTTGTCCTCCATTTTGTCCACCACAAACTGCGCCTTCTGTGGATAACTCAGAAAATGGCGCTTTGAACGACTCGAAAGCTATGAGACCTTCAAGACATCAGGCAGGAACGCTTTGAAGCAAAGCCAGACCGGAAACGGGAAAGCGGAGCGGACGAGACCGATTGCACGATCGCCAATTTGACAGGCAACCCGTCGCAAGACAGGAAATGTAGTTAAAATGGTGGGTACAGAGACAATGAATATCATGTGCGGCATCACGCAAGTGACGCAACGCCGGATAGGATAATCAAAGTACCAAGGCGAACCTCCGAAACCTTCGGGTGACATTGGGGAACCGGACGTCAGACTGAGGAAAGAATGGCCCTTGTGGCAAGGATTTCCAAACTCAGACGCAGTGGGCGCTGGTAGCGATGCCAGCGCCCATTTATTTTGTCTGGCGCACAAACCGCGGTCTCGCTAAAGCCCGTTGCATGTCCGAAATCACGCCCCAAATCGTCGCCGACCATGGTCTCAATGAAGAAGAATATGCGCGCATCTTGCACGCCATGGGCCGCGAACCCAATTTGGTCGAGTTGGGTATATTCTCGGTAATGTGGTCGGAGCATTGCTCCTATAAATCCTCCCGAATCCATTTGAAGAAATTGCCGACCACGGCCCCGTGGGTCATTTGCGGTCCTGGCGAAAATGCAGGCGTTATCGATATTGGCGATGGTCCAAATGGCACGAAGCTCGCCGCGATCTTCAAAATGGAATCGCATAATCACCCGTCTTACATCGAACCGTATCAGGGCGCGGCGACGGGGGTAGGCGGCATCTTGCGCGACGTGTTCACTATGGGCGCGCGACCTGTGGCCAATATGAATGCGCTGCGTTTCGGGCGGCCCGACCATCCGAAGATGAAGCATTTGGTGCAAGGCGTCGTTGCCGGCATTGGCGGCTATGGCAATTGCGTTGGCGTGCCGACCGTGGGCGGTGAGACCAATTTCCACCCCGCTTATGATGGCAATATCCTTGTGAACGCGATGACTGTTGGCGTCGCGGACCAAGACAAGATTTTTTATTCTGCCGCGACGGGCCTTGGGAACCCCATCGTTTATGTCGGGTCAAAGACAGGCCGCGACGGCATTCACGGTGCGACGATGGCATCGGCCGATTTCGGCGCGGATATTGAGGAGAAGCGCCCCACGGTTCAAGTGGGTGACCCCTTCACGGAAAAATTGCTGATTGAAGCCTGTCTTGAACTGATGGCGTCAGACGCCATTGTCGCGATTCAGGATATGGGTGCCGCCGGTTTGACCAGCTCCAGCGTTGAAATGGCGACCAATGGCAAAGCGGGTATCATCCTCGACATGGACAAGGTGCCTTGCCGCGAAGAAGGCATGACGCCTTATGAAATGATGCTGTCCGAAAGCCAGGAGCGCATGCTCATGGTGCTCAAGCCCGGCCGCGAAGAATTTGCCAAGGCGATTTTCGACAAATGGGAACTGGATTTTGCGGTCATCGGCGAAGTTACCGATACAGGCCATATGGTGCTGACGTGGAAAGGCGAAATTGTCTGCGACATCCCGCTTGGCCCGCTCGCAGAAGACGCGCCTTTATATGACCGTCCTGCCGCGTCAAAAGAGGCATATAAAGCATGGGCGAAGGTTCAGCCGTTAAGCGACATCCCTGCTAGCCATGATCTTGGCGCGGATTTGCTCAAGCTCATGGCCTGTCCCGATCTCGCCAGCCGCGCCTGGATTTGGCAGCAATATGATAGCCAGGTCGGTGGCGACACGGCGCAGCTTTCGGGCGGCGACGCAGCCGTAGTCCGCATCCATGGCACCCACCGTGCGCTGGCGATGAGCACCGATTGCGCGCCGCGTTATTGCTACGCCGACCCCTATGAAGGCGGCAAGCAGGCGGTAGCCGAGACCTATCGCAACATTAGCGCCGTTGGTGCAACACCGCTCGCGATCACCAACTGCCTCAATTTCGCCAATCCGCAGCGCCCTGAAATCATGGCGCAGATTGTCGGCTGTCTGGAGGGCATGGGCGACGCCTGTCGCGCGCTCGATTACCCGATCGTGTCGGGCAATGTGTCACTCTATAATGAAAGCAAGGCTACCGGCGGCGGCAGTGCGATTTTGCCAACGCCAGCGATTGGCGGCGTGGGTGTGCTGGAAGATATCAGCAAGATGGCGACCATCGCGTTCAAGAACGAAGGCGACGGCATTTTCGTCATTGGTGATAGCAACGGGCATCTTGGCCAATCCATATGGCTGCGCGAATTGCATGGCCGCGAAGATGGCGCGCCGCCGCCCGTCGACCTCGCCAAAGAACGGGCCCATGCCGAATATGTGCGTCAGCTTATTCATGACGGCGCGGTGAACGCTGTACATGATGTGGCCGATGGCGGTTTGCTGGTTGCGTTGACCGAAATGGCACTTGCCAGTGGTCGCGGCTGCGTCCTTACTGACATTGACGATGCCGCCACGGCCTTTGGCGAGGATCAGGCGCGTTTTATTGTCACCACTGCGCACGCTGACCTTATGCAGGCTGCAGGCATTCCGATCAGGCGGATTGGCACGGTAAGCGGACATGCGGTAGCAGGTCGTGGTTTTTCGGTCGCAATCACCGATTTACGCGCCGCGCATGACAGCTTCTTTAAAGACTGGATGGAAGGCTAGGGGCCTCTCGCCTCCAAGCGCGGAGAGATGCGTACAACAGCTCGGAAGACTTAAGCCGTCGCAGCCAGCAAATTATAAGGATCAATGCCTTCCGATCGCATCGCGGCGTGGGCCGCATGATAGGTCTTTGGCTCGGCTATTCCTAAGCGCTTACGGGCATCAGCTAGCGGCTCGCGTAACAAGGCTGCGATGTCTTCCTGAGCGATGTTTTTCGCCGCTTTGCCGATACGATAGCCTTCGTGCACCGCTTTCATGATCGGCGCCGATTTTGCTACGCGGTATTTCAACTCTAATCCCCCAGCATACGCAATGAAGCCGACGCCAAGATTGTGGTTTTGCGCATAAGTAAAGCCCAACACGCATTGTTCACCCAGCGCGTCGCGGCCATAGCCAGTGAGGATGTGCAGCATGTCATGCGTGTCACGCAAGCGGTCGCCATAACGTTCGACCACATCGCCAAAAACCGGATATGTTGTCCGGAACTGGGCATATTCCGCCTCAAGACCCGCAGCGCTTAGACCCTCGCGCTCCATGAACGCGACATAAGCGCGACCAACGGTTCCCTCTGGAAGCTTCTTGATGCTGTCATGATCATCGAGCATGTCTATCAACCGCTCATTGCTTTCAAGCAACGCTCGGCCCTTTGGCGTTTGCCAGAATTTCAGCGCCATCTTTGCGAACTTGCCGCCGCTTAAAGCCGCAATGATGTGGAAGACCTGCTCGGTGTCCTCTTTATTGGCAATCAGCTTACGAAAATGCCGCCATGCCTTCAGCGGTTGAATTCTGGCTTGTGGGCGGTCGGGGTGCGAAAAATATAGTTCAGTCATGACGAATCCAAAACTAAGGTGAAGTTCAGGTTAAAAATTACCTACACTGGTGTCAATAACAAAAACATTATCCGCTGGACGTGCATAGGCGCGAACTGTATTAATACGATAATACAGGGGATTAGCCATGCAGAATATAGAACAACGGCACATCAGCTTGGATGCGATGCGCGGTTTTGCGGTGATGGGTATATTGGCGATGAACATCATTGCCTTTGCGATGCCCGAATGGGCCTATGTCACGCCTGCGGCTTATGGCACCGACACTTTGGCCGACAAAATTGCATGGGCATTTTCCTTCATCTTCAATGACGGCAAAATGCGCGGGCTATTCTCGCTTTTGTTCGGCGCGAGCATGATGCTGGTCATCGACCGCGCCACGGCCAATGGGCAAAGCGCGGCACAGGTGCATTTTCGGCGCATGGCATGGCTCGCATTATTTGGCCTCGCGCATTATTTTTTCATCTGGTTTGGCGATATCCTGTTTCTCTATGCGATTATCGGCATGATTGCCTTTCGTTTTCGCGATTGGGCGCCAGAGCGTTTGATAAAGGTCGCTTTAATCATTTTTGCGCTTGGGTTGACGCTCTGGGGCTTACAATTCGGCGGGCTTCAGGCCTTTCAATATTTTGCAACACGCGCCGATGCGAGTGCAGACACAGCGCAGGAGTTTCGCAAACTGATGGCGAGTGCCGACTTTGCGTTTAACATTACGCCTGACCTCACGCTGCACAGGGGTGATTATAGCGCGATCGTGATGGACAAGTTTGACGAGTGGAGCACGCCACTGATCTATGTGGTGCAGTCCATTGGCGAAACTTTGCCGCTGATGATGATCGGTATGGCGATGCAAAAAAGCGGGTTCATGACAGGGAATTGGGATGCGGCCGATTACCGTCGCTGGGCTAAGCGGATGGTGCCGCTTGGCTTGTTGCTGACGGCAGGCTTGGCCCTTTGGATGGTTGCCATGGATTTTGACCGAATCACGGCGCTTGCGATTTTTTACTTCTGGGGCGGCATCCCGCGTTTGATGCTGACAATTGGCTATGCGGCATTATTGATCCTGCTCATCGGCCAGTATCGCTACCACCCTATGCTCGCGCGGGTCGCCGCGGCGGGGCGTGCCGCGTTCAGTAACTATCTCGGCACCAGCATTATCATGACGACGATTTTTTATGGCTATGGCTTCGGCTTGTTCGGCCATGTGAGCCGTGCTGGATTGTGGCTATTTGTGCTGGGGGCATGGGCGGTGATGTTGCTGTGGTCAAAGCCATGGCTGATGCAATATCATTACGGCCCGCTGGAATGGCTATGGCGGAGCTTGGCACGCGGAAAAATGCAGGCCATGCGTCGTTAATGCTATCACGGAAAAAGACCGGCGCCCCGCAGTGCGTTGTGCTGGGCAATCCTTAGCTATTGTCGGCGAACGGGTTCTTCGATGAACGGAAGTTGATCCGCACAGGCACGGCGCCGAAATCCAAATCGCGGCGAATGCCATTGAGCAAATAGCGCGCATAGCTGGCCGGCAGCTCGTCGGTCCGGTTGCCAAAGATGACAAAGGTCGGCGGACGGTTGCGCGCTTGCGTCATGTATCGCAGCTTGATCCGCTTGCCGCCCGGCGCAGGTGGCGGGTTGGCCGAAATCGCGGCTTCAAACCAGCGGTTGAGAATGCCCGTTGGCACGCGCTTGTTCCAAGCTTCGCGCGCATCAAAGGCGGCGGAAATCATTTGGTCAAGACCCTTGCCGGTCAATGCCGATACCGCAATCAATGGAACGCCCTTCAACTGCGACAGGCCTTCTTCAAGCGCGGCACGAATGCCGTTGAATAGCCCGCTGCCATCGACCGCCACATCCCATTTGTTGATCGCTATGATCAGCGCGCGGCCCTCTTGGATAACGTGGTCAGCAATTTTCAGATCCTGCACTTCCAAACCCTTGGTCGCGTCAAGCAGCAGCACGACAACTTCGGCAAAGTCGATGGCGTGCCGTGCGTCGGCGACCGATAGCTTTTCCAACTTGTCCTGCACCTTGGCGCGCTTGCGCATGCCGGCGGTATCGATCAAACGCACGCGGCGTTCGGTCAGTAAAGGCGGGATATTGCCGTCTTCATCGGGTTCAGCTTGCTTCGGGCTGGGGTCTGTCCAGATCCAGTCGACCGAAATACTGTCACGGGTAATCCCGGCTTCAGGACCAGTAATCAGCCGGTTTTCGCCCAATAATTTGTTGATTAGCGTTGATTTACCAGCATTCGGACGCCCCACAATCGCCAACTTCAAAATGGCATCGGGCGCTTCGGGATCCGGCACCTCAAACGCCCCGCCGTCAATATGCGGTAGCAATGATTGGAACAGGTCGGCCATGCCTTCGCCATGTTCGCCGCTGATCGCAATGGGATCGCCAAAACCCAGCGCATAGCTCTCTAATATGCCATTATCGCCTTGCTTGCCCTCGGCCTTATTGACCGCAAGGACGACGGGCGTCTTACTGCTGCGCAGCCAACGCGCAATTTCTTCGTCGAGCGGGGTGACGCCAACCCGGCCATCGATCAGGAACAAGGCAACTTGCGCCCCTGATATTGCGGCCTCGGTTTGCATCCGCATCCGGCCGGGCAGGGTGTCGGGATCTTCATCCTCATAACCCGCCGTATCGACAATGGTGAATTCCAAATCGAACAAGCGGCCTTGGCCT
This sequence comes from Sphingomonadales bacterium UBA656, assembly GCA_002299895.1. Taxonomy (GTDB): domain Bacteria; phylum Pseudomonadota; class Alphaproteobacteria; order Sphingomonadales; family Sphingomonadaceae; genus Sphingorhabdus_B. The sequence goes on along the minus strand of DBOC01000009.1, from coordinate 113,829 downwards.
TCACGGCGATCGCGCGTGACGCCCGGCATGTCATCGACCAAAGCGAGTTTCTTGCCAACCAACCGGTTGAACAAAGTGGACTTGCCGACATTAGGCCGACCAATAATGGCTACCGTCGGCAACATGCCGGCACTCTCCTTTAAGGCCTATCCACGAAACGCGGAAATGCGGCCGGAATCATCCAGAATATATAAAGTGTTGTTGGCGACAATCGGTGCAAGCGACACATCGGATTTCACGTCGGCCACCTCGGTCGCGGTGCCATCTTCGGGCGCGACCACCCAGATTGCTCCACGCGAATTGGCAATGATCAAGCGACCGCCCGCGAGTATCGGGCCATACCAGCTAATCGGGCCTTTTTTCTTCTTTGCATTTTCGTACCGCTGCAGCTTCGAAATCCAGCGGATTTTGCCGCTGGAACGTGCCACGCTCAGCAAGCGAGCTTCGTCGGTCATCACGAAAACCCAATCGCCTACTGCCACCGGCGTTGAAATCCCCGCAATGTTGATTTCCCAAATGCGCTGGCCTGTAACAAGCTCATAGGATGCCATACGTCCGCCTTTGCCCAATGCAAAGACACGGCCTCGGTCGATGACTGGATCGGCATCAATATCGGTCAGCGTCGAAACCGATGTCGACATCGCGGTACGCGACAAGGTATCGTTCCACAGGCTGCGACCGTTTTCATAACGATAAGCGGCAAGCTCTCCACTGGAATAGCCAGCGATGACCGTGCCTTGCGCCGCGGCAGGGGCGCCAACGCCGAATATGCCCGATGCTGCAACAGGGCCGGCTTCTTTCCATTGTGGCTCACCATCGCTTTGGCGCAGCGCGTAAATCTGGTTGTCCTGCGTCATCACATATAGGTTGCCGTTGGACAATGTGGGCGCGCCGCGCAACGGTCCGGCTGGCCGCTTTTTCCAAACAAGCGCGCCGGTATCCGCCGCAAGCGCGGCGACATCGCCGACGCCATTGGTGGCAAAGACGTTAGTGCTAGTGGCGCTGACGCCGCCGCCATAACGTGATGGCTTGCCGTCGCTGTCAACCTGCAGTGCGTTCGACCAGATCTGCGCGCCGGTGTTCGCATCAAATGCCGTCACGCGCGCCGTGGTGTCGACGACATAGACGCGACCATCGCTCATCACTGGGCTTGCGGCCAGGCGCGCGCGCGGATTGGCGCCCGTCACATCTGCGGTCCAAATGCGTTTCAAGCCCTGGCCCAGCGCGACATGGCCGGGCGATTTCGCCGCATTGCCGCCGGGTTGCGCCCATGCTTCATTGATTGTCGCTGGCGGCAGGGTGACAGCCACATCCGCCAAGGACGCATCGACTTCGGTGTCACGCTCTGTGCCCAAGATGCTGACGCGTGCGCCGACAGTTGGCGTATTGTTTTTCTTACCGGCATCACCGCGCACACCGTCAAGGACGGCGCAGCCACCAAGCATCGTTGTCGCGGCGAGCGTTAGAAGCAATTTGGATACGGTCTTCACTATCACTCTCCTTTGGCGGCGGTATCGCCAGCCTTCGATGCCGCATCGCGATTTGCGTCAAGCTGAACGGTATCGATACCCAGCGCACCGGCCATTTGTTGCGCACGGCTGCGCAAGGTTTTTGGCGCGTCTTCTTGTTTCGCAATCTGCGCAAAAATCGGCCCGGCCATATTGTCTTTGCCCATCTTGATATAGGCCAAGGCGGTCAATTCGCCGGCGCTGCCAAAATAAGGGTGACCCGCGGTGGCCAGCGGTTTCAACCGGTCAATCACTTGCTGTGGCGGGATGGAATCAAACTCTGCGCTCACTTGGCGGATCAGCGCCAGATCGCGGAAGGTCTGTGGCAGGCTGTCGTCGCCTGCTACCTTAGCATAGATCGCAATGGCCTTCTTGGTCTCGCCATCTTCGCCGAGCAGATTTGCCTCGACCAATTGCGCCATCGCGCGATATCCGGGTTGATCGGCTTGTGCGAGCGTTGCCAATTTGGCGCGCGCCTCTTTTTCCTGGCCAGCGCGCAACTTATCCATGGCGTCGACAAACTCTTCGCTTTGCAAATCTGCCGCGGCCTGCACCTGATTTTGATAAATGATCCAGCCCGCAAAGGCCAAAAGCGCAGCAACTACGGCCGCCAACAGCCAGCGGCCATAACGTTTCCAAAGACTGGTCAGATCACTCGCGCGGACGGCATCGTCGACCTCACGCAAAAATGCCTCGTCGCTGCCGCTCCGGTCTTTATCCGCGGGCGTTTTAGTCGGTGTCAAAGCCAAAGGGGCCTCCGAATTTGTTTAGTCAAAAATGGTCAGAGCCGTCCTTAGCTCGACTTGGACCGATAGGCCAGCCTGCTTTATACCGGCTGATACAGCTGGTCTGGTCCGGGGAAGCTGCGGTCCCGGACGCCTGCGGCATAAGCACGCACAGCCTCTTCGACACTGACACCCATTTCACCGAATTTTTTGACGAATTTCGGTACGCGGTCAAACAGGCCAAGCATGTCTTCGGCGACCAGCACTTGGCCGTCACATTGCGCCGAGGCGCCAATACCGATGGTCGGGCAGGCGACTTTTTGTGTGATTTCGATGGCGATATGTTCCAGCACGCCTTCAATCACCATGGCAAATGCCCCGGCGTCAGACATGGCAATCGCATCATCGACGATGGATTGGGCTTCCTCTGGGCTTTTGCCGCGTACGCCATAGCCACCAAGGATGTTCACCGCTTGCGGGGTCAATCCCACATGCGCCATAACCGGAATGCCGCGCGACGTCAGGAATTCCACAGTGGGCGCAAGCACCTTGCCGCCTTCTAGCTTCACGGCTGCCGCGCCGGTTTCTTTCAACAACCGCGATGCGTTCACAAATGCTTGCTCGGGCGAGGCTTCATACGATCCAAAAGGCATATCGACGATCACGGCGGCGTGATAGCTGCCACGCACAACCGCCGCGCCATGCGCTGCCATCATTTCCATCGTGACCGCAACAGTGTGCGGTAGGCCGTAAATCACTTGTCCCAGCGAATCACCGACCAGCAGCATATCGCAATGCGGATCCATCAATTGCGCCATGCGGACGGTATAGGCCGTCAGCATCACCAACGGCTCCTTGCCCTTTTGCTGCCGAATGCGCGGCACCGTCAGGCGCTTCATCGGCGACGGCGTCGGGTTCGCACGGCTGGTGGATGTGTCGAAAGTGAGCGTTTTAGGATGCGTAGACATAGCGCAAAGGCTTAGCCGCTAATCGCCGCAGGCAAAAGCAAATAGAGTCCTCGATTATTCGCGTGCTGCGATGGCTTCTGTCACATTGTCACTGAAAATTCCGTCAACGCCCGTGGCGAGATAGGCTTTTATCTCGGCGTTCAAGTCGCCCACGCCCCGCGGATCAACGCCGGATTTTTGGGCGAGCGGCAGGAAGTAATTTTCGCGGCGGAATGTCCAAGGATGGACGGCAAGACCGACCTTATGTGCGTCGGCGACAAGGGTTGTAGGATCGCCCAGATTGCCCAGCAAAGTGCGCGGAATGACCATCGCTTTGTTGGGGCCAATGCCATCGGCATAAGTTGCAACGATCTTCAGGCCTTCTGCGCTTGCCATTTGGGCATAGGTCACGTCGCTGCGGTCGGGTGGGCTGCCTGTTTCTGCCATCAACTGGATCAGGCGCAATTTGGTCTTGGGCCGCAAGGCCTTTAGATTCTCGACCTCGAATGACTGGATGAACACCGGCGCGCTTTTTTCCACATGGCCATATTTGGTGAGCGCCGCCAATAATGGTGCTTCGTGCGGCAGGCCAATTGCGGTGAAATAGCTTGGATGTTTGGTTTCGGGATAGATGCCAATCGTCCGCCCCGTCGCCGCGCTTTGCGCTTTGGCCAGCGCGAGGATCTCGTCAAAGGTCGGTATGTCAAACTGCCCGTCAAAGGCCATATTGGCGCTGCGCAATTGCGGCAGGCGTTCTTTCGCGCGCAGCGTTTTTAGCTCGGCGAGGGTGAAATCCTCGGTAAACCAGCCCGTCATTTTCTGGCCATCGATGGTCTTGGTCATCTTGCGGTCGGCAAATTCGGCCTTGTCCGCAACGTCGGTGGTTTCCGAAATCTCATTCTCATGCCGTGCGACCAAAACGCCATCCTTGGTCAGCACAAGGTCAGGTTCAATATAATCCGCACCTTGCGCAATCGCTAGGCTGTAGCTGCCCAGCGTATGTTCTGGCCGCTCGCCACTCGCGCCGCGATGCGCGATGATGATGACTTGGCCTTCAAGCGGTTTTTCCATGGCGTGGCTTTCCGAAATGGAGAAGGGCGACAATAAGAGGGTGGCGATTAAGAGGGGGAGCAAAAATTTCATAATGCCTCTTTGCTCCCGCGAAGTTTCAATTCTGCGACAAAATCCCGTCCCATTCGCCTTCCTTGAATCCCACGAGCAAAGTCGCGCCGCCCTCAACCACGGGTCGCTTGATCATCGACGGGTTGGCGACCATCAGCGCAATCGCCTTGACGGCATCGATATCTTCTTTGTCGGCATCGGGCAGCTTCTTAAACGTAGTGCCTGCCTTGTTGAGCAGCTTTTCCCAGCCAACAATATCGCTCCACCGCTCCAAATCGGCCGCCGTCACGCCCGCCTTTTTATAATCATGGAAGTGATAGCTTATACCGCGCGTGTCTAAGTAATTGCGCGCTTTCTTGACGGTGTCGCAATTGGGAATGCCGTAAAGGGTGAGGGTCATATTTTTGGTCCGTTATCTGCCATGAGTATCACTTATAATGCGCGCGCCGGTCGCCGAAATCGCGGACACGTTTGCGCCATGCGCGATAGCTTCCCGGTTTCAATTCGGTGCGCATGATGATTTTAACTTCGTCGGGCGTCACCTTATGCTGCGCCGAAATCTGGGCGAAGCTGACATGGTCGGATAAGGCCATTTCGACAATCTCGCTGATCTGCGCAGGGGATAGCAAGCGGGTCATGTCGGCTGAACGCTTATTCCCACTCAATCGTTCCGGGTGGTTTCGACGTATAGTCATAGACCACACGGTTAATGCCCTTCACCTCATTGATGATCCGCGTCGACACACGGCTTAAAAAAGCGCTTTCGAACGGATAAATGTCCGCGGTCATGCCGTCGGTGGAAGTCACCGCACGCAAGGCGCAGACATTGTCATAGGTGCGGCCATCGCCCATCACGCCGACGGTGCGGACGGGCAGGAGAACCGCAAACGCCTGCCAGATTGCGTCATATAGACCCGCATTGCGGATCTCTTCGAGATAGACCGCGTCCGCCTTGCGCAGCACGTCGCAACGTTCCTTGGTCACTTCGCCCGGGATGCGGATCGCAAGGCCGGGGCCGGGGAAGGGGTGGCGGCCCACAAATTGATCATTGAGGCCAAGCTCACGGCCCAAAATGCGGACTTCATCTTTGAACAATTCGCGCAATGGTTCGACCAGTTGCATATTCATCCGCGCAGGCAGACCGCCGACATTATGGTGGCTTTTGATGGTGACCGATGGTCCGCCGGTGAAGCTGACGCTTTCGATGACATCGGGATAGAGCGTGCCTTGTGCCAAGAAATCCGCGCCGCCGATTTTCTTCGCTTCTTCTTCAAAGACGTTGATGAATTCCGCGCCGATGAATTTGCGCTTCTTTTCGGGGTCGGTGACACCCGCCAACCCAGCCATGAAGCGCTCTTCGGCGTCCACGACAACGAGCGGGATGTTATAGTGGTCGCGGAATAGAGTTTCGACCTGCGCGCGTTCGTTCATGCGCAGCAAGCCATGGTCAACAAAGACGCAGGTGAGCTGGTCGCCAATCGCTTCGTGAATCAGGATCGCCGCGACCGAGCTGTCGACGCCGCCCGACAGGCCGCAAATGACGCGGCCGGAGCCGACTTGCGCGCGGATTTCGGCGATTTTCGTCGCGCGGAACTCGGCCATCGTCCAGTCACCGGCAAGGCCGCAGACCTTGTGCACGAAGTTAGAAATCAACTTTGCGCCATCGGGCGTATGCACAACTTCGGGGTGGAATTGGATACCATAATATTGCCGCGCTTCGTCGGCGATGAAGGCATAAGGCGCGCCATCGCTGGTGGCGACCACTTCAAAGCCGGGGGCAAGGCTAGTCACCTTGTCGCCATGGCTCATCCATACCTGATGCTTTTCGCCCGTCTGCCAAAGGCCATCGAATAAGGCGCAAGGCTTCTCCACCTCAATAAAGGCACGGCCAAATTCGCCGCCATCGCCTGCGCTGACATGGCCGCCCAGCTGCATCATCATTGTTTGCTGGCCATAGCATATGCCAAGGATAGGTAGGCCGCTGTCGAACACGATTTGTGGCGCGCGGGGCGAGCCGGCCTGCGTGGTGGACGCGGGGCCACCGGACAAGATGATCCCCTTGGGTTGCATCCGCGCGAACGCTGCCTCGGCATTATTGAACGGGGCGATTTCGGAATAGACCCCGGCCTCGCGCACGCGGCGGGCGATAAGCTGCGTCACCTGACTACCGAAATCGATGATCAGTATGGAGTCCGAAGGTTCGCTATGTGATTTGGATTCTGGCATGCCCAGCCGATAGAGATACTGGCGCACGCTGTCCAGTTGCCAGCTTTGTCTTTGACGCGCTATGCTGGTCGTGTGAGCAAGAATGACACCCGCCGCGCGGAGATTATCCAGCGATTGACCGATTATGTCCTGAAAGAGGGATTGTCGGCGGCGAGCCTGCGTCCATTGGCCAAGGCAGCGGGAACAAGTGATCGGATGCTGCTCTATTATTTTACCGACAAGGCGGAGATTATCACCGCCGTGTTGGAACAGATTTCGGCGCGATTGGTGGCGCTGATGTCCCAACGAACCGCGTCGGAGCCCTTGCCATTGGATGATCTGCGCCGCCAATTGGCCGCGCTTTTGTTTGAGGACGCCTTATGGCCCTATATGCGCATCTGGCTTCAGGTTGCGGCGCGTGCGGGGATGGGGGATGCCTTTTATCGCGCCGTTGGCGAACAGATTGGCCGTGGCTTTCTGGACTGGGGCAAGATGCAGTTGAAAGCAGACAGCGCGGCGCAGCTAGACGTGGATGCCGCACGCCTGCTGGTCAGCATGGAAGGCATGCTGTTCCTCAAAAGCATTGGTCTGGATGACGTCAACGCAAAGGCGCTTTAACGCCGGTTGTCGGCCCGTGCTTTGCCCAACAAAATGGCGGCGCTATCGCCTTTATGCCGGACACTTTCGATCAGTAGATAGGCCGCCAAAAAGGGTGCGCCCAGGTTGAACGCCGCAATTCCCAAGATCAGCCCGCCCGCCGAAAAGGCGTGCCGCCACGCGACCCACAGGCCGGACATTAAGAGGAAGCCCAAAAAGTCGAGATTGAACTGCCCCGGCCAGGTCATCGCCGCGATGTCGCCGAAAAATATCGGATATAATCCCATGCCATGATTGGCGATGACGACGGCGGTGTAGATGTTGACGACCAAAATGATGGTGACGAGAAATACGCGGAACAAGGTCATGGTTCGGCTCCCAAAATTGCAGCATCTTCATAACAAATGTAGCGACTGCTACAAGTGTTGTTTTAGTCCGCCAGTTCTATCCATGTCGGGGCATGATCACTCGCCTTTTCGCGGCCGCGGTGACCCTTGTCGACGCCGCAGCTCTGCAGGCGGTCTGCTACCGCTGGGCTTAACAAGAGATGGTCGATGCGGAAGCCATGGTCACGTTGCCATGCGCCCGCCTGAAAATCCCAAAAGGTCCAAACCCCGCCTTGCGGATAATGCGTTGCCAGCGCATCGGTCCAGCCTTGGCCAAGTAAAGCGCGATAGGCACCTATGCTTTCGGGCTGACGCAGCGCATCATCCAACATCGCCGCGGGCGCCCAAATATCATGTGCGTGCGGGATGACATTATAATCGCCCGCCAACACGGCCGGGATTTCCGCCGCCAGCAATGCTGCCGCGCGGGCATATAGCCGCTGCATCCATGCGAGTTTGTAGTCGAATTTGGGGCCGGGTTGCGGATTGCCATTGGGCAAATAAATGCTGGCGACGCGGACACCGAAAACATCGGCCTCCAAATAACGCGCATGTTCGTCCAACGGGTCACCAGGCAAAGTGCGCTGCACCTCTAATGGCTGCGCGCCCTTGGCGAGGATAGCGACGCCATTGAAGGATTTCTGCCCATGCCAAATCGCGCCATAGCCCGCGCGTTCAAAGTCCGCGATTGGAAAGCCTTCGTCTTGCGACTTTACCTCTTGCAAGCAAGCAATGTCGGGCTGCGTTTCCTCCAGCCATTCAAGCAATCGGGGCAGACGCGCCTTGACGCCATTAATATTGTAAGTCGCAATACGCATGTAGCCACGCCCGCCTAAACTGAAAAGCTGGATCCACACCCGCAACCCGCTTGGGCTTGCGGGTTGGTCACCTTGAAACTCTTGCCGCCAAGCGATTCTACGAAATCCACGGCGGACCCGCGCACGAGGTCAAGGCTGATAGGATCCACGACCAATGACGCGCCTTCGCTTTGTGCCTGAATATCGTCGGCTTCAATTGAGTCAGCCAAGCCGAAGCGATATTGAAAGCCCGAACAGCCGCCGCCTTCCACTGACAGACGCAGCACGGGGTCTTTGCCCAATTTGGTCGCGATTTCGGCAACGCGACGCGCAGCGTTGGGGGTCATGGAAATGACTTCAGTGTCGGTCATGCAGCCTATGTAGGCCATGCCACAGATAAAGAAAAGGGGCGGCAAAGTATCCGATGCCAGCCCCCAAGATTACACCCTCTCCCAAAGGTGATGCGTTAGCCTGTCCGCTTACTCACCTTCAGCAGGACCGCCAATGGTATTGCTATCAGCAGTTTTTGAGGCAAGCAAGAATTTTGCGCTGGTCAGATCTGACTGCTGCGGCGCGAGGAAAGCAATAGGGTTGATCGCTTCACCAGCGATGCGCACTTCATAATGCAGATGGCTTCCGGTGGAGCGGCCCGTTGAGCCCATATAGCCCAAAATGTCGCCCTTGCGGACGCGCTGGCCGGGTGCCACGTTCATCGCCGACAAATGGCCATAACGTGTGTGCACCGCATTGCCATGGTCGACTTCAACAAATTTGCCATAGCCGCCAACCCATTCGGCGCGACCGATGGTGCCGTCTGCGGTAGCAAAAATAGGCGTGCCCACAGGACCTGGAATATCGATGCCCTTGTGATTGCGGCTTGCGCCACGTGTTGGGGCGTTACGATAACCGAAACCGCTGGAGAATTTCATCGTCTCGACAGGGTTGATCGATGGAACGGCCACGGCGACCTTGTTAACGGCGCCGTTGATGCGGCCCCAGCTATCGTTCAACGCGCGAAATTCAGGATCCGAAACGCCCAAAGCGGTTTGGTTCGCCTTCAAATCTTCGGGTGAAATGCGGAAAGTGTCGGATGAAGCGGCGGCAGAGTTTGCAACAGCAGGCGTCGCGGCGGCAACAGCCACCAAGATACCGATCGCAGCGGCAGCTTTCCGGATCAGTGATTGGCACGAAGCCAAAGCGCTGGATACCATGAGTGTCGTTACCTTGTTGTTGCGACCCGCACCGATTTTGGCGCAGCCCCGAAAAATACCTAAGACAGTTAGCCTGCCCACTTCTTACGAAAAGGGTGGTGTCCGATGGCTCAAATGAATGCAAGTTCCGTGGCCTGAACGCGGGACAAGCCGCCGCTCAAACGCGTTGAGTCGTTGAATCGCGGCTTTAGCGCGCGTCAAAATGACGGTTTACCGATGTTTTTACCGCCGTCGGTAGCGGTGCATTTCGGTTGAACTGCAGGCGATGAACAGGATTCGGCCTATGTCCGCTGCAACTTCGAAGTGCCTTTCAGGTGCGCGGCACTATAACGACTTCGCCGCTGCCAGAACCTCGGCTGCATGGTCCTTGACCTTCACCTTGCGCCAAATCTGCGCAACTTTGCCGTCCTTGCCGATCAGATAAGTCGACCGATCAATGCCCATATACAATTTGCCATACATTGATTTTTCGACCCAAGCGCCCATTTGCTCGGTCGCATCACTCGATTCGTCGGATAGCAAATGGACGTTCAGCGCATATTTTGCTGCGAATTTGGCTAGCTTGGCGGGTTTGTCCTTCGACATGCCGTACACTGGGCAATTTAACGCCGCAAATTCGGCCGCTAATTCGGTAAAATCCTTCGCCTCATTGGTGCAACCGGGCGTATCCGCTTTGGGGTAGAAATAGAGCACGAACGGGCCAGAAAGCGCCGCCAGATTGACCGCATTGCCAGCGCTATCGGCGACGGTCACGTTGGGCAGCGTGTCATTGATATCGGTCATTTCTAGTTCCTTTTTAAAAATCGCGTGCACCAAATAGACTGTGCCATTGGGTGATCACAACACCGCGATAATCCCTAAGGGCCTGCGTTAACCCATCCCAATCGTCAAAGCCCAAGCTATGTGCAATCAGCTTTTGTGCCGCCTCGGGCGGGGCGGCGCAATCGGGCGCAATCAGTCGCACCATGACCAACAACCGCGCCATTAAAGCAAAGGCCTTGGCAAAGTCCGCTTGCAAATGTCCGGCGGCCACCAACGCATCAATCGCTGGGCCAAGCTGCGGTTGCAGGCCGTCATGCGTTTCCAACTGCAGCGCGTGAATGATGAACTCCATATCCACCAATCCGCCGGGCAGCAGCTTAACGTCTAGCTCCCCCTTTGGCGGCTTATGCGCGGCCATATCCTTGCGCATTGTCGCAATATCATGGCGCAGCGGGTCGGCCTCGCGTGGTGTATGCAAAACATCGCGGATGATATCGGCGACATCTGCGCGCGCGCTTTCTGATCCAAAAAGCACGCGCGCCCGGGTGAGCGCCATATGCTCCCATGTCCACGCATTCACGCGCTGATATTGGTCAAAGCTTTTTACCGACGCGCATAATAGCCCGTCCGCGCCCGATGGCCGAAGCCGTGTGTCAATTTCATATAAAGCGCCTGAGGCCGTGGCTACGGACATTGCCGCAATCACCCGCTGCGCCAGTCGGTTAAAATATTGCGTCGCACCCAATCCGCGCGGTCCATCGGATTCCGCCAGATGATCACCGGTGAATAGCAGGATGAGGTCCAGGTCCGATGCGTGCGTCAACGCCTCACCACCCAGCCTGCCCAAAGCAAGAATGATCAGCTCGCCACCTTTTATCTTGCCATGCGCCTTTTCAAATTCGGCCACGGTCGCTGCCGTCAGCGTCTCCAGCGCCGCCTCCGCCAAATGCGCATATGCCCGCGCAATCGCCAAAGCGTCGCTGCGGCCCTCAATCAACTGCACGCCGAGCGCAAAGCGTTTTTCGCCTACATAATCGCGAACGATGTCGAGCGTGGATTGATAATCGGCGGTACCAATCCGGCGCTGCATCGCGTCCTGCAATGCCGACACGTCGCCGGGCAAATGCATGGCGCTGGTGTCGATCAAGGCATCGAGATAGCGACTTTGACGGCCCAGATCGTCAGCCAAGGTCGGCGCATAGCTCAAAATATCTGCGACCAGTTGCACAAGGCCGGGGCGCGCCTCCAGCAAGCGGAAGACGTTTATCGCGCTGGGCATCGCCTCAATCATATTATCGAAGCGCGCAATGGCACGGTCCGAATCGGGCGCTTGCGCCAGCGCTGCCATGATTGCGGGCAACACCGCCTCAAAGGCATCCCGCGCCGATGGGCTGCGGATCGCGCGGATTTTGCCGCTGCGCCAACGGGCCAATCGCTGCATTACCGCAGCAGGATCGGCATAACCAAGGTCGGTGAGCTGTTCCTCCAGCGGCAGACCTTCATCCGCCATACGCGGCCCTTCGCTGCCCCCTGCATCGACCATGCGGTCATAGATGGCAGCTACTTGCGCCGTGATGGGGGCAATTGCCGCAATCAAAGCGTCGGCATCTGCGAGGCTATGCAACCGCGCGACAGCATCGGCGGTTTCGCGATTGGCGGGTATCTCATGCGTTTGCCGGTCGCTGTGCATTTGCAAGCGATGTTCGAACATCCGCAATTGCGTATAGGCCAAGGACAAGGTTTCTGCCTCTTGCGCGCTGATTGGTCCCGCAGCCGCTAGCGCTGCGAGCGCCGCGCGTGTGTCGGGGACCCGCAAAACTGGGTCGCGGCCGCCATGGATGAGCTGATGCGCTTGAGCGAAAAATTCGCATTCCCTTATGCCGCCATGGCCACGCTTGAGGTCAAAACCGAGGCCCATTTTCTGCCCCTTGGCATAATGGTCACGGATTTGTGCGGTCATCGCGGTGATGTTTTTCAACTGCCCGAAATCAAGCGACTTGCGCCAGATGAACGGCTGAATGGCGTTCAGGAAATAATCGCCCAATGCGCGGTCGCCTGCGCTGACCCGTGATCGGATGAAGGCGGCTTGCTCCCACGCCAAGGCGGACGATTCATAATAGCCGATAGCGGCCTCCACCGGCAGGACGATGGGGCTGACCTCTGGTGATGGACGCAACCGCATGTCGACGCGAAAGACATAGCCATCCCCGTCCAGCGCGGAGAGCAGCTCAATCACCCGCCGGCCATATCGCACCGCCGCTTCGGCTACATCATCGCGTTCGCGGTGGGGCAGGGTTTTGGGGTCGAACAGGAATATCGGGTCGATATCCGACGAATAATTTAGCTCCTGCCCGCCATGCTTGCCCAATGCGATGACGGCAAAGCCTTGGTTGGGCGCACCCGGCACGCGTTCTTCAATGGCGGCGGCGATGGCTTGATCGAGGGCATGATCGGCAAAATCAGACAGAATGCGCGTGACGCGGGTGAGGTCCCAAATACCCGATAGGTCCGCAATGGCGGTCACCAAAGCAACGCCTTGGCGTTGTTTCCGCAATGCCGTTCCGACGGACTCCGCGCTGCGGGCAAGGGCCATATGGAGCGCTTCGTCAAAATTGCCCGCATGGATCAGCGGCATAAGGTCCGCATTGCGGTCGATCAGGCCAGCCAAGAACGGGCTGTTGGCCTGCACGCGTTGGAGTGCATCGTTGATCGATGCCACGCTCATGTCTTCAGATAATCCCGCCGGAAATCTTGTGCGAAGGCTGCAAAGCGCTTTTGCGCGATCGCCGCGCGCATGTCGGCCATCAGCATCTGGTAATAATGCAGATTGTGCTGCGTCATCAGCATCGCGCCCAATATCTCGCCAGAACGGATCAAATGATGGACATAGGCCCGCGTCCATGTCGCGCATACGGGGCACGTGCAGCGGTCATCTATCGGGCCTTGGTCCTCCGCAAATTTGGCGTTGCGGATGTTGATGGGGCCATGATGCGTGAACGCTTGGCCATTGCGGCCCGACCGTGTGGGCAAAACGCAATCGAACATATCGATACCGCGCTCCACCGCGCCGACCAAATCGTCAGGCTTCCCCACGCCCATTAAATAACGTGGCCGGTCGGCGGGCAATTGGTCAGGCGCATAATCGAGGCAACCGAACATCGCCTCTTGCCCTTCGCCCACCGCAAGGCCGCCAACGGCATAGCCGTCAAAGCCAATGTCGATGAGCGCATCGGCGGACCGCTTACGCAATTCTTCGTCCAAGGATCCTTGCTGGATACCGAACAAAGCCGCGCGCGCCGCATGTTCGCCGCCGCTGTCAAAGCCATCGCGCGAACGCTTCGCCCAGCGCATCGACAACTCCATCGACTTAATCGCCTCGTCGCGTGACACGCCATTGGCAGGGCATTCGTCAAAGGCCATGACAATGTCGGAACCCAATAGGCGCTGGATTTCCATCGAGCGTTCGGGCGACAGCATATGTTTCGACCCGTCCAAATGGCTTTGGAACGCCACGCCTTCTTCGATGATTTTGCGCAGGGCCGATAGGCTCATCACCTGATAGCCACCACTGTCGGTCAGGATCGGCCGATCCCAGCCCGAAAACTGATGCAAGCCGCCCAATCGCGCCACGCGTTCCGCACCAGGCCGCAGCATCAGATGATAGGTATTGCCCAATATGATGTCCGCCCCCGTTGCCCGCACTTCGGCAGGGCGCATGGCTTTGACCGTAGCGGCGGTGCCCACGGGCATGAAGGCGGGCGTGCGAATTTCTCCGCGCAACATCTGAATGCTGCCCGTGCGGGCCTTGCCATCCTTGGCGGAAATCGAAAACTGGAATCGCGTGCTCATGTTGCGGCTTTAGGGGCTGACAACTGATTTGTCATTCCTGCCTTCGCGGTGGCGGATTGCCCGCGACAGCAACGGGGGGAGGAAATGGCGGGTAAATATACAAATTACCCTTTCAACCGCTGCCGCACCGGCCCATATAGGCGCCATGACTTATACAGACCCACGCGCCTATCTTTACCAACCCGGCTTGCTTGATCCCGACGCAGCGCAGCGCATTACGCGCGATGCTTTGAAAGCCTGCGATGATGGCGAGCTCTACCTGCAATATAGCGCGACCGAGAGCTTCGGCTTCGACGATGGGCGCCTTAAAATGGCCGATTATTCGACGGGCTCGGGCTTTGGTCTGCGCGGCGTTTCGGGCGAGATGACCGGGTTCAGTCACGCCAATGATATGAGCGAGGCCGCGATCCGCCGTGCCGGCGAGACGTTGAAGCTGCTCGATCCCGCTAAGGATCAACCCGCACCGCCACCGCGCCAGAATAACCGGCATTTATATACCGATGGCAATCCGTTGGAACTGGTGCCCTTTGCGCAAAAGGTTGCCTTGTGCCAGCAAATCGACGCCGCCGCGCGCGCGCGCGACCCACGTGTTGCACAAGTCAGCGTCAGCCTGTCGGGCAGCTGGAGTGTGGTTGAAATCGTCCGCGCCGACGGTTTCGTCGCCACCGATGTCCGGCCCTTGGTGCGCCTCAATGTCGGTATCGTTGCGCAAGATGGCGAGCGTCGCGAAACCGGAAATTACGGCTTTGGCGGGCGCTATCTGTACGACAAATTATTTGAAGAACAGGAATGGGAACATGCGATTGACGTCGCCTTGGCGCAGGCGTTGACCAATTTGCGGTCGGTCGCGGCGCCCGCCGGTGAAATGACAGTGTTGCTTGGGCCTGGTTGGCCCGGCGTGTTGCTGCATGAGGCCGTTGGCCATGGCTTGGAAGGCGACTTCAACCGCAAGGGCAGCAGCGCCTTCTCCGGAAAAATCGGGCAACGCGTGGCTGCGCCGGGTGTCACCGTGGTCGACGACGGCACGATGCAAAATCGGCGCGGATCGCTGTCGATTGATGATGAAGGCACGCCGACGCAGGAAAATGTCCTGATCGAAGACGGCATTTTGCGCGCTTATATGCAGGACCGGATGAACGCGCGCCTGATGGGTGTGGAGCCCACCGGCAATGGCCGCCGCGAAAGCTTCGCCCATGCACCCATGCCACGCATGACCAACACCTTCATGCGCGGCGGCAATGATGACCCTGCCGAACTTTTGAGCCGCGTCAAAAATGGCATCTTCGCCAAAAGCTTTGGCGGCGGCCAAGTCGACATCGTCTCTGGCAAATTCGTGTTTAGCTGCACCGAGGCGTATTTGGTGAAGAACGGCAAGCTGGGCGACCCAATCAAGGGCGCGACCTTGATCGGCGATGGCCCAACGGCGCTCAACAAGGTGATTGGCCTTGGCAATGACATGGCGCTCGATGAAGGCGTGGGCGTCTGCGGCAAAGCGGGGCAAAGCGTGCCTGCGGGCGTTGGGCAACCCACGACTTTGGTTAGCGCGCTGACGGTAGGCGGAACCGCTGGTTGATCGCTGCTTTTATTCGGCGCGCGCGCCGATATGGGCAGAGCTTGTGATCGATATATGAGCCACGCACTCAAGGTTGCGACTTACAATATTCGCAAGGCGGTGGGGCTTGATCAACGCCGCAATCCAGCACGCATATTGTCGGTGCTGAACGAAATCGATGCCGATATTGTCGCGTTGCAAGAGGTCGACCGCCGGTTCGGCGCACGGGTCACCGCGCTTCCCTTGGCGATGCTGGCGGCAGATACGCCTTATGTGCCCGTGCCATTGAATTTTCGTCCTGCCGCGATTGGCTGGCACGGCAATGCGATATTATTGCGCAAGGATATTGAGGTCCGCCATGCTCAGCCCATTGATATGCCGATGCTCGAACCGCGCGGCGCGGTGATGGCGGAACTGTCCATAAGCGGGCACAGCTTGCGCGTGATTGGCGCGCATTTGGATTTGTCGGGGCTATGGCGGCGCAAGCAAATTCGGGCATTATTGGCCGCGATTGATGTCCGCCCGCGGCACATGCCGACGGTGATGATGGGTGATTTCAACCAATGGTCGGACAAAGGTGCATTGAACGAACTTGCGTTCCACCATCACCGTTTGGTGCAGACACCCAAAAGCTTCCACACATCCCGCCCGGTCGCGCGATTGGACCGGATAATTGTCAGCCACGATGTGCACGTCACCGCTGCGGACAGCCATATTTCGGTTTTGTCCAAACAGGCGTCGGACCATTTGCCCTTATGGGCATCGATTCAGATTGGTTAATTGCCTATTATTTAGGCAGTGATTATTGACTGATTAAATTTTAGGCAATTTGAAAAGTTGCGCTGGTCGTACGCGCGCCCCCTATCGTCTGTAATAGGCGTATTTAGGTGCATACTCGTTTCTGGCACGGTGTTTGCATGTTGCATTGCAATACCATGATTGGGGGCGTGCATGAAATATATTATTGCTATTATTAAACCGCACAAGTTGGACCCGGTGCGCGAGGCGTTAACCGCTTTGGGCGTGTCTGGCATGACTGTGACAGAGGTCAAAGGCTTTGGCCGGCAAAAGGGTCAGACGGAAATCTACCGTGGCGCCGAATATGCAACCAATATGGTGCCAAAGGTTAAGGTCGAGATTGCCTGCGCGTCTGATCAAGCGCCTGCGGTGGTTGAGGCCATTCAGCATGCCGCCGAAACCGGCGCCATTGGCGATGGCAAAATTTTCGAATTCGACCTTGCTGGCGCGTTACGCATCCGCACCGGCGACACCAATGAAACCGCGCTTTGACGCGACCATATCAAGCTAGGGGAACCAGATAATGTCAAAGACACTGAAATTTTTGGGCGCGGCGGGGGCGATGCTATTCGCAGCCTTGCCCGCTTTTGCGCAGGAGGCTGTAGAGAAAGCAGCCGACGGCCCTATCAAGGCACCAACGGTCGAACAAATGGCCGGCATGGTCGACAAAGGCGATACCACATGGATGCTGATTAGCTCCGCTTTGGTATTGCTGATGTCTATTCCCGCATTGGCCTTATTCTATGGTGGGCTTGTCCGCACAAAGAATATGCTGAGCCTGTTGATGCAAGTGTTCATGATCGTATCGGTCGCGGCACTTGTTTGGGTGACCTACGGCTACAGCCTGTCCTTCACCAGCGGCAACGCCTTTATCGGCGGATTTTCGAAGTTATTCCTGCAAGGGGTCAATACGACCACTTTCGCTGCGACATTCAGCAATAATGTCTACATCCCTGAATATGCCTTTGTGGTGTTTCAGATGACCTTTGCCTGCATTACGCCGGCGTTGATTGTCGGGGCATTTGCCGAACGGATCAAGTTTACGCCGTTGATGATCTTCACGATATTGTGGCTGACTTTCGCATATTTCCCCATCGCGCATATGGTTTGGTATTGGGCAGGGCCAGATTTCCTCGTCGACGCACCGACCGACATGGGCCTTTTGTGGGGCTGGGGCGCGTTGGATTTTGCCGGTGGCACCGTCGTGCACATTAACGCAGGCATCGCAGGGCTAGTGGGCTGTCTTATCGTCGGCAAACGTGTCGGCTATGGCAAGGAAGCCACGCCACCGCATTCGATGACGATGACGATGATTGGTGCATCACTTCTCTGGGTGGGCTGGTTCGGCTTCAACGCCGGCTCCAATTTGGAAGCCAATGGCTTGGCGGCTCTGGCGTTCATCAACACCTTTGTCGCGACGGCTGCTGCCGCGGTGGCATGGTGCCTGATTGAACAATTCCACCACGGTAAGCCTTCATTGCTGGGTGCGGTTACTGGCGCTGTTGCAGGCCTAGTCGCCATTACCCCTGCCAGCGGATTTGCAGCGCCAATGACCTCAATCCTTCTCGGCTTTGCCGCATCGGGCCTGTGTTATGTCTTCGTCGCTTATGTAAAGAACAAGCTGAAATATGACGACACGCTCGACGTCTTTGGCGTGCATGGTGTTGGCGGCATTGTCGGCGCGATTGCCACTGGCGTGGTTGCTGACCCCGCTTTGGGCGGTCAGGGCTGGATCGACTATACGGTGTTCCCGGCGATCCCCGGCGAATATGACATGGCCGGCCAAGTGATGACGCAACTTTGGGCTGTGGGTACGACCATTGTGTGGACGGGCATTGTCTCGGCCATCCTGTTCTACGGGCTGAAACTCACCATGGGCTTGCGTCCAACCGAAGACGCTGAACGCGAAGGCCTCGACCTTACCGAACATGGTGAGCGTGCTTATAATTATTGATCGGGCGTGCGGCAGAAAAAGTGGGAACCGGTTTTTCGCTTCGTCCGCACGACCAACCTAAAATTTCGATTTGGCGGCGGGGCGCTCTCTCCTCTCCTTTTACGTCCCGCCCCCTCCTAATGTTCCTCCCGCGAACATCCAACTCATGGCCCGGACCGATTATGGTTCGGGCCTTTTTTATGGGATGCGCGCCTGTGTAAGGCTGCCCCCTCCCACGTCGTCATCCTCCCACCCCCCCCACTTCGTCACCCTGAACTTGTTTCAGGGTCCATCGTGCAGCACGCCCAGAGCTAGAATGGATAAATGGACCCTGAAACGAGTTCAGGGTGACAATACGGGTGCTACGATGACGGCGGGCTAACGCCTTTTAAGCGACTTTGGCTTCTGCGGTGAGGATTAAGGCATCGCTATCCTTGCCGACTTTCGCAGGCGCAGCGGAGATGCTTGGCTTGGCGGTGGACTTATGGCTGAACTTGCCTTCAATCTGACCACCGGGCGCGATGGTCAAGTTGCCGTAAATCACGTCGCCTTTGACACGGGCAGATGCTTCGATGACGAGGTCATTGGCCTCGATCGAGCCTTCAACATGGCCCGAAAGCTTCGCCGATTCGGCAGTAACCTTGCCCGCTATAATGCTGCCTTCGCCCTGCACCAGATTGCCGCAAGTCACGTCGCCTTGCACCTTGCCGTCGATATGAAGATCGACTCGTGCCGACAAATTGCCGACGATTTCAACGTCGGATGCAATGATCGAGAATGTATGACCTGAAGTGTTGCGCACGCTCATATTATTCCTTTGTGGCTGAGTCGGCTCGGTTTCCGGCGACTGTTTGGACCTTGAGAACATCTGGATTTGCCTCCAAAAACTTACGGGGGTTAATCGCCTGACCGTTTTGGCGCACCTCGAAATGCAGATGGCTGCCGGTCGACCGACCCGTGCTCCCCATCCGTCCGATTTGAACCCCCCGTTCAACCATCTGACCCCGTCGGACATTTAAGCCCGATAAATGTGCATAGCGTGTAACCAAGCCGTTGGCATGTCTAATTTCAATCGTGTTTCCATAGCCGCCATGAAAGCCCGCCAATACAACCTTGCCTTCGGCTGCGGCGAGAATGGGCGTCCCAACAGGGCCTTTGAAATCCAAACCCGCGTGCATCGCGCCACCGCCCGTGAAAGGGTCGCTGCGATAACCAAAGCCGCTCGACATCATCATCGAGGCGGCCGGCATTGCGGTGGGGATTGCGGCCAGCGCGCGTTCCATCGCGTCCATGCGGCCAAGTGCGGCGGCGAGTTTTAGGAAGCGTGGGTCGCGGACATCCTTTTTACCTGCGCCAAAAAAGGGTTCGAACAGACCACCCTGCGCATTGCGGGCTTGGCGCGCTAAGACTGCGGGGTTGAGGCCGAATTGGCGGATGGCGGCTTCGGCCTTCAAGGTCCGCGCCTGCGCCACCTTCGTCATTTTTTCGGCGAAACGAATTTGCCGGGCCTCGACACGGGCCAAGCCTGCGGCTTCGGGGACCAACGCGCTAATGGTCTTCACGGCCTTTTCTTCTTCGCCCGAGTCGGCTGTGCCAGAGGCCGCTTGCGCTTCGGCCTCGGGCAAATCGCCCAGATATTGGTCGCCCAGACTTTCGAGCATTTCCTGCCGACGTTCCAGATCCTTGGTGACTTCGTCGATCGAGCCACGATAGCTTGCGACGCGTTCTTCGGCGGATTCCACCTTTGCCTCTTGCGCGCTCAGCGCTGCCCGCTGTGCGGTGAAGGTCATTTGATTGATGGCCATGCCAAAAGTGACCAATACCCAAACAGCGACGACCGACGCCAAGGTAAAAGCCGTGCGGCGTTGCAATTGCGCCGATATTTTCAAAAACCGGACTTGGCCATTGGCCCGCATGAAAAACTCGCGGTCAATAAACCATCCAGCTATCTGGTTTTTCCAACCAGATATTCTGATTTTAAGCGACACGACCTACCCCATTATATTGGATGCCCGCGTCTAGCAGAGGAGATGGACCCCGGCGAATCGCCGAAAGCCGACTCGTGACGAGTCGGTTGAGTCGTGCGATGAGCTGTGGAAAACTCCGTCAATTGCGCCTCCGAATAGGACCGAATCGGTGTGCATCATTTAAGCTGGCAGCGTAAAAATACGTAAATTCAGATATATATGCTCGATTCGCATTTGTTCCCTCTGCAAGCCATGCGAAATAGGGGCGACCGCTTTCCCTTTTGGAACCATTTCTCTACGAGTATCCGGCAATGACAAGCAGCAACCTTTTGATGACCGAGCTTACGGCAAAGGCGCGCACCGCAGCGCGGCATATGGCAGGCGTGGATGACGCGGCCAAGGCGGCTGCGCTTACTGGCGCGGCGCAGGCATTACGCGATCGCATGCCAGATATTCTCGCGGCCAATGCACAGGATGTCGATGCTGCGGTCGCGGCTGGAATTTCGCCGGCGATGCTGGACCGGCTGAAGCTGGATGCCGCGCGCGTCGCAGCCATAGCGTCTGCGGTTGAACAGGTCGCCACGCTGGACGATCCCGTTGGCAAAATCATCGACCGCAGCGAACGCCCCAATGGCTTATTGATGGAACGCGTTCGCGTGCCCGTCGGCGTGTTGGGGATCATTTATGAAAGCCGGCCCAATGTGACCGCCGATGCAGCGGCCTTGGGGTTGCGGTCGGGTAATGCCGTCATCCTGCGCGGCGGCAGCGAAGCGGTGCATAGCAACCGTGCTATCCATGCCGCGATGGTGCAAGGCGTCACGCAGGCCGGCCTTCCCGCCGAGGCGATTCAGCTGGTCCCGACGCAGGACCGTGCGCTGGTCGGTGACATGCTGCGCGCGCAAGGGCAAATTGACATGATCATCCCGCGCGGCGGAAAATCGCTGGTGGCGCGGGTTCAAGATGAAGCCCGCGTCCCCGTGCTCGCGCATCTCGACGGCATTTGCCACAGCTATGTGCACAAGGACGCGGATCCCGATATGGCGCAAGCGATTGTGGTCAACGCCAAAATGCGGCGCACGGGTGTTTGCGGCGCGACCGAGACGGTGTTAATTGATCAGGATTATCCTGCACCTGCCGCGTTGATTACAGCGCTGCTTGATGCCGGCTGCGAAGTGCGGGCGGACGATGTGTTGATGGAGCTGGATGCTCGGACCGTCTCTGCCGATGCGCAAGATTGGGATACCGAATATCTCGATACCGTCATTTCGGCGTGCGTCGTGTCCGGCATCGATGAAGCTATGGCGCATATTGCCCGCCATGGGTCGCACCATACCGATGCGATCATCACGCAAGATACATCCGCCGCCGCCCGTTTCTTGGCAGAGGTCGATAGCGCGATTGTTATGCATAACGCCTCCACCCAATTTGCCGATGGCGGCGAATTTGGCTTGGGCGCGGAAATTGGCATTGCGACGGGCCGCCTGCATGCCCGTGGCCCAGTCGCGCTGGAGGGGCTGACGACCTATAAATGGGTCGTGCGCGGGCAGGGCCAGACCCGCCCTTGAAAAGAGATACGTCCTTGAAAACCATTGGTCTCATGGGCGGGTCATTCAATCCGGCGCATCGAGGGCACCGCGCGATCAGCCTGTTCGCGATGGATTCGCTTGGCCTTGATGCTTTTTGGTGGATGGTCTCTCCGGGCAATCCGCTAAAGCCCAAAACGGACATGGCACCCTTGCCCGCGCGCATGGCATCGGCCAAGGCGCAGGCGCGCGGTACGCCGATAAAAGTTACCGCTATCGAGCGTGAATTCGGGACCGTGTACACCGCAGAAAGCTTACAAAAGCTGGTGGCGCGCTATCCGAAAACCCGGTTCATCTGGATCATGGGGGCGGACAATCTGATGCAATTTCACCATTGGCGGCGGTGGCGCGATATCGCGCGATTGATGCCGATTGCAGTTATCGCCAGACCCGGCTATAAGGGTCAAGTCGTTGCGGGTCCCGCAATGGCCTGGTTCAGACGGTTTGTCCGGCGTCCGGAACAGCGTCATCACTGGACGAAATGGAGTACGCCAGCGCTTGTCTTTTTGCGCTTTCGTCCTGATCCGCGTTCGGCCACCGCTCTTCGGCGCGCTGACCCATATTGGTTTCACCGATATAAGGAACTTGGAACGCGAGACGGCGTTACCCGAAATATTGTGCTTTAAGGAGCTATCTTGATCGACACTGCTTCCGTTTCTGCGCCGACTGCAAAGTCCAAGGAACCCACATTGACCCCTGACGCGCTCCACGCGCTGGTTCTCCAATCGCTCGACGATGATCAAGCGCAAGAGGTCGTGACCATCCCGCTGGAAGGGAAAAGCAGCATTGCTGACCATATGGTCGTCGCATCTGGCCGTTCGTCGCGCCAAGTCGCGTCCATGGCGCAGAAACTTGCCGAGCGTATCAAAAAGGCGGGTCGGCATGCCCGCATCGAAGGTCTGCCCTCGGCGGACTGGGTATTGATTGATGCCGAAGACGTCATCGTGCATCTGTTCCGTCCCGAAGTCCGCAGCTTCTACAATCTAGAACGCATGTGGGCCTTTGGCGACGCGCCCGAAGTCGCGTCGCAATAAGACCGATTGCCCGCGCCGATGGCGATGCGCCTGCACATCATCGCGCGCGGCAAAATTGGCCGCTCCCCAGAAGCGGAGCTGGTCCAACGCTATCTGAAACGGATTAGCTGGCCGACCAAGCATAGTGAACTACCCGATAAGGGCGGGGAGCTTCCGGCATCCGATACGCCTTACAAAACTATTATTTTGGATGAAAAGGGCGCGCAGCTCAGCTCGGTTGAACTGGCGCGCTTATTGGAGCGCTGGCGCGACGATGGCGTGCGCGAAGTGCGCTTCCTCATCGGTGCAGCCGACGGCTTTGATGACACGGCCCGCGCTGGAGCCGACACGCTCATCGCCTTTGGCAAAGCGACATGGCCGCATTTAATGGCGCGCGCGATGCTGGCCGAACAATTGTTCCGCGCGACATCGATTATCGCCAACCATCCTTATCATCGCGAGGGATGATGCGCGCGAGTTGCAAAGCTGCTTTCACACGGGGTTAAGGCGGGATATAGCAGCAACAATAAGATGAATTGGAAATGTTTATGAAGAACCGTTTGCTGACCGCTACCCTTGCCATAGCCGCGGCCATAGCCGTGCCCGGCACGGTGCTCGTTGCGCAAAATATGCAGCAACAACAAGTTGAGGCGCAGCAGATTGAGGATTTGGACGCATTTCTTGCTGTCTATCGCAAGGTCAAATCCAGCTATGTCGACAAGGTCGATGACAAGAAATTGATGGAGGGTGCGATTCAAGGGATGCTGTCCAGCTTGGATCCGCATAGCGGTTTTCTGGACCGCTCCGACTTTAGTTCACTGCGGACGCAAATTGATGGCGAATATGGCGGTCTTGGGCTTTCGGTAACGCTTGAGGATGAAGCGGTGAAGGTCATCGCGCCGACCAAGGATACGCCCGCCGACAAAGCAGGCATCAAGTCCGGCGACTTCATTACCCATCTCGACGGCAAGTTGATCGTTGGCGGCACCTTGGACGAAGCGGTGGAGGCCATGCGCGGCGCGCCGGGCACCAGTATTAAGCTCACAATTTTCCGTCCCGGTCGCGATGGGCCATTTGACGTCACGCTAACACGCGCGATTATCGACCTGAAACCTGTGCAATGGGAAGTGAAAGATCGCATCGGCATTATCTCCGTAACGGGCTTTTCCGAACAGACGGGTGCGGATGTTGTGGCTGCGGTTGCGGGCATTAAGAAGAGTTTGGGCAGCAATCCTTTGGGATATATCATCGACCTGCGCTCCAATCCGGGCGGCATATTAGATGAGGCGGTGGTCGTCTCCGATGCGTTTTTAAAGTCGGGAGAGATTGTGTCCGAACGGGGTCGCGACCCGCGCAATGTGGACCGCTGGTGGTCTGAACGCGCCGTTCCAGGTGATGTGACGGGCGGTGCGCCGATCATTGTGTTGATTGATGCTGGGTCGGCTTCGGCCTCTGAAATCGTCGCGGGTGCCTTGCAAGACCATCAACGCGGGCTCGTTATGGGGGAACGCAGCTTTGGTAAGGGATCGGTGCAGAATGTCCTTCCCCTGACGCGTGACACTGGCTTGCGCTTGACGGTGGCACGCTACCATTTGCCATCGGGCCGTTCGGTGCAAGAAGGCGGGATTAAGCCCGATATTCGCGTGCCGCAGTTGACGGATCCTGACTATAAAAGCCGGGTGTCGATCCGTGAATCCGATCTGCGCCGTCATTTGGTCAATGAATTGAAAGACAACACTAAGGATCTCGAACAAGACCTGAAGGACGATCCCCGCTTCGCCATGACCGCCGAGCAGTTAAAGGCAAAGGGCATAGAGGATTTCCAATTATATTATGCAATGGAAACGCTGCAGCGCCTTGGCCCGCGGACGATGAAACTGGCGGCAAAGCCCATCAAGACCAAAGCAAAGAATTGAGGGCGTCTCTCTCTTCGACGTCATGCTGAACTTGTTTCAGCATCTATCGTGCAGTAAGCTCTGGGCATGCGAGGCACGATGGACCCTGAAACAAGTTCAGGGTGACGGTTTGGGGGAGAGCGGCGCCGAGGGGGCACTGACAACTTGCTTCAGCACGATAGATTTCTAGGGTTCACCGCATATGGCATCAAAATTCGATAAGGCCCATATTCTGGCATTTTTGTTACCCGCTGCGTTGCTTGGGGGCGCTTATGGGTCGCAATATATTGGCGGGCTTTTCCCGTGCGAAATGTGTTGGTGGCAACGTTATCCCCATTTTGCGGCGGTTGCGATTACGCTCGTCGCTTTTCGCGTCAGCAACACGGGTTTTCGCACAGTACTGGTCGCGCTGGCGGCATTGGCGATCGCCAGCAGCGGGCTTATTGGCGGCTTTCATGCGGGCGTGGAATATGGCTATTGGGAAGGGCTCACTGCCTGCACGGCGACGATTTCGGGCAGCGGCGATGATTTGCTCCAGTCGATTATGAACGCCCCGTTGGTGCGGTGTGACGTGGCGCCTTGGACCTTATTTGGCATTTCTCTCGCGGGGTATAATTTTCTCTTGTCGTTCGGCGGCGCAATGCTCATCTTGGCAATGATATGGCGCAGCAAGAAAATCTAAAAACCTCCGCGCAGCGGGCACAAGCAATCAAACGCATGATCCGCGTGAACCATGCGGGTGAGTTTGGTGCGAAACGGATTTATGCTGGGCAGCTTGCGGTGATGGGCGATCGCACCCCTGCGGCGCGCAGCATCGCGCATATGGCCGAACAAGAGGAACGCCATCTCAGCGCCTTTGACAAGATGATGACCGAACGTGGCGTCCGTCCCACGGCCTTGCACCCGGTCTGGAATGTCGCGGGCTTTGCGCTTGGCGCTGTGTCTGCGGCCATCGGGCCGGAGGCCGCCATGGCATGCACCGTCGCTGTGGAGACCGAAATCGACCGCCATTATAGCGAACAACTCGCCGAAATTGGCGATAGCGATCCGGAATTATCCGCGATGATCGCGGATTTTCAGGCCGATGAACTGGAACATAAGGCCACGGCTTTGGAGCAAGGCGCGGAACGTGCGCCTGCTTATCCGTTGTTGAGCGCCTTGGTCCGCATGGGGTGTCGCACCGCGATTGCCGTGTCGAAACATATTTAAACTTCATAAAGCATTCAGCCGGCAATGTTCAAAAGCAGGCCACAGATATTTGGAGATGATCTCGTGAAAGCAATGACCAGAATTTCGCTCGCGAGCATCGCCTTGATGCTATCGGCGCAGGCACCAGCTCAGGATGCATTGACCGCCAAGCCGGGCGATGAAAAAATCAATCAGCTCATCATCTACGGCAATGACAAATGCCCCGAAAGCGTTGGCGATGAAATCGTCGTCTGCGCGCGCATGGGGGAGGCGGACCGTTATCGCATCCCGACCAATTTGCGTGGCGACCCCAATGACCCGCGCAACCAAGCCATGTCTGAGCGGATTAAATCCTACGAATATGTCGCGGCAAGCGGCACGATGAGCTGCTCCCCATCTGGCGCTGGCGGATTTACAGGCTGCGGCTTGGCGGAGATTAACAAGTCTTATGCCGAAAAGGCACAAGATCCCGGCATTACTTTTGGACGCTTGATCGCCGCCGAGCGCGCCAAGCGTATGGCCGGCATTGATGCCGAAGCCGCCGAAGTAGAAGCGCGCGTTGTCGAATTTGAAAAAGGCCGTGCTGAGCGGGAAGCAAAGTTGCAGGCTGAGCTAGACGCTAAAGAAGCGGCCAACGCTGAGGCCGAACCGCTTCCACAACCAAAAAGCTAAATCAGCTCTTTGCTTTTTCAGCTGCGATCCAGTCTGTAATCTGCTGCTCAAGGACTTCGAGCGGTACAGATCCTTGTCCAAGCACTGCGTCATGGAAAGCGGCCAGATCAAATTTGGGGCCCAGCTCTTGGGTCGCCTTGTTGCGTAATTCGCGGATTTTCAGCTCGCCTAATTTGTAAGCGAGCGCCTGACCCGGCCAGCTAATATAGCGGTTTACCTCCGCTTCGATATTGGCTGCGGACAAAGCACTATTGTCGGTCATGAAGGCTATGGCCTGTTGCTTGCTCCAGCCCTTGGCATGAATGCCCGTGTCGACCACTAAGCGGCACGCCCGCCACATTTCATAGGACAGGCGGCCCATGTCCTTGGCGGGCGTGTCATATAGCCCCATTTCGATACCGAGCCGTTCGGAATATAGTCCCCAGCCTTCGGTAAATGCCGTGAAGGACGCGCCATATTTGCGAAAATCGGACAAAGGCAGCTCCTGCTGCAATGCAATTTGATGATGATGCCCAGGAACGGCTTCATGCACCGATAGCGCCGGAATTTCCCAGAACGGCCGCTGGTTCAATTTCGACGTGTTGACAAAATAGGTGCCGGAAATCCCGATTTCGGGTGAGCCCGGATTATAATAAGCCGTGGTCGTGCCTTCGGCCGTTTCGGCTGGAATTTCTCTTATGCCATAGGGCAAACGGGGCAGGCGACCGAATAGGCTGGGCATCTTCCCGTCGATAATTTTGGTCACGCGCGCGACCTTCTCCATCAACTCCTCGGGCGTTTTGGCATAATATTGCGGGTCAGTACGCAGATGCTCAATAAAGGCTTCGCGGCTGGGATAGCCTGCCTTTTTCGCGACCTCGACCATTTCGGCGCGAATACGCGATACTTCGCTGAGACCGATCTGGTGGATTTGCTCTGCGGTCAGATTGGTCGTGGTCTCCTCGCGGATGCGAAAGGCGTAATAAGCCGCGCCATTAGGCTGCGCCGACACGCCAGGCGCCTTGGCGCACGCGGGCTTATAGCTTGCGGTGTACCACGCCAACTGCTTGGCGAGCGCTGGGTGGATGATATTACTGATGGTCGCTTCCGCTTTGGCTGCGAGCGCCGCAAAGTCGCTTTCGGAAATATTCTCGGGGCGCTTTGCTGCATAAGGGCCATAAAAACGCGACTGGTGAATGTCGGATGTGATCAGTCCGCGCACCGTTCCCTCAAATCCTGTCAGCGTCTCGCAAGGCTGCGTAAATTTGCCTTTGATCGCGACATTGGCAACGGCAATATTCTCGTCATTAACGCGGCCATATTGCGCTAACCGCGCATTGTAGCTTTCAAAATCTTTCTTGGTCTTGAACGGCAAGTTGCGCGCCATGCTCGCGAGTTGTTGGTGCCAACTCGAATATGTCGTGAAGTTGATCGCGCGCTGCCCGAACTTATTGCCTTCGATGGTGGACAGCAATGACCGCCTCAATATGCCCGCCTCTACCTTGGACGCTGCGCTCAACGCATTTGTGGGAATGGCATCCAATCGGGCGAGGAACTTCGCCGCATCGGCGGCTCTGCGGTCCTGCGCTGCCAACGTATAATCGCCAAGTTCATCGGCATAGTCATTCACGCCCAGCGCGCTGGCGTAGACAGGCGCCTCTTTCAACGCCGTCGCCCAGACATCATCGACCAAAACAATGAGATCCTGATTGGCATCAGCATAAGCAGGCGCCGACAGCGCAAATAAGGATCCGGCGATTAACAGGCTACGCATAAATAAGGCTTCTCCGTCACAAGTCTAAGTGACGAGTAAAGCAGGGAAAGCGGCAATTGACCAGTGGCGATTCGGTAAGCGCCTCAGGGACAGCCGCGTGCATCACATCTTATTCTACTCGGCAGCTTCCAATGTTTCATGGTCGGACAGTGGCTGGCTGAGCCGCGTGCGCATTTCTTTCGGGCAAATCTGCCAGAATTCGCTACGCCGGCGGTCCCAATCTTCGATGATCGATTTCGACCAAGCGCTGTCGGTTTTTTCCGCATGTTCGGTAATCAGGGCCTTAAGCGCGTCTTCCCAATAAGTGCTTTCAAGGCGCTGCCATATGATGCTGTCGGGGTTGGCCATGTCGACAAAGTCGCGTTCGGTATCGAGCACAAATGCCATGCCGCCGGTCATGCCAGCGCCAAAATTGCTGCCGACTTTGCCTAAGATAACCGCCATACCGCCGGTCATATATTCAAGGCCATTGGACCCGCAGCCTTCCACCACGACATGCGCGCCGGAATTGCGCACGGCAAAGCGTTCACCCGCTTGTCCGGCCGCGAACAAGCGACCTGATGTTGCGCCATAGAGAACGGTGTTGCCGATGATGCTATTTTGCTGGCTGGTCAGCGGGCTGCTGACCGTTGGACGTAAGATGATCGTTCCGCCCGACAGACCCTTACCCACATAATCATTGGCATCGCCAAAGACTTCCAAGGTAATGCCCTGGCACAAAAACGCCCCGAGCGACTGGCCAGCAGAACCACGCAAACGGACATGAACATGCCCTTCGGACAGGTCCTTCATGCCATATAAACGCGTGATTTCGGAGCTCAACCTTGTTCCCACCGCACGATGCGTGTTGCGAACATTATAGGTCAGCTGCATCTTCTCACGCCGTTCGAACACGGGCCGTGCATCATGGATCATCTGCGCATCCAGGCTGTCGGGCACTTCATTGCGGAAGGTCGGGATGCTGAAACGGCGCGCGCTGTCAGGCGCATCGACCTTGGCCAAAATCGGGTTGAGATCAAGATCGTCGAGATGCTCTGCCCCGCGGCTGACCTGCCGAAGCAGTTCGGTGCGACCGATGACTTCATCAAGGCTGCGATAGCCAAGCTTGGCCAGTATCTCGCGCACTTCTTCGGCGATGAAGGTCATCAGGTTAATGACCTTCTCGGGCGTGCCTGTGAATTTTTTGCGCAACGCCTCATCCTGAACACACACGCCCACAGGGCAGGTGTTCGAATGGCATTGCCGCACCATGATGCAGCCCATGGCGACAAGGCTGAGTGTGCCAATACCAAATTCTTCGGCACCCAAAATCGCGGCGACCACAATGTCGCGTCCGGTTTTTAAGCCGCCATCGGTCCGCAATTTGACGCGGTGGCGCAGGCCGTTGAGCGTGAGCACTTGGTTCGCCTCGGACAGGCCCATTTCCCATGGGGTGCCCGCATATTTGATGCTGGTTTGCGGGCTTGCACCCGTGCCGCCGACATTGCCGGAGACCAAGATGACGTCCGCATGCGCCTTGGCCACACCCGCCGCAATCGTGCCAATGCCCGCCGCGCTGACCAGCTTCACACAGACCCGCGCACGCGGGTTAATCTGCTTGAGGTCGTAAATCAGCTGCGCCAGATCTTCGATTGAGTAAATGTCATGATGCGGTGGCGGAGAAATCAGCGTCACGCCCGGTGTCGAGTGCCGCAGACGCGCGATCATTTCGGTCACCTTGAAGCCCGGCAATTGCCCGCCTTCACCCGGCTTAGCGCCCTGCGCGACCTTGATTTCAATTTCCTCGCAAGCGCCGAGATATTCGGCCGTAACGCCAAAGCGGCCGCTCGCGATCTGCTTGATCACGCTATTGGCATTGTCGCCATTTTCATAAGGCTTGAAACGCTTGCTGTCTTCACCGCCTTCACCCGATACGGCCTTTGCGCCGATGCGGTTCATCGCGATGGCCAATGTTTCATGCGCTTCTGGCGATAGAGCGCCAAGCGACATTCCGGGGGTCACGAAACGCTTACGGATTTCGGTGATGGCTTCAACTTCGTCAATCGCGACGGGTTCTTTGGCGAAGTTGAATTCCAGCAAATCGCGCAAATAAATCGGCGGCAGTTCCTTCACGCCCTGCGCAAATTGCGTGTAGGTCGAGTAGCTGTCATTCGCGACTGCGCTCTGCAGCAAATGCATCAAGCCGGCGGAATAAGCATGTTCCTCCCCACCATCGCGTTGCTTGTAAAACCCGCCTACGGGCAGGCGAGCAACGGCGGCATCGAACGCATCATCATGACGGTCGCGGGCGTTGAAATATAAGGAATGATACCCTTCGCCTGAAATCTTGTTCGGCATACCGGGGAAGAAGTCGTTGACCAACGCGCGCGACAGACCAACCGCTTCAAAATTATAGCCCCCACGGTAACTTGAGATGACGGCAATGCCCATTTTGGACATGATTTTCAGCAGACCTTCGTTGATCGCGGTCCGGTAATTTTCGACGGCTTGCATCAAACTGTAACCATCGAGCAGGCCGCGACCATGCCGATCGGCAATCACCGCTTCGGCCAGATAGGCGTTCACCGTGGTCGCGCCTACGCCAATAAGTACGGCAAAATAATGCGTATCTAAACATTCAGCGGAACGGACATTGATTGAAGAGTAACTGCGCAGTCCATTGCGGACCAAATGTGTGTGCACCGCTGCCGCTGCGAGGATCATTGCGATACCCACGCGATCCGGGCTGATATTCTCATCGGTCAGGAATAGTTCGGATTTGCCCATGCGCACAGCGGCCACCGCTTCTTCACGGATGCGTGCTATGGCGGCCCGCAGGCCCTCTTGCCCGGTGGAAACATCATAGGTGCAATCAATCTCAGCACCAAGCGGACCAAATGCAGTCTTCAGCCTGCGCCAATCGCGTGCCGTCAGGACGGGACTGTCTAGCACCAAGACATCGGCATTTTGGCTCTTCTCGTCCAAGATATTGGCAAGATTGGAGAAGCGGGTTTTTAGACTCATCACATGCCGTTCGCGCAAGCTGTCGATTGGCGGGTTGGTGACTTGGCTGAAATTCTGGCGGAAGAATTGGCTGATCAGGCGCGGCTTGTCGCTGATGACGGCAAGCGGCGTGTCGTCGCCCATCGACCCAATGGCTTCCTTGCCATCCTCGATCATTGGCGCCAGGATCATTTCGATATCTTCTAATGTCATGCCCGCAGCGATCTGACGCTTGGTCAGTTCAGCGCGCGACCATGCGGGCGTGCTATCCTCGCCAACATCGGGCAGGTCGGTGATGCGGCGGAAGCCGCCCACCAATGCGCGATAATCCTGTTCGGCCGAAATGCGGTCCTTCAATTCACCATCACGGTATAATTTGCCTTCATCCAGATTAACGGCGATCATTTGGCCTGGGCCAAGGCGGCCTTTTTCCAATATCGTCGTTTCGGGCAGGACAACCATTCCGGTTTCCGAGCCAATCACCAGCAAATTGTCCGACGTCCTGCTGTAGCGCAGTGGGCGCAGCGCGTTGCGATCGACGCCAGCAACTGCCCATTGGCCGTCGGTCATCGCCAAAGCGGCAGGGCCATCCCATGGCTCCATAACGCTCGCCATATATTCATACATGGCGCGATGGGTGGCGGGCAAATTGGGATTGGATTGCCATGCTTCTGGGATCAGCATGAGCTTTGCCGTCGGCGCTTCCTTGCCAGACCGAACCAAGGTTTCAAATACCGCATCCAAGGCAGCAGTGTCTGAAGACCCTGCGGGAATGACAGGCTTGATATCATCCGATTGCGCGCCAAAGGCGATGCTGGCCATTTTGATTTCGTGGCTCTTCATCCAATTCTGGTTGCCACGAATGGTGTTAATCTCACCATTATGCGCAAGGCCGCGGAACGGCTGCGCCAACCACCATTGTGGGAATGTGTTGGTTGAATAACGCTGATGGAAAATCGCAACGCGGCTTTCGAACCGGTCATCTTGCAGGTCGGG
The DNA here is from genome assembly GCA_002299895.1 of Sphingomonadales bacterium UBA656. Lineage (GTDB taxonomy): Bacteria > Pseudomonadota > Alphaproteobacteria > Sphingomonadales > Sphingomonadaceae > Sphingorhabdus_B. The sequence goes on along the minus strand of DBOC01000009.1, from coordinate 81,388 downwards.
ATAAAATACCGACAGCGACTCTGCAAGAAACAGACCTTTGTAGACAATCGAACGGCACGACAGCGAGCAGATATAGAAATCGCGGATTTGGGCGGCGATAATCTTCTTTTCGATCCGGCGGCGAACGAGGTAGAGATTCTTCTCAAACTCGGTTGCGTCGACATCTTCAGGCATAGGGCCGGCGATCATGATCTGTTCGATCTCGGGCCGCGTCGCTTGCGCTTTATCGCCGATGACTGACACGTCGACGGGCACCTGACGCCAGCCATAAATGGTATAGCCCGCGTCGATAATCTCCGCCTCGACAATCGTGCGGCAATTTTCTTGCGCGCTCAGGTCGGTGCGCGGCAGAAATACCATGCCAACCGCCAACCGGTTGGGCATTGGCCGGTGACCACTGTCTGAAATGGCGTCGTCGAAAAATCGGACGGGCAAGTCGATATGCAAGCCTGCGCCATCGCCGGTCTTGCCATCTGCGTCGACCGCGCCGCGATGCCAGACGGCCTTCAGCGCCTCAATCCCTGCCGCCACAACCCGCCGTGACGGCTTGCCATCGGTCGCCGCAATCAACCCAACGCCGCAGGCATCGCCTTCAGACTCAGGATGATACATGCCTTCACGTGCTAGGCGCTCATGTTCGGGGGTGGGGTAGAATAGGGTCATGCTGCAACCTTTTCGCGGCTTGCTTTCGATTTCAGATAATTGTGCATATGCTGCGTAACATCCCGCCCGTCGCGGATTGCCCAAACGACAAGGCTCGCCCCGCGCACGATGTCGCCAATGGCAAACACCCCGTCGAGGTTCGTCATCTGTGTCGTATGATCGACACGAATTGTGCCCCAACGCGTGACGTTGAGGTCAGGCGCGTTGAATAAGACGGGTAGGTCTTCGGCCTCAAAGCCCAGCGCCGTAATCACCATATCGGCGTTCAGCGTGAAGTCTCCCTCCGGGTCATTTTCCGGCGTCCGGCGGCCGGAGGCATCGGGGGCGGCAAGCCGCATTTTGGCGACATGGACGCGCTCAACTTTGCCATTGCCGTCAAAGGCCTTGGGGCCCGATAGCCAGACAAACTCGACGCCTTCTTCTTCGGCGTTGGTCACTTCACGCTGTGACCCGGGCATATTCTCGCGATCGCGGCGGTACAGGCATTTCACGGTTTTTGCACCTTGGCGGATGGCGGTGCGAACACAATCCATCGCGGTATCGCCGCCACCAATCACGACGACGTCTTTGCCATGTGCATTCATTGCGCCGCTGTCAAAGGCGGGCACCGCATCGCCAAAGCCTTTGCGATTGGATGTCGTAAGATAATCCAGCGCGGGGACAATGCCTTCCAGCCCGATACCCGGCGTTGCAATCGCCCGCGCTTTGTAAACGCCCGTGGCAATCAACACCGCGTCATGCTTCGCGCGCAAATCGTCCAACGATGCATCGCGGCCCACTTCAAAATTGGCATGGAAATGGATGCCTGCATCCTCAAGCCGTTTGACGCGGCGCATGACAATGTCTTTTTCTAATTTGAAACCGGGGATGCCGTAAGTCAGCAAACCGCCCATGCGGTCATAGCGGTCATAAACATGAACGTCATAGCCCGCGACGCGCAGATACTCTGCTGTTGTCAGTCCACCGGGCCCAGCGCCGATAATGCCCACCGACTGGCCGCGCGATGGCCCGACCTCGACAGGTTCAACCCAGCCTTCTTCCCATGCGGTATCGGTGATATATTTTTCAACCGAGCCAATGGTGACCGCGTCATGGCCCGAAAATTCAATAACGCAATTGCCTTCGCACAAACGATCTTGCGGGCAGATGCGTCCACAAATCTCGGGCATGGTGCTGGTCAGGTTCGACATTTCGTAGGCTTCACGCAAACGCCCTTCGGCAGTTAGGCGCAACCAATCGGGAATGTGATTATGCAACGGGCAATGGACCGAGCAATAAGGCACGCCGCATTGTGAGCAACGTGACGCCTGATCGGCGGCTGCCGCGGGTGCATAACGATCCGCGATTTCAGCAAAATCCTCCGCACGCAATTCGGCTTCCCGCTTATGCGGATAAGCCTGCGGCTTCGAAATAAACTTTAGCATTGGATCTTTTGCCACAACACGCTCCTTCAGAAGCGCTGCGCGTAACGCGGCGGACAGCGGCTGTCACGTGAAAATCCAACAATAGGGCAGCTTTATTGACTAAATTAACTCATTTTGAGAAGATAATTTACGCGCGCGCAATAATGTTTCAAATTAAAAGGTCCGTTTCGGAACTTAACGCATTGTCAGCCATATCAACGCCGCCGTTCCCGCAATGATTCGGTAATAAGCAAAGGGTGCGAAACCATATCTGCCGACAATGGCGACAAAGGCCTTCACCACAACCACCGCGACCAGAAAGGCCATGGTGAACCCAATGCCAATCATCCCCAGATCGTCTGCGTTCAAAAGTGCCCGATCTTTCCACAAAGCATAGACCGTCGCCGCCATCATGGTGGGTACCGCCAAGAAGAAGGAAAATTCCGCTGCCGTCTTGCGTTCCACACCCATCATCAGGCCGCCCATGATCGTCGCGCCCGAACGGCTCACGCCTGGCAGCATCGCCGTACATTGAACAAGACCGATGGACAAGGCGGTACCAAAGGGAACTTCCTCGACCGCATGAAAGCGGACTGTCTTCACCACGCGTTCCAACATAAGGATGAGGATGCCGCCAACAATAAGCGCGATAGCAACAATCTCTGGCGTCTGCATCGCGGCGCGAATGGCATCATAGGCTACCACGCCAATCACCAAAGCAGGGGCAAAGCCCAATAGGATATTGCGCGTGAACGCGACCGCGCCAGCCTCCCGCTTCAGCAAGCCCGTGCCAACCGCCCAAAACCGGCGCCAATATACCAATAAAACGGCCAAAATGGCGCCGAGCTGGATTGCGATCTTAAAAGCCGCCGAGCTATTGTCGGTAAAGCCAACCAGCTCACCCGCCAAAATAAGGTGCCCAGTTGACGATACTGGCAAAAATTCGGTTAGCCCCTCAATAAAGCCGAGGAGCAACGCGATCATTGTATCGCTCATGCTTTGGAACCGCCGCCAAAGCGGCCATGTTTGCGGTAAATGTTCAACCAATCGGCTGCAATGACATCTAATGGCGTCGGTATGATGCCATAGGCAGCCAGCCCGTCGGTGCCTGTCACCACATTATCGCTACCCAGCATTTTAAGCTGGTCGTTGGTAATCGGCGCGCCGGGCATCCAACCAGTCCCCTTGGCGAGCATCTTTGCGACGATATCGGGCACTTCAATGAATAGAGGGTCATGCCCAATAGCCTTGGCGATCCAGCGGTTCAGCTCCATCATTGAGAAGGTCTCCGGCCCCCCAAGCTCCAGCACACGCCCATCCTGCTGAGCCAAAGCAGCGGCAACAGCCTTGGCGACATCGCCAGCAAAGACAGGCTGAAACTTTGTGGCTGCGCCAATAACCGGAACGACCGGCAACATGCGGATCAGTCCGGCAAAGCGGTTGATGAACTGGTCTTCGCGGCCGAACACAATCGAAGGTCGCAAGATGACGGCCGCTGGGAACGCGGCATGAACGGCAGCTTCGCCGCGCGCTTTGCTTTGGCCATATTCGGCATCGCTATGCGGGTCTGCGCCAATTGCGGAGATATGGACCAAAGCGCCAACGCCGGCGTCCGCTGCGGCCTGTGCCACAATGCCTGCGCCGATATTCTGAACCGCATCCATATCGGCAAAGCTGCCCACCAGATTAACGACAGCATCGGCATCCATTACCGCACGCTTTACGCTGGCGGGTTTGCGGATGTCCGCTTCCATCAATTGCACTTGGCCCAAATTGCCCAGCGGCTTGATATGGTTGGCACTATTGGCGTTGCGGCACGCAATACGCAGCCGCGCGCCTTGACTAAGCAGCGCTTGCGCGACGTAGCGACCCAAAAATCCGCCGCCACCAAAAACCGTTATCAACTTGCCTTGCATAGATGCTCCGTCACACCGCGTGAAATTCTGCGCGCGCTTTGCACCACCGCTCGGCAGCTTTCAAGGCCGACCTGCGTATCGCGCTGGCAACAGCCACATTTAATCGGCCGCGCGGGCGGCGCAGACATTGACAATATCACCTGATCGCTTAAAGGAGCGCGCCTACCCGACACGTGGCCCAGCCGGCGTGTCTCGTGCCCGGATGGCGGAATTGGTAGACGCACCAGCTTCAGGTGCTGGCGCTGGCAACGGCGTGGAGGTTCGAGTCCTCTTCCGGGCACCATTTTTCGCATGGCATTGCGTTCTTGTTTGCAAGCCTCGCCTTTCGCACTATCGAATGTTCCCGAGCCAAGCAGAACCTTTTTGTGTAAGGCGGCGCTGGTGGTGGGGAATGTCTGTTTGATCCGAACAATTGCCATTTTGTATTTAAGTAGCGCAGCAGCGCCGTTGCTTGCCCAAAATCCGACGGACGCGCCGGCTAATACTGTGCCGAGCCCGCCTATCATAACTGACGCCGAGTTTAACGCGACTATTCCTTCTTTGGATGATGCCCCATTGGAAAGCATCGAAGCTTGGAAGGCGGAGCAAGAAAATCGTGAAGAAGACCGCTCTGCGGCACAGGAGGCGGCGCAAGGCGCTGTTGATCCGCTGTTGAACGAACCCTTGCCGCCTATCGAGAGTTTTGACGCAGAACCGCCGCCTGCGCCAACGCAAGCCGCCGAGCGCGAGGCGGGCGCCGTGCGCTATATTCTGCACCTCGATGGCTTGGATGCAACGACAACGACAGATTTGGCTAAGGACGCTGACGGCATTGCAGTTGAAGCGGCGGCTTGGAATGATGTCCGGTCGCGTTTTTATGATCTTTCGTCGCTTAAGGATAAAGGCGGTCGCGCAGAAAGCCGGGCGGCAATTAGCCAAAGTGCACGTGCGGATCGGCAACTGTTGCTCGACATTTTGAACGGGCAGGGTTTTTTTGACGCCGATGTTCAGGTCAAGATAGACACATCGGCAAACGAAGATGGGCCAGTCAATGTCGTCCTAACGGTGCTGTCTGGCCGCCGTTATTATCTCGGTCAAATCGCTTTTGCCGCCCCCGCGGTTCAGCCTGACGACCTTATCAGCCGCAACTTCGCGCCAAAAACGGGTGATGCGATTGTTGCCGATGTCATATTGGCTGCTGAAGCAAAGCTTTCTGTCGAATTGCCGCAAAATGGCTATCCTTTCGCGAATGTTGGCCAGCGCGACATATTGTTGGATAGCGGGTCGGGAATGGGCGATTACACTCTGCCCGTGGATCCCGGCGTGCGCAGCTATTTCGGTCAATTGCGGACCGAAGGCCTTGCAACATTTGACGCAGGCCATGTTGCAATATTGCGGCGCTTTAAAACCGGGGATCTCTATGACAGCCGCAAAGTGGATGACCTGCGCGCGGCATTGATTGCCACAGGGTTGCTTTCGACGGTGTCGGTCGAAGCTATTCCGGGCGAAGGCGCGGCGCCGGACGGAACGCCTTATGCCGATTTGCTTGTCCGCCAAGAGGCCGCCCCGCCCCGCAGCTTGGCGGCAAGTGCTGGCTATGGGACGGGGCAAGGCTTTCGTGCGGAGGGTAGCTGGACACACCGAAACCTCTTCCCCCCCGAAGGCGCTTTGCGCGTGGCAAGCTTGCTTGGCACCCAGGAGCAAGCAGCAAGCGTTGCCTTTGACCGCGCCAATGCCGGACGGCGTGACCGCAATATTGAGATATCCTTGTCGGCATTACACAGCAATTATGATGCGTTTGAGGCCTATACAGGTCGGCTGGCAGTGACGATGGCGCTTGTTTCGACGCCAATTTGGCAAAAGAAATTTACATGGTCGATTGGGGCGGAAATCTTGGGAACATCCGAAGATGCGTTCGAATTGGCACGCGGCGTCCGCGACCGGCAGCTATATTATGTCGCCGCTTTGCCGGGGCAGGTCGGTTTTGATCGATCAAATGACTTGCTTGATCCCGTGCGGGGCTATCGCATGAACATACGCATATCGCCCGAAGCATCTTTAGGCACGGGTAAACAAATTTATGTGCGCGCCATTTGGGATGGATCTTATTATCATCCGGTGAAGGACAATTTCGTAGTGGCTGCCCGCGCGCGTTTTGCAACCATTTCGGGCATTTCGCGCGATAATCTGGCGCCATCGCGTCGATTTTACGGTGGCGGTGGCGGCTCTGTTCGGGGTTTTGGGTATCAGCGGCTCGGCCCATTGGATCCGAACAATGATCCGATTGGCGGCAGAAGTGTGAACGAATTTGCGCTAGAGGGGCGCTATCGCTTTGGAAATTTCGGCGTTGTCGGCTTTGTCGATGCAGGACAGGCTTATGTATCAAGCATCCCCAAATTTGACGACTGGCGCGTTGGCGTTGGTCTTGGCGGCCGTTTCTACACCAATTTTGGTCCCGTCCGGCTTGACCTCGCCACGCCGGTGAACCGTCGTCTTGGTGACTCGCGTTTTAGTGTGTACGTGTCGATTGGTCAGGCATTTTAATGACGCGGCGGCGGATTGTCTTTGGTGTAGCGGCCGTCGTGGCGCTGCTGCTGGGCCTATTGGCTGGCAGTATGATTTGGCTCGACAGCCCCTCCGGACGGCATTTTGTTGCACGGCAGATTGCCGCATTTGAATTTGAAAATGGCCTCAATATCCGCATCGGGAAAATTGACGGCTCGATTTATGGCGACGCGACATTGTCCGACGTCCGCTTTCGTGATCCCAAGGGCGAATTTGCGCGCGCGCCCGAAATCCGGCTCGACTGGAACCCATTATCTTATTTTAGCCGCGGTGTTGCAATCCATGCCCTGACGGCCCAAGAGTTGAACATTGCGCGCGTGCCCGTGTTGCGCGCGGTCCCCGACCGGGGCGACCCGTTGCTCCCTGATCTTGATATACACATTCAAAGGCTGCAGGTGGACCGCATTGTCTTTGCGAAGGCCATGACGGGTGAGGAGCACGTCGCTTCCTTGTCTGGCAAGCTACAGATCGCCGACAGGCGCGCGATCATCGACGCAACCGCAGGCAGCTTGGGCGGTGACCGCATCGTTTTGAAACTCGATGCCGTGCCCGTGGACAACCGCTTTGATATCGATGTGCAGTTGGATGCACCCGCCAATGGCCTATTCGCAGGACTGGCGGGTCGCAAAGTCCCGATCAAGGCCAATTTAAGTGGTCGCGGGGACTGGCGCAAATGGGATGGCGCCCTGACCGCGCAATTGGCATCCGAAGGCATAGCCAATCTTGCGATTACTGCCCGCCAAGGAACGTTTGCGTTAAAAGGCACGGCTGCGCCTGGCAAAATATTCGCGGATAGTTTGCTTATGCGAGCGTTATCGCCGGTTGCCACTGTGGATATGACGTCAACCTTTGCTGATCGTGTTGCAAAAATAAGGGCTAGTACCCGCTCTGCGGCAGCGGAGATTGACGCCAACGGGGTGGCCGATTTGGGCAACGGCAGCTTTGAGGATCTAGCGCTGGATTTCCGCATTCTTCGTCCGGCTATCATCGGGTCGAATGTCAGCGGGATGAATATCCGCGGCAAGGCATTATTGAATGGTCCCTTCATTGGCCCGACGGTCACTTATACTGCCAACGCAAATCAGTTGGCCTTCGACGCCACCACATTTGAGGATGTGACCATCACCGGCGAGATGCAAGGAAAGGCAGATCGTTTCATTATCCCTGTTAATGCCAAGGCGCGCCGCGTCACGGGCATCAACCAAGTCGCCGGCGGCTTGCTGACCAACGTTCGCGTCAATGGCGATATTGCCATCGCCGCTGGGCGACTGCTGTCCGACAATTTGAAAGTCCGTTCCGACCGGATCAACGCAAAGGCTTTGCTGGTAGGAGACATGAACAAGGGCGTTTACAAAACGGCATTAAGCGGAAAGCTTGATGGATTTCAAATCAACTCGGTTGGCATGTTCAATGTTGCTGCCGACGTCGATGTCGAAACAACGCGCGGCCGTGGCTATGTTTTGGTCGGCACCGTAAAGGCGGGTTCAACGCGGCTGTTCAGCCAAGGTTTTCAAGACTTCCTTGGCGGCCAAATGTTCGTCAATGCCGGCATTCGTTATAGCAATGATGGCATATTGCAGATTACCCGCACGACATTGGTATCGCCCTTATTCCGGCTCAACAGCGGCGATGGCACTTATGTGTTCAATGGCGGACGCGTCCTGTTCAATGGTCAAGGCTATTCCAACCAATATGGTCCTGTTCAGTTAGGTATGACGGGTACATTCGACCGTCCAGAATATCGCATTATCGCAGCCAATCCCGGCCTCGGCATCGGAATGTCGAATGTCGTTGGCGTCGTGACGCGCAGTCCGCGTGGCTATGCCATCGCAATGACGGGTTCCACCGATTATGGGCCGATGAGTGGCGATGTCGACGTGCTGTCGGGAAATGGCCCGCTGACGATTGATATTCTGCGCGGTAACTTTGCAGGCATTGGCGTGACGGGCCGCATCCGACAGGCCGCGTCGGGACCCTTTGTCGGGGCATTGACGGCTAAAGGTTCAGGCTTTGACGGAACCATTGCGTTGTCGGGGCAAGGCGCGTTTCAGCGCGCCGTCATCGATGCCACTGCATTCAATGCGGCGCTTTCCGGTGCGCAAAAAATCGCGATTGGGCGTGGTATCATGAACGCCGACATCATATTATATGATAGCCCGCAGGTTATAGCCGACGTGCAAGTTGAAAACGCGTTGGTGCGTGACATCTCGATCGCCGCGGCACGCGTGAAAGTGAATTACAGGGCAGGTTCCGGTGCGGCGCAAGTGTTAGCCGAAGGCAGGAGCGAAGTGCCTTTTCGCTTTGCCGCCAATGCCGACTTCACGCCGCAATTGTGGCGGGTGGCTGCGAAGGGCCGCGCCAATAGTGTCAATTTCGCGACCGATGGCGCTATGCGCCTCGTCCCGCGTGGGAACAGCTATGACATTTTGCCGAGTAATATAAACGTCGCGGATGGCAGCTTGCGCATTGCGGGTAGCTATGGCGACGCCCTTGCGCTTGAAGCGCGTGTCGACAAGGTCGATATTGCGATACTCGACCCCTTCCTACCGGGTCTTGGACTTGGCGGGCGGGCTAGCGGCAGTGTTGAATGGTCTCAGGCGTCCATGACTGCATTCCCGAATGCGAACATGCGGCTGGAGATAAGTCGCTTTGTTCGGGCAAATTTGGGGTCTCGATCACAGCCAGTGGATATCAGCATGGTCGGAAGACTATTGCCCACGGGCGGTAACGCACGTTTTATCATCCGGCGACTGGGTGCGGCGGTGGGCCGACTTCAGATTGACATGACGCCATTGCCGCCCGGAGGCGCACGCTGGACCGAACGGTTGCTAGCTGCGCCCTTATCCGGTGGCATTCGCTATAATGGACCTGCCGATACACTGTTTTCCTTGGCTGGGCTCGCGGACCAAAGTCTGACCGGCAATATCGGTGTAGCGGCCGATTTTTCAGGTCAGTTGGAGGCCCCGATTTTGACCGGCGTCGTCCGCGCCAATGACCTTGTGTATGAAAATGATAGCTATGGAACGCGATTGACCAATTTGCGTGTGCGGGGTGCATTTACAAATGACCAGTTGGAGGTGACGGAGCTGAGCGCGAAAGCGGGCGATGGTACCATTACGGGCAAAGGCATAGTCAACTTAAGTGCAGCCAAGGGCTTTCCGGTGCAGCTGAACCTTGACCTTGATCGCGCCCGTGTCGCGCGTAGCGAATTAATTTCGACAACAGCGACCGGCCAGATTAGCGTCACCAAAACGTCCGGCGGTGAAGCGCTGGTCAGCGGCACATTGCGCCTGCCAGAAACGCGGTTCAAGATTATCAAGCAAGGCGTGGCCAAAGTGGCAACCTTAACTGGCGTGCGCCGAAAGGCACCAACGGGCCGAACCCGCATGTCCGGAGATGCCGACGCGATCAGAAGCCTTCCAAGCAATTGGAAACTCGATATTCGGCTGGAGGCGCCGGACAAATTATATGTGAGCGGCATGGGGCTGGGGTCCGAATGGGGTGCGAATCTGCGGATCACAGGAACCAGCGATGCGCCGCTGATTTCGGGTGACATGCAACTTGTGCGCGGCACTTTGGGCTTTGCCGGTCGATCCTTCGAATTAGAAAGCGGACGCATTTCCTTTAATAGCGGGCCTGCAAGCAATCCATCTATCCGTGTGACGGCGGCAAGCGAAGTGGATGGAACAACAGTGCGTGTTAATATTGCGGGTACCGGACAAAATCCCGCGATTAGCTTTAGCTCAACCCCTGCCTTACCGCAGGATGAAATCATGGCGCGGATCTTGTTCGGTAATTCTATCGCCGAATTATCCGCCATTCAGGCGGTCCAGCTTGCGGGGTCATTGAACAGCTTACGCGGCGGGTCGGGCGGTCTAAATCCGCTGGGTGTGTTGCAATCGGCGACGGGCCTAGATCGCTTGCGTTTGCTAAATGCAGACGCGAATAGTGGGCGCGAAATGGCGGTTGCCTTTGGCCAGTATATTACCAATGACGTCTATGTTGAAATCGTGACGGATGCCCGCGGATATACTGCGACGCAGTTGGAAATCAGCCTAACCCGGGCACTTTCCGTGTTGAGCCAGATTGGCACCAGCGGAACATCGACCGTCAATATTCGTTATAAAAAGGATTATTGATGCGCCACCTTCTACCCTTACTAACACTGGCCATATCTTCCACGCTAGCGGCAGGGTGTCAGCAGGACTTTAACACGCAATATGCGGAGACAGAGCGCAGGGTGAAAGCGGCGGAAGCAAAAATCGATGCTGAAATGGCAAAAGAAGCCGAGCGCGAGCCTGAACAAAATGGCAAATCGGACTAATGATCTTGCTTTTGGGACAAGGCCCCCTTCACTTTCTGTGTAACCGGTCCTAACAGAACTACATGTGGCATCTCCATCAATATCCGCTCTGTCCCTTTTCGCGCAAAGTACGTCTGCTGCTTGGCGAAAAAGGGGTACCATACAGTTTGGTGCGCGAAAATCCTTGGGATCAGCGCGACGAATTTGTGCACATGAACCCCGCGGGACGCACGCCCGTGATGCGCGATTCCGAACGTAATATTACATTGTCCGATTCGGTGGCAATTTCGGAGTATATTGACGAAACCGTCCCAACCAACCCGATGATCAGCGGCACCGCGCAATATCGCGCCGAAATTCGTCGCCTCGTATCTTGGTTCGACGAGCAGTTTTACGGCGATGTGACCCAGCCGCTTTTGCATGAACGCATGAAGAAACGACTGATTGATCGTCAGCCGCCCGAAGCCAAAATTTTACGAGAAGCAATGAAATTGGCCAATGGGCATCTCGATTATATTGACTATCTCATCGACCACCGCGCGTGGTTGGCAGGATCAACAATGACGATGGCTGATCTGGCAGCAGCGGCACAGATTTCGGTCGCTGACTATCTAGGCGGCATCGATTGGAATGGGCATGAACAGACCAAGGCGTGGTACGCCATGTTTAAATCGCGTCCCAGTTTTCGGCCCTTATTGTCCGAACGGATGGAAGTCATCGCCCCTCCCAAGCATTATGAGCATGTCGATTTCTAAGTCCCAAAAACGGCTGATTTTCAACCTGTTTACTGTCCGCTTAGCGTATCAATAACCCCAAATTGGATATACCAACCGTTGGTATACTAATCGGCAGCGGTTGCCATGTGAGCCGTTCGCGGTTCAGTTGGTCCTGTCGACCACTGGACCGGTCGGCGGGACCTCCGCTGTCATGACATCCCAGCGCGGCGGAGGTCCACCCTTGGGGAAACAATATGGTGTCGATTGTTTCCACAGTCGCCTATCTCGGTTTAGAAGCCCGCAGCGTTGAAGTGCAATGTCAGGTCGCGCCAGGGATGGTCGGCTTCGCGGTTGTAGGTCTTCCGGATAAGGCAGTCGCCGAAAGCCGTGAACGGGTTCGTGCCGCAATCTCCGCGTTGGGCTTGGCTTTGCCGCCCAAGCGGATCACTATCAATCTTTCACCCGCCGACCTTCCCAAAGAGGGTTCCCATTATGACTTGCCAATTGCGTTGGCTCTACTTGGCGCAATGGGGCTGGTGGATGCAGAGGGTCTGGCACAATTTGTGGTGGTAGGTGAGCTTGGATTGGATGGCAGGGTGGCGGCTTCACCTGGCGTGCTTTTGGCGGCGCTACACGCCTCGTCACGCGGACTCGGGTTAATCTGTCCGGCAATGCAAGGGTCAGAAGCAGCTTGGGCTGGTGAAATTGAGGTTGTGGCAGCACCCGATTTGCTGGGCTTGCTGAACCATTTGAAAGGGCAATCTTTGCTGCGCCCGCCCGTGCCAGGGATCGCCGAACCGCGCCAAACGGGCCCTGATTTGAAAATGGTTAAAGGGCAGGAGACCGCAAAGCGCGCACTCGAGATTGCCGCTGCTGGGGGTCACAATTTGGCGATGGTTGGCCCTCCGGGCGCGGGCAAGTCGCTTTTGGCGTCGTGCATGCCGGGTATCTTGCCAGAACTTTCGCCTGCTGAAGCATTGGAGGTGTCCATGATTGCATCGGTTGCCGGATCTTTGGACGGTGGCCGCTTATTGCGCACACGTCCGTTCCGTGCACCGCATCATAGCGCGTCCATGCCAGCCTTGGTCGGGGGTGGTCTGCGCATTCGTCCGGGCGAAGTCAGCTTGGCCCATCTCGGCGTCCTGTTCCTCGACGAACTACCCGAGTTTCAACGCGGCGTACTCGACAGTTTGCGACAGCCTTTGGAAACCGGCGAAGTCAGCGTCGCGCGCGCCAACAGTCACGTGACCTTTCCTGCCAATGTTCAATTGGTCGCCGCGATGAATCCGTGCCGCTGCGGGCATCTCGACGATGCGGCTTTGGCGTGTAGCCGGGCACCGCGCTGCGCTGCGGACTATCAGGCGAAGATATCGGGCCCATTGCTTGATCGGATCGACTTGCATGTCGATGTGCACGCTGTGCGTGCCGCAGACTTGGCTCTCCCACCCCCTGCCGAAGGTTCTGCCGAGGTCGCAGCGCGGGTTCATGCTGCGCTTGTTCTGCAAAGCGCACGATTGCAAGGCACTGGCCTGCGGACCAATGCGGACTTGGATGGGGATGCACTTGCGGCTTTCGCCACGCCAGACGTTGCGGGTCAGAGCCTGCTAGCCCAAGCTGCGGAGGCCATGCGCCTATCGGCGCGCGGCTATACACGCATATTGCGGGTTGCCCGCACCATCGCCGATTTGGCAAGCGCCACTGACGTTAGCCGTATCCACATTGCGGAGGCGCTGAGTTACCGACGGCAACCGCCACGCAATTGAACAGCTATGCGGGGCGAAGCGCCCTGTATGTTTGATTATGAGAATCACAGAGCGGTTAAAGCTAATTGGTGCGGATGGCGGGACTCGAACCCGCACGCCCTTACGGACAACAGATTTTAAGTCTGTAGCGTCTACCATTCCGCCACATCCGCTTAGCCATGCGCAGACAGCATTACGCCCGCAGGGTCAAGTGCCTTTAGACAAACGAGTTATTTGTTGAGGCTTTCGCGGACTTCTTTGCCCGGTTTGAAATAAGGTACGCGCTTCGATGGTACATCGACCGATGCTCCTGTGCGTGGGTTGCGGCCCTTGCGCGGACTACGGTCGCGGGTCGAAAACGCTCCAAAGCCACGTAATTCAACGCATCCACCGTCGGCAAGGCGTTGAATGATCTGGTCAAAAAACAGGTCGACGATCTTTTCGACTTCCTCAGTTTTGAGTTCCGGATTTTCGGCCTCAAGCTTTTTGATCAACTCGGAACGGATCATATTATGTCCCTCTCTTACGGTTATCTCATAGGACGCAATGCGCTTATCAGATTTCGCTTTACAACGATTTACAATAATCATGCACGCTGGCAGAAAATTTTCATTATTACAACGGTCTTCCAAATGTTTCGTCCCAAAGACAGCAAAAAACCCGCTCCTCATTCAAGGAGCGGGTTTCTATTCCGATATTTCGGATGTCGTTTTTAGGCGAAGCTTATTTCTTCACGCCCTTGAGTGCTTCACCCAAGATGTCGCCGAGCGAGGCGCCGGAATCCGACGAACCATATTGCTCAACTGCTTGCTTTTCTTCCGCGAGCTGAAGCGCCTTAACCGAGAAGTTAGGCTTTTTCGAGCGGTCGAAACCGGTGACCATGGCATCAAATTTCTGACCAACTTGGAAGCGATCCGGACGTTGTTCGTCACGGTCACGGCCAAGGTCGGCGCGCTTGATAAAGCCCGTTGCGCCGTCTTCGCCGGCTTGCACTTCAAGTCCGCCATCGCGTACTTCGAGAACGGTTACGGTGGTGGTGCCACCCTTCTTCAAACCGCTGACCGAAGCAGCGCCGGCTGCCGATGGGGCACCCTTTTCAAGCTGCTTGATACCAAGCGAAATGCGCTCTTTCTCAGCGTCGATGTCCAGAACGATGGCCTTGACCGTTTCGCCCTTGCGGTGAAGGTGCAAAGCTTCTTCGCCCGTGATGCCCCATGCGATGTCGGACATGTGGACCATGCCGTCAACGTCACCGTCGAGACCAATGAACAGGCCAAATTCGGTCGCATTCTTGACTTCACCCTCAACGGTCGAGCCAACTGGGAACTTGTCCGCGAACGATGCCCATGGATTGTCGTGCGCTTGCTTGAGGCCAAGCGAAATGCGGCGCTTTTCCATATCGATGTCGAGAACGACAACATCGACTTCTTGTGAAGTCGAAACGATTTTGCCTGGGTGAACGTTCTTCTTTGTCCATGACATTTCCGAAACATGGACCAAGCCTTCGATACCGGCTTCGAGTTCGATGAACGCACCATATTCGGTGATGTTTGTGACTGCACCCTTGAGCTTTGTACCCACTGGATATTTGGCAACGGCTGCATCCCAAGGATCGCTTTCCAGTTGCTTCATGCCAAGGCTGATCCGCTGTGTGTCCTTATTGATGCGGACGATCTGAACCTTCACGGTGTCACCAATGTTGATGACTTCGCTTGGGTGGTTGATACGCTTGTAGCTGATGTCTGTGACATGCAGCAGGCCATCAATGCCGCCCAGATCGACGAACGCACCATAATCGGTGATGTTCTTGACAACGCCGTCGATGATCTGACCTTCGGCGAGGTTCTGGATGAGGCCCGTGCGCTGTTCTGCGCGTGTTTCTTCCAAAATGGCGCGACGCGATACAACGATGTTGCCACGCTTGCGGTCCATTTTGAGGATGACGAAAGGCTGGGCGATGTCCATCAATGGCGCAACGTCGCGGACCGGACGGACGTCAACCTGGCTGCCGGGCAAGAACGCCACTGCGCCGCCAAGATCAACGGTGAAACCACCCTTCACGCGGCCGAAGATAACGCCGTCAACGCGGTTGCCAGCTTCGAATTCGCCTTCAAGTACATCCCAAGCGGCTTCGCGACGCGCGCGATCGCGGCTCAACATGGCTTCGCCGTTCATATTTTCTACGCGATCAACGAAGACTTCGACTTCGTCACCGACCTTGAGGTCGGCTTTCTGGCCGGGCATAGCGAATTCACGCAGCGCCACACGGCCTTCGGATTTGAGACCTACATCGATGACAGCATGGTCATTGTCGATTGCGGTTATGGTGCCTTTTACGACGCGGCCTTCAAAGCCTGCATCTGCGCCACCAAGTGATTCGTCGAGAAGTGCCGCGAAATCGTCGCGGGTGGGGTTTGGCGAAGTTGCCATAGGTTAGAGTGTCCTTACGTACATTTTGTCCGGCCAGTCGGTTGGTTCCGACGGTCTTTGACCAGAGTTGCCCTGATGCCCGAATAGCAGCAAAGCGTTCGTTTTAAGAGGGTTACAAAAGCATTTATCCGTCATGCTGAATATATTTCAGCATCCATCATGCCACACAGACCAAAGGGTGCAGAGGCGAAATAGACCCTGAAACAGGTTCAGGGTGACGGCGTTCATCCATTGGAACGCCCCGCCACTCAACTCTGCCGGAGTTTACCCTCCACCAAAGCGATCGCAGCTTGAACGGCGTCGCCTATAGTCAAATCGCCGGTATCAAGCAATAGCGCGTCTTCGGCGGGTTTTAAGGGCGCGTCAGCGCGTCCCATATCGCGCGCATCGCGGGTGTGGATGTCGGCTATGATATGCGCAAGATCAACATGCATGCCCTGCCGCCGCATTTCATCATATCGTCGCTGGGCGCGGACCTCCGCGGGCGCCGTGACGAACAGTTTCACGTCCGCATGCGGGGCGATGACCGTCCCGATGTCGCGCCCGTCGAGTAAGGCGCCGCCGGGCTGGTTAGCAAAGTCCACTTGCCGCTTGTTCAGCGCCGCGCGCACCTCGGGGTGGGTCGATACGCGACTTGCTAACCCGCCAACTTCTTCATTCCGTAAGACAGGGTCATCAAGCAAGCCGTCAGGAAACGCGCATCCTGCCAAAGCATCCGCCGGTTCGTCGGGGTTTGCTTTGTGCAATTGCACCTGCCGTCCCACCGCGCGGTAGAGCAAGCCCGTATCCAGAAACGGCAGCCCAAAATGCGCCGCCAGTGCTTTGGAAATTGTACCTTTTCCCGAGGCAGTTGGCCCGTCAACGGCGATAATCATACGGCCGCGCTTGCATCTACACGGCGCTTCATCAGCGCCGACACGATGTGAAAACTAATGACAACGCCAATAAGGTTAGCGGTTAAGGGCGACAAATATCCGCTCAATTTTGAACCTGTAAATTTTGAAGGCTAGATTCAAATGTCGGAAAACTGGTCGCAATGGGCGAGACGTCATCCACGTGGATAGGGTGATAGACATTCTGGCCAGCAACGGCGAAGCTCATAGCGATTCGGTGGTCGAGTGCACTTGTCACGGTCGCATTGCCCTCAAGCGGTTCCCCACCACTGCCGTCGATGATCAAGCCGTCTTCGCGTTCGTCTACCTTTGCGCCAATTGCCTTCAAGCCCACCGCCATGAGCGTGAGCCGGTCGGATTCTTTTACACGCAGTTCGTCAAGCCCGCTCGTCGTTGTTCGACCCTGCGCCATGCTTGCAGCAACAAAGAACACCGGAAACTCGTCGATCATGCTCGGCGCAACATCTGGTGGTACATCGATGCCGCGCAAAACCGAATGGCGCGCGGTGATGTCCGCCACGGGTTCTCCACCAACTTCGCGCATATTCGCATAGGTAAGATCAGCACCCATCGCCTCCAGCATCTTGTAAATGCCTGTGCGGGTCGGGTTCATGCCAACATGGGTGACGGTGACTTCACTACCTGGGGTAATGAGGGCCGCAACAATGAAGAAGGCGGCGGAAGACGGATCGCCCGGAACCTCAATCTGCTGGGGCTGCAGTTCGGCCTCACCCATTAGGCGGATATGCCGAACGCCATCAGAATCCACATCGACGGTCAAATCCGCGCCAAATCCGCGCAGCATGCGTTCGCTATGGTCGCGGGTAGGGACTGGCTCAATGACTTCGGTAATGCCCGCGATGTTCAGCCCCGCCAGCAAGACAGCGCTTTTGACTTGCGCAGAGGCGACCGGCAGGCGGTAACGGATCGGCACGGCAGGCACCAATCCGCGCACCATCAATGGCAACATTCCCCCAGGGCTTGCCGTAAACTCCGCCCCCATTTGGCTGAGTGGATCAATGACGCGGCCCATCGGGCGTTTGGACAGGCTTGCATCGCCAATGAAGGTTGCGGTTAGCCGGTGGCTGGCCACAAGCCCCATCAATAACCGTGTCGACGTGCCACTATTACCCATATCAAGCGCGACAGCAGGTTGCATCAAGCCACCCACGCCAACGCCATTTACGGTCCAATTGCCGTCGCCGGTGCGTTCAATCTGTGCGCCCATTGCCCGCATGGCGGCAGCGGTGGCGAGTACATCTTCGCCTTCTAGCAAGCCGGAAATCTGGCTTTCTCCCACCGCAAGCGCGCTCAACATAAGCGCACGATGCGATATCGATTTATCGCCGGGAACCTTAAGCGTGCCGCGTAACGGGCCGCTGGGCTTAAAACTGCCGGGTCGGGGAGAGGCGTTATGCATGATGTTTTGCGCTTTGCGGATGATGCGCGTTCAAGTCAACGACCACAGTAATTTTTGACAGCGGCGTGTCGCTGTGGCAAAGGCCGCGCCAATTGACGGTGATTCACAGATGTGCGTTGCCTTTCCAAGCCAGTTTAAAAGGATTTAAGCCCGCCATGATCAAGGCTGAATGGGGAACCAAGCGCACTTGCCCGAAATGTGGCGTTCGTTTTTATGACCTGACCAAGGACGAACCGGTTGAGTGCATCGAATGCGGCAATCAGTGGACGCCAGAGCCAGTTTTGAAATCGAAACAGCCATTGCCGTTTGAAGAAGCCGAGAAGAAAAAGGACGACTCGGATCTGGCGGATGATGATCTCGACATCGACGTCGATGCCGTTGACGGTGACGTGTCGCCCGACAATGATGTCGACTTGGGCGGTGACGAAGATCTTGGCGTTGCTGGCACAGAAGACGAACCCGACGACATCTAATCTTCGGACTTGATATATAAAGGGGCGCCCGCTAGTGGCGCTCCTCACCAAAGCCGCCAATGGGCGGCAAGATGGGGCCTTAGCTCAGCTGGTAGAGCGCTACACTGGCAGTGTAGAGGTCAGGGGTTCGACTCCCCTAGGCTCCACCAACCTTCTTCTTCACGGCATGCGGAACTTGTTTCACCACTGGTGACTGACGTTCCAGCATCCATTTGCCAGCCTCGCCCGAAGCGTTGAGACGCGCAATGGGCCCTGAAACAAGTTCAGGGTGACAAGCTGGGGTTTTGAACCCAGCGCTGGCTAAAACCTGCATTCTCCCTTAAAGGCCAATTCATGCATTTTCTTGACCAAGCAAAAATATTTGTCCGTTCCGGCGCAGGTGGCCCGGGCGCGGTCAGCTTTCGGCGGGAAAAATATGTGCAATATGGCGGCCCCGACGGCGGTAATGGCGGCAAAGGTGGCGATGTCATTTTTGAGGCTGTGGCGGGACTGAATACACTTATCGACTTTCGCTATGCGCAGCATTTCAAGGCGATGCGTGGCATTCAAGGCATGGGCCGCGACCGCCATGGCGCTTATGGCGATGATCTTGTTATTCATGTGCCTGTAGGAACGCAGGTGCTGGCCGATGACGAAGACCGCACTTTGTTGCTCGACTTGACTGAGGTTGGTCAGCGCGTCGTGTTCCTACGCGGCGGCGATGGTGGCCGCGGCAACGCGTCGTATAAAAGCTCAACCAACCGTGCCCCACGCCAACATGGGCCGGGCTGGCCGGGCGAGGAAATGTACGTTTGGTTGCGGCTAAAGCTGCTGGCCGATGCGGGGCTTGTCGGCATGCCAAATGCGGGCAAATCGACCTTCATCAACCAGGTGTCGAATACCAAAGCGAAGGTCGGGGATTATCCATTCACCACCACCCGCCCGCAACTGGGCGTTGTCGACCATAAATCGCGTGAATTTGTGCTCGCCGATATTCCGGGGCTAATCGCTGGCGCTGCGGAAGGTGTTGGTATCGGCGACCGTTTCTTAGGCCATATCGAGCGCTGCCGCATACTCATTCATCTGATCGATGCGACGCAAGATGACCCGGTTTCCGCATGGCACATCGTGTGTGACGAACTGAGCGAATATGGCGCAGCTTTGGATGAAAAGCCCCAGATTGTCGCGCTCAACAAGGGTGATTTGCTGGATCCTGAGTTGATGGCTGACATTGCCGAGCAGCTGCATGCTGCGGGTGCGCAGGATGTCATCGCGATTTCGGGCGCGACGGGTCAAGGCGTCGACTTGGTCCTTGACCGGGTTTTGGAGGCACTGCCCGCCAAAAGCGGGATTGAAGGCGCAAAGGCCGATGGCATCACTGAGGATGGGACATGGTCACCGATCTGAATGCAGCATTCTTGCCGGCATCCTGCCCCTTATTGGTGGTGAAGGTCGGCTCGTCATTGTTGGTGCAGCCAGACGGGACTGTGCGACGGGAATGGCTCCAAACGCTCGTTGCGGACATTAGTGCGCGGCATAAGGCGGGGCAGCGGTGCATCATTGTTACCTCGGGCGCGATTGCGCTTGGTGCGCGCCGCCTGGGCTTTGATAAAGGTGGCCGTGCGAGCCTTGCCGATGCGCAAGCCGCCGCCTCTGTGGGGCAGATTGTGCTATCAGGCATTTGGGCGGAGCTGTTGGAGGGAAACTCCTTGGCTGCTGCACAAATGCTGGTGACGCTCGATGATCTTGAGGATCGCCGTCGGTATTTGAATATCGCCGCGACGCTTGATCGCCTCTTGGGCGCCGGCGCGGTGCCCGTCATCAACGAAAATGATAGCGTCGCCACCGAAGAAATCCGTTTTGGCGATAATGACCGTTTGGCCGCACGCGTTGCGCAAGCGGCGGGCGCGGCAGGCGTCATATTGCTTTCCGATGTTGACGGTCTTTTCGACCGCGCACCCCATTTGCCGGGCGCGGTGTTGTTGCCGACGATAGACAAGATTGATGGCCGCGTGCGGGTGATGGTGGCTGAAGGCTCCTCATCCGGCATGGGGTCCGGCGGCATGGCATCTAAATTGGATGCGGCCGATATTGCGACGCGGGCGGGAATTGGCCTTGTGATTGCGTCCGGCCTGCGCGATCATCCGCTTGCGGCGCTGGAGCAAGGCGGTCCGGCGACCTTCTTTGCCCCGCGCGAAGGTGGCTCAGCCCGCAAAAGCTGGCTTGGTGGAAGGCTGACGGTCAAGGGCCGGATCCGCATTGATGATGGTGCGGTACAAGCACTTAAGACCGGCAGCAGCCTGTTGCCCGCTGGCGCGCTGTCAGTTGAAGGCGAATTTAAGCGCGGCGATGTGATCGACATCAGCGCTGATGATGACAATGTTGCGATTGCGCGCGGACTGTCCGAATATGACGCGGTCGATGCAGCACGCATTTGCGGACACCGCTCCAGCGAACTGGCCGCCATATTGGGCACTGTACCGCGTTCTGTGCTCGTCCACCGCGATCAGCTGGTGCTTTTGTGAAGACCGTTGCACTGACGGGAGCGACGGGGTTCGTCGGGCGGATCACGCTAGACCGATTGGTAGCCGCTGGCTGGCACGTGCGGGCGCTAACGCGGCGGGACCAGCATAAGAAAACGGGTGTGTCATGGGTGCATGGCCGTCTGGATGATGCGGCCAGCCTCAACGAATTATGCAAAGGTGCGGACGCCGTGCTGCACATTGCTGGCGTGGTGAACGCGCCCGATGCGGCAGGCTTTGAAAGCGGAAATGTGACAGGTACGGCCAACATGATTGCCGCTGCACAGTCGGCGGGCATACACCGCTTCGTCGCGGTCTCTTCACTCGCAGCGCGCGAACCGGCGCTGTCTGTATATGGCGCGAGCAAGGCTAAGGCTGAAAATTTAGTGAAGGCATCGACGCTCGACTGGACCGTCATTCGACCGCCCGGCGTCTATGGCCCCGGTGATACCGAGATGTTCGATATGTTTCGGATTGCGACCAAAGGCTGGGCTTTGCTGCCGCCGCGCGGCCGCGTGTCCGTTATCCATGTTGATGATCTGGCGCGCTTGTTGGTAACCTTATTGTCGGCCGAAAATGTGTCACAATGCCTGTTTGAAGCCGATGATGGCACGGCTGGCGGGTGGAGCCATGAAGCCTTTGCCAAAGCGATTGGCGCGGCGGTCGGCCGTGACATTAGGGCCGTGCACGCACCGGCATTTCTTTTGAAATTCGCAGGATGGGCTGACCGCGTTATCCGTGGGCCAAAGGCGAAGCTGACGCCGGATCGCGCCAGTTACCTTGCGCATCCCGACTGGACCATTGACCCAAAAGCGGCGCCAGCGATTGCGCTTTGGCAGCCGGAAATTGCAACGGAACTGGGTCTGAAAGACACTGTAGACTGGTATCGCAAGCACGGGTGGATGTAACGCCTTAGCCTTGCCCTTTTGCCGCCTTATTCGCTTGCCATAGCGCGGATAAATAAGGCATTGGCCGCTTATCATATTGAGGATTTACGCATGACTGACCGGAGCGAAATGTTTGATCGCCTCAAGGGCTTGATTGAACCCTTTAACAAAAAAGGCGTCGAAGTTGTTGAAACAACGACCTTTGCAGGCGACCTCGAATGGGACAGCCTGACTGTTATGGATTTTGTCGCTGAAGTCGAAGATAGCTTCGACATCATCATCAGCATGAATTTGCAGGCCGAAATCGAAAATGTCGGCCAATTGGTCGACGCTGTGACCAAGCTAAGCGCGGCTTAAAATTTTCACGAGAGACGGTAATGACTGACTTATTTTCAAAATTTGACGCCTTAATCGCTCAGCGTGAAGGTCTGCTCGCCACAGGCGTAAAAGACCCGTTCAGTCTGGTGATGGAAGAAGTGAAATCGCCCACCGTCGCTGTCGTCAATGGCAAGGAAACAATCCTGCTTGGCACCTATAATTATATGGGCATGACGTTTGACGATGACGTCATTGCCGCAGGTAAGAAGGCATTGGACGAATTTGGCGCTGGCACGACCGGCAGCCGTGTCCTGAACGGCACGTTTCAGGGTCATAAGGAATGCGAAGACGCGCTGAAGGAATTTTACGGAATGGACCATGCCATGGTCTTTTCCACGGGCTATCAGGCGAATTTGGGCATCATCAGCACAATTGCTGGCAAGGGTGACTATATCATCCTCGATATCGACAGCCATGCCTCAATTTATGATGGCTGCAAAATGGGTGACGCCGAAATCGTCGCCTTCCGGCACAATGATGTGGAGGCACTTGAAAAACGTCTGAAGCGGCTTCCGGCAGATGCAGGTAAGCTGGTCGTGCTGGAGGGCGTTTACTCAATGCTGGGCGACGTTGCACCGCTCAAGGAAATGATCCGCGTCTCGAAAGAGGCGGGCGCGATGGTCCTCGTCGATGAAGCGCATTCGATGGGCTTTATCGGCGAAAATGGTCGCGGGGTGGCTGAAGAGCAAGGCGTGTTGGATGATGTCGACTTCGTCATCGGCACCTTTTCCAAATCAGTTGGGACCGTAGGTGGTTTCTGCGTGTCGAACCATCCCAAATTTGAAATCATGCGGCTGGTGTGCCGTCCTTATGTGTTCACCGCTTCGCTTCCGCCGGCGGTTGTCGCGTGTTCCGCGGCGAGCATTCGCAAGCTGATGCACAATAAAAACAAGCGCGCGCATTTGTGGGAAAATTCAAAAAACCTGCATCAGGGGCTGCGCGATCTGGGCTTCCAATTGGGCACGCCAAACGCACAAAGCGCAATCATCGCGGTCGTCATGCCTGATTTGGAAAAGGGCGCGGCGATGTGGGCAGCATTGCTTGAAAATGGGCTTTACGTGAATTTGGCCCGCCCACCTGCAACACCTGCGGGCATGACTTTGTTGCGTTGCTCCTTATGCGCAGAACATAGCAGCGAGCAGGTGGCCGATATTCTCAACCGCTTCGAACGCGCGGGCAAAGCTGTCGGTATTATCTGACCGGAAAAACGTGGCTAAGCGGGATTGCTATGCCCGCTTTTGTCCATTGCAGCCGTTTTGGCGGTTAACGCACGGCGCCTTTCGCCAGCAACTTCGGCACTAGGAATAGTGCCGCAACCAAAGGCCATTTGCGTTGCCATGGCCGAATGACGATATCTGTGCCGGCGTGGCGGTTTATCTTCCACGCCAGATAATCAATCCCGCCAGCATAAGTGAACGCGGCCTTGGCAAGCCGTGCGATAGTCAGCAATTTGCCGCGCCGGCGCAAGCCAGGCCAACGATTTTTCTCTTGCGCAATTCTGCCGTCTATATCGGGCAACAGTACAACTTTGTCGCCGCGCATCTCGTTCGCTATATGGGTGTGACCCAACGCCGCGATACCGAAACGACGATAACGTTCGGGGTCGAATGCAATCACGGATGACGGCCGGTCTTTGCGTTCGGCACGCAGTTCGGCACCATAGGTCATCTGGAAACCAGACTGCCATAAATCGAGCACGTCCACCGCACGTTCGACACATGCCAATGCGGCGTTGAGCAAAGTTGGCGCTGCCCCGGAAATGGCGATTACCGCCGCGTGCCGGGCCTTATCATCGGCGCACCAGACGAGGCGCGAAGGCTGCGCAAATCTGGCCCAGACTGAAACGGCGGAAGCGGCTGGCCGGTTGAGGTTATGAAAATCACTTTCGCTTAACACCGCCACTTTGGCAATGAGGCCATTATGCTGAAACGGGAAGACATTTGGTGGCAGACGCCGGTTCCATGTCGCGCGCCAAGATTTGCCATAAGCGGCCTCATAATCCGACACGATCAGGTAAAAATCGAGCATCTCGCCCTGCAATTGCTCTGACCGCAAACAGGATCCGTAGAATAAAACCGCGCGGGCAGCGTCGCCATATTGCGCCGCAATGTGGGCGGCGAAGTCACATACGCCGGCCTGCACCGGGATAGCCAATTCTTCGGCGACAAGTTGCGTGAGCGAGAGCATATTTTGGGCCTTAGCCGTCTTTATCGGTGCTTGTTAAGCGGCCAGTTTCAAGAATGGAACGGGCGGTGTCGAACGCAGAACGATAGGGCTGCCACGATGGGCCTGAAATACTTCGCCGTCCAGAACAACGCTGCTTTCTTCGCTGTCGATGCGAATGACGTCACCCTGTTGGAAATGCACGCCGGTCATTTGTGTTTGCCCTAATTTACCCCGTAGCGATGCGGCGATCATTTTAAGCATCGCCATTGGTTTTTGGTCCACCGCTAGAAATTTCATCAGCCCGCGTTGCTTGTCATTGCCAGCCTGGCCACCCAATAACAGCTTTTCCAATGTCGTCACAATCAGCACGGAAAATGTACCATGCAGCTCATCATTTCGGATGAACGAGATGCTGACGGGCTTGGATCGTTGCGGCAGGAAACTTGCCGGAACACGAAAAATTGCCGAAAACAAAACGGCAATTGCGGTTAAAAAATGGCTCAATCCATTGGGCAGGCCCAAAGGGTAGATTTTGTGGCGACAGTATAAAATCGTTTCTGCAAGTCCTGCACCGCCCAAAAACATGCCCAGCACTGGACGCGCACCTTCGCTGCCATCGCTCAGGGCAATGAGTTCACGCACCACGATGTTTTCTGACAGGTCGCCTTTTGCGACTTCAATAATGCGCGAAAGCGCCTCCAACGGATCGCCTTCTGCGCCCAAGTCCAGCGCGATGAGGTTCGTCTTGCCATTGGGCAATACCGCCACTGGCGGCGGAGTACCTTCAAAATGGCCGCCATGATACAGTTCAGTCAAGGCGGATTGCACCGTGCCATCGCCGCCATTGATGACCAGTACCTTGGGCTTGACGCGCGCAATCATCTCCAATGCCTTGGCAATCTGGCCGATTTCCTCGACTTCATAATGGAATATATCCGGATTTTTGGCGCAATAAGTACGAACGGCTGGCAACAGAGATCGGTTGCCAGTTGAATTCGGGTTCGAAAGGAGCGCCACTAAAGCCAAATAAATACCCTCACATATATTTCAGATTGACGGTAATGCGCGTAACGCCCGGCCCAGCTTGGAAAGCAACCTTGTCGACCGACGGTCTACCCAAATTCAAAATGCTGATGCTGGGGTTGTTCGAAAAACCGCCGCCGTCTTGGCTAATATCGGTTTTGCCATTGCCATTGCGATCATGCCGGACAGCGATGCCATATTTGCCTTCGGCGGGAACCGGGATACAGATATTCATGCTGCCTTCATTGGCCGGGCTTTCGACACGGTGCAGCCAGCGGCCCTTTGCCAACCATGCACCGGGGATTGCAGGATAGGACTGGACGCGGACTTTTCCGCTCGATTCCTTCACGCCGCGTATCTGAACGAGCACAGCAGGGCCATTGCCCGGCGCGCATCGTGACATATCATTATTTAACTCTTGGTTGGCCACAGAGGGGCCGGAAACCAGCGCCAGACCAACCATAGTCACAAGAGTGACACATTTCTTCATCTCAATACTCCTGGAACTTTATGTCTGTGATCCGCACTTTTTTCGGATAGCATCGATATTGCCCCTGAACCTGTAACCGTCTATCGGGTGAGTTTGCGGCCAAATTAGGGTGACAGGGCGACCATAAGTTGAAATTTCTAACTGCCACTGACCGCTATATCTTCCGGCTGGTAATGTTGCCGCTGCTTGCGACCCTCGCAATTGCCGCATCCTTATTGCTGCTGGAAAAGATGCTGAACCTGTTTGATTTCGTGGCAGCAGAAGGCGGGCCGGTCAGCGTCGTGTGGCGCATGCTTGCCAATCTTGTACCCGAATATCTGTCCTTGGGGATCCCCATCGGCCTGCTGCTTGGTATCTTGCTGGCCTTCCGCCGGTTGGCTACATCCTCAGAACTCGACATTTTTCGTGCCGTTGGAATGAGCTATTTCCGCCTGTTGCGTGTTCCGTTCATGTTCGCAATCGCTCTTGCCGCCGTCAATTTCGCAATCGTTGGCTTTATTCAACCAAGTTCGCGCTATTTATACGAAGAGCTGCGCTTTGAACTTCGTTCAGGTGCCTTTGGCGCGAAAGTGCGGGTGGGGGAGTTTAACAATGTCGGTAAAAACCTGACCGTCCGCATCGACGAAAGCCGCAATAACGGCAATGCACTATCGGGCCTTTTTGTTTTCGCGCAAAGCAACAGCGGGCAGACGATTGCGGTGACCGCGGAGCAGGGTCAGTTTCTGCGGACCGATGACCCGGATACGATTTTGCTGCGGCTCGAAAAAGGAACGCTTGTTCATGACGCGCCCAATTATAAATCGCCGCGGGTGTTAAGCTTTACCAGCCACGATATTCCCATTCCGTTAC
Organism: Sphingomonadales bacterium UBA656; assembly: GCA_002299895.1. Lineage (GTDB taxonomy): Bacteria > Pseudomonadota > Alphaproteobacteria > Sphingomonadales > Sphingomonadaceae > Sphingorhabdus_B. Next base: position 54,591 of record DBOC01000009.1, on the reverse strand, counting down.
CAAAGATCGAAAGTTTCCGTACCCGTGGCGGCAAGGATCGCGAATATCTGATCACCGAATTGATACAAATCGGCTTGGATGCCCAAAAACCAGCGCTTGATCGCAACCAAGCTTGGGCCAATTTTCATTTCCGTTTGGTTGAAGTCGCGATGATGCTGCTGCTGCCTTTTCTTGCATTAGCATTGGCGATCCCGCCGAAGCGGTCGACATCGGCGCTTGGCGTGTTCTTATCCATTGTGATGGTGGTCACCTATCACAAGATCAATGAATATGCGGAAGGCGTGGGCGGCATGGGCATTGTCGACCCTTTCATTGCCTTGTGGGTGCCATTCTTGCTCTTTGCAGCACTCATCCTGTGGATGTACTATATCATCGCGCATGTACCGGGCGGGCAGCCGATTGGCGCACTAGAGGTTTTTGCTACAAAAAGCGGCAAATGGGTCAAACGCTTATTCCGCTTTGGTCGAAAATCCCGGCTGGCAACCATTGGCATGCCTGCCCCATCGGCGGAGACATAAGCCATGCATTTCTTCCCGTCGCGCAACATCACCCTATATATGGCAAAGCTATTCATCATTCGCAGCTTTGCGGTGCTGATGATGCTCGTTTTGATATTGATGACGCTAGATCTGCTGGGCGAAAGCGGCAAAATCCTCTCGGTTCCTGGGAATGACCAAGGCGATGTTCTGCATTATGTTTCGATGCGCGCGCCGCAGATTATTGCGCGATTTCTGCCTTTCTCGGTATTGCTTGGAACCCTGATCACTTTTGCAGGGCTAAGCCAGAACAGCGAAGTGGTGGCGATGAAGGCCGCCGGATTATCGGCGCACCAGATTTTGGCACCTATGTTCGTTGCCAGCCTGGGTGTCGCGGTCATATCCTTTGTCTTTAACGATACCATCGTCGCGCCCAACACAGCGCAGTTAAAAGTGTGGCAGAAAGCGGAATATGGCGCGTTACCGCCCGATAGCAACGCGCGCGGCAATATATGGGTGCGTGAGGGCAATGATCTTATCAAAGCCGGAAATGTTCTTGGTTCGGGCAACGACACAGTCCTAGAAGACGTCCGAGTATATCTGCGCGCCAATGGCGGACTGCGACAAGTGATCACCGCCACCCGCGCGCGCTATACCGGCGATGCGTGGCAACTTGAAAAGACACGCTCGTTCAATGTGGCGACAACAACCGCAACGCGCGCCGAATCCCTTATCGTCGGCAAGGGTATCACGCCCGACAGGTTCAATGTGGTCAAAGTCGATGGTGACAGCCTTGCCTTCCTGCCGCTTATGCGTGCAATCGACGATCTTAAAGCCGCTGGCCGCCGCACAGATAATCTTGAGGGCATATTGTGGCACAAGCTGTCCGGGCCTTTGTCCACATTGTTGATGCCCTTGCTGGGCGCCGTGGCGGCTTTTGGCCTTGCACGGTCCGGCGCGCTCTTTTTGCGGGCGGTCATCGGTATGGCGTTAGGCTTTACCTATTTTGTGGCGGATAACTTTGCTTTGGCGATGGGTAATCTCGGCGCATATCCGCCTTGGATTGCGGCATGGGGGCCGTTTTTATTGTTCTTCTTGATTGGCGAAACAGTGTTAGTCCGCACCGAAGAATGAAGGCCGCAGATCGCATCAGGTTTCAGGGATAGCATATGACAGATATCAACATTCGTCCGGTTTCAACACGGGCTGACAAGCAAGCCTTTGTTGACCTGCCTTTCCGATTATATGCGGACGACCCCAATTGGGTGCCGCCGTTGAAAAGCGACGTCATGGCGACGATCACGCCGGGCAAAAATCCGTGGTTCGAACATGGCGAAGCACAGTTGTTTTTGGCTGAGCGGAACGGACAGATCGTCGGCCGTATTTCGGCGCATTTGGATTATCTCGCTTTGGCGCAGCCCCCCGAACAGGGCATGGGACCCGGTGTCGGCAATTGGGGATTTTTCGAAGCCGAAGACGCCGAAGTGGCCAAAATATTGATCGCCACAGCAGAAGGCTGGCTGCGCGACAAAAAAATGGTTCGCGCGTTGGGACCATTGAGCCTGTCGATCTGGGAGGAGCCAGGATTATTGGTGCAAGGCCATGATCACCCACCGACCGTCCTGATGGGGCATCATAACCCTGCTTATGGCGCGTGGATAGAAGCGGCTGGCTATGCGGGGGTGAAAGATCTTTACACCTATCACATACCGATTGATGTGCCATTGCCTCCTTTGGTGCAGCGCATCGTCGCGTCGGGTGAACGCAATGAACGGATTGTCCTTCGCAAGGTCAATAAGGCCAATTTTGATGCTGAGGCGGCCATCATACTGTCGATCTTGAACGATGCGTGGAGCAGCAATTGGGGCTTTGTCCCCATTACCGATGCCGAAGTGGCGCATACCGGAAAGCAGCTGAAGCCCATCGTGTTTAACGATTTAATCCGCATTGCGGAGGTGGATGGCGAGCCTGTGGCCTTCATGATGACATGGCCCGATATCAACGAAAAAATCGCAGGTTTCGGCGGCTCTCTGTTCCCGTTCAACTGGGCAAAATTGCTCTGGTGGCTCCGCGCGCCTAAGGTCCGCAGCATGCGTGTGCCGTTAATGGGCGTGGTCAAGAAATTGCAGGCGACCCGATTGGCCAGCCAATTGGCGTTTATGATGGTCGCCTATATTCGCGAGGATTCAACACGTAAATTTGGTGCCTCACGCGGCGAATTCGGCTGGGTGTTAGACGATAATGGCCCGATGCAATCGGTGGGGGAGGCCATGAATGGCGAGATAAACAAGGTCTATCGCATTTACGAAAAAGCCTTGTAATCCCGCGCCCAGACACAAGAAAGCGCCGCCGACTTAATGTCGAATAGCATCGCCCACGGTCACATACAGCATGGCCAGTGTGAATGATGTAAGCATGCCCAAGAAAAGGGCGATGGGTGGCATTTGGATGACGTCCATAACAGTTCCTTCGGTTAAGAAGGCCCTTATGGCGCAGGAAATAACGTCATTCTTTGATCTGGATCAAATGCCCCATAATCGCGTGCATGGGCAAATCGCCGTAAATATGCGGGAAAAGCGCGCCGCCACGGGACGGTTCCCATTTAATCACATCTTTGAGCAGCGTTAAATCCACCTCGGCAATCACCAGATTCTCTTGTCCGGCAAAATGCTTGTCCAACGTGCCCTGCACCTGATCTTGCGTTGAGAGATGGATATAACCATCCGCCAGATCGACAGGCGCGCCGTGAAAGACACCATCGGCCATAAACTGCGCCCATTGCGCGGCGGTCAGGATTTTGAAAGCGGTGTCGGGGTGCGGCATATGGTCCATGCAATATGCATACGCAAAAAGCCGCGCGACCGGCAGCAAATTATGGCCTCTTATGTAAAATATGGTATCATCGTGCTGCGATGTCCGCATGTCGGCGTCCTTTACGAAGTCATGCGTAAAGGCGCAGCATCCGGACGCTGCTTACATGCGCAAAAGGTCCAGTGCACATATGTCTCGGTTTCTCTCGCTGACGCTCATGCTGTCGGTTGCCATTTTTGGGGGCGCGTGGGCGTCATCCTATCCTGCGCAGGCGGCAGCCGCGCGCGATAGCGAAAAAGCGGCATTCGGCCTGTGTAAACGCGGCGGGGCCCCGAACTGCGTCGTTGATGGCGACACGATCTGGTATCGCGGCAGCAAGATCCGCATCGCCGATATCGATACCCCCGAAACCCATCAACCGCAGTGCGCGGCGGAGGCGGCGCGCGGTGCCGCGGCAACGCGGCGGCTGCACCAACTCGTCAATGCCGGCCCGTTCACCTTGCAAAGCATAAATCGCGATGAAGATCGTTATGGCCGCAAATTACGCATATTGACGCGCGGCGGCCACAGCTTGGGCGCTGTGTTGGTCGCAGAAGGCCTTGCGCGTTTTTATGAAGGCGGCCGGCGCAGCTGGTGCTGACCCACGCTGATAGTCCAACCAGACGCGCGCGGCGGTCATAAGCAGCCCCCCGCCAGCATGGCGTCACAGACCTGTGGTATCGCGATTTTGGTGGAGGTGGCTTGAAAAGGGCGGCTTGCGGGTTTTATGCCGGAACAATGTGCGGCCAGCATAGGCACCGGCATCACCCAAAAAAACTGCCGCGCCTCTTTGCAGAAGCGCGGCAGCGGGAATGTCTAACGCGATGGCGTTTAAATCAGATCATCGAGGCGGCTTATTCCGCGGCAACGCCTGCTTGTTCAAACATGTCCATGCCGTCATTTTCGGCGGCGGTTTCGATGTCCGTGATCTTCTTCTTACGGTTGTCGAAGCTGTTCCAGACTTGGCCCCAATCGCCGCGTGTCGACGCCTTGCTATATTCGGTCGCGCGGGTTTCGAAGAAGTTGGCGTGCTCGACGCCGTTCAACAAGGGCGCGAGCCATGGCAGCGGGTGGTCTTCGACCATGTAAATGGGCTGGAAGCCAAGCTGCCCCAAGCGCCAATCGGCGATGTAGCGGATGTAGCGTTTGATTTCCTTGGCGGTCATACCGGGGACGGGGCCCATTTCGAAGGCGAGGTCGATGAAGTTATCTTCCAGACGGACAACCTTCTGGCAGCAATCGATAATGTCTTCCTTCACCGATTTGGTGAGGCAGCCACGTTCGGCGCAGAAAGCGTGGAACAGCTTGGTGATGCCTTCGCAATGCAAGGATTCGTCGCGCACTGACCAGGATACGATCTGCCCCATGCCCTTCATCTTGTTGAAGCGTGGGAAGTTCATCAGCATCGCGAAGGAGGCGAATAATTGTAGCCCTTCGGTAAAGCCGCCGAACATGGCGAGCGTGCGGGCAATATCTTCGTCGCTGTTGACGCCGAATTGGTGGATATAATCGACCTTCGCCGCCATTTCTTCATATTCGAGGAACGCCGAATATTCGCTCTCGGGCATGCCGATGGTGTCGAGCAAATGGCTGTACGCCGCAACATGGACGGTTTCCATGTTGGAAAAGGCGGTGAGCATCATTTTGACTTCGGTCGGCTTGAACACGCGGCCATAATGTTCGTGGTAGCAATTCTGCACCTCGATATCGGCTTGCGTGAAGAAACGGAAAATCTGCGTCAGCAAATTGCGCTCATGGTCTGAAAGCTTTTGCGCCCAATCGCGGCAATCCTCGCCCAACGGCACTTCTTCGGGCAACCAATGGATCTGCTGTTGGCGTTTCCAAAAGTCATAAGCCCAAGGATATTCAAAGGGTTTGTAGCTATTACGCGCTTCTAACAATGACATGACTGTTTCCTTGGACCTTAATTTAATATTCTATTGAGATGCTAACGCGCCTTATTGGCAGGCCAAGCATTCTTCATAATCGGTTTGCGCGGCAAGCTCGATAACCGGGGCTTCAGCGGTATTGTCCGCCTCCACGCCACCCGCAAAGCCGGCGCGCTGGATCGATTTTGAACGCAGATAATATAGCGACTTAACGCCCAATTCCCATGCGCGGAAGTGGAGCATGAGAAGGTCCCATTTTTCCACATCAGCAGGAATATAGAGGTTCAGCGACGTTGCTTGGTCGATATAAGGCGTGCGGTCCGCGGCCAGTTCGATCAACCAACGCTGGTCGATTTCGAAGCTGGTTTTGAACGTGTCCTTTTCCTCTTGCGTCAGGAAATCGAGATGCTGGACCGAACCGCCCTTTTCCAAAATGCTGTTCCAGACATTGGTCGAATCCTTCGACTTTTCCTGCAACAATTTCTCGAGATAAGGGTTCTTAACGATGAAGCTGCCCGACAAGGTTTTGTGCGTGTAGATATTGGCCGGGATCGGCTCAATGCACGCGCTCGTGCCGCCGCAGATGATCGAAATCGACGCGGTTGGCGCAATCGCCATCTTGCAGGAAAAGCGCTCCATCACGCCCATTTCCTCAGCATCAGGGCAGGCACCCCGTTCATTGGCGAGCATCATCGATGCCTCATCCACTTGGGCGCGGATATGTTTGAAGAACTTCATATTCCACGATTTGGCAAGCGCGCTTTCAAAGCCAACGCCGCGTGACTGCAGGAAGCTGTGATAGCCCATAACGCCAAGGCCGATCGACCTTTCACGGCTCGCCGAATATTTCGCACGCGCCATTTCTGGCGGCGCACGATCGATGAAGTCCTGCAGCACATTGTCGAGCATGCGCATCACGTCTTCGATGAAGACCTTATCGCCGTTCCATTCGTCCCATTTTTCAAGGTTCAGCGACGACAAGCAGCATACGGCCGTCCGGTCATTACCCAAATGGTCACGACCCGTTGGCAAAGTGATTTCCGAACACAGATTCGATGTCGAAACCTTCAGACCCAGATCGCGGTGATGCTTTGGCATCGCATTGTTCACGGTGTCGCTGAAGATGATGTAGGGCTCGCCCGTTGCAAGGCGGGTTTCCACCAGCTTTTGGAACAAGGAGCGTGCGTCAACGGTGCTGCGCACTTCGCCTGTCTTGGGGCTGCGCAGGTTGAATTCTTCGCCAGCGCGGACGGCCTCCATAAACTCGTCGGACAGCAAGACGCCATGGTGCAGGTTCAACGCCTTACGGTTGAAATCGCCCGATGGTTTGCGGATTTCGAGGAATTCTTCGATTTCGGGGTGGCTGACGTCCAGATAGCAAGCCGCCGATCCGCGACGCAGCGAGCCTTGCGAAATTGCAAGTGTCAGGCTGTCCATGACGCGGACAAATGGAATGATGCCACTGGTCTTGCCGTTGAGGCCAACAGGCTCACCGATGCCACGTACCGAACCCCAATACGTACCAATGCCGCCGCCGCGTGACGCGAGCCAGACATTTTCGTTCCACGTGTTGACGATGCCTTCAAGGCTGTCGTCGACGCTGTTCAAATAGCAGCTAATGGGGAGGCCGCGGCCCGTGCCGCCATTGGACAATACAGGAGTTGCGGGCATGAACCATAGACGCGAGATATAATCATAAAGACGTTGGGCATGTGCCTCATCATCGGCATAAGCCGACGCAACACGCGCAAATAGGTCCTGATAGCTTTCATCGGGGAGCAAATAACGGTCTTGCAGCGTGTCCTTGCCGAATTCGGTCAACAAGGCATCGCGCGCGGAATCGGTAACGATATTGAAACGACGCGCGTCGACAGACTTGCTTGACGCGGGTGTTTTGGCGTCCAGGATCTCCGCCTTTGCCGCTTCAGTTACTTTTTCAAGCATATCTGTCATCATTCCTGCGGTCATGTCATCCGCCCCTTGGCCTGTATCCCTGAAATCCATTTTAACCTGTAGCTCCATTCATTGCGGCGCCCCGAAACTGGCTGCCGGCTTTCCGACATCCAGCGACCAGCTGTATTTTTGGCGGGAACAGAATGTTCCCATATTGTTCGACTCAGGGCACGAAACTCCCTGCTAGCATTTTTTGGCCTTATCAGGGGGAGTATTTTGACTTGTCCCCAGCTTATCGACGGGAAACATGCTCCCGCCGACATATTTGCCAACTGAAGCTTAAAGCACAATTTGTGGTAACGCCCCCTGTGGCCAACCGCTACCTATAGTGCCGCATTCATTTTTTGACGCAAGGGGGTAATTACAAAATCTTGCCCTCCATTCGTCGCTAATGTGATTCCATTCGTCGCACCCCGGCAGGTGACCAATACGAGCGACGCGCGGACCTTCTAGGTGAAATTCAGCGCGCAAGGTATAAAATGGCGCAAGGCATATTTTTTTATGCCAAAATGAATCTATAGGTTGAAGGGGGCGTATTCGACCTACTTGCCGTTCTTACAATGTATGATTTGCCGTCCCCGATTATGAGCCCAAAATGCTTTTGTGGCCCGCACCAGATGACGCTTGAATAGGCTGCCCAGAGCGTTATGGGGCGTGGCATACTTAAAGCATAAGGGCCGATATGACTGTAATCATCCGCAATGCCGACTTGATCGAGAGTGTAGCCGACGCACTGCAATATATCAGCTACTTCCATCCTATGGATTATATCCGTGCCTTGGGTGATGCTTATGCAACGGAGCAATCGCCGGCCGCCAAGGATGCCATCGCGCAGATCCTGACCAACAGCCGCATGTGCGCCGAGGGGCATCGACCGATTTGCCAAGATACTGGTATCGTTAACGTCTTCGTCAAATGGGGTATGGATTGCCGTTTGGAGAATACCTCTGCATCCTTACAAGACGTCATCGATGAAGGTGTCCGCCGCGCCTATCTACACCCCGAAAACAAACTGCGCGCTTCGGTGCTTGCAGACCCAGCCTTCACGCGGCGCAATACTAAGGACAATACGCCGTGCGTCCTTCATGTCGACCTTGTCCCCGGTTCCAAAGTGTCCGTCGACGTTGCCGCCAAGGGTGGTGGCAGCGAGAATAAGTCGAAGTTCAAGATGATGAACCCGTCAGACAATATCGTGGATTGGGTCGTGGAGATGCTGCCACAAATGGGCGCTGGTTGGTGCCCGCCCGGCATGTTGGGTATCGGCATTGGCGGCACTGCGGAGCATTGCGTGTTGCTGGCCAAACAAGCGCTGATGGAGCCCATCGACATGGGGCCTTTGAAGGCACGCGGGCCGCAGAACGACATTGAAGCCATGCGCATTGAGATTTTTGACAAGGTCAATGCGTTGGGCATCGGCGCGCAAGGGCTTGGCGGACTTTCCACTATTCTGGATGTTAAAATCATGGATGCGCCATGCCATGCGGCAGGTAAGCCCGTTGCCATGATCCCCAATTGCGCCGCCACACGCCATGCGCATTTTACGCTGGATGGCGCTGGACCAGCCTATCTTGAGGCGCCAAAGTTGGACGAATGGCCGAAGGTAGATTGGAAACCTGACGCAGCGGCCATCCGCGTCAATCTTGATACTTTGACGCCTGAGATTGTGGCAGGTTGGAAACAGGGCGACCGCTTGCTGCTCAACGGCAAGATGCTGACTGGTCGCGACGCCGCCCATAAACGCATCGCCGATATGCTGGCTAAAGGCGAAGAACTGCCCGTCAGCTTCAAGGGCCGCATGATTTATTATGTTGGGCCTGTCGATCCTGTTGGCGAAGAGATTGTAGGACCAGCAGGGCCAACTACCGCCACCCGCATGGACAAATTTATGGATATGATGCTTGAGCAGGGCCTACTCGCTTGCGTTGGCAAGGCCGAACGCGGCCCGGCCGCAACGCAAGCTATCGCCAAGCATAAGAGCGCCTATCTCATGGCCGTTGGCGGTGCGGCTTATCTCGTCGCCCGCGCCATTAAGGGCAGTAGAGTCGTCGGCTTTGCAGATTTAGGCATGGAGGCGATTTACGAGTTTGATGTGCAAGATTTCCCCGTAACCGTTGCCGTCGATAGTGACGGCAACAATGTCCACCAACTAGCGCCCGCTTATTGGCAAAAGCGCATTCAGGATGAAGGTCTTTAAAACGGATAGATAAGTTGTCAGTTTATGGCTTTGGTGGTGCGGCTGATTTGACTGACGGTTCTGCCGGCAAAGAATCCATAAACTCAAGATCGCCAAGATTGATATCGGCATTGCATCTTTTGTTCCGCAACACATCAATTTCTGCCTGCCGCTTCTTAAGATAATATTCGCGCATCGCGGCATAGGGGTTACCGCTTTGCTGGATTCGCGTTAGGATTTCATCAATCCTGACCCGGTCGTCGATGGACGAAAGAATGCCTTTCGATGCGGATACGATTGGATTGGTAAAGGGCTTCCCAACTGTGGCTGGTAGCAGCGATAGGTCAACGACCCGTCCAAGCACGTCGCGAATGCTGGTCGATCCTATTATAGGCAGAAAAAGATACGGTCCCGGCCCAACACCATAATAGCCCAAAGTATCCGCCAAACCATTCGAACGGCGCGGTAAATTGAAAGGCTTCTTTTTCGCGACATCCAAAAGTCCGGCGACACCCACCGTCGAGTTGATGGCAAAACGACCAGCCGTTTCCAAGGCTTTACCGATTTTAAACTGCAGCAGGAAATTCACAAAGACGATAGGTTCATCAAGGTTGTTGATGCTATTATGAATTCCGTCACGGAAGGGATTGGGTACCGCCGCTTCATATCCTTGTGCAATAGGCGCGACGATTGCCTCATCAACGGCTTGGACCGCGACGAATGACACTTCATTGACAGCTTCAACAGGATCGCCCGGCGGTGGCCCAGTTCTCGCGGTAACAACGATGATATTTTTGTCTGTTGCAAGGGGGGTGGTCGGATTGGCATTCAAAGCTATGTTTGAAGGCAATGGGTCTTCGGCAATAGTCCCGCCATCGGGCGCGGCCATAACGGTCGGCGCCATGCCCTGTGCCGCCGTCGTCGCGGAGGATATCGGCAATGCTTTTAGGTCTTCACTGGCAACAGGCGCACTGATGGAGCCGACTTTATCGGAGGTCTCCACCGATACTGGAATCTGAAGTGTAACGGGTGCAGCTGCATTCGCAGCTTGAACTGCGCTCGGCGTTTCGTTGATGGGCGGGCACTGCAGTGATCCGGAGAGCATTGCCATTGCCACTATATTGGTAATGCTCAACTACAGCTCCTCTTGCTGGTTCCTGCTTAGCCCCTATTGGTCCAAGCATTGCTGTCTAGGTGGTGACTATTGGTCAATTAATCAATGCACGCAGCCTGTGCCTTACAAAGCCTCATTTATATGCTGGCTTTAGGGTAGCCGTTGTTTGTGCGTCTCGCATTATAACTGATTTTATCATGTACAAACAAGTGACTACCGAAGGGATGCCACAAAATCTCGAAACTAGAAAAAATCAATATTGCCCGAATCTGGCCTTATTGACCGCGCATTTGGGCGTCAATTTGCGCTTGAATTTCGGGTGGTAAGCCTTGTGGCGTCCCGCCAGCCTGACCGCCTGCGTCGCCTTGTTGCTGCTGCATTTCCTGCATTTGCTTTTGCATGGCTTCAATTTCGGCGCGCGACTTGAATTCAAGCAGCTCGACATCGAAAGTCAGTTCGCTTCCGCCGGGTATGGCAACTTCTCCGGTTTGCGGGTTACGTTGATCCTCTGGGCCATAGCCAAGATCAGCGGGAATCCAAAGGCGGTACTTGCCGCCCCGCTGCATGATCTTCAGGCCTTCGGAAAAGCCGGGGACGACGCCAGTAACAGGAAAACCAGCTTGCGGATTTTGGTCAAAAACGGTGCCGTCCTTCAACATGCCCTTATAGCTTATGAGGACAACGTCATTGTCGGTAGGGTTAGGGCCTTCGCCAGCTTCGATGATTTTGTAGCGCAGACCGGATGCTGTCGTCACAACATCACCAAATTCCTGCCGCACATCGTTGGTGCCCCAATAAGCAAGGCCGCCACCCACTGCGAGAACCAACGCGATCGCAGCCCAATATTTGGTGAGCGAGCCTTTTTTAAGCGGCTGAATGGGAACGGCAGTGACGGACATAGAAATTTCCTATTGGGTGTGTTGCGCGCTGACTAGCAGAATGCAGCGCGGATTCTAGACACAAAAAAAGCGCCAATGAAAGGCGCTTTCCTTGTTGCAGAGAGCAGACGCTTACTTCGCGCCGTCACGCTCCTGTTGCTTACGCTCCATTTTGCGTGCGCGACGGACCGCAGCAGCCTTTTCACGCGCGCGCTTTTCCGATGGTTTTTCAAAATGACGACGGAGCTTCATTTCGCGATAAACGCCCTCACGCTGCAGCTTCTTTTTCAGCGCGCGTAGGGCTTGATCAACATTATTGTCGCGAACCATGATTTGCATAAAAAACTCAACTCCGCATCGAATCGGCAAAATGGCTTAAAACGGCCACTTTGAAAGGCTAAAAACGAAAATCGCCGCGGTTATAGGCGGCGTGTTGATGAGGCACCTACCCATGTCGCCTCCAAATATCAAGCGGAAATGGCGCTTTTTCTGGGTTGGGCTGCTGTATGATAACGTGACTATCGGCGAAATATCGGCATTCGCCCTATCGCCTATTACTTGCCCTTGCGTCCCGTTCGTTTCATAATGCAACGCAACTGAGACGCAGGAGAGAGCATATGGCCACCCAATTGAAATCGAACAGCAAGTATAGCGAAGCGGAATGGGCCGCGCGGCAAGAGCTTGCGGCCTGTTACCGGATTTTTTCGATGTTTGGTTGGGATGAGCTTGTGTTCAACCATATCACGGTCAAAGTGCCGGACGAGGAGGGAGAGTTTTTGATCAACCCTTATGGCATGCATTTTGGCGAAGTTACCGCGTCGAGCCTGATCAAAATCGATATTGATGGCAATAAGATCGACGTCGATAACCCGTGGCATGTGAATAAAGCAGGCTTTGTCCAACACAGCCTGTTCCATCGCACTTTGCCCGATGCGCACGCGATTATTCACACGCATACCACGGCAACTGTGGCTGTTTGCAGCCTTGAGGGCGGCTTGCAACCTGTTAACTTCTACGCCTGCAACTTCATGGGGCAATTGGCCTATCATGACTTTGAAGGCGTCACGGTGCGCGAGGAAGAGGGCGCGCGGCTGGTCGAGCATCTCGGTGACAAAAGGATATTGATGCTGCGCAACCATGGACCCGTCGTTATGGGCAAGACGCTCCCGGATGCTTTTATCAAATATTGGGCGCTCCAGCGTGCGTGCGAACATCAGATGGCCACGCTGCAAATGGGTAAGCCGATTACGGTATCGCCCGAAGTTATCGCCGTGCATCAGCGTGATTTATATATGGCATCGCCTCCTGGCGGATCGGGCCGGGTGGAATTTGATGCAATGGTGCGTAAGGTCGACCAGATCGATAAAAGCTGGCGGGATTAATTGCTGCCTAGCCCGACCGCATTAAGAATGGCGCGATGACCAAATTCACTCTCAACGACCGACCAGTCCAGTATAAAATGGACCCGCAAACGCCCCTATTGTGGGCGTTGCGCGATGCGTCAAACTTGACGGGGACCAAATATGGCTGTGGCATTGGCGATTGCGGTGCATGCATTGTCGAAATCGACGGTGAGGCTATCCGCTCCTGTCTTGTGACCATCGCCGAGGCGGAAGGTCGTTTTGTTACAACGATTGAGGGGCTTAGCCGTGACCGAAGCCATCCGTTGCAACAGGCGTTTGTCGCCAACAATGTCCCGCAATGTGGATTTTGTATCTCAGGCGTTATCATGGCGGCGTCGGTGTTGCTGAAGAAAAACAACAATCCCACCGATGCTGAAATTGACGCAGCTATCACCAATCTGTGCCGTTGCGGCATTTACCCAAGGTTACGCGGCGCGATCAAACGCGCAGGCCGTGTCATGCGCGGCGAGGAACGGATCGCCGCCGCGCCGCCGCCTGGTATTACGCCAGAGGATGCAGCTAGGGCAGTGCCAGCTTTGACGGTGACGAAATAAGGATTTAGCCCTCTAGCTCAATATCCCAGTACAACCAGTCGTGCCAGGTTTCATGTAGATGGTTCGGCGGAAATGCGCGACCTCTGTCTTGCAATTGCCAGCTTGTCGGCCGGATCGCGGCCATATTCAGTTGCATATGTGCCTGCTTTGGCGTGCGACCACCCTTTTTCAAGTTGCAGTGCAAACAAGCGGTGGTGACATTCTCCCAACTCGTAATGCCGCCCAAGCGACGTGGGACGATGTGGTCGAAGGTCAGATTGTCGCCCGACCCGCAATATTGGCATTCGAACTTGTCGCGCAGGAACAAGTTGAAACGCGTGAAGGCGGGATATTCCGAAGGCTTCACATATTGGCGCAGTGCAATGACCGACGGAATCTTCATGTCCAAATTTGGACTATGCACATGCCGGTCATAGTTGGAAACAATGTCGACCTTATCAAGAAAAACCGCCTTGATTGCGGTTTGCCACGGCCAAAGGCTCAGCGGATAATAGCTTAATGGCGTGTAATCCGCGTTCAGCACCAGCGCGGGGCAATTTTCTGGGTGCCTTGCACGCCCAGCTGCTTCGAAAGTTCCGGTATGCAACATCAGTCGAACCCTACTCCCCTTTTGTCATACACGCTTTAAGCTTATTAGCATTACAGCAATCTGACAGTGGCCAACCTATTTACACATATTGTGACGTCAATAGGGTAAAGCCACCGAATGTGGTATAGTTGGGGATAAATTTTGACGGCCTTAGAATTCATTTTTTCCTACTTGGGTGAGCTCGTGGAACCTAAGGGCAAAGTGGTCACCAGATTTGCCCCGAGTCCCAACGGGCAGTTGCATTTGGGGCACGCCTTCTCGGCGCTTTGCGCCCATGAATTTGCGCGCGCATTTGGTGGTCAGTTTCGCCTTCGGATCGAGGATATTGACGGAACGCGCAGTCGGCCCGAGCATGTCCAAACGATCATTGCCGATATGCAATGGCTTGGGCTTATGCATGACGGTGACGTGCAGTTTCAATCGCAACATACCGCCCGTTATGTAGCTGCGCTTGACCGGCTGAATTTCACTGGTTTGCTATATCGCTGCGGTTGCACCAGAGGCGATATCGCCGAGTCGTTAAAGCAGAAACCTGTGCCGCATGGACCCGACGGCCCGCATTATCCGGGCACTTGTCGAAAGCGGGCTTTTGCGGGAGATGGCCCCTATAGCTGGCGCCTCGACATGCAAAAGGCCGTGAAACTAGCAGGCCCACTCATGTGGACGGATATGGCGGCAGGGCAGCAGTTTGCAGACCCAATGGCCTTTGGTGACGTCGTGCTCTGGCGCAAGGACGCGCCTGCATCCTATCATCTTGCGGCGACCGTTGATGATGCCGCGGATGGCATCACACACGTCGTGCGCGGCAAGGACCTGTTCGCCTATACGGCCATTCATCGGTTGCTGCAGGCGCTGCTCGACTTGCCGGAGCCAGCCTATTGGCATCATCCACTCTTGTTAGACAGCGCGGCCGAAAAGCTGGCTAAGAGCAGATCCTCACCCGCTTTATCAGCCCGCCGCTTGGCGGGTGAGAGCGGAACCGAACTAATTGATAATTTGCATCACGGAACGCTTCCACTTGGAATTTCCCTAACTGACGCCTAGATATGGGCAACGGGGTATTGGCCCTGCATAAGGACTCTCCCGATGACTATATTGTTGGTTCTCCTCATCATTGGTGCCGCTGGTGCGGTTGCTTTCGCGTTAATCCGCGGGTTGCATGCATTTGCCAATTTGCGTCCGGCTGACGTGGATGAGGCTGGCCTGCCAAAATCGTTGGCGGTGCAGAATAAGATGATGTTTGCCCGTGTAAAATGGCAGGCGATCACAATTGCGCTCCTGGCCATATTGGTGGTCGTTGCCGGATCGCAATAAGCTTAGCTATCGTGGTTAAGCTCAACAAAATTTATACGCGGACGGGCGACGACGGCACTACAAGCTTAGTTGACGGTTCACGTGTCTCCAAAACGGCTTCCCGACTGCACGCGATTGGCGAAATTGACGAAACCAATTCTGCCTTGGGCGTTGCGATCCAGTCCTTGGTCGCAGAGGAAGGCGAAACGTTATTGGTGCGAGAACTGCGTCGGATCCAAAACGACCTGTTTGACTTAGGCGCAGATGTTGCCACGCCGGGAGAAAGCTTTGAACCTTCGGCGATGGAATTGCGGATCGTCGCATCACAGGTTGAATGGCTTGAGGCTGCGATTGATAATGCGAATGCCCAGCTTCCGCCGCTGACCAGTTTCATTCTGCCCGGCGGCAGCTGGCCCGCCGCACAGATGCATATGGCGCGGGCGATCTCGCGTCGGGCTGAGCGCGCACTTGTGGCTGCTTCGCTTGATGTGGCAATCAACCCGCAAGCCTTGCACTATCTGAATCGACTGTCGGACTATCTGTTCACTTTGAGCCGTTTGATTAACGCAACACGTGGCGGGGACATATTGTGGATTCCGGGCGCCTCGCGCTAATAGCCCAAAGGCCGCTGTCGCAATGATGTCGAATGGGCATGCTTTTTGGCCCTGCACGCATGTGAGACTCTCTTTAACGCTTGCGCCCGCAAGGTCCCAGCGATTCGATGACAAACTTATAGTCGGCCTGCGCACGGGTAATATCCGCATTTGATGCGCCTTCAACGCGGTCAGAAGGCAAAGAGCGGGGAAGATCGCAAGCGAGGCGATACCACAATAAAGTAAAGCGCTGCGGCGCGGTTGCCGATGCGTCAATGATTTCGGCGGTTGAGACGGCCCATTGCTTTTGCTGACCTGGGCGGCTCAATATGGTGAGCGATAGCGGCTGATCATTATCTGTTTTCAAGAAAATCTGCGTTTCGCCTTCTCCCAA
The DNA here is from genome assembly GCA_002299895.1 of Sphingomonadales bacterium UBA656. Taxonomy (GTDB): domain Bacteria; phylum Pseudomonadota; class Alphaproteobacteria; order Sphingomonadales; family Sphingomonadaceae; genus Sphingorhabdus_B. Next base: position 38,432 of record DBOC01000009.1, on the reverse strand, counting down.
AACGGTGCCGGCGCTGTGAAAAGCGCCACTTACGCTGGTGATGCGTCGCGGTGCGTTAGCTTGGACCGCCTCTTTCGTAATGGCGCGCACGAGCGTGTCGTTCGTTGGGCTGTAAAGGGCCAGCGCATTTGGTCGTGCTAGCTGGACTTCGCCGGGGCGACCGGTCACTTGTCTGCCAAACAAATACATGCGCTGTTTTTGGAGTTTGGGAATTTTTCCTTTTGCATTTTTGGGCACATCAAGCAGGAAGCGGATGCGCGGCGTGATGCCACCTTCGCCGCGAATCAGCGCCATGACATCGGCTTCAACCAGCACACGTTCGAGCGAAGTCGGAATACCTACCGATTGTTCAGCGGACAGTTTTTGGACATTTCGCACGGTCATATCGACAATTAGGGGCGCTATCACCACCAAATCGGCAATATCTGCATAACTGGCTTTATCAGCCTCGATTACAAAGGAAGGCGGCAGATCAAGGGGTGCTTGCGCCGATGTCGACGCGCTGAGTCCTAATAAAATCAAGCACAAACCCGTTTTTGCAGTAACGAATCGCATTCATTATCCCTTTCTTTGCCTGTCTGTAGACCTCGTTTAAGCCTCTATCATGTTGCAGGATAATGCCTACCCATCCATGAATTGCGACTTAATCGCAGAATCCGGATTGCTAGGCCCGTAAGGGTTGGCTAATGCGTCGTTGAATCGAGCAAAAAAAAAGACAGAATTCGATATCGCAGGGGTGCATCAGGGGCATGTCAAAAGCATGTGTCCATAATGTACTGTTTTGTTTTGAAGGTAGGAGAGTTTTTTCCGCATGGCATATGCTGATCAAGATGGGATGAGCACAAACCGTTTGGTTTCTGTCGTCATTGTACTCCTTCTGCACGCGTTCCTAGGTTATGCCTTGGTGACTGGCCTCGCATATGATGCGGTTGTCGCCATCAAGGAAAAAATGACCGTGGTCGACGTGAAGGAAGAAGAGCCACCCGAAGAAGAAGAGCCGCCACCCGAGCCCGAGAAGCAGATCGAGCCTCCAGTTGTCTCGCCTCCGCCCCTCGTTCAGACGGTGACGCCACCACCACAGATTCGTACTGTTGCTACGCCGCCGCCCGCTGCACCGATTGTGCCTACGGCTGCGCCACCGGCGCCACCGCCACCACCTGCGGGGCCATCTTCTGAAGCCAAGCCGCGGGGTAACCCAGGCAATTGGGCCAACACGAACGACTATCCGTCGCGCGCGTTGCAGCAGGAGCGTGAAGGTACAACCGGTTTTCGCGTCACGATTGGCGTCGACGGTCGGGTCATTGATTGTGTCGTTACGCAGTCAAGCGGCCACGACGATCTGGATGCTGCAACATGCAGCAACGTAAAGCGTCGTGCGCGCTTTGAACCCGCCGTTCGTAACGGTGAGAAGGTTCAAGGCTCCTACTCTAACCGCGTTCGGTGGCAGATACCGAAATAATTTTACGGCCCGGCGAAATGGGGAGCCTTCGCGCCGGGTCCTTTTTGCTAGATAGTTCTATTTTTTGAGAGGTAGTTTAAATGTCGATTTTGTTTCTGACCGCGGCTGGTGCCGCACCTGAGGCCGCCGCACAATTCGGTCTTATCCCTGCGCTTAAAGAAGGCGGACCAATCTCCATCGCGATTTTCTCCGTGATGGTTATCATGTCGGTATTCTCTTTCTACATCATGTTCACTAAGCTGTTCGAACAGCAAAAGGTCCTGAACCAATATAAAGAAGTACGTGCGCAATTCTGGCGCGCTGCTACGCTTGAAGAAGGCGCTGCAAAGCTCGAAAAGAACAGTGCATATCGTCAAGTCGTCGATGACGGCATCGCTGCGCAAAAGCAGCACAGCCTTTTGACTGATCCAATCGAAGCACATGATTGGCTGCACGGCGCGATGGCCCGTTCGGAAGATTCCATTAACAACAAGTTGGCGACTGGTCTTCCATTCCTGGCAACCGTTGGCGCTACGGCTCCTTTCGTTGGTCTGCTTGGTACGGTTATCGGTATCTACTCGGCGCTGATCAAAATCGGTATCGCAGGTCAGGCCGACATCGGTAAGATCGCTGGTCCAGTTGGTGAAGCTCTCATCATGACCGCAATTGGTCTGTTCGTGGCTGTTCCTGCTGTTCTTGCGTACAACTGGCTTCAGGCGCGTAACAAGACAATCGCACGTAGCTTGTCGACTTTCTCGAACGATGTGCTCGGTCACATCTCTTCGGGTGGCCGTGTGAAGCCTGCTGTTCCTGCAGCAGCACCAGGTAAGCCAGCGCCAGCAGCAGCTAAGAAGTAAGATTGGGTAAGGGCTGCGTTCGCGCGCAGCCCGTCCGCCAGCCAATGCTGGCGCTCGATTTTTGACCCAATTTAGTTAGAGAGGATTGGCCAATGGCAATCAGTTCAGGAGGCGGCGGCGATGATACGCCAATGTCTGACATCAACACAACGCCGCTCGTCGACGTCATGCTGGTGCTCCTCATCGTGTTCCTTATCGCAATTCCGGTTTCGATTCAGTCCGTGAAAATGGATATTCCGGTCATCAAGTTTGAGCCAACAAAAGCAAAGCGTGAAAATGTTTTGTTGTCAGTGACGACAACTGATGTCGGCGGACGTGATCCAGGCGACCCCGCTTATCAGGGTGCAAACCCCGGAGGCGAGTGCCGCATTTACTGGAATGTTACTCCGGTCGATTCTACGGAATTGGTCGATCGCGCTGCAAAGCATTTGAAGGCTGAATTTGAGAAGCTCGGTGGCCCAGAAGCCGCTGCTGCCGGATTAATCGAGCCCGACATGCTACCTGAGGCGCATATCCGTGGTGACATTAACACGCCCTATCGTTGCATCGGTGGTGCAATTTACACCATGCAAATGGCTGGTTTCGCGCGCGTTGGCTTCATTTCGTCGCCATTCGAAAACGCGAATGTCCAGTAAGCAAATTAAGGAGCAATCATCATGGCAATGAGTGGCGGTAAAGATGATGGCCAGCCGATGATGGAAATGAACACGACGCCGTTGATCGACGTCATGCTCGTTCTCCTCATCATGCTGATGATCACCATCCCCCCGGTTTCGCACGCCGTAAATATCGACCTTCCGGTCAATGACCCTAATGCACCTCCACCCGAGGTTCCGATTGATCCTGTGATTAACAAGATCATCATTCTGCCGGACAGCACTATTCAATGGAATGGCACGCCTGTGACATTGCAGCAAATGGAACAATATTTGGTCCGGACTACGTCGATGAACCCGGAGCCGGAGCTTCAGTTCCAGCCAGCCCCAACGGCGCCTTATGACACCGTGGATAAGGCATTGGTCTCTGTAAAACGCAGCGGTATCTCGAAGTTTGGATTTGTCGGCAACGAACAATATCGCGTCTTCGGTAAGGCTTCGCGTGAGGGCCGGTAGTCTAAAGACTTCCAACTAATCGACATTGAAGAGGCGGTGCAGAAATGCGCCGCCTTTTTTGTTACGACCTAGGTCCGAAACGCCAAGCCACGGGTTTGATGGGTCATAAAGGGCGCAGTAAGCCGAATTCTTCGTTCCACTGCAGGCTGGGGCCGATCTCGCCTCTCGTTTGCGATTAACAAGCGCAGTAGATCCCAGCCTGCGGTACCGAGCACTCCGTGCAAATGAGCCCTGTAATGAATGCCAGGGAACGTTACTTCGCGCGGGAAAGCCGTGTCATCAAAATCGCTGCTCGCTTTGCTTGGCGCTTGATGCTGACCAAATCGACTGTCTCTCCAGGGGCATGGTCGCCTTTGCTGTATACGCCCAGTCCGACAAGGCCATCCACATCATTGGCGACAAAGCTGATGTCACCAGCGCCGCGCTTCAATGGGTCAAGCACTGGCTGCTCCGCAAGGCCAAGGTCGCGGTTGACAGCATTAAGATTGGCCAGAAGCGCTTTGTTGCCTTGTGTCGGCGCCATTGCAGGATAGCTTCCTGGATCAAAGCTAATCGTCGCCGTGGTTTTCGGGGCAGATGCGGCAACAATATCAAGCATTTTTGTGCGGACACGCGCACTTTGCTCTTCGGACAACGTCCGGAAATCACCACGCGCAACGGCTAGGCCTGGAATAATGTTGGTCTTGCCTTTCGCACTCACGCGAACACCGTCATTGTCGAAATTCACTTCCTGGCCGGCCGCAACAAGGCCGACGTTGAATGTCAAATTCTGCTCGGGCAGCTCCGTACGAAACCGATGTAAGATGCGCGCAAGTTCAAAAGCCGCGCCATCACCATAAGTGGTGTCAAATATCAGGGAGCTGTGCCCCGTGACACCGGATACTTCCAATTTCCAACTGTTCGAAGACCGCCGCGATATGACGCCCATGTCCCTGCCATTTTCAATCGAAAGCCCCTCAAAATCGAGCGCTACGTCGGCTGTCTTGCCTGCTGCGATCAAAGGCGCGCGTGCGATGTTAATCGGGTCGCCAGCATCCTCCTCATCTCCCGTCATATGGATTTCGATGCTTGCATCCTTCAACGTGCCTGCCGCGTGCATTGCGCGCAGTGCAGACACGATGACGACCATGCCGCCCTTGTCATCGCCCGCACCCGGGCCCACCGCTTTATCACCATTGCGGACAAAGGTCTGGAACGGGCTATCCGCTTCAAACACAGTGTCGAGATGCGCTATGAGCAAAAGTTTCTTCGAGCCCTTCTTACCTGCCTTGGTCGCTACGAGATGTCCCGCACGTCCAGCCTTTGCCATATCAATCCATTGTACTTTGAAACCCAGCGGCTCCAGTTCTGCCCGCATCATGTCACCGACGGTCTTTACGCCTGGAAAGTTCATTGTGCCGGAATTCTGGTTCACCAACCTTTCTAATAAGGTGATGGATCGCTCATACTCCGCGTCGACGGTCGAGACCATTTTGGTTTCTGGCGCAGACAATTTGGCATGCGCCGCCGGTGAGAAGGCGACTAGGGCAATGCTGCTGCACTGCATGAGGGCACGGAACTTCATGATATACTCCCGATTAAGACCGGCCTGATGTGCCGCGCTTTGCCGATTGAGGCAAGGGCGTTGAACAGCCCTATTTTATGCGGGTTTATTGTCCGACAAAATATGCTCAAGAATGAAATGTGGGACAGTCAGCGTCGATATCAAAATGAAGGCTGTCCGCACGATCCCCATGTCAGCCGGCACATCGCCTTGAAACATGAACATCAACACTCCCATCCCTAATGATAGCGAGAATACGGCGATTATGATGGCAGTCTTCTTTAATGGCGACAGGTCACCTGTCTCACGGAGCGCGTCGGCCATGTGCCGCGGCGAATGGAGCCCGCAGAAGAATATCGCGAATGCGACAAGTGGCGGCAGCAATAAGGCAGCTGCGATGCAGGCGAGCACCTCCATCGCGCTTTGCGTGTCATCATTGCGGAATGCCCAATAGGCAAAAACGAGACTGCCCAAGGCAGCTGGAACCGAGGCTGCACCAAGCAGCGCGGCTATAACCGCGCCATTATAGCTTCCTGTTAACGCTGCGAATATCATGGCGACATCATTCGGGCTGGCAAGCGCGGGCAATGCCACCAAGGCCCAGCCGACCATCATCGCCAGAAATGGGTCAACTCCGCCGCGCCAATCGCGGCTGAAATGAACAATAGAAATAACCAAAAACGAAATCAGCGCGAGCTCGGGCAGTTGGAGCCATAAAAGCACCATGGCACCTGCACAGGCAAGATAGCCGCCGATGATTTTGGCCTTACTTACAAACCCCTTTTGCCCGAAATGGGCCGCGGCGATTTCAACGTCGAGCGTTCCATGCGGGATGCCTGCAAGGACGATTGCGACAGCAGCCAGCATATTGACATGCGCGCTATTCATACCGCCCCAAACGCGGTCAATGAAAATCAACAGCAGAGTGGTCACCGGTAACGCAAACAGGCGCAACATTTTTGAAAATGTTGCGCCTGCAGAATGTGGGTATAAAATTGTACTCATATAGGAGTGCGCGCCGCCGAAGCGGCGCACGTCCAAGTTCTTAACCTCAGACCTTGTCGCCATATTCGGCTTGCGATTTGCGAACCGCGATCATGTAGATCAAGATGCCAACGCCTGCCTTTGCGATCAAGTCAGCGATTGTGTAGCCGACTTGTACGCCCACGGTCACGTCCGAACCGCTCAGGTTGGTGTAAGGAATCATGTATACGATGGGGTAGAAGCCCCATGATGCGAAGGTCAGCAAACGTGCCTTCTTCACCAATTCACGTACATTTTCTGGCTGGTTGTTGATTGATGCACCGAGGCCGGCGAACAACTGCCACATGATGTAGACGAAAGGAATTGCCGACAATGTGCCCCACAATACGCGGGTTGGAATGTCGGTTGCGATTTCACCTGGGTAGCCGAGGATGATCATCAGCGCTGCTGCGGCGCCTAGCTTGAACGACTTTGATACGGTTTCGTCTTGGCTCAAACGCATCACGAGGATGAGTTCGATCAACAGCAATGGCACGGTCAACAACCAATCGACATAACGATAGGCATCGTTAAATGCATAACCACTTGCGGTCACTATGCCGTCTTTAACGGAATATGCACTTTCCCAGCTCTCGAAAATGCGAAGATAGTGATAAGCGGCGATCGCACAGACCAAGCCCGAGATCGTCAATGCCGTCTTATAGGCATGGCCAACTTGTGAACGGCCGAGCCACAAAAACAATGTGGCTGCTGCCATGGTGGCAAATGTAAATGAGAATGCATTATAGACCAATGAATATTGGCCAAAAGTTAGATTTTCCATGGTTTCTCTCCCCCTTCTTGCAACACCACTTAGGATGTCGCGGGAGTAGATGTTAACCTATGCTTTAGATGTGTCAACCTATGCTTTATACCATATTTATCCCTATGTTTCTCCAAACAATTTGGTGATGGAAAATGACTAAATGGGCTCTGTAACGCGCCGATTGACTATTTATAAAGTACTGATAATTCTCTTTTTAATGTTACAGCTCGCGGCTTAATGACCTAATTTCGAACAAAACGGTAGCTCGGGCCGTTAGCTTTCTGCGCCAGCGCGATTGTACGCCCTTATCGCAATGCGGTGCTCTTTCGACCTGCGATTTCCAAATGGAGCATCTTGTGTTTTTTCTCGGCCCGCAGATCGACCGGGGAGCCGGCGCGTCGTAAACAAATAAAAAAGGCCCGGCAGTCTGAGAACTGCCGGGCCTTTAGCATTGATCCGATGCGTTAGGATTAGTAGCTATAATACATGTCAAATTCGACAGGGCTTGGTGTCATTTCCCAACGGGCGACATCTTCCATCTTAAGTTCGATATAGCTCTCAATCTGGTCCTTCGAGAACACGTCGCCTTTCAACAAGAAGTCGTGATCAGCGGCCAGTGCACCGAGCGCTTCGCGCAGCGAACCGGCAACAGTTGGGACCTGCGCAAGTTCTGCCGGTGGCAAGTCATACAGGTTCTTGTCCATCGCTTCGCCCGGGTGGATTTTGTTCTGAATACCGTCGAGGCCAGCCATGAACAAAGCAGCATAGCACAAATATGGGTTTGCCATTGCATCAGGGAAACGGACCTCGACGCGCTTTGCCTTGGCGCCAGCGCCATAAGGGATGCGGCACGAAGCCGAACGGTTGCGTGCGGAATATGCGAGCAACACAGGCGCTTCATAACCGGGAACCAGGCGCTTATAGCTGTTGGTCGTTGGGTTCGAGAATGCATTAATTGCCTTGGCATGCTTGATGATGCCGCCGATGAAAAATAGGCACATTTCCGACAGGCCAGCATAGCCATCGCCTGCGAAGAGCGGCGTCTTGCCTTCCCAGATCGACAAATGGGTGTGCATGCCAGAGCCATTATCTTCCTTGATCGGCTTAGGCATGAACGTCGCGGTCTTGCCATATGCATGTGCCACCTGATGCACGACATATTTGTAGATCTGCATACGGTCAGCAGTCTGTGTCAGCGTACCAAAAGTAAGGCCAAGCTCGTGCTGGGCCGCCGCAACTTCATGGTGATGCTTGTCGCATGGGAGGCCCATTTCCAACATGGTCGAAACCATCTCGCCACGAATATCCATCGCGCTGTCGACAGGCGCGACGGGGAAATACCCACCCTTTGCGCGTGGGCGGTGGCCCATATTACCGCTTTCATATATCGTACCGCTGTTGGTGGGCAGTTCGATATCGTCAATCTTGTAATAAGACGAGTTGTAGGTGTTTTCAAAACGCACATCGTCGAACATGAAGAATTCGGCCTCTGGACCGACATAGACAGTGTCGCCGATGCCCGTGGTCTTCAGATAGGCTTCCGCGCGCTTGGCGGTCGAACGCGGGTCGCGGCAATAAAGCTCGCCTGTCGATGGCTCAACAATGTCGCAGAAGATGATCATCATCGGCGTAGCCGAGAATGGATCAACATATACGGCGTCCAGATCAGGCTTCAGGATCATGTCGGATTCATTGATGGCTTTCCAGCCTTCAATCGAAGAGCCGTCGAACATCAGGCCGTCTTCCAATTCATCTTCGCCAATGACGCCAGCGCACATTGTCAGATGTTGCCATTTGCCCTTGGGATCGGTGAAGCGCACATCGACCCACTCGATTTCTTCATCCTTGATGCGTTTGATGATGTCTTTGGCTGAAGTGCCCATATTGCGTTCCTTCTTTTACTTGTTTTTATTTAAGTGATTGGATGCCTTAAACGGCGTCGTTATCGCGCTCGCCGGTGCGGATTCGCAGAGCTGTCTCAACGGGGATAACGAAAATCTTACCATCGCCAATGCGGCCTGTTTGCGCTGCAGCGGCGATTGCTTCAACAACGCGGTCGGCAAGGCCGTCTTCAACCACAACCTCCAGCTTTACCTTAGGCAGGAAGTCGACAACATATTCGGCACCGCGATATAATTCGGTATGGCCTTTTTGGCGCCCGAAGCCTTTGGCTTCGGTGACGGTGATGCCCGATACGCCTACTTCGTGCAGCGCTTCTTTCACTTCGTCCAGCTTGAACGGCTTGATGATCGCTTCGATCTTTTTCATAGCTTTTCCTTGTTTGGCGCCACAGGGATAAACCTCGCGCGCGCGGATGATAGAAGTAGTCTATCAAGTATCATGCCAATTCGGGTTGCACACAAACGGCTGAGTTTGAGGTGATTGTGGCCATGGCATCTGCCTAAATTTTAGGCAGATGCCAGATTCATAGGCAGCAGTATTTTACTTCGCTGCCCTTTTCCCGCCACCGCTTAAGGCCGCGTCATTGGCCTTTGCATAATGCGCACGGCTGACCACATAAGCGCGCACTTGCTCTGCCTCTTTGGGGCTGAGCACGCTGCTAAAGCTCACCATACCATTGCTTTTCAAAATGCCGTCGATGACAACGGATTTCCAAGTTGCAGCATCAGCAATCACGCCGGATTTGCGCAAGTCAGGCAGCACGCCATTGCCAACCGCGCCAGGGCCATGGCAGACGAGGCAATAACGTTGATAGTTTGACCCGCCCGCTGCAATATCCGCAGGTGTCCCAAACTGCTTGGTCGGCGCCCATACATAAGGCGGCGTTTTGGGCAAGGCGGGCAAAGCGACTTTGCCGCCCAATTTAAGCACGATCAAGCGCGGCAGGTTTGGCACCGCAGCACTGGTTGACCCTGCATAGCCCGACACTAACGGGAACGCGCCGCCCTTGCTGGTGAGGAACGCCACATATTGCTCGCCATCCACAGTATAAGTGGACGCGCCAGAGAGTACACCTGACTGGACATTCATGTTGAGCAGTTGTTTGCCCGTATCGGCGGCATAAGCACGGAATTCGCCCATTGCCGTACCTTGGAACACCAGGTTTCCGGCAGTGGTCATTGTCCCGCCATTCCATGAAGCGGGATGATCAACGGTCCATTTGGCCTTGCCAGTTTTCGGATCAAACGCCACCAATTTGCCGGTCGTTGCGGCCTTAACCGCCTTCACGAAATTAGTGTCATCAGGCAAATCCGCCGTCGCCATCGCGCCACCGATGTTAAATCCAAGCTTTTTACGCTCCATCTCATTTGGTGCAATCGGCGGAAGATAAGCGCCGCCGATATACAAGGCTGGAATATAGACAAGGCCCGTGGCGGGGTTAAAGCTCATCGGGTGCCAATTATGCGCGCCAAGTGCAGATGGGTTCGCCATATATAGCTTGCCGGTTTTTTCATAACGCGCTTGCGGGTTTTCAATCGGACGCCCCGTTTTCAAATCATATCCGGTCGCCCAAGTAATACCTTCGATAAAAGGATCGGCGGACAGCAATTTGCCATTCACCCGGTCGATGGTGAAGAAAAAACCGTTCTTTGGCGCGTGGTAAAGAACTTTGCGTTTTTTCCCGCCACGCGTTTCGGTGGCCAAGATAATTGGTTGCGTTGCGGTATAGTCCCAGCTTTCGGCCGGTGTTTCCTGATAATGCCAAACATATTCGCCCGTGTCGGGTTTGAGCGCGACGATGGAGGACAGGAACAAATTGTCGCCTTCGCCATTGGAACGAATACCGTGGTTCCACGGATTGCCATTGCCAACGCCGAGATAAAGCTGATCGAGTTCGGCGTCATAGACAATCGCATCCCACACCGTGCCGCCGCCGCCGCTTTCACGCCAGTCACCCTTTTTGGGCTTTGCGCTCCAGGTTTTGGCCGCCGCGGATTTGAGGATTTTGTCGCTAGCGGCGTTGTCGGGTTCACCCTTCGGATTTGGCGTGGTGTAGAAACGCCATGCTTTCTTGCCGGTCGCCGCATCATAAGCAGTCACATAACCGCGCGCACCAAATTCAGCGCCACCAAAGCCAATTACAACCTTGTCCTTCACCACACGCGGGACCCCGGTGATGGTGCCGTTCGATTCGAGATCAAGCGTCTGCGCGCTCCAATTTTGCTTTCCGGTGCTGGCGTTGAGGGAAATCAGACGGCCATCAATGGTGCCGACGAAAATGCTGCCTTTCCAGAAAGCGACACCGCGATTTACCACATCGCAACAAGCTTTGACGCCGCGTGATTTGTCCACTTTGGGGTCGAAACTCCATAAAGGCTTGCCAGTTTTGGCGTCAAACGCAAGAACCTTGGACCAAGCGGTGGATACAAACATCTTACCATCGACGACGACCGGCGTTGCTTCTTGGCCGCGTGCATCGGGTAAGTCGGCAAACCAGGCGATACCCAAATCCTGCACATTGCTGTCGTTGATCAGCTTCAACGGACTGTGCCGTTGTTCATCATAACTGAACCCAGTCATCGCCCAATTGGAGCCGTCACCACCGGTTTTCAAATAATCACCGTCGATCGCAGCAAAGGCTGGGATGTCTGAGTCTGCTGACGACTTTCCGCAGGAACCCAGCGTTAACGCTGCGCTCAAAAATACCGCTGCTGCCAATAGCTTTTTTGTCATATTTTCTCTCCCCCGTAAGGAGAGGCTATGCCGATGCTGCGCCTACGTCCAGTATGAATTTAATCGGCAGATTAAATTATGCTTTGAATGGCAATTTTCATGTCGGAAACGGCCTTGTCGTAAACTCGTGCGCGCAGACTATCTACAGTTTCATCTGAGGAGCTTTCGAGGGAACCGCCGCCGAAGGGAGGTGCGGGATCATATTCGAGTGCCAATTGAATAGTCCTCGCGACATCTTCGCTGGCGATTGTCGCAATAAGGCTCAGCGCGAAATCAATGCCTGAGGTGACGCCACCGGCTGTTATCAGATTGCTATCATGCACTACGCGCGCTGGCACGTGCGTTGCGCCGAAAAGGGGAAGCAACTGCGTATAGGCCCAATGGCACGTTGCCTTTTTGCCTTGAAGCAACCCGGCCGCGCCGAGGATGAACGCGCCAGTACATACGCTGGTGATATAATCTGCACCCTTGGCTTGCTGCCGTACAAAATCGACAAGGGCGGTATCCGCTATTGCGTCGCGAACGCCGTGGCCGCCAGGCACGCATAAAAGGTCGGCTTGCGGGCAAGCAGCAAAACTCGAGCGTGGAAGGATCGAAAAACCGCAGTCGGTAGTGACCGCTCTTCCGTCTTTGCTGACAACATGCACCATTGCTCCGGGTAGGCGTGACAAAAATTGCACCGGCCCCGTAAAATCGAGTTGCGTAACATTGTCGAACAGGACGAAAACGATATTCATATTGCCGCGCGCTTCAATTCTTTAGATTATCTCAATCGCAAGTGCCGTCGCCTCACCGCCGCCAATGCACAAGGAGGCAACGCCGCGTTTCTTATTATGGCGTTGCAGCGCCGCGACCAAGGTTGTGATGATCCGTGTGCCCGATGCGCCAATGGGATGGCCAAGCGCGGTAGCACCGCCATGCACGTTAATCTTATCATGCGATATGCCAAGATCATGCATCGCGAACATGGCGACGCAGGCAAAGGCCTCATTCACTTCGAACAGATCGACATCATCGATGGTCCAGCCAGCCTTTTCCAAGCATTTGTTGATCGCGCCAACGGGCGCAGTGGTGAATGCCGATGGTTCCTGCGCATGCGCGGCATGGGCAATGATGCGCGCAATGGCGTTTTGTCCATTGGCATCGGCGACCGACTGGCGCGTGAGGACAAGCGCTGCTGCACCATCGGATATGGAAGAGCTGGTTGCCGCGGTAATCGTGCCGTCCTTGGCAAAGGCAGCTTTCAAAGTCGGGATTTTGTCAGGCATGCCCTTGCCGGGTTGTTCGTCGGTATCGACAATGACATCGCCCTTTCGGGTGGCAACGGTTACGGCAACAATTTCTTGCTTGAATGCGCCATCGGCAATAGCTTTTTGTGCGCGGCGCAGCGATTCAATCGCATAAGCATCCTGCGCCTCGCGCGTGAGTTGATAATCATTGGCGGTGTCTTGCGCGAATGTACCCATAGCGCGGCCAGCCTCATAGGCGTCTTCTAAGCCATCGAGAAACATATGGTCATAAGCGGTGTCATGCCCGATGCGTGCACCACTGCGATGCTTTTTTAGCAAATAGGGCGCGTTGGTCATGCTTTCCATGCCGCCGGCAATGACATAATCGACCGACTCTGCGGCAAGAGCCTCGCTGCCCATGATAACGGTCTGCATACCCGATCCGCATACCTTATTCACCATCGTTGCTTGTACCGATTTAGGCAGGCCGGCTTTAATCGCGGCCTGTCGGGCAGGGGCCTGACCTAAGCCTGCAGGCAGTACGCAGCCCATGTAGATACGTTCGATCATCGCACCTTCGACGCCCGCGCGTTCTACCGCTGCCTTCACCGCCGTGGCGCCAAGATCGGTCGCCGACACATCTGCCAATGCGCCTTGCATCCCGCCCATCGGCGTGCGCGCATAAGATAGTATTACGACGGGATCAGCGTGGGGCATGAGAGTGTCCTTTGATTTTGATTTGGCGCATTATAGGTCGCCGGACCATCAAAAACAAATATGAATCACCCCTATCGCCGCCTTAGAATAACGCCTTTAAGTCGCGTTTCAGGATCTTGCCATTAGCGTTGCGCGGCAACGTATCCTGGGTGAAGATGATTTTGACCGGCACCTTAAACTTCGCCAGACGTTCGCTGACATAATGTCGAAGCTCATCCTCTGTAGCCGTCATACCAGGTGCCAAATGCACAACGGCGGCGGGTTCTTCGCCTAAGGTTTGATGGGGTATGCCGACCAAGGCCGCATCTGTAACCGCGGGATGTTCGTACAAGATGTTTTCGACTTCCGACGAATAGATGTTCTCGCCGCCGCGAATGATCATATCCTTTGCGCGGTCAACGATGTAGCAGAAGCCTTCGTCATCCACCCGCGCAAGGTCGCCTGTCCTTACCCAGCCATCGACAAATGTTTCAGCGGTGGCGTCAGGGCGGTTCCAATAGCCTTTAACGATTTGCGGGCCCCGTGCCCATAATTCGCCAACTGTGCCAATGGGCAATTCCGTTGCGCCGTCCTCGGACATGATTTTCAAGTCGGAAACCGCGACGGCCGGGCCGCAGCTGTCAGGCCGATTGAGATAATCTTCGGCTAAATGTGAAGTCACGGTCGCCATGGTCTCTGTCATGCCCCAACCATTGCCGGGCAAAGCGCCAAAAATCTCATGAATCTTGCTGACCAATTCAGGCGCAGACGGAGCGCCGCCATAGCTGATCGCATCGATGGAGCTGAGGTCATATTTTTCGCGGTCTGGATGCTCAATCAACTGCCAAGCGATGAAAGGCACGCCGCCCGTGGCATTGATCTTCTCGCGCTCGATAATCTCGAACGCCTTCACGGTATCCCATTTGTGCAATAGGACGATTTTGTGACCAGCTTGAATGGTGGGAATCATCGATGCCGAGCACGCCGTAACATGGAACATCGGGATGACTAGCAGTGACGCCCGAATGCTTGGCTCAGGCAAAGAATCTCCTCGGCGCAAAACAGTCGCCGCGCCGGAATAAGCACTGGAAAGGCCATTGGTGAGCAAGTTACGGTGGGATCCCAGCGCCCCTTTGGGCTTGCCCGTCGTGCCACTGGTGTAAAAAATGGTGACGGCGTCATCCGGTGCGATGGAAATTTCAGGCAGCGCGCGGTCAGGCAACTGCGCATAGGCCTGAGGTTCACCAATGATGTTTTCGAGTGGAATGGCTGGCGCTGCCATTGCGGACCCGCCGCCACGCGTCACCATCACATGCTGCAAGGCGGGCATTTCGGATTTGTGTGGCGCTATGCGGTCCCAGCGTTCTGCATCGCAGATCAAAACGGCCGCGCCCGAATCGGCCATGCCAAAGGCCAATTCTTCGCCCGTCCACCATGCGTTTAACGGCACGACAATCGCGCCAGAGACGGCGGCAGCGAAAAAGGCGACTGGCCATTCGGGCAGGTTGCGCATGGCAAGCGCCACACGGTCACCCTTTTTAACGCCGCATTTTTGTAACGTCTGTGCCAATGAAGCAATCGCGCGGTGCCACGCATCATAGGTGATGCGTTCATCTTCAAATACCACAAATTCGCGGTCACCGAATGCCGCTTTGGCATGTCCCGCAAGCACGGCCAAATTGGGCAAGGCATTTTTCCAGACACGTGTTGTCACGCCTTCAATCACCGCAGTTTCCATTTCAAATGGCATGCCTGGCGCGCACAAGGTGGCCTTTACCTGATCACGGGTCATTGCGGGCCAACCCGCAGGTGGCGACCATTTCTTGCCTGACTCGATCATCTTCTCTCCCTTTGATCGTCACGCTTTGCGCGTGTTTGCATCGTCGATACGCCAAAATGGTTTCAATGTGCAACGCTTCACGCTAGCAATTCATCAACGGATTAAAGGGAGAGAGAAATTGACCGCAAATATGCAGACTGTACTCGAAAAGCAGCGTGCCGCGTTTACTGCCGCCATGCCGGAACCGATGTCGGTGCGCCGCGACCGTATAGACCGCGCGATTGCACTGCTGATTGACCATGCCGAAGATTTTGCAAAGGCCGTTTCGGCAGATTTCGGCCATCGCAGCCGTGAACAGACCTTGCTAACTGATATTATGCCGTCGGTCAGCGCTATGAAGCATGCCAAGAAGCATTTTGAAAGCTGGGCTAAGGGCGAGAAGCGTAAACCGACCTTTCCGTTAGGGCTGATTGGGGCAAAGGCCGAGGTCGTGTTCCAGCCCAAGGGTGTGGTCGGCGTCGTTGCGCCTTGGAACTTCCCTGTTGGTATGGTGATGGTGCCAATGGCGGGTATCCTCGCCGCCGGTAATCGCGCCATGATCAAGCCATCTGAATTTACTGAGCGTGTGTCGGCCTTGTTTGAAGAACTGGTTCCCAAATATTTCGCAGAAGAGGAAATGGCGGTTTTCACTGGCGGCGCGGACGTTGGCATGGCCTTTTCCAAACTAGCCTTCGACCATATGATCTTCACCGGCGCTACAAGCGTTGGCAAACATATCATGCGCGCCGCTGCGGATAATCTGGTGCCGGTCACCTTGGAACTTGGTGGTAAGTCACCGACCATCATTGGCCGTAGCGCGGACAAGAAAAAGGCAGGCGAACGGATCGCATTGGGTAAGATGATGAACGCCGGGCAAATCTGTCTCGCACCCGACTATCTATTGGTACCAAGTGACCAGGAGCAGGACGTGATTGAAGCCGTGAAGGCTGGCGTTACCGCCCAATATCCCAAATTGCTGCACAATGACGATTACACTTCGGTCGTGAATGGGCGCAATTATGAACGGTTGCAGGGCTATCTCGACGATGCCCGCGAGAAGGGTGCGGAGCTCATCGAAGTTAATCCAGCCAATGAGGAATTTGCCACGTCCAACGGCAATAAAATGCCGCTCACTATCGTCCGCAACGTCACCGATGATATGAAGGTAATGCAGGAGGAAATCTTTGGCCCGATCCTGCCTGTGATGACTTATTCATCGATGGACGAAGCCATTGATTATGTGAACGCACATGACCGGCCACTTGGCCTCTATTATTTCGGATCGGACAAGGCGGAGGAGCAACGCGTGCTGACGCGGACTGTCTCCGGCGGCGTTACTGTGAACGATGTGATTTTCCACAATGCCATGGAAGACCTGCCCTTTGGCGGTGTTGGACCATCGGGCATGGGCAATTATCACGGTGCCGATGGGTTCAGGACGTTCAGTCATATGCGCGCGGTCTATCGCCAGACGGGCGTTGATGTTGCTGGTATGGGCGGGTTCAAGGCTCCTTATGGCAAGGCCACGCTTAAGACATTAGCAAAAGAGCTAAAAAAATAGCGGAACTAAAGAGATAAGGATGCTCTTGCATCATAGCGGAGGCTCGGTTAGAGGGGCCTCCGCTTTACCGGGTTCGCTCGGCAAAGATGTGCCCCAGTGGTGGAATGGTAGACGCGCTGGATTCAAAATCCTGTTCCGAGAGGAGTGCCCGTTCGAGTCGGGCCTGGGGCACCACTTATTTTCTGAACATTTTAGTTTGCGCGATCCCCGAAATGGGAAACTAACGCCTTCAGTTCGTCTGAACTCTAGTTTTTTTACTGCCTAAATAGTTGTGCAAATGCGCGCCGCTGTTAATGGTGCCGCGTCTTATGTCTCAGGCCTTCAGCATCACGGATATGTTCACAATTGGTATCGGGCCCTCCAGCTCGCATACCGTTGGTCCTATGCGTGCCGCGCGTGATTTTGCCGAGCGGTCGTTGATCCGCCCAGATGTCGGGCAAATAGTTTGCGAATTATTTGGTTCGCTCGCTTTAACGGGCCATGGCCATGCTACTGACATAGCGATATTGCTTGGGCTGTCCGGCTTCACCCCGGAAGGCATCGCGCCCGATGACATTGCTAGCATCATTGCCGCTATTCGCGACACCGATAGATTAAGAATTGCGGGCAAAACGGACATCAGCTTCGTTGAAAGCCAGCATGTGTTGTTCCGAAAGGGCGAGTTTCTACCAGGCCATGCCAATGCAATGCGTTTCACCGCGACTTATGGCGACGGGTCGGAATATAGCGAAACCTATTTTTCCATCGGTGGCGGTGCGATCAAGCGTGCAAACGCCGATGTCCCGCGATTGAACATTACGTTACCGCACCCGTTTGATTCTGGCGCAGAGTTGCTCGCCATGGGCGATGTAACGGGCATGACGTTCGGCGCTATCGTCGAGGCGAATGAGTCGGCCTGGCGCAGCGAGCCAGAAACGCGGGCTTTTATTGAGGATGTCCGTGCGGCCATGCTGGATTGCATTAAGCGCGGGATTGCCAACGACGGTATCTTGCCTGGTGGTCTGAACGTAAAGCGCCGCGCCAAATGCTTGCACGAACGATTGTTAGAACGCGGCCCGCGCAGTGACCCATCAACGGTGTTTGAATGGGTCAGCCTTTGGGCATTGGCCGTGAATGAAGAAAATGCTGCAGGTGGACGCGTGGTCACCGCGCCGACCAATGGCGCGGCTGGCGTCATTCCCGCAGTACTCAAATATTATGAGACATTCACCGCTAATCCAACGCCGGAGGGTAGTCGCCTGTTGCTAACGACGGCGAGCGCGATTGGCTTTCTTTACAAAACCAATGCCTCAATTTCTGCGGCTGAAATGGGTTGTCAGGGGGAGGTTGGTGTTGCCTGTTCCATGGCGGCGGCTGGCCTTGCGGCTGCCTTGGGCGGCAGCAATGCGCAAGTCGAAAACGCCGCGGAAATCGGGATGGAGCACAATCTTGGTCTCACCTGCGATCCTATAGGCGGACTTGTGCAAATCCCATGTATTGAACGCAACACCATGGGTGCGATCAAGGCAATCAATGCCGCCTATCTTGCGCTTCACGGTGATGGTGCGCATGTTGTCAGCCTCGATGCCGTGATTGAAACCATGCGCCAAACGGGTGAAGATATGCGGTCAAAATATAAGGAAACCAGTCTTGGCGGACTTGCCGTCAACGTGGTCGAATGCTGACCCTTAGAATTTGATCATGATCCGTCGCACAAGCGCTGGCGAAATTGAGTATATCATCCGCAGAATCTTCACCATGCCGACATTGGCTTCCGCAGCGTTGGTCGTAATGGCATCCACTATTTCTGCCGCACATTGTTTGGCCGATATTTTATTGCCCTTAATCCGGCCACGCGTCATCGCGGTGTCTACGACAGGCGGGAGCGCCTCAATCACATGTATGTTTGTGTCGCGCAAATTATGCCTTAGCGTCTGCGTAAAGCTACGCAAGCCCGCCTTGGTGGCGCAATAGACCGGACCGCCCGCGCGAGGTGCGATGGCAAGGCCCGAGGTGACATTGACAATCACCGCCTCTGGCCGCTGCAACAAAGCAGGCAGGAAATGGCCAATTAGATGCAGCGGTGCGTTGAGGTTCAGGAAAATCGCCTGATCCGTCAGCGCAAGGTCAATTGGTTCCTCAGGACCGAAATTTCCGCTCATCCCCGCATTGTTGATCAGCATATCGAGGGGCCTATCCGCCAAAGTAGCGGCGAGGGTGGCGCAGCCGGCGGCTGTCGAAAGATCAGCTTGAATGGCCTCAAAGCCCTCCGTGCGCGCCGATGTCAGCGCGTCTTCGCGGCGGCCGCATACAATCACGCTTGCGCCTTTTGCCATCAACTGACGCGCGATTTCTAGACCGATGCCGTCTGTTCCGCCCGTCACCAATGCGGTCTTGCCTTTGATTTTCATGCTATGCTCCCACATCTTTTCATTGTCATAACCAGCTTTAATAGTTGAGCTGAAGCGCGGCGATGTCGGTCGCTTTATGAAGCCGCCACGCGATCCAAGCAGAGATAGAGCAGGCCGTTGCAATCATGAACAAAGTGTCCGCAATGCTCACGCCTGCCATTACCAGTAAGCTGTAGATGATGGCGCCAATGACCATGGCGCCGGAATTGACGATATTGTTGGCGGCAATGGTCCGTGCAGTTTGGGATTTTGCAACCGTGGTCGTCAGAAAAGCATAAAGTGGAACCACGAACATCCCTCCGGCAATAGAAATGCCCAGCAGATCGACAATTATCCGGTCCCCCTTACCCAGCGTCAGGAAACCATACCAATTCATCAATGTAGGTCCCACAGGCCCCCAGTGGCTAACGCTCCACCAAAGATCGAGGACGAACAGCCCCATCACAATTACTGATGCGGGTGCATATCTCGCCGAAACCGTTCCCTTAAGTAAGCGGTTGATGGCAATAGAACCAATAGCGATACCTACCGAGAAAAACGCGGTGAACAGGGTTGCAACCGTATTGTCGCCCCCAATGGCGTTCTTAACCATAGGCGGGAAAATCGATCCCAACACCGCGCCAATGCCCCAAAAAAAGCTGATGGCGATGATCGCCATAAACAAATGCTGGACATGCATGGTGTCGCGCACCAGCTGCCAGCTGCTGCGGAAAATGTTCCAGTCCATTTTGGCAGTCGGCGCGTCGCTTTCTGGGGGTGCGACAGGAACAGACTGCGCAGTCACGCGCCCGATTATGGCAACAATGATGATACCGATGCCGGCAATTTTGCCGGGGATGATCCCACCCGCAATCGTGCCGCCCAATACAGCCAAATAGGTCCCAGCCTCCACAAGACCGGTACCACTCAGCACTTCATCTTTTTCGAGATGTTGCGGCAGGATCGCATATTTGATCGGGCCAAAAAATGTCGAATGCACGCCCATTGCGAATAAGGCGGCGAGCATCAGCGGAATATTATGTAAATAAATGCCCGTTGCACCAAAAAGCATGATGAATATCTCGGCCGTTTTGACCATGCGGATGACTTTGGTTTTTTCAATCGTGTCCGCCAATTGCCCAGCTAGCGCCGAAAACAGGAAAAATGGCAAGATGAACAGGGCGCCCGCAATGGCGTTGAAATTTGCTTCGCGCGTAGGATCCGAATAAATTTCGTAGGTGACCAAGATCACCATCGCCATTTTGTAGAAATTGTCGTTGAACGCATTGAGAAACTGGGTGACGAAAAGCGGAAGAAAACGGCGCTGGTTCATCAAAGACATTGTCGTGGCCATAAATTCAGCAGTTTCCCATGCAGAGGATTGATAGTGCCTTAGCCGCCGGTTGAGGGCATGGCAAAGCGCATTTCTGTCCGCAGGTAAATAGTCAGGTGATTTTGTTCGCGCATGACGCTATCGATGTTGCATGCTTAGCCTGCCTAATATCTTAACCCTGTCGCGAATTTTAGCCGTGCCCATTTTGGTTTTCTTATTGTGGCCGGGGACCAAGCCAATAAGCGTCCAGCCGATGCCGCTCGATTATGCCTTTGCATTTGTGTTGTATTGCCTGATGGGCATCACCGATTATTTCGACGGCTATCTGGCGCGGGCGCAAGGAACGGTATCCAAATTGGGCGTTTTCCTAGATCCCATCGCCGATAAAATCATGATTGCCGCTGTGATTTTGATGCTGGTGTTCACGCGCGATGTTGACGGTTGGCATGTGATTGCCGCCTTGATCATCTTGTTGCGCGAAATGATTGTGTCGGGCTTGCGCGAATTTCTTGCCGGGCTGCAAATTTCGGTTCCGGTATCTAAGCTCGCCAAATGGAAAACGACATTTCAATTGGTCTCGCTTGGCGGAATCATTCTCGCTGGGGCGCTTCCGGAATGGATTGTGCTGAAACAACTTGCGTTGTTTTTGTTATGGATCGCAGCGGTGCTGACGATGATCACCGGTTGGGATTATCTGCGCGTCGGCATCAAGCATATGGATTGATGCCATGAAATTGGTCTATTTTGCTAGCGTTCGCGAGGCGATTGGGCTGTCATCCGAAGAGTATGATGTGCCGCAGGATGCCTGTACAGTAGGCGATCTGGTGGCGAGGATTTCTGCGCGTTCCCAAGCGCATGCCTGTGCATTACAAGATCTGAGCCGCCTGCGTTTCGCGTTGGACCAAAACATGGTTGCGGGCGATACTCTGCTCGGAACGGCGCAAGAATTGGCCATTTTTCCGCCGGTCACAGGCGGATGAAGCACGTAAGGATTAGCAGTGCGGCAATTCGGCCAGACCAAGAATTGGCTGCCTTAGAGGGTCTTGGTGGCGGTGCATTGGCCAGTTTTACCGGCATTGTGCGTGATGATGGGGGGGTAACCGCCATTGAATTGGAACATTATCCCGGCATGACCGAGGCAAGTCTTTATCGCCTCATAGAAGCCGCTACAGCGCGATGGGCATTGTTGGGTGCCGTCATCACCCACCGCGTCGGTATCATTCCTCTGGGGGCTCCTGTGGTCGTTGTCGGGGCCGCTTCGCTGCATCGGGCGGAGGCATTGGAGGCGACGGCGTTCCTTATTGACCGGCTGAAGACGGACGCCCCATTTTGGAAGCGCGCGCATTATGCCGATGGCACCGCCCAATGGGTGGAAGCCAAAGCGAGCGACGAGGTGCGCGCCGAACGTTGGGTCTAAGCTGCGTGTAAGTCGCGCAGCGCATCCGCCAGCAATTCAAACTCCTCACGCCGCGGGCTATTTGTCCGCCATAACAAAGCAATCTCACGCGACGCATGTTCGGCGTTTAACGGACGGGCTTGCACATCGGTGCCATTGAGCAACCCTGCTTTAACCGCCATTTCGGGGATAATGGTAAGGCCAAGGCCATTGTCGACCATTTGCACCAAAGTATGCAAAGATGTGCCCAGCATCGTCGCAAAGGCACGCATTTCGGGGCGGTTGCATGCGGCAAGAGCGTGATCCTTGAGGCAATGGCCATCGACCAGCAACAGCAGGCGGCTTTCGTCGATCAAGGCTGGATCAATGCTTTCGGGTGGGTCGCGTGGATCGTCCTTGGGAAACGCGACGAACAAGCGATCCTCAAATAACGTCGCTTTTTCAACATCGCCAGCCGCAAAAGGCAGCGCAAGCAAGGCACAATCGACTTGCCCATGATGGAGCGCTTCGATTGCGGCGGCGCTGGTTTCTTCGCGCAGATATAGTTTCAAGTCGGGATATTGCTTGCGCAAGGCGGGCAATAATTTGGGCAACAAAAATGGCGCGATGGTCGGAATGACACTCATCCGCAGGTCATCGGCCAATGGCGTGCCCGCCGAGCGGGCCATTTCAGCCAGTTCCTCTGCTTCGCGTAAAATGCGGTGGGCCTTTGCTACCATCCTATTTCCAAGCGGCGTAAAGCGCACAACGCGGCGTGTGCGCTCTACCAGCATCAGGCCAAGCAAGGATTCCAATTCGCGAATGCCTGC
Source organism: Sphingomonadales bacterium UBA656 (assembly GCA_002299895.1). GTDB lineage: Bacteria > Pseudomonadota > Alphaproteobacteria > Sphingomonadales > Sphingomonadaceae > Sphingorhabdus_B. Next base: position 15,846 of record DBOC01000009.1, on the reverse strand, counting down.
AGAGAGCGTAGATTGTGTGACAAAACAGGCCTCTGCCGCTTTGCCGAAATGCCCATGCTCTTGCAGCGCCACCAGATATTGCAGCTGTTTGAGCGTCGGAAGATATGTGCTCATAAATCGGCTCCGTTAATTAATAATGAGCATATAATCGTTTTTGCCAATTTTTCCATATAATATTATTAGCAAACTGCATCCTTTGCTGGAAAAACCCACCCGAACATCTTAGCTTGCTATCCATCAAGGGTCCGGCAAAGGCCAGAAGTGTCATTATGTTTATTTCTAATCTCATCGATTATCTCGACTCGATCAAAGAACGAGACCCGGCGCCGCGCTCTCGGTGGGAGATATTATTATATCCCGGCGTTTGGGCGGTGGGTTATCACCGCGTCGCCCATTGGTTGTTTTTGGGTGAGATGTTTTTCCTAGCGCGATTGGTCAATCACTTTGCGCGCTTCATGACCGGCATCGACATTCACCCCGGTGCGAAAATTGGAAGCAATTTTTTCCTCGATCATGGCTTTAGTGTCATTGGCGAAACGGCAGAAATCGGTGATAATGTCACTATGTATCAAAATGTTACGCTAGGCGGCACCAACCCGACGGCGGGTGTCGGTGGAAAGCGACATCCGACGATATTGGATAATGTCATCATCGGTTCAGGCGCGCAGATCCTAGGGCCCATTACGGTGGGCGAACGCGCGCGCATTGGCGCGGCTGCGGTTGTGACCGATGATGTGCCAGCTGGCGCGACCATGATTGGACAAAAAGCGCGATCGACTTTGGTAAAGGCGGAGACCTATGCGCGTGATTTCATGCCCTATGGCACGCCGTGCCGTGAAATGTTCGATCCCGCGACCCAAAGCCTTGAGATCATGCAATGCGAGATTGAAAGCTTGCGCAAGAAAGTGGCCGAGTTGATGGCGGAGCGTGATGCCGCGTCCAATGTTGCACCAGCCAAGCCAAGTCCAGCCAAAGGACGCAAAGTCAGTTGAGCGCTGTCATCACGCCCTTTCCTGGGGTTAGTCGCCATAATCAGGTCGGCTTTGAAAAAAATGAACTGACGCAAATACTGAACCTATATGGCCGTATGGTCGCGGCGGGAAACTGGCGAGATTATGCCATTGACTTGGGCCGCGACGCTGCTGTGTTCAGCATGTTTCGTCGCGCCACCGAGCGCCCCGAATATCGTATCGAAAAACGCCCCGCTTTGCGCAACCGCCAAGGCATGTGGGCGTTGGTCGGCGAGGGCGGCGCTATTCTAAAGCGCGGCCATGATCTGGGGCCGGTGCTGGCGCCTGTCGAGCGCAAGTTAATGAAATTGGTCGACGCATAAAAAAGCCCGGCCAAAGACCGGGCTTTTTCAAATCTGACTGGGACGATTTAGCCGAGGGCTTGCAACGCCTTCATAACGGCGACAGATTGTTCGCCGCCCGATTGCGGTACCGTTTCGCCGGTGCGGTCGATAATCTTGTCCCATGCTGCGGCAAAGCCTTCGACATTGCGGTCTTCGGGACGCAACGCGACGCCGGGTGTCATAGTGACATAAGCGGCGTGATAGCCACCGCCACCAGCACCGATAATCATGTTGGTTGGTGCATCTTCGCTGACGAGATAAAGCGCGGCGGGAACAACATTTTCAGGCGTGAATTGCTCGAACAGACCTTCGGGGAAAATGTCCTCGGTCATGCGTGTGCCAGCGACGGGTGCAAGCGAGTTGACGCGGACATTATATTTCGCGCCTTCCAAATGCAGCGTCTTGGTAAAGCCAGCCAAGCCAAGTTTCGCCGCGCCATAATTGGCCTGTCCGAAATTGCCATAGAGGCCCGTTGATGATGTGGTCATCAAGATACGGCCATAAGCTTGGTCCCGCATCGTATCCCATACCGCCTTGGTGCAGTTGGCAGACCCCATGACATGCACCTGAAGCACCAGGTTGAAATCGGGCATATCCATTTTGGCAAAGCTCTTATCGCGCAGGATACCAGCATTGTTGATCAATATGTGGACGCCGCCAAAAGCCTCTTTCGCCTTGGCGACCATTTCGACCATTTGCTCATATTCGGTAACGCTGCCGCCATTGGCCATGGCTTCGCCGCCAGCGGCCTTGATTTGCTCAACGACTTGCGCTGCTGCGTCAGATGTGCCTGTGCCGTCGCGTGCGCCACCCAAATCATTAACCACCACTTTGGCGCCGCGCTTGGCGAGTTCAAGGGCATAGGCCTTGCCTAAACCGCCGCCTGCACCTGTCACAATTGCGACTTTGTCTTTAAAACTGATGGTCATTCCCTATCTCCATATTGCACAACGGACAAAGCCGCCATATTTGCTCGCGTCTTGGCATGGCATGGCACTTGACGCAAGCGTAAAGCAAGCTTGGAAAAATTGGTACAAAAAGGGTATTCAGCCTAATGTCAAAGTCACCAAAACCTTCTCCAGATGTCATCAATTTATGATGTTTCCAAGGTAAGCCATATGGATTTGCGCTGTTTTTCTGCGACACTTGCGTTTCTGATGGGGTTTGGCCTGTCTGCGCCCGTCGCTGCGCAGTCGATTAATCAAGCACAAGCATCGTCAGATGCGCACACACCCAAGACAGACGAATTATTGTCAGAGTGGCAGCTTAAACCCCGCTGGAGCGTACAATATGACGTGGCCAGTATAGACGGACCCGATGGCTTGGCCGGGGTGGGCAATTTTCAAGATTTTCGCCGCGCCGGAATCGGGATTGATCTCGTCATGCCGCATGGTTTTTCAGCGCGGCTTGAAGCGGAATTGACCGCCGATCCTATCGAAATGACTGACGCCTATCTGCGATGGAACGGCAAGAATGTGAGAGTCACATTGGGCCAACAAAAGGCGCAGTTTCCGCTCGATCAAGAAAACAGCAAGTTCAACACGAGCTTTCTGGAACGCGCTGCGTTTGTCAGTGCCTTTGGTTACACAAGGCGCACGGGGATTTCCGGACAGTATGTAACCGGCGATTGGGGCATATCTGGCGGCATATACACCGATCCCATATTGCGGCTGAATGATGTGGAAACGAACAGCAGTTCGTTTGATGCGCGTACTTATTGGTCTCCGCAGCTGGCAAAAACAAAGCTGCATTTCGGCGCGGCCTATCATCTACGCGATCTGAATGACTTTCGGTTAGCATCCACGCGCTACCAAAGCCGCCCGGCGTTGGGCATTACAGAAACGCGCTATGTTGGGACACCGGCACTAGGTGTCGCCAAAGAGCATCGCTTTGGGATCGAGGCTGCCTTTGTGCAGGGCCGACTGCATTTTGCGTCAGAGGCGCATTGGTTAAAGGCAGAACGCGACCTTTTGGGCGACGCGAAATTTTTCGGTGCTTATGCCGAGGTTGGTGTTTTCCTCACACAAGACAGTCGTCCACTAAGGGGTGGAATGTTTGGAGCGATCACGCCCCGCAAGCCCGTTGGGGCAGGTGGGCTTGGCGCGGTTCAGTTGAACCTGCGCTATGATTATTTAGACCTCAACAGCGGAGCAATTAAAGGCGGCAAGCAAAATGGCTATCTCGCCTCGCTCATCTGGACCCCAGCGGCGTCCTTCCGTCTGATGGGGCAATATACGAAGTTATACTACACTGACGCCGTCATCGCCGTTGCAGGGAACCGTGCCTACAGCGTCGATATGGTTGGCATGCGTGGACAAATGTCCTTTTAGACGGCGTCCTGATCGAGCGAATAGCCGGCTGAACGCACGGTGCGAATTATGTCGCTGTCAAAGCCTTCGTTCAACGCCTTGCGCAGGCGGCGGATATGGACATCGACCGTTCGAATTTCGATATCGCTGTCATGGCCCCAGACGCTGTCAAGCAGACGCTCACGCGAAAAAACATGGCCGGGATATTCAAGGAAATGCTTGAGAAGGCGATATTCGGTAGGCCCCAAAGGCACCTGCTTCCCACCGCGTTTCACCTTATGGGCGACGGTATCCATTTCGACATCACCGAAGCGCAAAGCTTCGCCAGCCAAAGCTGGGCGGACGCGACGAAGGACTGCCTTGGCACGGGCGACGAGTTCGCGTGGTGAAAACGGCTTGGTGACATAATCATCGGCACCGATTTCTAGCCCACGGATGCGGTCATCTTCTTCACCGCGTGCGGTCAACATGATGATGGGCACATTGGCGGTATTGTCGGCCTTGCGCAGTTGGCGGCATACTTCGATACCGGACAAATTCTCCAGCATCCAGTCGAGCAACACCAGATCAGGAGTGCGCTCCTTGGCCATTAACAGCGCTTCTTCGCCATCGCCGGTGTGTTGGACGTCGAATTCCTCACGCTCAAAATGCCAGCGGACTAGCTCGGCAAGTGCACTGTCGTCTTCAACCAATAGCAATTGCGCCTTGGGCATAATTTTCTCCGCTTCAAGCGTCGGGTAAGTTTTCACCCGTTTCGGTAAAATAAATCATCTGCGCCACATTCGTAGTATGGTCGCCAATACGTTCGAGGTTTTTTGCTGTGAACAGCAAATGCGCAACTTCCGTCGCTTTTTCTGGATTTTTGACGACATAAGCGACGAAGTCGACAAACAAGTCCTTGTTCAGCTGATCCACCACATCGTCCCGCACGGTGACCGCGTGGGCCAGATCCACGTCACGCTTTGCATAAGCGTCCATCGCGGTGCGGATCATTTCGACGACGATTTCGCCCATGCGGCCCAATTGCTCGAGTGCGGAGGACGGTATTTTGCCGCTCATTTGCGGCACGCGCTTGGCGATATTCTTGGCATAATCGCCAATACGCTCAATAACAGCAGACATTTTGAGCGCAGCGATCAGCTCACGTAAATCGTCGGCCATAGGCGCACGCAAGGCGATGGTTCGGACCACCAATCGTTCGACTTCGGTTTCCAATGTATCGATGATTTTGTCATCGGCACGGATGGTTGCGGCAGTATCGGTATCATGCTCGCGCAAGGCCTTCATGGCGGCGACCACTGCAGCCTCGGCCCGTGCACCCATTTCGGCGATGAGGCCACGGATTTCGTCCATGTCATCGTCAAATGCAGAGATTGTGTGCTTTGTACCGGTGCTCATGTCGCAATGTCCTAACCGTAACGGCCTGTGATATAATCTTTCGTGCGATCTTCGCGTGGATTGGTGAATATTTCGGATGTTTCGCCAAATTCAATTAAATGGCCCAAATGGAAAAAGGCGGTGCGTTGTGAAACGCGCGCGGCTTGTTGCATATTGTGAGTCACGATGATGATAGCATATTTTCCGCGCAGTTCGTGAATTAACTCCTCAATCCGCGCCGTGGCAATTGGGTCGAGCGCGGAGCAAGGTTCGTCCATAAGAATGACTTCAGGGTCGACCGCAATAGCGCGGGCAATACACAGACGCTGCTGCTGACCACCGGAGAGCGCCGTACCGCTTTCACCCAGGCGATCCTTGACCTCGGTCCACAATCCAGCGCGGGTGAGCGAGCTTTCAACGATTTGGTCCAGCTCAGCCTTGCCACTGGCGAGACCGTGGATGCGTGGGCCATAAGCGACATTGTCATAGATGGATTTGGGGAATGGATTTGGCTTTTGAAACACCATTCCGACGCGCGCGCGCAATTGTACGACATCCATGCCAGATGCATAAATGTCTTCCCCGTCGAGCAGTATCTGCCCTTCGACGCGGGCGCCTGCGACGGTATCGTTCATCCGGTTTAAAGACCGCAGGAATGTCGACTTTCCGCAGCCGGACGGACCGATAAACGCCGTCACATTCTCCTGATCAACGTCGATCGAAACGTCGTTAATCGCTTGCTTGTCGCCATAATAAACATTCACATTGCGTGTGGATATTTTTGCTATTCCTGGGGTTACGCCCACATTGAGGTCCTTTTTGTTCATAGGTCACCAACGCGTTTCGAAACGGTTGCGAAGATAGATGGCAAGGGCGTTCATGCCCAACAAGAAAATCAGCAGCACGATAATTGCCGCGCTGGTTTTTTCAACAAATCCCTGATTGACCTCGTCCGACCAAAGATAGATTTGCACCGGTAATGCGGTGGTCGCGTCGGTGAACCCTTGGGGCGCTGACGGGATGAAGGCGCGCATACCAATCATCAGCAGCGGCGCAGTTTCACCCAAGGCACGCGCCATGCCGATAATGGTGCCCGTTAATATGCCCGGAAGGGCGAGCGGAAGCACATGGTGAAACACGACTTGCACCGGCGAGGCGCCAATGCCCAACGCCGCCTCACGGATCGACGGCGGCACCGACTTAACCGCATTGCGGCCTGCAATAACGATAACGGGCATCGTCATCAAAGCCAGCGTCAAACCGCCAACCAATGCCGATGAACGCGGCATGCCGAAAAGGGTTAAGAAAACTGCCAGACCCAGCAAACCAAAAATAATAGAGGGGACGGCCGCCAAATTGTTGATCGACACTTCGATCATATCGGTCAGCCTGTTTTTGGCGGCATATTCCTCAAGATATAAAGCGGCCAATACGCCAATGGGGAAGGCAAGCATCAGGGTGATTGCCATGGTCATCAGCGATCCCTTGAACGCTGCCCAGATACCAACCGCCGATGGGTCAGTGGCATCAGCGCCTGTTAGGAACGTCCAGTTAAAGCCCGTGCGCAAAGCGTCCTTTTGCGCGAGAGCCGCAACCGTCTTTTCGGCCTCGGGCTCTCCTGAGCGCTTGAACGCAACATCCAATCGTGAATCCGCAGGCAGCCACAGTTGCTGCTTTGCTGTGACGAGGCTGGGATTATCCACTAACATTTGCCGCACATTTCCGGCAGCGCCAGCAGTCAAAAGTCCCTCACTTAAATCACCATATTGCTGACTGACGGCAAGTTCGACAATGCCAGGAACGTCCATTGAATTCAGCGCAGCATCTGCGTTCGGGCCGCTGATTGAAGCTGCTGTGGCGCCTGACGTTAATGCGGGAAAGTCAAAATCGACCGCAATTTCGGTGCGCTGAAAACCGCGCAAGCCTTGGCCCATCATTGTGAACAACAAAAAGGCGAGGAACAAAGTCGACAAAGCAACAGCCACAAAACCCATTGCCTTAAACCGACGCTCGGCCGCATAGCGTCGCGCAATCCGCTTCTGCATGATCTGCCCGTTCCAGTCGGTGGGTGTCGGATCCATGATGGCGTTACTCATATGCTTCCCGATATTTTTTAACGACGCGCAACGCGACATAATTGAGGAAGAATGTCGTCACGAACAATGCAAGGCCAAGCGCAAACGCCGCAAGTGTATGCGGGCTTCCGAAATCTTGGTCACCGGTCAAAAGTGCAACAATCTGAACAGTCACAGTGGTTATTGTCGCAAAAGGGTTCGCCGTCAGGTTTGCGGTATATCCCGCCGCCATGACGACAATCATGGTTTCGCCAATCGCGCGGCTGACGGCCAGCAATACACCGCCGACAACGCCGGGCAAGGCGGCAGGCAGCAATACTTGCTTGATGGTTTCGCTCTTGGTCGCGCCCATTGCGAGGCTGCCATCGCGCATTGCATTGGGCACAGCGGCGATGCTGTCATCGGACATGGACGACACCAATGGAATAATCATGACGCCCATGACGATACCGGCGGCCAAGGCGTTGTCGGACGCGGCATTACTGACACCAAGCATGACGGCGAAGTCGCGCACCGCAGGCGCCACGGTTAACGCGGCAAAATATCCATATACGACGGTTGGCAAGCCTGCGAGAATTTCGAGAATTGGCTTCATCCATTTGCGCACGGTTGCGGACGCATATTGGGTTAAGAAAATCGCGCTCATCAAGCCCAACGGAATGGCAACAATCATCGCAATAATCGCGCCGATGAAAATAGTGCCCCAAAATAAGGGGATTGCGCCATAACCATTATCGGCGCCCGGGGTCACAGTCGATTTGGGATTCCATTCCGTGCCAAAAAGAAACTCAAATGGCGACACCATTGAGAAGAAACGCCAGGATTCAAAAATCAGCGAGGCAAAAATGCCGAGTGTCGTAAGGATTGCGATCAATGATGCGACCAACAACCCAAACATGACAATGCGTTCGACTTTGCTCCGCGCGCGGAAGTCGGGTTTTATCCGCGTGAACGCAAACGCACCGCCGGCGAAGAGCAGCAATAACGTCGCGGCCACGCCAATCCATTTATAATATGATAATGCGTTTTTGTATAATGGGACCAGCTTTTCACTCGCATCCTGAAACGCAGCGGTTTGGAAACCTTGTGCAATGGCACGTGCTTCCGAAAGGATCGCGGCGCGCGCGAAACCGTCTTGCGGTAAATCAGCGGCCGCAGGGGCCGACAGCACCATGTTGGTGACCAAGGCCGGGGAAATCGATTGCCAGATAAACATGAACACAAGCGCCGGGACAATGGCCCAGATCGCCACAAACCAACCATGATAAAAAGGCAGGCTATTAACGGTGCCACGCGGGCCACCTTTTGCGTTGCGGACAAATACCGCAGCACGCGCACGACCAGCGATCCAACCAATTAGGCCGAGACCAAGGACAAGGAAGAGCAATGCCGTTCCAGTCATAAACTTAACCATGCTCCCTTGGACCAGATGATCCCAAACCCGTCATACTCAGTGCCCAAAAATAGCGCGGGCGTGGATCAAACACAGAATCGATCCACGCCCATAGACGCCATCATTGTTGCACTTTTATTTCAAATCAGCGCCCGTCATTGCGGTTAGGCTGTTCGCAGCATCATTGGCCGCTTTGTGATCGGCATCGCTCGATGCAATCATGCCCAATTTGGTCAAATATCCGCCAGCTACACCGCCCTTAAGGAATTCGAGAACAAATTCCTTAATGCCTGGAATTTTGTCGACATGCGCCTTTTTCACATAAATGAACATCTTGCGCGCGCCGGGGTAGCTGCCGTCGGAAATCGTGGCGATGGTTGGGTTCACACCATTCATATTGATGCCATGCACCTTCGATGCATTTTCTTCCATATAGCTGTAACCGAAGATGCCGACCATGTTAGGATTGGCGCTCAACTTCTGCACGATCAGATTGTCATTTTCGCCCTGTTCCTTGAACGCACCATCGGTGCGCACTTCGGTACATATCGCCTTATATTTCTTTTCGTCGCTATCTTTCAGCGCCTTTGTCGCAGCGTCGGTCTGGCAGCCGACTTCCATGATGAGTTCATGGAATGAATCGCGCGTGCCAGATGTCGTTGGCGGACCATAGACCGAGATAGGCAATTTGGGCAGGGAAGGGTTGACGTCAGACCACAGCTTGGCGGTCTGTGGTTTGCCAAACGGATTGGCGGCGAGCGCCTTGTAAACATCCGCAGTGGACAATACGAACTTCACACCCTCGTTCGACTGGGCAAGGGCAAGACCGTCGATGCCAACCTGAACTTCGATAATGTCCTTCACGCCATTTTTCTGGCAGTTTTCAAATTCAGATTTTTTCATGCGACGTGACGCATTGGCAATATCGGGCGTATCTGCGCCAACGCCTTTGCAAAATTGTTCAATTCCGCCACCCGTACCAGTCGATTCCAGCACGGGTGATTTGCGCGATGGATCTGCCTTTGCAAAGGCCTCTGATGCGGCTTTCGCGAAAGGGAAAACCGTTGAAGAACCCACAATACGGATTTCCTGACGTGAGCCACCCGCGGCGCCGCCAGTGCTGGCTTGGTCATTACATGCCGAAAGTGCGACTACACTTACAGCAATGAGTGATAATTTTTTCAACATATTGGCGGTCCTCATAATCGATTTGGCGCGGATTAAACTTCAATTTTAAGCCATAAAACACCCGAATGGCTGATACATGACTCTTGTATGACGATATTATGAAGGTCCCGTTGGTGCAACCGGTAACAATATCGAAACGGTTGTGCCTTTGCCCACTGTACTGCGAATTTCCAGATGGCCGCGATGCCGATCGACAATATGTTTTACCAGACTTAGGCCCAGTCCGGTTCCACCAACCAAGCGACTTCTTCCTGCATCTACCCGATAAAAACGTTCGGTAAGGCGGGGCAAATGTTCCGGGGCAATGCCGTCCCCCACATCCGCCACCGTAAAGTTAATCATTGCGCCAGACCGCGAACGCAGCAGTGAGACCGTTACGGGCGTTCCAGCGCGCCCATATTTGAGTGCATTGTTCAATATGTTGCTCGCCAACTGCCGCAATTGTCCGGCATCACCCATAACGGGCGGCATACCTGCCGTCACATCAATCACGATATCCGCGCCACGATCCTTTTGACTGTTACGCAACTGATCAACAGTTTCTATGACGATATCAGAAAAATCGACCGGCGTTTGCGGTGGATCATATTTTTCGGCCTCAATACGGCTGAGCGACATCAGGTCTCTAACCAACGCCTGCATTCTGTCGGTCTCTGTGGCCATAATACCTAAAAACCGGCTGCGCGTCGCGGCGTCATCACCCGCTGCTGGGTCATCCAGCGTTTCGATAAAGCCCTTGATAGCGGCAAGCGGTGTCAACAGCTCGTGGCTCGCATTTGCCACAAAATCGACACGCATTTGTTCGGCGGCCTGTGTCCCGCTGCGGTCAGCCAGATGCACAATTTTCTGCGATGGACCCATGGTCTGAATTCGCATGTCCCATAATTGGTTTTTCTGGCCAATGCCGGTCAGCCGAATCGGATGCCCGCTATGCTGTGCATCCGGATCGGACAGCCGCTCAATCGCGCCAGCGTGACGAAACGCCATGCGCACATTTTGGCCAACAATATTTGCGCCAAGCAAACGGAGCGCGACTTGGTTGGCAGCGGTTACCCGGGCATTTTCCACCATCAATATGGCATCGGCAGACAAATCGATAAATGCCTGCAACTGCGGATGCGAGCTAATCGCTAGAGCGTCTGTGTCTATGCCGGTGGGCTTAGCGGCCTCTGTAGGTGCCGCTTCGCGATCATGCGGATCAGCGGCAATGAACAATGCAATCAACATGAAAACGAGAGTGACGAGAATACGCTCGGCGGAACCTGCCATTTGGCTCGCGAATATGGCACCGACAAGTGCCAAGGCAAATGCCACAATCATGCGCGGAGACAACCAACTGTTCACTTTGCACCCTGCTGCAGTTCCTGTGAGATTGTTACCCATATAGACGCAGCTTCTTGGTGCAAGCAACGGCGATCGAAAAATGCTGGCTGCCCGGCGCCCTTATGCCTCTGCGTGCACTAATGTGATGCGATCTGTTTGAGACAATCCAGCAATTCATCAAAATGATCAATGACAGCATCGGCGCCCATATCCTCGACCGGGCCATGCAAAAATCCGAAACTAACGGCTACGCTTGGGACGCTCGCATTTTTTGCTGCCATCATATCGTAAATGGAATCACCAATATAGGCCGCCCGTCCGCCACCACAGCGTTTGATCATTTCAAAGATTGGTGCGCCCGAAGGCTTGGCATTTTCCTTGCCCAAACTATCTGCGCCCAAGATGCATCCCATACGGTGCGCCAAGTTTAGGTCGGTCAGCAATTTGACGGCGAGGCTCTCAAATTTATTGGTCACGACTGCATAACGCACACCCATATCGTCCAGTGCATCCAGCACCGCCAATGCGCCATCAAAAGGCCGGCTATGCACAGAGACATTGGCTTCGTAATAAGCCAGCATCTGTCGATAGAGCGGTTTGAAATCATTGTCGGGAATGCCGCCTGTCGCTTCCAAGCCCTGTTGCAACATCAGCTTTGCGCCGCCGCCAATATATTGCTTCACTGTTTCGGGCGAGAGCAGCGGCCTGTCTACGCTCTCGAGCACATGATTGACCGCAGCGGTTAGATCGCCGCTGGTGTCTACCAAAGTACCGTCAAGGTCGAAGCCGATAATGTCGAAAGGAAATTTCAAGCCAAGCACTCCAACTCTCTATTTGTGTTTCGATTGGGTTCAATATGAACGGACGATAAAATGTTCGGTGTCATTGAAGTGTTGTTCTGGAAACCGCAACAATTTGCTGGCATGGAGATATTTATGACTGAATTAGCCGCCATCATTCTCGCCGCGGGCAAAGGCACGCGCATGAAATCCGACCTGCATAAGGTGCTGCATCCGATCGCTGCGCGGCCAATGCTCATGCATCTGATGGCATCGGTCGACGCCTTAAACCCGACCAAGAAGGTTGTGGTGGTCGGCAGCGGCAAGGCGCAGCTGGAGGCTGCACTGGCAGGTTCGGCAGAACTTGCCGTGCAAGAGCCCCAATTTGGCACGGGCCATGCCGTGCAGCAGGCCCAAAATGCTCTGGCGGGCTTTGATGGCGATATTCTTATTCTCTATGGCGATGTGCCCTTTGTGCCGACGGCGACGATGGAAGCGATGGTTACGCGGCTCCATGCGCCGGATGCGCCTGCGGTGGTCGTGTTGGCGTTCGAGCCAGAGGATCCAACGGGCTATGGCCGCGTAATCGTCGAAAATGGCCGCATCATTAAGATGGTCGAGCAAAAAGACGCAACCGAGGCGGAAAAAGCTGTAAAACTCTCAAATTCCGGCCTGATGGCGGTTAACGCGCGCGACCTATTCCCGCTTCTGGATCGTGTCACCAACGACAATGCGCAGAAGGAATATTATCTCACCGATATCGTCAACATCGCGCATGAAGATGGTCGGATGTGCGTCGCCGTCACCACCGAACCCTTCAATGTTGCGGGTATCAACAGCCGCACGCAATTGGCCGAGATGGAGCAAGCGTGGCAGCAGCGCCGCCGGATGCAAGCCATGGATGATGGCGCCACTTTGATTGCGCCGGAAACCGTTTGGTTTGCGTGGGATACGCAAATTGGCCGCGATGTCCTGATCGAGCCTAATGTGTTCTTTGGTCCCGGCGTTAGCATAGCAGACAATGTGACAATTCGCGCCAACAGCCATATTGAGGGCGCTATCATCGGCAGTGGTTGCGAAATCGGTCCCTTTGCACGGTTGCGGCCCGGGACAGTGCTGGAGGAAAACGCCAAAATCGGTAATTTCGTCGAAACCAAAAAAGCACATCTGGGCAAGGGCGCAAAGGCCAATCATCTCACCTATCTGGGCGACGCGACGATTGGCGCAGGCGCGAACATCGGCGCTGGCACCATCACCTGCAATTATGACGGCTATTTCAAATATCAAACCGTCATTGGCGACGGCGCTTTCATCGGCAGCAACAGCGCGCTCATCGCGCCCGTCAAAATCGGCCGTGATGCCATAGTGGCGGCAGGCAGCGCGGTATCTCGCGACGTAGCCGACGGCGAGCTCCGCATGGTGCGCGCCGAGCAACTGGTCAAGCCCGGCTGGGCAGATCGGTTCCACGACGCGATGCGGAAGAAAAAGGCGGAGAAGAAGTGACTAATCTTGACATGATATCATGATATGATATCAGTATATCATGACACGTATCCTCGCCGATTTGCCTGATGAAGACATCAAATGGCTTGACCAGCTTGCTGCTGAACAGGGCAAGTCGCGTGCGGCTGTTTTGCGGGAGGCGGTGGAGGCCTATCGCGCGGACGGGCCAGCATCCGGCAATACCGATTGGCTCGAGGCAGGCTTCGGTTTGTGGGCAAAATATGGCTTCACGGAAGATGGGATGGAGTATCAAAACCGGCTTCGCGACGAATGGGTGCGCGAATGGGATCCGGAATATGATCCCGCAAAACATGGTCCGCTGACGGATGAGAAAGACGCCGCCGCGTGAGCGACATCTATTTCGATACCAATATCATTATCGATGCGTTGGCGAGAAGGCCCGAGGCACTTGCCGAGCTTCGCCGCGCTAAGCGTCAGTGGATTAGCCGCATGACATGGATTGAAGTTCTCGCTGGCATGCCCGTGCCAGCACGCGCCGAAACCGAAGCTTATTTGCAAAATTATTCCATTCGCGAGTTATCGCCGGAGATCGCCCGACGCGCTGCCGATCTTCGTTTCAATAAGCGCTCGCTCAAACTGCCGGACGCCATAATTTTTGCGTCAGCACAAGAGCATGGTGCAATTTTAGTGACGCGCAATGTAAAGGACTTTCCGGCAAATATGCCGGGCATTCGCGTCCCTTACATCACGCCAGATAAGGTTTAGAGTTTATGTGCGGCATTATCGGAATTGTTGGCAATTCGGCGGTTTCTGATCGGCTGGTCGATGGGCTAAAGCGGATGGAGTATCGGGGCTATGACAGCGCTGGCGTCTGCACCGTGTTCGATGGCCAACTCATCCGCCGCCGCGCGGAGGGTAAGCTCGCCAATCTCGTCAACGTGCTTAGGACCGATGATGCCGCTGGAAATATCGGCATCGCCCACACTCGCTGGGCCACGCATGGCGCGCCAACCACAAGCAATGCGCACCCGCATGCCACAGGCGAAGTAGCGCTGGTGCACAATGGCATCATCGAAAATTTCAAACAATTGCGCGATGAACTCACCGCGCGCGGCCGGACGTTTGAAAGCGAGACCGATACAGAGGTTGTCGCGCATCTGGTGTCCGAACAGGTGGAGGCCGGCCATGCGCCCGCGGACGCGGTGAAGGCTGTGCTCCCCCGTCTGCGCGGCGCGTTTGCGCTTGCGATTGCGTTCCGGCAATTTCCTGATTTTCTCATCGGCGCACGGCTCGGCAGCCCGTTAGTTGTCGGCTATGGCGATGGCGAGACCTATTTGGGTTCGGACGCGCTTGCCCTTGCGCCGCTGACACAGCAAATTGCGTATCTGGAAGAAGGTGACTGGGTCATTATAACGCGCGACGGCGCGCAAATTTTCGATAAGGATAATAATTCGGTTACGCGCGAGATCACCGCTTCAGGTGTGTCAGCGGCGCAGATCGAAAAGGGCAATTACCGCCATTATATGCAGAAAGAGATTTTTGAGCAGCCCACCGTGGTCGCGCAAACACTTTCGAGCTACATTCGGCCGTTGGAGCAAACCGTTGCCCTGCCGCAGATGGATTTCGACTTGGCGGGCGTGAAGCGCATCACCATCGTTGCTTGTGGTACGTCTTTTTATGCAGGTATGGTTGCGAAATATTGGTTTGAAACCTTCGCACGCGTTCCTGTCGACATCGATGTCGCGTCGGAATTCCGTTACCGTGACCCGGTGTTGGAGGAAGGCGGTCTTGCACTGTTCATTTCCCAATCGGGCGAAACCGCGGACACGCTGGCGGCCTTGCGCCATTGCAAGGAAAATGGCCAGACAATCGCGGTTGTGGTGAACGTGCCGACATCGAGCATGGCGCGTGAGGCGGACCTTTTGTTGCCCACGCATGCTGGCCCTGAAATCGGCGTTGCCTCGACCAAAGCGTTTACTTGCCAACTTGCAGTATTGGCTGCTTTGGCGGCACATCTGGCGCTGGTGAAGGGAAAGTTGAGCGCCGAGGAAGAACGCGAAATCGTCCGGCATTTGATTGAGGCACCCGCCGCGCTGAACGCCGCCTTGGCGCATGATGAAGAGATTGCCGCGATGGCCCATTTGATCGCGCCCGCACGCGACGTGCTCTACCTTGGCCGTGGCCCAGATTATCCGCTGGCGATGGAAGGCGCGCTCAAGCTGAAAGAGATCAGCTATATCCACGCCGAGGGATACGCTTCAGGTGAAATGAAGCATGGGCCGATCGCGTTAATCGATGAAGCCGTGCCCGTCATCGTTCTGGCACCAAGTGGGCCGTTGTTTGAAAAAACCGTCAGCAATATGCAAGAGGTCCGCGCGCGTGGCGGCAAGGTCGTTCTAATATCCGATGCCGAGGGCATAAAGGAAGCAGGCGAAGGCTGCCTTGCCACCATCGAAATGCCGACTGTCCACCCGTTGATTGCGCCGTTGGTCTACGCCGTTCCTGTACAATTGCTCGCATATCATGTCGCCTGCGCCAAAGGCACTGATGTCGACCAGCCCCGCAATCTGGCAAAGTCCGTAAC
>DBOC01000005.1 GCA_002299895.1 Sphingomonadales bacterium UBA656 | reverse complement strand
GCGGCGTGGTCTTTGAGGGGCAGACCTTTGGAAGCCTCTCAGAAGTTGCGCGACACATAACTGGGCGCAGGTGGAACGGGCCGCGCTTCTTTGGCCTGCGGGGTGTCAACGTAAGATGACCGAGGCAAAGACAAAGTTCCGCTGTGCTATCTACACCCGCAAATCAACCGATGAAGGCCTTGAGCAGAACTTCAACAGTCTCGACGCACAGCGTGCCGCCTGCGAGGCGTATATCCAAAGCCAAGCTGGTGAAGGCTGGGAATGCCTGCCGCAGCTTTATGACGATGGCGGATGGTCGGGTGGCAATATGGAGCGGCCCGCCCTTAAAAGGCTTCTTGATGAGATATCAAAAGGCCAGGTCGATATAGTAGTGGTTTATAAGGTCGATCGGTTGACCCGAAGCCTTACAGACTTTGCACGCATTGTTGAAACGTTCGATAACAATGAAGCTTCGTTTGTGAGCGTAACCCAAGCGTTCAACACAACGAACAGTATGGGCAGGCTTACGCTCAATGTCCTTTTGTCCTTTGCACAGTTCGAACGCGAGGTCACAGGCGAGAGGATACGGGACAAAGTCGCGGCATCCATGGCACGGGGTATCTGGATGGGCGGGAGCATCCCTAAAGGCTATGACCTCGGAGACCGTAAGCTGAATGTAAACCCGGTAGAGGCGGAACAGGTCCGCTACATTTTCAAACGCTATCTTGAGCTAAACTCCCTCATCTCTCTCGCCAAAGATCTTGCCCAAAACAACATCCGATCCAAACGATGGACAGCGCGAAGCGGGAAGGAACGAGGTGGGTATCTTTATGACCCAAGCGGGCTCTCTTATCTGCTGCGCAATCGTATCTACTTGGGCCAAATAACCCACAAGGATAAGTCTTATCCCGGCGAGCATGATGCCATCATTGAGGCTGATCTGTTCCAGCAAGTGCAAGAACGACTTGCTGCGAACCACCACAAATTTGTGAATAGGCAAACGCGCTCTGCAGCCTGTCCGCTTCACAAAAAAATCTTTGACGCCCAAGGGAAACCGATGCGACCCAATTTTGGATATGGGCGGGGTAAGAAGATATATCGTTATTATGTGAGCGACACATTGCTGCCGCTCGGTAGGCTCAAAGCCGGAGGTACAACTCCCATTGGCGACAGGCTGTCGGCAGAACGTACCGAACGATTTTTGCAGGATAGGCTTAGCAGTCTTAAACCCGACGGTCCTGACTTCGAGATCTTCGAGGCCATTGAGAGGGTAATGTTCTCTTCCAACAAACTGACCGTGACATTGCGAGTTGCAGAGTTGATTGGCACTAATGCCTGCGAAGATACGCTGCTTGCCAAAGCACAGCAGATCGATCCGGCTGCGAAAATAGACAGTGACGATCTCGTATTGTCTCTTGATGCGCGGCCGTTACGACGCGGCAAGTCGGTGCGGTCCATCGACTGCGTCTTGGATGCGCCAGAGCAAAGAAGAGTATTAGCTGAACTGGTACGAACCTCGCATCGCAAACTGACGGAGTTGAACGCCTCACCACTTCAACCCGAAATGCACGAGCACATGTCCACGCCCATCAACGAATGGACACGCGAGCGCATTGCGATAGGATTATTGGCACCAGATATCCAGAAAGCGCTGCTTACTGGAAAAGCACCTGTAGGGCTTGACCCGGAGAAACTGCTGTCTCGGGATATGCCTCTGGACTGGGAAGGTCAGAGGAAGTTCTTAGGCATGAAGCATGCCGCCTAGAATACGCCTACTATTATAAGTGTCACGGGCTATCGCGCGTAGAGACTGAGGGTCAAATCAAGGCGATTTGGCCCTCTTTTGGTCTCTGCAGAGACTTTGGAGCATCAGCATTAAGGCCCGAGGGCCCCAGAAAGGCGCCATTTCTGGACTGAAGATGTCGTTGGGGTTTTATCTGTGAGGTGTATGGAGGCCCGAGCCGGAATCGAACCGGCGTGCAAGGATTTGCAGTCCTCTGCGTCACCACTCCGCCATCGGGCCCCTGAACAATAACTTGCCTGAAAAGCAACGCCATTATGTGGTGAAGGCGGGCGTTTAGCGGCTTGGCCAATTCAATGCAACTGGCAATCTGACGCCTTGTGCCCCGGCAGCCACAAGCAGCGGGAAAAGTTGCTATTTGCGTCCCGAAATAGGCGGTTTGTCTGAATCCCGCTTGGCGTAAGGGGCAAGGCTGGCTAGAACCCGACTCAAAGGCTGTATTGTGTTTACAATACAGCTGTGCCACATGGCCAGCAAGTTGATGGAAATATTCCGATGGAATCAGTGAGTTTTGAAGAAATGCGGCGGTCTATGGTGGACAGTCAGCTGCGTACCAGTGGCGTAACCGACGCATGGGTGCTGACCGCGATGGGCAACATCCCGCGTGAAGATTTTGTGCCCATCACCCACCGATCCACGGCCTATATGGATCGCTCTATTGCGCTCGACGATGGTTCTGTCCTCAACCCGGCTGTATCAACTGCGTTGCTACTACAGGCGGCCGATGTGCGCGCAGATGATCATGTTTTGCTGGTTGGAAAAGAGGATGGTTATGTCGCCGCGATCTTGCGCACACGGGTCAACGCACTCGTTTGTGCATCGGCGGACAATGTTTCGTCGGCACAATCGGCGGCGCCCTTTGCGTTGATCATCATTGACGGCGCGGCAGAAGAATTACCCTCTGCGTTGGTTAATCTCGCCGCCGACGGAGCGCGATTGGTGACCGGTATCATCGAAGGTGCGGTCACGCGCCTAGCCAAGGGCTATGTTCACAAGGGGAAGATTGCGTTGAAATCATTTGAGGATAGCGAAATTGCCCCGCTGCAGGCTTTTGCCCGCAAACCGGAGTTCGTATTTTGAGCGCCCGCCGTCTTCTCATAGCCGCTTTGCTGAGCTCAACCGGATTGGCGGCGCCTGCCAACGCGGACACGCTGCGTGACGCTTTGGTGTCGGCTTATGAAACCAACCCCAACCTAACCGCAGCACGTCAGGGACAGCGCGCAACCAATGAAGGCGTTCCATTGGCAAAGGCCAATGGTCGCCCCGACATCACGGTGCAGCCAACCTATGTCGAAAATATCGTGCAAGACAGCGGCGGATCGGTGGTTCAAGCCCGCGGCATCAATGTCAACGGCACGATTTCAGCGCCCTTATACGCGGGCGGCGGTATTAAAAATGCCGTGCGCGCAGCGGAAAATCGAGTGGAGGCAGGATTTGCCAATTTACGCGGTACCGAAAGCGCCGTCTTCTCGGCGGTGGTCGGTGCCTATATGGATGTTATTCGCGATGAAGCGATCGTGGATCTCAACCGCGCGCAGGTGGGTGTCTTGACGGTCAATCTGGATGCAACGCGTGATCGTTTCGAAATCGGCGATTTGACCCGCACCGATGTCGCGCAATCCGAAGCGCGGCTTGCGCTCGCAACGAGCAACTTGGAAACGGCACGCGCCAACCTCATCCGTTCGAAAGAGGTCTATATCCAATTGGTCGGGCGGGAACCCGGACAGTTGGAAGCGCCGCCGCCCTTGCCCAACTTGCCATTAACGCCCGACAGAGCCGTGACCGTGGCCTTGGACAGCAACCCCGATTTGATAGCGGCACGCGAAGCACGTGAAGCCGCTCGTTTTGATCGCCGCGCGGCAAATGCATCGCGTCTGCCAACGATCAGCGTCTTTACGTCGTCATCTTACTCCAATGCTTTGAATTCGATCTCTTCGAATATTCCTGGCTTCGTGGCGGACAACAGCGCATTGAATGCGCAAGCGGGCGTTCGCGCGACTTTACCCATATATCAAGGTGGGCAGCCTGCCGCGCAAATCCGACAGGCGCAAGCGCGGCTCGGCCAAGCCCAGGAACTAGAAATCGCCGCCGAGCGTGAGGTGATTGCGCAGACCCGCGCCTCTTACGCGAGCTGGCGGGCAGCACTGGATGTCATCGCCGCATCCGAACGCGCGGTGTCAGCAAACGCACTCTCGCTTGAAGGCACCCGCGCCGAAAATGGCGTTGGTAACCGGACCATATTGGACATATTGAACGCGGAGCAAGAATTGCTGAACAGCAAGGTGCAGCTCGTTGCCGCACGCCGCAACGCTTATGTTGCCGGTTTCACTTTGTTAGCCGCAATGGGCAAAGCCGAAGCACGCGACTTGGGCCTTGAGGGCGGTACATTATACGACCCCGTCGCCGACTATCAAAAGGTCGATGGTGCTTGGATTGACTGGTCGTCGCAACGTGATTCCGTCACCAAATCGACCCGTACCGTTGACACCGCAGCGCAAAAGGCAGAAATAGAGCCAATTGTTACCGACGGCAGAAGCCGGTAATTTACGCAAGGGCTGAAATATGGCGGACAGCCGGAACGAACCTTCGATGGATGAAATACTGGCCTCGATCAAACGGATCATCGCTGACGATGACCGCGATCTGCCGGTGCAAAAGCGCGCGTCTAAATCCGCCGCGTCGGATTTAGACGAAGACGAAATCCTTGAGCTAACCGACGCCGATCAACAGGCGCGAAGCGGCGAAGTTTTGCTGGATAACAATAAGGCGCAGAGCCTGCGTCACAGCTTTTCCGCGTTACAGACTTTGTCCGAGCCTGGCGCAGCGCCGCAGATTGTTCGATCCGGCGAAACCTCACTTGAAGCGATGACGCGCGACTTGTTGCGTCCCATGCTGAAAGATTGGCTCGACACGCATTTGCCGCCGATCGTCGAAGCGATGGTTGAACGCGAAATCACACGCATCACCAAAAAAGGGTGATGAAAACTGTGCGCCTTAACGGCAGCATGAGAATCACCCCCATTTTGGCATCATTGGCGGTGCTTTTCACTTTTCTGCCAACGGCCGCAATTGCCACCGACCAATATATTGCAACGGGCAAGCTTGTGGATGTTCGGGCAGGCGCAGTTCTCGCCAATCAATGTATCAGCATCACCGACGACCGGATCACGGCAGTTGCACCCTGCGGCGCAACGCCAAAGGGCGCGAAACGGGTGGACTGGTCGGCGTTCACCGTTCTTCCCGGCTTGATTGACCTTCACACCCATTTGGCAGACGCCGGCCAAAGCGCAGACCTTGCGCTGCCCATCAAAACATCACCTGCAGCAACGGCCTTGCTGGGCGCACATAATGCCCGGCTGACATTAGAGGCTGGGTTCACGGCGGTCCGCGATGTCGGCACCTATAGGGGGCTAACCGATATCGCCCTGCGTGATGCAATCAACGCGGGTCATGTTCCGGGGCCGCGCATATTCGTTGCCGGTGCCTATATCACCTTGCCCAAGGGCGGCGGCGAATTGAACGGTGTTGTACCCAATGACCAATTGCCTGCCGACATGCGGCTTGGGATTGCGAGCACGCCCGAAGAGGCCGCAGCCAGGACGGCGTTTCTCATCGAACAAGGCGCTGACTTCATTAAGACCATCGCTACAGGCGCGGTGCTGGCCATTGGCACCGAACCGGGCGAGCCGGAACTTAGCGAAGCGCAATTGCGCGCGGTCGTTCAAACCGCAAAGGCAAAGGGCAAATTTGTCACCGCACATGCCCATGGCGCGGTTGGTATTAAAAACGCCATCCGTGCAGGCGTCCGTTCCATCGAACATGCCAGTTTGATCGACGACGAAGCGCTAGCAATGGCGAAAGCCAGCGGCACCTGGCTAGTGATGGACATATATAATGGCGATTATATTGATGACATCGGAACGCGCGAAAAATGGCCGGAAGAATATCTGCGCAAAAACCGTGAAACCACTGATATTCAGCGCGCCCGTTTTACACAGGCCGTCAAAATGGGCGTGAATATTGCGTATGGCACCGACAGCGGCGTCTATCCACACGGACAAAATGGTCGGCAATTTGCTTATATGGTCCGCTACGGCATGACCCCGATGCAGGCCATCCAAAGTGCAACGATCCGCGCGGCTGAGTTATTGGGTAAGGACGACGCCCTCGGCAGCATCGCACCGGGGCGCTTTGCCGATCTGGTGGCGGTGGACGGCGACCCGCTTAAAGATATACGTGTATTGGAAAATGTTGCGCATGTGATGCAGGGCGGAAACACCGTCCGCTAGAGGCACTGCGCTATTGCGCCGAATAAAGTGGGGGAAGAATATGACGGACTTATCGCATAATGTGGCAATGGAAACCAATGGCGGGGCGGAACTGTCGCGCAGTTTGAAGTCGCGCCATGTCTCCATGATCGCGATTGGCGGCATCATTGGTGCGGGTCTATTTGTTGGTTCCTCTACCACCATCAGCCAAGCCGGCCCTGCCGCGGTCTTCTCCTTTGCCATTGCCGGGTTCATTATCTTGCTGGTCATGCGGATGATCTCCGAAATGGCCATCGCCGTGGATGGCGTGCAAACCTTCCCAGACTTTGCGCGTGCCGGCCTTGGCCATTTGGCGGGATTCCTCTCCGGATGGCTCTATTGGTATTTTTGGGTTGTCGTTGTTGCGATTGAGGCGATTGCTGGCGCGCAAATTTTACATGGATGGTTCCCTGCCGTACCTGAGCTTGGCATCGGCATTGCCCTGATGGCGATTTTGACCGCCGTAAACCTTATGTCCGCGCGCGCATATGGCGAGTTTGAATTCTGGTTCTCGTCAATCAAAGTCGCCGCGATCATCGTCTTCATTTTGGTCTGCGCGGCATGGGCCTTTGGCATTACTTCGGGCAGCGGATCGACCTTTGGCAATTTGACCGCGCATGACGGCTTTGCTCCCAATGGCTGGGGCGTCGTATTGGCGGCGGCAACCTCGACTATATTTAGCCTTGTTGGCGCAGAAATCGCGACCATCGCAGCCGCCGAATCCGAAGAGCCTTCTAAAGTCATCAGCCGCATGACCGTATCGGTCACACTGCGCATCCTTGTGTTCTATGTGCTGTCGATCTTGCTCATCGTGTCCGTTGTGCCGTGGACCGAGATCGTGCCCAAAGTGTCGCCCTTTGCCACTACGCTTGCTTTTATGGGCTTGCCAGCAGGTCAATTGATTATGGAAGCTGTTGTGCTTGTTGCGGTGCTATCATGCTTGAACTCCGGCCTATATGTCACCTCACGCGCTTTGTTCGGCCTCGCAAAGCATAAGGACGCGCCTTTATGGCTGGTGCAGGTCAACAACCGCAAAGTGCCAGCGCGCGCCATATTGATTGCCAGCCTGTTTAGCTATTTTGCGCTCGCCGCGGACGCGGTGTCGCGTGATGTGGTGTTTAGCTTCCTCATCAATAGCTGCGGCGTGACCATGCTTCTCCTATATCTCATGACGTCCGCGGCACAGCTAAAGCTACGCCGTAAATATGAGGCGGAGGACCCCGGCCGACTCCAAGTCAAAATGTGGTTCCACCCCTTTGGCACCTATATCGCGATAGCGGCAATGTTGGTGATCTTGGTCGCAAAGGGCTTGGACCCTGCAGCGTCGAAGGAACTTTGGTTGAGCTTGCTCGTAGCGGGCGGATTTGCAGCAGCGTTTTTCGTTTTCCGGCGACGGGTGGCGTAGCCCGCACGCCCGTCATCCTGAACTTGTTTTGGCAGGACGCGCCCTGAGGGTTTCCCTTTCCGGCTAGGCCCGTTATGGCACGAAGCCATGACTATCGATAAGACTTTCGACCCCGCCGTGATTGAGGCGAAATGGTATGCGCATTGGGAATCCACAGGCGCATTTCGTCCCAATCGTCCTGATGCCGAGCCATACACAATAGTAAACCCGCCGCCCAATGTGACGGGCAGCTTGCACATCGGCCATGCGCTCGACAACACCTTGCAGGATATCCTGATCCGCCACGCGCGTTTGCAGGGCAAGGACGCGTTATGGGTGGTGGGCACGGACCATGCGGGCATTGCGACACAGATGGTCGTCGAACGACAGTTAAACGCGCGTCAGCAAAAGCGCACCGATTTCACCCGCGACGAATTTATCGCCAAGGTGTGGGAATGGAAGGCGGAAAGCGGCGGCGAGATTACTGGCCAATTGCGCCGTCTCGGTTGCTCGATGGATTGGGAGAATGAGCGCTTCACCATGGATGAAGGCTTTTCAAAGGCCGTCATCAAGGTGTTTGTTGAGCTTTACAACCAGGGCTTGCTGTACCGCGACAAGCGTCTCGTCAACTGGGACCCCGGCCTGAAAACCGCAATTTCGGATCTTGAGGTCGAAACGCGCGAGATCAACGGTAAATTCTGGCATTTCAAATATCCGTTGGAAGATGGCAGCGGTTTCATCTCGGTCGCAACGACACGCCCTGAAACGATGCTGGCCGACATGGCAGTTGCGGTAAACCCAGCGGATGAACGCTACACGCATCTGGTGGGCAAAAATGTACGCTTGCCAATCACGGGTCGCTTGATCCCGATTGTCACCGACGAGCATGCCGATCCGGAATTGGGTTCGGGCGCCGTGAAAATCACACCGGGACATGATTTCAACGACTTTGAAGTTGGCAAACGCGCCGGTTTCAAGGCGAGCGACATGTTCAACATGCTCGATGGCGAAGGCCGCGTCGTGCAAACTGCCGATGGGCTTATTCCGGCAGAATATATCGGGCAATATCGCTTTGGCATTGAAGGCGAGCCGACCAATGCGCGTAAGATGGTAGTTGAGGCGATGGACGCCTTGGGCCTTCTCGAAAAAGTCGAAGACCGCGTCATCCAAACGCCCTTTGGCGACCGCTCGAACCAAGTGATTGAACCATGGTTGACCGACCAATGGTATGTGGACGCCGAAACATTGGCCAAACCAGCCATCGACGCCGCGCGCAAAGGCAAGGCCAATGGCGGTTTCGACATCGTGCCGAAGTCTTGGGAAAAAACCTATTTCAACTGGATGGAAAATATCCAGCCATGGTGCGTCAGCCGCCAGCTTTGGTGGGGGCACCAAATACCGGCGTGGTTTACTGCCGACGGCACATGCTATGTCGCCGAGACCGAAGAGGCGGCGAAAGCACTTGCGGGCGCTGGCGTCGAACTGACGCGCGACCCTGACGTCCTCGACACATGGTTCTCGTCTGCGCTTTGGCCCTTTGGAACTTTGGGTTGGCCGGATGAAAGCAACGCACTCAACCGTCATTACCCCAATGACGTCCTGATTTCCGGTTTCGACATATTGTTTTTCTGGGATGCACGGATGGCGATGCAGGGCATCCATTTCATGAAAGAAGTGCCTTGGAAAACACTCTATCTGCACGGCCTTGTCCGCGCGGCAGATGGCAGCAAAATGTCCAAGTCAAAGGGCAATACGGTCGACCCGCTTGGATTGATTGACGCATATGGCGCCGATGCTTTGCGCTTCTTCATGGCCGCGATGGAAAGCCAAGGCCGCGACATCAAAATGGATGAAAGTCGCGTTGCGGGCTATCGTAACTTTGCAACCAAGCTTTGGAACGCCGCTCGTTTTGCGCAATCCAACGGCATAAGCGGGTCGCACAGCGTAAAGGCGCCTAAGGCGGAGTTGGCGGTCAACCGCTGGATCATTGGCGAAGTTGTCAGCACCGTTGAAAAACTGAACAAGGCATTCGCGGAATTCCGTTTCGACGGCATGGCCGATGTGTTGTATCACATGGTTTTTGATCAGTTTTGTGACTGGTATCTCGAACTGATCAAGCCAGCTTTTGTAGACGGTGAAAAAGGCGAAATGGATGAAGAATCCAAAATCGTCGCTGGCTGGGTGCTCGACCAGATTTTGGTGATGCTCCACCCCTTCATGCCGTTTATTACCGAAGAGTTATGGCACGCTTTGGCCGCCGCAGAGCATCCGCGTGCGTTTGACATCATCCACGCACAGTGGCCGGAGCCAAATGCCACGGTTGATGCAGAGGCCGTTGCCGAGATCAATTGGGTCATCGACACGATCAGCAAAACCCGTTCGTTCAAGGCGGAATTGAACATAGCGCCGGGCACGCGGTTGAACGCCAATATCGCGGACCCACAGCCCTCGACAATCGCCATTATCGAACGTCAGGCGGCTGCTTTGTCGCGACTTGGACGCATTGACGCCTTTGCTTATGGGCCCGTTGAAACCAATAATGTCGCGCAAATTGTCGTGGGCGAAGACACCATCGTTTTTGCACTGGATGGCGTCATCGACCTCGACGCCGAACGCAGCCGGATTACCAAGGCCATTGAGGCGGCCACGAAGGAGCGCGATGCACTCGCGGCGCGTCTGTCCAATGCCGCCTTCGTGGAAAAGGCGAAGCCCGAAGCCGTGGACAAGGCGCGCGCGGACCATGCCGAGAAAGCGGCCGAGGCCGAGCAGCTGACCGCGGCACTAAAGCGTCTGGGATGACCGCGCCCGCCCATCAACGCGACCTGACCATTGGCCCCGTAGCGAAAACTTTGCTCCTGTTCGCCCTGCCCTCGCTTGGCGTGAACATTCTCCAGTCGCTGAACCATTCGGTCAATTCGGTATGGATCGGTCAGTTTTTGGGCGAAGAGGCGCTGGCGGCATCGGCCAATGCGGGGCTCATCATGTTTTTGATGTTCTCCACTTTGTTCGGCTTCACCATGGCGACGACCATCTTGATTGGTCAAAATATGGGCCGCCGTGATGTGGAATCTGTCCGCCGTATCATGGGCACCGCATTCGGCATTTTCCTTGCCGCGGGCCTTGTCACGGCGGCGGCGGGTTGGATCTTTGCGCCCCACATGCTGCGCCTGATGGCGACACCGGAAACGGTCTATCCGTTGGCGCTTGCTTATTTGCGCGTCATCTTCTTGTCGATGCCAGCCTCTTTCGTGATGGTACTTGTATCATCATCGCTGCGCGGCGTGGGCGATTCAGTTACGCCATTTTGGAACACGGTGTTGAACGTGGTTCTCGACATCATCTTGAACCCAATTTTCATCTTGGGCTTGGGCCCAATACCCGCGATGGGCATTGCCGGATCGGCGCTTGCGACCATCCTTGCCGGGGTGATCAGCCTCGGCCTATTGCTCCGCAAGGTCTACGCACGCGACCTGACTATTCGCCTGCGCGGGCACGAGCTGAAATGGCTTCGGCCCGATGCTCGGTTTTTGAAGCCGATTGCGCGCATGGGTCTGCCCATGGGCTTGTCGATGATCATCATGTCGGGCTCTGCTGTAGTGATGATTGGACTCGTTAACCGCGAAGGCGTGAATACCACTGCGGCATTTGGCGTGATGAACCAGCTTTGGAGCTATGTGCAAATGCCAGCGGTCGCCGTGGGCAGCGCCGTCAGCGCCATGGTCGCGCAAAATATCGGCGCCAATAAATGGGACCGCGTTGGCCGCGTCGTATGGTCAGGAATTGGTATCAACCTGCTGCTTGCAGGAGTGCTCATCTTACTTATGACACTGTTTGCCACACCATTGCTTGGACTGTTTTTGCCCATGGGCAGCCCCGCCATCGATATCGCCATTCACATCAACCATGTCATTGGATGGACCTTCGTCCTGATGGGAGTGTCAGTTGTCGTTACCTTTGCGGTGCGGGCGAATGGCGCCGTTCTCGCCCCTCTGCTCATTCTGATAATCAGCGCAGTTTTGGTACGTTTCAGCATCGGTTTTGGTTTACATGGTCGCTTCGGTGCAGATGCCATTTGGGGGTCATTTGTCGCGACTGCGATTACATCCTGCATTCTGTCGATTGGATATTATCTGCATGGTGGATGGAAAAAAGCAAAGGCAATGCCATCTATGGGCGCAGGCCCTATGCAACTGGGGTCTGAATAATCCGCTGTCCTAAACATAGGGCATTGTGCCATTGAGAATAGCATGAACCGCAACGTCACCCTGTCGTCAGAATCAACTAGGTCCAAGCGCATGATGTTGCGGTTGTGTCAGTTGCTGCTGGCGCTGTTTGTGGCAACTGGCATGGCGCATGCGCAAGTGCCCGCCGCGGCCGCGCCGCAATATGTCCGCGCGTCGATCGAGGCCGAAACACGCAACCCCGCGCCCGGTGATGTCGTGACGGTCGCGATTGTGATGGACCCGAAACCCGGCTGGCATGATTATTGGGTGAACCCTGGTGATGCCGGAACGCCGCTTGAGCTGGCATGGCAACTGCCCTCTGGCATTCAGCCTGGTCCGCTTCGTGCACCCGTGCCCGAGACCTTAATCGTCAGCGGTTTCATGAACCATATTTACAAGGCAAAGCATGCTTTTCTCGTGGATCTGAAAATCCCGGACGACGCGATTGTTAGGCAAAATTTGGATATTAAGGTCGATGCGCGCTGGTCGGCCTGCTCCGATCTTGTCTGCGTACCCGAAAGCGCAACATTGTCGGTGCCCCTCACGGTGGGCGCAGGGTCGATTGGCAAGTCCGACCGCACACGTTTTGATGCATGGCGCAGTGCCTTACCGGTGCCGCTGGACCGGAAGGCGCGATATGCTCTTCAGGGCAACCGCATTGATATCGCTATCCCCTATCCGCGCAGTGCCGATGCTGGGCGGGTCTGGTTCTTTGCCCAAAGCGAAAATCTGTTCCGCTATGCCGCCCCACAATCGGCGCGGCGGACCGGTGACTGGTTAATTGTTAGCAGCGAAGTAAAGGGTCCCTTCTCTGGAGAGATTGAGGGCCTATTGCGTTTCAACGATGCGCAGGGACTTGAGGTGCGCGCGACGCCCGGCAATATCCCAACGGGCGGTGCGGCTATATCCGTTTTGGGCAAAGGCGCAGCGGTTGATGGGCCAGAACCGCCGCTTGGCTTTGGTTGGATACTCGGCTTTTCGGTGCTGGGCGGTTTGCTCCTGAACCTTATGCCTTGCGTATTCCCGATATTGGGATTGAAGGCGTTGAGCCTCGCCAAAATGGGCGGGGACGAAGGCGAAGCGCGGCGTGATGCCGTTGCCTACACCGTCGGCATCATCCTAAGCTGCCTTGTGCTAGGCGGCGTCATGCTGGCCCTGCGCGCTGCGGGCGAAGAGGTGGGCTGGGCATTTCAGTTACAGGATCCCGCGATTGTGTTGCTGCTGCTGTTGCTCATGGTTGCGGTCACCGCAAATCTGGCTGGCCTATTTGAGATCGGTGGCATTGGCGTCGGCGAAAAGTTGACACGCAAGGGTGGCGTATCCGGGTCATTTTGGACAGGCGTGCTGGCGGCTATTGTCGCCACGCCCTGCACGGGCCCATTCATGGCGGCGGCAATGGGGGCGGCGTTGCTACTACCCGCAAGCTTGGCGTTGCTGATTTTTGCAGGGCTTGGCTTTGGTTTGGCTTTGCCCTTCCTGGCGATTGCGTTCATCCCGCTTTTGCGCAAAGGCATGCCTCGCCCCGGTCCATGGATGGTGCGCTTCCGGCAGTGGATGGCGCTGCCAATGGCGCTCACGTCATTGGCCTTATTATGGCTGCTATATCAGCTGGCGGGTTTCAGCGGCGTACTCATTGGCGGCACGGCCGCGCTCATCCTATTGTCACGACTGTTTGAACTTGGCCGGAAACAGAAAAGCGGTGCGCCTCGCAAAATCGTGGTTGCGGCTATATTGGGTATCACAGTCGCTGCTGCGCTGATCATCGACAATGTTCCCATATTGGCACCTGCCCCGCAGCCGATAAAAAATGGCAGCTTGGCCTTTAATGAAGAGCAGCTGGCCGCATTGCGCGCAGAGGGTAAGCCTGTATTTCTGTACTTCACCGCAGACTGGTGCGTGACGTGCAAAGTGAATGAGAAGACGGCAATCGATCGCACAGAAACCAAAGCGGCCTTTGCCAAAGCAGGTATCCAGACGATGGTGGGCGATTACACGCGCAGAGATCCGGATATCACGCGCTTTTTGGCGAAATACGGCCGTTCGGGCGTACCATTATATCTATATTATCCACCGAACGCTGACGCGCGCCTGTTGCCGCAAATCTTGACTGTGAAAGATCTGACAGCGCTTTCGCAATAAAAGCCTAACCAAATTGGTGCCTCGAAATTGCGTTCGTTGGCCCTCGGCCAGCGGCATTTGCGCCACAAACTGCAACAAAAGCAGGGGTTACGCCGCTAAAGCCTTTATCTGTAGACAAATTGGCTGTATTGGCGTTGCCGAACATCACAAGGAGTATCGACTATCGCCACCCCGCCTACCCGGCGCGCCATGACCCCACCTGTTAAAAGTGGACCGCGCTACAATAATCTAATCACCGTTGAAAAAGTACGGGTCATTGATGATGACGGCGAAAATCTGGGTGTCATGTATACCCGCGAGGCGATAGCGCAAGCTGCAGAAGTTGGGCTCGATCTGGTGGAAGTTTCCCCGAACGCTGATCCCCCGGTGTGCAAATTCCTGGACATCGGCAAGTTCAAATATGAGGCCCAGAAAAAGGCCAATTTGGCGCGAAAGAGCCAGAAAACTCAGGAAATCAAAGAAATTAAGATGCGTCCAAACATCGACGACCATGATTATATGGTCAAGATGAAGAAGGTCGCCGAATTCATCGAAGAAGGTGATAAGGTCAAAATAACGCTGCGTTTCCGTGGCCGTGAATTGGCACACCAACAATTGGGTATGCAACTGCTGCAACGCGTTCAGGCCGATACGACCGAGACCGCAAAAATCGAAGCGCATCCCCGGATGGAAGGTCGCCAGATGCTGATGGTGCTGTCGCCTAAATAAGGCGCAGTCACCAGATGGCTTGTCGAATCAGTTCGGCGCCGATGATGACCATTAACAGATTGATGATGACGTTGAATCGCGCGGGCGAAACACGTTTGACCAGTCGTACGCCCGCTAATGTGCTCAATATGGCCAGCGGCAGGAATATCGCCGTCAACGTCATATTCTGCACGTTAAATTGACCCAAGGCGGCGTAAGCGGGCACTTTCAACCAGTTGATAATCGCAAAGAATATGGACGACGTACCGATGAATACCAGATGCGGGAAATTACGCGACAGCGCCCAAATCTGAAACGGTGGCCCGCCAGCATGGGCAATCTGGCTCGTGAAACCCGAAATGCCACCCATGATTATTCCCATCCACTCCGGTGCAGGGCCAGAGAGCTTCACGGAGCGGCCAAGCAGTGGCATCAAACGATAGGCGCCAAAGGCCAAAGCAATGACGCCGACAAAACCGCGCACCGCGTCCGCAGGGATAACTGAAGCGAGATACCAAGCCAAAAAAATACCCACTACTGCGCCCGGTAATGTGAGGAGCAAGGTACGTGCGTCATAACTGCGCCGGAATGCCCAGACGCTGACAATATCTTGAACCATGAGAATGGGTAACAGCATGCCTGCGGCAGCAACAGGGTCCATGACCAGTGCCAGCAACGGGATGGCGGCCGCCCCCAAACCTGCAAAACCGCCCTTGGCAAGCCCCACCAAAATGACAGCAGCGCCAGCGACAATATAAAACAGGATATCCGTCGGTAGGTTCAAGACGCTTTGGTACGCTTTCGAAGCGCCAGTACATAGATGATGGTCGCAGCGGCGGCAAAAATGAACCACTGAATGGCGTAAAGCAGATGATTGTTGGGGATCTGGCGTGGCGACGGCTCGTCCAATATCTCCAAACCAGCCACCGCGTCTGTTGACACAAGCTTTATGTGCTGCGCGCCGTCGGGCGCGATAATACCTGCTACAGGACCGCCGCCCCATTTGGGGGCTTGCGGCCGTTCAGACCAACCAAAGGCCACTTTGGCATCTGGGCCATCTGCCGCGCTGGTCCGGCAAGACGCGACATGGGCAAAGCCAGCCTTACCTGCAGCATTTGAACCCGACACTGTCTCAATCTTGACCACGCGCGCGCAAAGGAGGCTGGAGCGACGAAATAACGGCAATGCCACAGGGTCGGGAAACGCTGGCCAAGCCACCGCTGGCAATCCGACAGCTGATTCATAGCGCGCCAGCAAGGCTTCTTTTTGTTCTTTGCGTTGTAACTGCCAGATGCCAAGACCAATCATCGTCGCAACGGCCAGGGTAACCAAGAAGGTTGGGATGACAGGAAGGCGGTTCATAAAAGATCACTCTTTCCCGCTTCGCGCGCGCGGTTGCGATGCTCCGCCGCCAAAAGCGCAGCCTTCGCCATGCGCAAGGTTATCACCGTAAGCGCCGCGGTAAACGGCACCCAAATAAGGACATGCACCCAAAAAGGTGGACGAAAAGCTGAATCGACCACCAACGCCAGCACGATGATCAGCGCGCCAATGCCCATGGTCAGTAATGCAGCCGGTCCATCGCCGACGTTATAGCTGCTGATATCAAGTCCGCAGTTGGGGCATGTGTCCGCAAACTGGCCAAGCCCAGCAAACAGGGTTTTACCGCCACATTGCGGGCAGAGACCAAAAAGGGCAGCCTTAGCAATGCTGGGCTGCCCTTCTATGGATTGTTCTGTGGTCATTTACGCGTGAACTGGTGCGCCCCAGCCACCCCAAATGTAAATGGCGATGAAGAGGAAGAGCCAGACTACGTCAACAAAATGCCAATACCAAGCAGCGGCCTCAAAACCGAAATGCTGCTTGGGCGTGAAATGGCCTTTGTAGGTACGCACAAGGCACACAGCCAAGAAGATCGTTCCAACAATGACGTGGAAACCATGGAAGCCTGTCGCCATGTAAAAGGCGGTGCCATAGTTCAATCCAGCAAATGGAAACGGCGCTTCGAGATATTCATAGGCCTGAATGCTGCTGAACAGCAGACCGAGCAATATCGTCAACCAAAGGCCTTTCTTCAGGCCTTCACGGTCGCCATGAATCAGCGCATGGTGCGCCCAAGTCACGGTGGTACCCGAGCACAACAGGATCAACGTGTTGAGCAAAGGAAGCTTCATCGCATCGAGAACTTCCAAACCTTTTGGTGGCCACTGCATCAAAGCTGCTGCGCCCTCCTTACCGATCAGGTTGGTGACCGTAAACGCATGCGTTTCGGGGTCGATAACCAGTTCCAACGGCACCGGGAACAACGCATAATCAAACCAAGCCCAGAACCAGCCGACGAAAAACATGACTTCGGACGCAATGAACATGATCATGCCGTAGCGCAGGTGCAATTGCACCACGGGCGTATGATCACCGGAATGCGCTTCGTTTACGACATCCGTCCACCACGCGAAGAAAGTGTAGAGAACAGCAATCACGCCTGCGCCAAAAACCAGGCTGCCATACGCGAACTGCTCGGGATGCATCCACATCACCAAACCAAAAAACATCGTGAGGGCCGAAAACGATCCCAGTATCGGCGTAATGCTTGGTGGCAAAATATGATAATCGTGATTCTTGGCACCCGCCATGGTCAATTCCCTGTAGTCTTATCGATTAACTAATGCCTTAGCTGCCGTTCGCCGTCTGGTCCACCATGTTTGGCTTCTCGACTGGATAGAAAGTGTAGCTAAGTGTGATTTCTTCAATATCTTTGGTTTCCGGGTCGGTCATAATTTTTGGATCGACATAGAATAGGACCGGCATGCGGACCTGTTCACCGGGTTTTAGCGTCTGTTCCGTGAAACAGAAGCACTGAATCTTGTTAAAATACTGTCCGGCAAGCGCAGGCGTTACGTTGAACGTGGCCGTGCCAGTGACTGGCTCATTGGAAAGATTTTTCGCCAGATAGATCGACATATCTTTTGCGCCAATGCTGACCGTGTCAGTCGGATGTTCGGGTTTGAATTCCCAAGGCAAGTCGCTGCGCTGATTGGCGTCAAAGCGCACCACGATCGTTTTGTTGGAAACTGGAACGGTAGCAGCCTGCGCAGCATCCACCCGCATAGTTGTGCCGCCAAAACCTGTCACCTGACAGAATAAGCGGTATAATGGCACTGCTGCAAAGCCAACGCCCACCATGGATACGGCAAGCGCTCCCGCCAAAAATCCGGTTTTTGCGTTTGAAATAGCCATCAGCCCCAAACACCCACTTTCACCACGGTGATGAAGAAGAACAAGATACACAATCCAACCAAAGCAATGCCCATGACACGCGCGCGTCCCGCCTGCCGTTTACGGATAATTGCCGTTTCTTCGGCGGTATAGGCAGTCGGCTCATTCGGGGTCATGATATTACCATCCGGTCAAAGGCGAAAATTGCAAAAAGGAGAAACAGGTACAGAATGGAGAAGGCGAAAAGTTGCTTTTCGGGCTTCATCGCAGTCGCGTCGGTCGCCTCATTTTTCCAAACGCGGTAAGCGAGAGCTAGAAAGACGAGGTTTAGAACAACCGCCGCTACGCCATAGACCAAGCCAGTTTCACCCAAAGCGAAAGGCAATATCGCCGTCGCCGCCATAGGGAAGCTGTAGCCGAATATTTGGTTCCGCGTGACCCGCTGCCCCTTCACATTGGGGAGCATCGGAATTCCAGCCGCGCCATAATCGGTTTTCATAAACAAGGCGAGCGCCCAGAAATGCGGCGGGGTCCACAAGAAGATGATCGCAAAAAGCAGGATTGGCAAAAGCGTAACATCACCGGTCACCGCCGCCCATCCAATAACCGGTGGGAATGCACCAGCCGCGCCGCCAATTACGATATTTTGCGGCGTATTGGGCTTCAACCAAATGGTGTAGACAATCGCGTAGAAGAAGATCGAAAAAGCCAGCAGCGCAGCGCACAGCCAATTGACCGCAACGCCCATAATGCCAACCGAGAAAGCGGCAAGACCAATGCCAAAGTTCAGCGCGGCAGCCCGGTCCATCCGGCGCGCAGGCAGCGGACGCCCTGCCGTCCGCGCCATTTTGGCATCAATATCGGCTTCGAAATATTGGTTCAACGCGCCACAAGCACCCGCACCCAAAGCCAAGCAGAGGATCGCGGTAAAACCAATGACCGGATGAATGTTGCCCGGTGCCGCCAATAACCCACAAAGCGCTGTGAACACGACAAGCGACATGACCCGAGGCTTAGTCAAAGCCCAGAAATCGCGCCACTCGGCTGGCAAAATGATGTCACGCGTTGCGGTTGTCATGCCTGTTCCCAAACGCTCGAGACGTTCAAAGCGGCGAACCGCCGCCGGTTACTTAATAACCGGCAGCGTTTCGAACTGGTGATATGGTGGAGGGCTTGTCAGCGTCCATTCAAGCGTGGTCGCACCTTCACCCCAATAATTGTCTTCTGCACGGCGGCCAGCGACCAACGACCAGATGACATTGATGAAGAAAACAAGCACGCCAACCGCCATGATGGCATATCCAAACGAAGCTACGCCATTCCAATAGGCAAAGGCCTCTGGATAATCAGGGTAACGTCGCGGCATGCCCGAATTTCCAAGGAAGTGCATCGGGAAGAACAGGACGTTAACGCCGATGAAGAATATCCAAAAGTGCAAATGACCCAGGAATTCGTTCAAATGGCGACCCGACATTTTGCCGAACCAATAATAGAAGCCGGCAAAGAGCGAGAACACGGCGCCCAGCGACAACACATAATGGAAGTGGGCCACAACATAATAAGTGTCATGCAAGTTATCGTCGAGACCGCCATTGGCCAGAACAACACCCGTCACGCCACCGACAGTGAACATGAAGATAAAGCCCATGGCCCATACCATAGGTGTCTTGAAGCTAACCGAGCCGCCCCACATTGTGGCGATCCAGCTGAAGATTTTGATTCCGGTGGGTACCGCGATCACCATCGTGGCGGCGGTGAAGTACATTTTCATGTCAACGCTCATGCCCGTGGTGAACATGTGGTGCGCCCAGACGACAAATCCTACAACGCCAATCGCGACCATAGCATATGCCATGCCGAGATAGCCGAAGACCGGCTTGCGGCTGAAGGTGGCGACGATTTGGCTGATGATGCCAAAACCTGGCAAGATCATGATATATACTTCGGGATGGCCGAAGAACCAGAAGAGATGCTGATAAAGCACTGGGTCACCGCCGGCCGCCGCATCAAAGAATGCGCCGCCAAAGTTACGGTCAACCAAAAGCATGGTGATCGCCGCCGCCAATACAGGCAAAGCGAGCAACAGCAAAAATGCCGTGACCAACACCGACCAAACAAACAATGGCATTTTGTGCAAGGTCATGCCCGGCGCACGCATATTGAAAATGGTGGTGATGAAGTTGATGGCGCCTAAAATTGACGCTGCACCGGCGAGGTGAAGCGAGAAAATCGCCATGTCGACAGCAGGCCCGACCGAGCCTGACGTCGAAAGCGGCGCGTAGACGGTCCAACCGGTTCCCGCGCCCAATCCCGTGCCACCCGGTACGAAGCTTGAACCCAGCAGCATGATGAAGGCCACAACGGTTAACCAGAAGCTGACATTGTTCATGCGCGGAAACGCCATGTCAGGTGCACCGATCATCAAAGGCACAAACCAGTTACCAAAGCCGCCGATAATAGCGGGCATGACCATGAAGAACACCATGATCAAGCCATGGGCAGTGATCAGCACGTTCCACATGTGATAGGCTTCGTCGAGCGACGCTTCCTTGCCGGCCATCATTGATGCCCAGCCCTGCAAATATTGAATGCCTGGAGCAGCAAGCTCCAAACGCATCAGGCCAGAAATCGCGCCACCCACAATCCCTGCAAAAATTGCAAAGATCAGATAGAGTGTTCCGATATCTTTATGGTTGGTCGACATGAACCAACGCGCGAAAAATCCGGGCTTATGGTCTGCGTCATGATGGTCATGCGCGTGGAGGTCGTTACCTGTGGCAGCAATCGTTGTCATCCGTCTAGGCCTTCTTAATTGGTCGGAGCTACTGCGGGTGCAGCAACGGTTTCAGTTGGGGTCGCGGTTGCAGCAGGCGCCGCAGGTGCAGGCTTTGCTTCGCCGGGCATTGTGCCGCCCTGCGCCTTCACCCAAGCCGCAAATTGCGCGGGCGGTAGTGCCTCCACAACCAGCGGCATAAACGCATGGCGCGCGCCGCATAGTTCGGAACATTGGCCGAAATAAACGCCGGGCTTGGTAATCGTCACCGATTTCTCATTCAAACGACCAGGCACCGCATCAAGCTTGAACCAAAGCGAAGGAATGGCAAATGCGTGAATAACGTCCGCCGCAGTAGTCTGAATACGCAAAGGCACGCCCGCAGGCACGACCATGCGATTGTCGACTGCCATGAGTTTAGGCCCGTCATTTTCAGTCCGGAAACGCTCGCCCTTGGCGACATCGCCTTCTTCTTTCAGCATGTTCGATATAACTTCGAAGCCGCCATGGTCGGGATAGGTATAACCCCAATACCACTGATAGCCGGTTGCCTTAATGGTCACAGCCTCCGCTGGCGCTGGCTTAAACTGCTTCGCCAACAAATCGAGCGACGGGTAAGCGATGCCCAAGAGGATGAGCACAGGGACAAGGGTCCACACAACTTCGATAAAGGTGTTGTGGGTTGTCTTTGATGGGACTGGATTGGCGCGGCGGTTGAAACGCACGATCACCCAAAGCAAGAGACCAAGAACAAACAAGGAGATGATGGTAATGATGGGCAACAGGATCGCGTTGTTGATCCATTTTGCATATTGGCCGTTTGCGGAGAATTGTTCCTGAAAATCAATTTCCTTCGCCTTTGGCATGCCAACGCTGTCTTCATAATTAGGGCGCATTGGCGTGTAGCCGGGCAACGACCCGTCCATGGATTTCGGCGCCGCTTCAGCTGGCGCGGCCGCGTCAGCGGCTGGCGCAGCGGTCGGTGCCGCAGCAGGTGTTGCAACAACTGGCGCAGCCACTTCTTTCGTCAATGGCGCTGGCGCAGGATTCGCTGGCTGCGCCATCACCAATGACGGCATGGTCATTGCAGCGAAGACAACCAGTAATTTCTTCAACATATTCATCTACTTGGCCCCGTATCCTTGGTGCGGCGCAGGAACTTTGCGCATGTCTGGTTCACCCGTGGGTGGCCGGACTTGGGCGACCTATAGTCGCGCTATCCTGAACCCTCAAGCGGTCGATTTAAAATTTTTAGCATTTAAATGCACCACTCTTCTACCTATTTGCGTTGCAATCCGTTAAACCGGACATGCAAAAGACAACATTGGCCAGCAAGGAAAATTCTCCCCATCATGACTGAAGATGAAATACTGTCTGAATTCCGTAGCGTCGACGCGCTGCTTGAAGGGCATTTCTTATTATCGTCTGGCCGGCATAGTGCCTATTATCTACAATGCGCCCGCATGCTGATGAACCCCGAACGTGCGGGGCGCATTGCGCTGGCGATGAACCAAAAAATGCCGCGCGAGCTGCGCGCCGAGATTCAGGCGGTCATTTCGCCCGCTATGGGCGGGATCATCATCGGCCATGAAATGGGGCGGGTGCTTGGCGTCGATGCCATGTTTGTGGAGCGTCCCGAAGGTGTTTTTGGCTTGCGCCGGGGGTTTGCACTCACACCAGGCACAAAAGTCCTTATGGTTGAGGATGTTGTAACCACTGGCCTGTCATCACGCGAAGCGATAGCCGCGATCGAAGCGGCGGGCGGCGTTGTTATCGCCGCGGCGGCGGTGGTGGATCGTTCAGCAGGAACCGTTGACCTCGGCGTACCATTTTACCCGCTGATCCAGCTGAACTTTCCAACCTACGCATCCGATGAACTGCCCCCTGAGCTTGCCGCAACCGAAGCGGTAAAGCCGGGTAGCCGGAAGCTATGACAAACGCGCCCATGGCGCCGCGCTTGCGCTTGGGCGTGAACATTGACCATGTCGCGACCATTCGCAATGCGCGCGGCGGCGATCATCCAGACCCCGTCCGTGCGGCGCAAATCGTGGCATCGGTCGGCGGTGATGGCATTACGGCACATTTGCGGGAGGACCGGCGTCATATTCGCGATGCGGATATCGAGCGTATCATGGCCGCCACCCATTTACCGCTGAACCTTGAAATGGCCGCGACCGATGAGATGCTCGAAATTGCTTTACGGCATAAGCCGCATGCTGCGTGCATCGTCCCTGAACGGCGCGAGGAGCGGACGACCGAGGGCGGGTTGGACGCGGCGGGGCAACATAATCTCCTTGCACCCATCGTGAACCGGCTCACAGACGCAGGAATCCGCGTCAGCCTATTCATTGAGCCAGACGCGCGCCAAATCGAAGCTGCAGTCCGTTTGCGCGCACCTATTGTGGAGTTTCACACGGGCAAATATGCGCATGCACAAGGCGAGGCGCGCGAAATGGAGCTACGCCGGATTGCCGATGCCGCGGCACTCGCGGCAAAGAATGGGATCGAGCCCCATGCGGGTCATGGACTTACTTTTGACAATGTTCAGCCCATTGCCGCCATTCCGCAATTTGCCGAACTGAATATCGGACATTATCTTATCGGTGAGGCCATTTTCATTGGTTTGGAGGAAAGCGTGCGTAAAATGCGCACCCTTATGGACCTTGCCCGATGATCATCGGCCTTGGTTCCGACCTGTGTAATATAGAGCGCATCGCAAAATCGATTGAACGCTTTGGCGCGCGATTTGAAAATCGTGTTTTCACCGATGTGGAACGCGCCAAGGCCGCGAAGCGTCCATTTACCAAAGCGGGAACCTATGCGAAACGCTTTGCCGCCAAAGAGGCCTTTTCAAAGGCGGTAGGAACCGGTTTCAAACATGGCGTGTTTATGAAGGACATTGGCGTCGTCAATGCGCCTTCAGGTGCGCCGACGCTGGCGCTTACCGGTGGCGCAAAAGCACGGCTCGACGCAATTATACCTTCGGGCTATGAAGCCCATATTCATTTGACGCTTACGGATGACCACCCGTGGGCGCAGGCATTTGTCATTATAGAAGCGTTGAGATCGCAAAAGGCATGACCAGTTTGACCAAGGACGATGAAACCCAGGCAACACCGCCACCCCCTGCATCGGAAAAGCAAGGCTGGGTTTCGGCGGCTTGGACCGAGTTCAAAGGCATGTTCTGGCTGTTACTTGCTGTGCTGGCCTTCCACAGCCTCATTGCGAAGCCATTTTACATTCCGTCAATCTCGATGATGCCAACCTTGCTGGTGGGGGACCGGCTATTCGTGAGCAAATATCCTTATGGATGGAGCCATGTGTCGCCAACGATACCCAATCCTGTGGCGATATTCCGCTGGCTGGTGTTGCGCGAAGAGGTAGACGCCTTGGCCGTGCCATTGCCGGAGAGCAATACCCGCGTCTGGGGTAAAATGCCGGAGCGCGGCGACATTGTCATTTTGACGCCCAAGGGCAGAAATCAGGATTGGATCAAGCGCGTCATTGGCTTGCCCGGCGATACCATCGCGTTGCGCGCTGGCCAGATTTTCCTAAATGGAAAGCCTGTGAAGCAGGAAGCCCAGCCGAACCTGATCTTGCCTGTCGATGCCAACAACCCCTGCAATGACTATGACTTTCCGGGTGCTCTGACACGCGGTGATGATGGTGTGCTGCGTTGCCATTTGCCGATCATTCGCGAAACGCTGCCGAACGGGGTGCAATATGACACCATCGACGCGCGTCAGCGCGATACCGACGACATGGCGCCTGTAAAAATCCCTGCCGGTCATGTTTTCCTGATGGGGGATAACCGCGACAACAGTTCCGACAGCCGCGTAGCGGCAGAGCTTGGCGGCCTTGGTGGTCCCGTCTCATGGGATCGGATCGGTGGCCGGGCCGAAATCATTACTTTCTCCGTCGACGGTAGCACGGGCCTTAATCCGGCCAGCTGGTTCCGCTCC
The DNA here is from genome assembly GCA_002299895.1 of Sphingomonadales bacterium UBA656. Lineage (GTDB taxonomy): Bacteria > Pseudomonadota > Alphaproteobacteria > Sphingomonadales > Sphingomonadaceae > Sphingorhabdus_B. The sequence goes on along the minus strand of DBOC01000005.1, from coordinate 12,277 downwards.
CTCCGCGGCGATCGCGCTGGCGACAGCTTGCGGCCTAAAAAGGTCAGTCAAGGTGAGTGACGCCCCGCCTCTTGCGCCAAGCAAACCGCGCCGGACGCGGAAAAAGCCAGCGCAGGCGCATGAGAGCTTTCGCGAAGAGGTAGGCCCAACCGAGCTTTACGACCCGCTCATTCGGTCCGAGGTAAAGCGCGCGGCGGTGTGGATTGGCATGGCCAGCTTGGTTGCGGCCTTCATTTGGCTTGCGCAGCCCATTCTGCTCATCATTGGCGGCATCGTTCTTGCCGCTATGTTCGACGGCGGCGCGCGGTTACTTGGCCGCATATTGCCTATCCCACGTGGCTTCCGCCTGACCATGGTCGTGCTCGCCGTCTTTGGGTTTATGTATTGGACCTTTGTTTTCACAGGGTCCGAATTGGCGGCGCAGGCCGCAAGTCTGCAAGCCATTGTCGAAACGCAGGTCGAATCAATCGGCAACCGGATTGAGGCGGCTGGTTTCAATATTTCCGCAGAGGACGTCAAAGGACTCGGCTCGCAAATTTTAAACTCTGTGGGCCGCGTCACGGAGGCGGTAACGTCGGTTGTAGGCACGGTTACGAACCTTGCCATGATGCTTGTTCTCGGCATCTTTATTGCCGCCGAACCCCGTATGTATGAACGCGGCGTCGCATGGATGTTACCATTGGCAGAACGTACGCATTTTTATGGGACCGCCGAAAAAATAGGTAGTGTCCTGCGCCGCCTAATGGCGGGTCGCCTGCTGGGCATGGCGGTTGAAGGCGTGGGCACATGGGTGTTGCTCAGCCTTGGTGGCGTGCCAATGGCGGCGTTGCTGGGCGTCCTCACGGGCCTCCTTGCTTTCTTGCCAAATATCGGTGCGATTGTGTCTGGCGCGCTGATCATCCTCGTTGGATTTTCTGCCGGAGTTGATGTCGGGCTCTACGCCATTTTCGTTTATTTCGTCGTGCAGATGGTGGACGGATATTTGATCGTCCCGATGGTCGCAAAGCGCGCGGTCGATTTGGCCCCTGCTTTGGTGCTGGGCGCGCAAATTCTCTTCGGTGCGTTGTTCGGCATCTTGGGGCTAGCACTGGCCGACCCCATCATCGCCATGATCAAGGTCGCACTGGAACGGCAATCGGAGCGCAATGAAGCGCGCGGTATCCGCGAAGGGCCGTGATCCCAACCCTATGTTGCTAACCGTCTGCTTTATATTGGGGGTTGCCAATTTTTATATGCACAAAGCGGTGGCGGAATCTGGTCACCGCTTTGTTGAAGAAACCAAACGTTACTTCAGCGACAAATTCGGCCCTTATGGAAGCTATGCCATTGAACTGGCCTTGCTCATCGGCGCGCTGTGGTTGGCCGATGCAGGGTCCTTGGCGGTGACACTCCTTTATGCTGCTTACACTGCCATAAACGGCGTTGCGAGTTGGCTGTTGCTGTCAAACAAGGCGTGATGGGCCTTTGTGCTTTGCGCTAAAATAACTATACGACCGCTGTGCCACCATTAGCCCCCACCAACGATGCCAAGCCAGATTTCGCCGTCATGCGGCGATTTTTGCCTTATTTATGGCCAAAGAACGAAGCGGGCTTGCGGGTCCGCATTGTCTTCGCGCTATTGCTGGTGGTTGTTTCCAAACTTATCCAACTCAGCATGGCATGGCTTTATGGTCAGGCTATCGACCGCATGGTCCCCGGCATGCAAGACGGCGTCGCCATCGCCGTTGCATTGGTCGCCGCTTATGCCGGCGCACGTTTTGGCGGGGTATTGTTCGACAATTTACGCAACGTGGTGTTCGAACGCGTCGGTCAAGAAGCGACGCGGCGACTGGCCGAAAATGTCTTCAGCCATTTACACAATTTGTCGATGCGGTTCCACATGAACCGCCGCACCGGCGCCGTTACAAAGGTGATTGAACGCGGCACCAAGAGCATCGACATCATGCTCTATTTCCTGTTGTTCAACATCGCCCCTACTTTGTTAGAGCTGTTTTTAGTCTCGGTTTATTTCAAGGTTTCCTTTGGCTGGGGCATGGTCATTGCCACGCTGATCATGGTCATCAGCTACATTGTCTACACCACCCTAATCACCAACTGGCGCAACAAATTGCGCGAGGAAATGAACGAACTCGACACGCAAACCGTGGCCAAGTCCGTCGACAGCTTACTAAATTATGAAACGGTCAAATATTTCAACGCAGAGAAGCGCGAAACGCGTCGTTATGCGGAGGTTGTGCGTCATTATGCCAATGCCGCGGTCAAATCGGAAAACTCGCTCGCCGCGCTAAACATTGGGCAGTCGTTGATTACCAATTTAATGATGGCTGGCGCCATGGGCTATGTCGTTTGGGGCTGGTCACGCGGGCAGTTTACCACAGGCGACGTGGTCACGGTGAATACCTTGTTGGCGCAGCTTTTCCGGCCATTGGACATGTTGGGCATGGTCTATCGCACCATACGCCAGGGCTTGACTGACATGGCTGCAATGTTTGATCTCATCGACACGCCCGCCGAAATCACCGACAAACCAAATGCGCCTGCGCTTGCGGTCCGGGGCGGCGCTGTGGTGTTTGAAGATGTACATTTCGCGTATGACGCCGAGCGCCAGATACTGAATGGCGTCAGTTTCGAAATCAAACCCGGCCAGACGCTGGCGGTTGTTGGCCCATCGGGCGCAGGCAAGTCGACCATCGCGCGGCTGCTCTATCGTTTTTACGACATTACAGGCGGACGGATCACCATAGATGGACAAGAACTGCGGGATGTCACGCAATCCAGCCTGCGCAGCTCCATCGGTATCGTCCCGCAAGATACGGTGCTGTTCAACGACAGCATAGGCTACAATATCGGCTATGGCCGCGAAGGCGCCAATCAAGCAGAAATCGAAGAGGCGGCGCGCGGGGCATCTATCCACGATTTCATTGAGTCGCTGCCCGACCAATATGCGGCCAAGGTTGGCGAGCGCGGGCTGAAATTATCCGGTGGCGAAAAGCAGCGCGTGGCGATTGCCCGTACTTTGCTGAAAAATCCGCCTGTACTGATCTTGGACGAAGCGACAAGCGCCTTGGACAGCCGTACAGAGTCGGAAATTCAGGCCACGCTCGAGCGCATTTCCGAACGCCGCACCACCATCATCATCGCGCATCGTTTGTCGACAGTGGTGAACGCGGACCAGATTATTGTGTTGGAGGCGGGCCGCGTGGCGGAGAAGGGCACGCATCTGCAACTGCTCCGCAAAAATGGCCTTTATGCAGACATGTGGGCACGCCAGCAAAGCGAAGCTGAGGAAGCGGTCCTTCCCGCCGCGTAAAATCACGCGCTATCCACAAGCGTGTTGAATCAAACGCATGTGGACCCTGTCATTGGCACTTGGGTCACGCTAGGGCGGGCCATGGCCTCCGTCGCTCCTCCCACGCCATCCGATGTTTTACACCGCTTGTTCGGCTTTGCAGGCTTTCGCGGGCAACAGGAACAAGTGGTTACCCGCGTGCTCGCGGGGCAGCGGACGCTTGCGATCATGCCGACGGGCGCCGGCAAATCATTATGCTATCAATTGCCCGCCGTGATCATGGACGGCACCTGCATCGTCATCTCGCCGTTGATTGCGTTAATGCATGATCAGATGCGCGCCGCCGATGCCGTGGGCATTCGCGCCGCAACACTGACTTCCGCAGACGACAATCGCGCCGAAACCATTTCACGATTCCGCGCGGGCGAACTGGACCTATTATATGTCGCACCAGAGCGGGCATCGGGCCAAGAATTCCGCAATCTATTGCGCGAGACAAAGATAGCACTCTTTGCGATAGATGAGGCGCATTGTGTGTCCGAATGGGGCCATGATTTCCGGCCCGATTATCGTTTGTTGCGGCCATTGCTGGATGACTTTGCGCATGTGCCGCGCCTTGCACTAACCGCCACTGCCGACACCCACACGCGCGATGATATTGCCGAGCAATTGGGCATAGCCAAAGATGGCATCATGGTGGCTGGTTTCGACCGCCCCAACATCCGCTACATCGCCGAAGCCGGCGCGAACAGCGGCATCGCGTCATTGGTAAAGGGATTGCCGGGCGCAGGCATTGTCTATGCCCAAACGCGCGACCGCACCGAAAAAATCGCCGCCCAGATCGCCGAGACGGGCCGTAGGGTGTTATATTATCATGCAGGTATGGAGCCGCAGACGCGGGCGCGGGCGCAGGCCGAATTTGTGTCCTCCGAAGATATGGTCATGGTCGCAACGGTCGCCTTCGGCATGGGCATCGACAAGCCTGATGTTCGCTTTGTCGTGCATGCCGGCCTGCCGAAATCCATCGAAGCTTATTACCAAGAAAGCGGGCGGGCGGGGCGCGATGGCGATCCAGCGGTTGCGCATATGCTATGGTCAGCAGGCGATTTCACCCGCGCGCGTGGGCGCTTAAGCGAGCTTGCACCTGAAAGGCGTGAAGCGGAATTGGCGCGCGTAGCCGCATTATCGCATTTGGTGGAAACCCCCGGATGCCGCCGCGCGGTACTGCTGCGCCATTTTGGCGAAAGCCCGTCTGAAACCTGCGGCAATTGCGACAATTGCATGCACGCTCCCGATGTGCACGACGCGACCGAGTTGTCCCGCAAATTGCTCTCCGCCGCTTACCGGACGGGTCAAAGGTTCGGCATGGGGCATTTGGAAAAGGTCCTGACAGGACAACAGGACGAGCGGATTACGCAGTTCGAGCATGACCAGCTTTCGGTGTTTGGCATTGTGGATCGATCTGAAGCGGCGATGCTGAAGCCCTTGTCCCGTGCCTTGCAAGCACGCGGCGCGTTGGTCGCCAACGAACATGGTGGCCTGAAACTTGGCGGTGATGCCCGGGCGATTATGCGCGGCGAGCAAAAGGTTGAGATCGCTCTGGCCAAACCGGGCAACGCACGCCGCGGCGGCCGCCCCGAAAACCCCATTGGCAATCCTTTGTTTGAAGCTTTGCGCGCCAAACGCCGCACGCTTGCCGAAAATGTGGGCGTGCCGCCTTACGTCATTTTCCACGACGCGACCTTGCGCGAAATGGCTCTGACCAAGCCAACCGATATTCGTGCCTTGGGCCGGATCAGCGGTGTCGGCACTCGCAAGCTGGAGGCCTATGGCGAAGAATTTCTGTCGGTAATCGCGCAATATTAGGCAAGAAATTTATCGTCGCATCGTCCTTCCTTGTTATCGATTGCGGATTAAAATAGGACGGTTAAATTGTCGTCCGCTCGGGCGATTTTTTAACAGGATTTTTCAGATGTTTCGTCAACTCACAGACCGTATCTCGGTAGCACCGCAAATTGCGGTTGGCGACGTTATGGACGCTGCGCAAGCAGGCGTCACACTGATCATCAACAATCGTCCTGAAGATGAATCCGCCGATCAAACGCCCGGTGCAGAGATTGAAATTGCAGCGCGTGCCGCCGGGTTGGATTATGTCGCCATTCCAGTGACGCATGCAGGCTTTGCCGAATGGCAGGTGACCGCTATGGCCGAAGCGCTGGCAAAAACAGACGGTAAAATCCTCGCTTATTGCCGATCCGGCACGCGCTCGACTTTGTTATGGGCTTTGGCGCAAGCTTCCAAGGGGGAACATCCTGCGGTGTTGTCGGAAAAGGCGGCGGACGCCGGTTATGACTTAACGCCAGTGGCCGCAATGATGGACATGCTGCGCGGGCGGGCTTCGTGACAGCAGAATTGCTCAAGCTTGCGGGATCCATCGCCGCGATTCTGTTCATCGCCTGGCTGGCGAGATTCTGGAAGCTTGGCGGCGACGTGCGCATACGCAGCGAAGAGCAAGCACGCGAAATTGCCCAACAGACTTTATGCGGGTTCGATCCGGTGGAAATCGTCATCGATAAGGCGGGTATCGCGGCGCTCCTGCGCGATGCCGACGGCAGGCATCTGCTGGTCCGCCGCCATGGCGTGCAATGGGTCGGACGTTTGCTAGATCACCATAATGAAGCACGGCTTGACCAAAATTTCCTCACCGTCGGCACGGGCGAAAAAACCTTTGGCTCGGTGACGCTCGATTTAGGTGCGCGCGCACCAGCTTGGGCCGCAGGCCTACGCCATTTGAATATAGGACGTCCACATGCCTGAACTGTTCAGCCCCATTGATTATGCCGTTCCGGCGTTCATCATCCTGATCGTTGCAGAGATGTTATGGGCGCGGCGGCGCGCGCCAGAAAAATATGAACCACGCGATACGCTAACATCGCTCGCCTTAGGCACCGGCAGCACCGTGGCTGGCGCATTGACAGGCGCATTGGTGTTTAGCCTTGCCATGTGGATTTACGAAAATCGTGTGTTCGAAATTGGCTGGGTCTGGTGGGCATGGCCGTTATGTTTTGTGCTCGATGATCTGGCATATTATTGGGCGCATCGTTCGGGACATCGCGTACGCTGGTTCTGGGCAAGCCATGTAAACCATCACAGTAGCCAGCATTATAATCTATCGACGGCATTACGCCAAACATGGACCGGCTTTATCGCGCTTGGCTTTATCTTCCGCATACCTTTGGCATTTCTGGGCTTCCATCCGGCGATGTTGTTGTTCGTCGGCGCGTTCAATCTCATTTATCAATTCTGGATCCACACCGAGGCGATATATAAATTTCCACGCTGGATCGAATATGTGATGAATACACCGAGCCATCACCGCGTCCATCATGCGACCAACCCGCGTTATCTGGATCGCAATTACGCCGGGACCTTCATCATCTGGGACCGCATGTTCGGCACCTTTACCGAGGAAGTGGAAGGCGAAAAAATCCGTTATGGCATCGTCAAGCAATTGGGCACATTCAACCTGTTGTGGAGCGTGTTTCATGAATGGATCGGCATCGCCCAAGACTTATGGTCTGCGCCATGGCGGCATAAATTCTCTTATCTGTGGCGCCCGCCGGGCTGGAGCCATGATGGCAGCCGCGACACGTCGGACAGCATCCGTGCGCAATGGCTGGCAGGCCAGCAAGCCAAAGGCGACTGAGCCTATTTACACCCTTGCCAGTAATTAATCGTCCGCTTAAACCTCCTCTCGAAGAGGGAGCAAGCGTTATGAACGAATTTGACATCATTGTTATTGGCGGTGGTTCCGCAGGCAGCGCAGCCGCCGGACGCCTGTCCGAAGGTGGCAAATATACCGTCTGCTTGATTGAGGCGGGCGGCAATAACAATAACATGTTGATCAAGACGCCCGGCTTCATGCCGTTCATCCGCAATGCGTCCAATTACAAATATGAAACCGTCCCGCAAAAGGGACTGAACGGCCGCACGGGCTATCAACCGCGCGGCAGAGGTCTTGGCGGGTCGAGCGCGATCAACGCAATGGTCTACATTCGCGGCCATAAATATGATTATGACAATTGGGCCGCCTTGGGTTGCGATGGTTGGTCTTATGATGACGTCTTGCCCTATTTCAAACGCTGTGAAGATAATGAACGCGGCGCAGATGCTTTTCACGGATCGGGCGGGCCGCTTTCGGTTTCTGATCAACGCTGGCCGCAAGCAGGCAGCTTGGCCTTTGTTGAGGCAGCATCTGAATTGCAATTGCCGGTCAATCCGGACTTCAACGGCGCAACACAGGACGGCTTTGGCCTGTATCAGGTCACGCAAAAGGGCGGCGAACGCTGGACCGCAGCGCGCGCTTATGTTGAGCCTGCGCGAGATCGGATGGAGGTTCTGACTGGCGCGCTGACCGAAAAGATCATCGTCGAAAATGGCCGTGCCACGGGCGTGGTCATTCGTCAGGGCCGCACGCGCAGGACGATTAAAGCGCGCGGCGCGGTGATCTTATCTGCAGGCGCATTTGGTTCGCCACAAATCCTGATGCTATCCGGAATAGGTCCAGCCGAACATTTACGCAGCGTTGGCGTGGACGTTATCCATGACAAGGCCGCCATTGGTGCCGACCTGCAAGACCATATCGACTATGTCTCCAGCTTTGAAACCCAATCCAAGGATGATTTCTTTGGCGATTCGCTCGCCGGTACGGTCAAGATGGTCAAGGCGATCATCGAACATCGCCGCCAGCGCACAGGCGTCATGACAACTTGCTTTGCCGAGGCGGGCGGCTTCTGGCGTTCAGACCCAAGCTTGCCAGCGCCCGATATCCAATATCATTTCGTGCCCGCCATGCTGGAAGATCATGGTCGTTCCAAAGTGAAAGGCCACGGCTTTAGCTGTCATGCCTGCGTTTTGCGCCCTGAAAGCCGCGGCACTGTGCGTTTGGCGTCATCGGACGCCAAAGTCGCCCCAGTCATTGATCCAGCTTTCTTAAGCGATGATCGTGACATGGCGACACTGCGCGCCGGCGTGCGCGCAATGCATCGCATATTCGAAGCGCCTGCTCTCGCCGCCTATAATGGCAAGAACCGGCATCCGGTTGATATGAATGATGATGCGGCTTTGGATGACCTAATCCGCAGCCGCGCCGACACCGTCTACCATCCCGTTGGTACCTGCCGCATGGGGCCGAATGCCGATGATGTTGTCGACTCGCGCCTGAAATATCGAGGCATAGAAGGACTCTATGTCGCCGATGCCAGCATCATGCCGCGCCTTGTTTCTGGAAACACCAACGCGCCAAGCATCATGATCGGCGAAAGATGTGCCGAATTCGTCCGCGCTGATTTGCAATAATCTTGCGTAAATGCGGCGCGGCGGTTAACCGCATGGCCGCTATGGCGATAAACGGAACAGAATATATCAGCACACGCGGCAACGCAGACGTGCTTGATTTTGCAGGCGTCACGCTGACGGGCTTGGCCCGTGACGGCGGACTATATGTGCCGCGCCATTGGCCGCAATTTTCGACAGACGAAATTGCCGCAATGCGCGGGCTGTCCTACGTCGATCTGGCCGTGCGCGTCATGGCGCCCTTTACCAAAGGCGTTTTGGACGAGGCGGAACTCAAAAGCCTATGCGCCGCAGCTTATGGTTCCTTCGCCCATACAGCGGTTACCCCGCTGGTGCAGTTAGATAGCCAGCATTGGTTGCTTGAGCTGTTCCACGGCCCAACCTTGGCGTTCAAGGATGTGGCGTTGCAATTGCTCGGTCAGCTTTTTGAACGTTTTTTATCGGGCACCGACACAAAGCTGACAATTGTCGGCGCAACCTCTGGTGACACTGGTTCAGCCGCAATTGATGCCGTTGCCGGACGCGCGCAGATTGAGATTTTCATGCTGCATCCACATAACCGCGTTTCCGATGTGCAGCGGCGGCAGATGACAACCATCCTTGCGCCAAACGTCCATAATATCGCTATCGGCGGCAGCTTTGATGATGCCCAAGCGATGGTCAAGCGGATGTTCAACGATAAGGCCGTCAATGGTCCGCTGACTTTATCCGCGGTCAACTCGATCAACTGGGCCCGCTTGATGGCGCAGATTGTCTATTATTTCTATGCCGCGCTTCGCCTGGGCGGCCCGGAACGCAAGGTTGCGTTTTCGGTACCGACCGGAAATTTTGGCGATGTGTTTGCAGGCTATGTAGCCGCGCAAATGGGTCTGCCAATTGAGCGGCTGATTGTGGCTACCAACATCAACGATATTTTGCATCGCGCCTTGTCAAAAGGCGACTATTCGGTGCTGGGCGTAACCCCGACAGCATCGCCATCCATGGATATTCAGGTGTCGAGCAATTTTGAACGCTTATTGTTCGATCTGGAAGGCCGTGATGGCCTCACCACCGGCGCGCGGATGAAATGGTTTGAACAAATGGGTAAGATGGTGCTGTCGGTCGACATGCGCAAAAAGGCGGCAATGCTCACCAGCGCGCGCACCGATGCCGAACAAATGTCTGCGGCGATGCGCTGGGCTTATGGTGCTACTGACCAGATTATTGATCCGCATACCGCAATCGCTTTGCATGCCGCGCGCAATGCCGGCATCCGACCCGATGTACCCGTGGTGACGTTGGCCACCGCGCATCCCGCAAAATTCCCGGATGCCGTTGAAAATGCGACCGGCATCCGTCCAGCTTTGCCCGCGCGTGTCGCGCAATTATTTGACCGCGAAGAACGCTTTGATGTGCTGCCCGGCGAATATGACGCGGTGCGCGATTATGTGTTGGCGCGCGCCACGCGTTGAATATGAAGCCGGATTTCGTCACCCTGATCAGCGAACCGCGCAGCGATTACACGCTGATCGATTCAGGCGATGGGCGCAAATATGAATCCTATGGCGACCGCCATTTCATCCGCCCAGAACCCCAGGCGATGTGGGCGCCGGCCTTAACAGAATGGCCCGCCGACGCTGAATTTGTTCCTGGATCAGACGATGATGGCGGCGGTCGTTGGTATAATAACAAACCCGTTCCTATGGATGGATGGCCATTATCGTGGAATGACGAAGTGCATTTTACGGCGTCCTGCACACCGTTTCGCCATTTGGGCTTTTTCCCAGATATGGACCCGGTGTGGCGTTGGATGCGCGGGCAATTGGCGGGTGTAACTGACCCGGTTGCCATGAACCTGTTCGGCTATACCGGTGTTGGCACGCTCGCTTTGTCCGCGGCGGGCGCGCAGATGGTGCATGTCGATGCGTCCAAAAAATCTGTTGGGCAGGCGCGGGCCAATGCCGAAATGTCGGGCATGGCAGATCGTCCCATTCGCTGGATCGTTGATGACGCCGCCAAATTCGTTGCCCGCGAAGTGCGCCGCGAAAAACGCTATGACGGCATATTGTTGGACCCGCCCAAATATGGCCGTGGCCCCGAAGGCGAAGTATGGCGTCTTGAGGAAGACTTGCCCGAGCTGATCGCCAATTGTCGCAAGCTGTTGGATGCGGAATCGAAATTCTTGTTTTTGACTGTCTACGCCGTGCGCATGTCCGCTTTGGCATTGGGCGGGCTATTGGAATCGCATTTTGCAGATCTTGGCGGCAAGGTGGAATTTGGCGAACTGGCGGTGCGCGAACAAGGCAGGGGCATGTTATTGCCCACCGCCATATTCGCCCGATGGTCGCGTTAAGGAGTGATATGAGCGACAGTTTAATTCTTGAAGTGCATGATCTTGTCGTCAATGTCCTGACGGGCATTTACAGTCAGGAAACGCATTTGCCGCAACCGTTGCGCATATCGATCAGCACGACGTTGGACATATCCCCGCATTACGCGCCAGATACGCCCTTATCGGCATCCAAAAATTATATGACATTGAAAGAGGCAGCGACAAAATTGCCTGAGGGCGTGCACTTCACGCTGATTGAGGCGGTCGCCGATCATATCATGGACAATCTGTTCGCCGACGACCCGCGGATCAGCAACATCGTCGTCAAAATCGTCAAGCTGGCGATTGCCGAAGATAATGAAGCGATTGGCATCACCATGTCGCGGAGCCGCAAGTGACAGTTAGGCCGCTTGCAATTGTCACCGGTGGCAAGCGCAGGCTGGGCGCGGAGATCGCAGCGAAACTGGCTGCGGCTGGCTATGCGCTGGCTTTAGTAAGCCATATGGATACGCCGCCCGAAGCGGCTCTAGCAGAAGCGCTACAGGCAAACGCAAGCGAGTGGCACCCATTCACCTTCGACCTAAGCATCGGCGATCCCGCCAAGCTTATGGACATGATTGCCACGCATTTTGGGCGCACAGCCGACCTATTGGTGAATAATGCGGCCATGTTCGGGCAAGACGATTGGCAGACAATGACGCTGGAAACGCTGGAGGCGCATTTCCGGTTGAACCTGTTTGCACCCTTATTGTTAAGTAAGGCTTTGGTGCAAGCCGCCGGCAAAATGGCGCGGCCGGCCATCGTCAACATCCTCGACCAACGCATCATCAATCCGCATCATGACCAGATGAGCTACACCTTGTCGAAGCAAGCGCTGGCGACGTCCATTCGGTCCATGGCCGCATCCTTCGCGGGGCGCGCGCGGTACAATGGCGTTGCCCCCGGTCTTGTCATTGCCACCGATGATTATACGGCAGAGCAAGAAACGCGGCTCGCGCAGATGATGCCTTTGGGCGCATTGCCGTCGCCTTCGGCTGTCGCGGATGCCGTCGTCTATCTCGCCCAAGCGCAAGATGTTACCGGGCAAGTGATTTTCGTCGACGGTGGTGCACATCTGAAAAGTTTCGACCGCGACTTCATGCATCTTTAGCGCGCATCCGCGAACGATTATTGCGCAGATGCACAAATAACTTGCGTTTTCGCCGCTGTTTCGCCATAGGCTGCGCAAGCGCATGAGGCGAGCGGACAATTCCGCCGCAGTTTTGGTAGCGTGAGGGCTTAAATACAGGCTCCGCCAAACGAACAAGATGCGTAAGCTTAGA
>DBOC01000012.1:84008-176925 GCA_002299895.1 Sphingomonadales bacterium UBA656 | reverse complement strand
GGTTGTCCAGACGGATGACCCGGAACTCATGTGAGGTGGTTTCCACCTTTGAACAGGGAGACGGGTCAACCGGTCTCCCTTTCTTTTTGTCTCATTCTCCCTGTTCTCAGCCTCCTGCGGAGGAACTGTAACATGGCTGTCGCTTTGTCATGCAAGGGGCGGCGCAGAACCGGAGAGAAACGATGTTCGCGAGAACGGAAAGATTATTGTTGCGGCCAAGCTGGCCCGAGGATGCCGCCGAATTGCATCAGGCGATTGCCGATGAGGGCATCGTTCGCAACCTTGCGCGTGCACCTTGGCCTTATACCGTCAATGATGCCGAACAATTTGCCACGCAAGCGCATGATCCGCTCTATCCTGCCTTTTTACTAATGCTGCGCACCCATGGTGCCCCGCGCATAATCGGCGCGTGCGGCATTGGGAATTATGACGGCAGCGCCGAATTGGGCTATTGGATAGCACGGCCTTATTGGGGGCTTGGCTTTGCAACCGAGGCCAGTCGCGCCGTGGTCAACATCGCCAAGGCCATTGGCCACAAAAAACTCACTGCCAGCCACTTCACCGATAATCCCGCGTCGGGCAATGTGCTGCGCAAACTTGGTTTTCAAAATACGGGCGAGACAGCGCAGCGCCACAGCAACGGCCGCGGCGAGGCAATGACATCAGTTCTGTATGTAAAGCCACTGGATGGCGCAGGCACAGAGCCCCGTGCCCGACTAGCCCCTCCGGCGCACAGTATGCGTGAGCAAATGGAGCGCCTGCAGGCGGCTTAGTCGACAGAAGTGAGGCGTACTTGGGTTCAAACCTTCTACATTATCTAGAAGGCAACAAGCGCCGTCGCGCCGCTTGAAAATGTGACCGTTGCTTTTCCAGACATGACTATGCAGTCACCCTTGGCAGCGACCTCTCCATCTGTTTCAATATGGCCAGACAATGGCGTAATCCAGATATTCCCTGAATGCGGGAGCGCCGGCACGTCTTCTATGTCACGGACATGCCAAAGTTGAAAATGGGGCCCATCAACTAACTGTGTTCCGAGGCTATCTCGTCCAGACCGAGCGTCCGTATATGGTGTCGCAGACGATACCGCCACGCCGTCATCCAGATGTAGCTCTCGATCGCGGCCATAGTCATACAGGCGATACGTGATGTCCGCATATTGCTGAACTTCGACAAGCGTTATCCCTGCGCCGATAGCGTGGACAGTACCGGCGGGAATATAAAAATAATCCCCCGCTTTCACGGGTTTCCAGTCCATCAGCCCCTCAATCTCACCTGAAAGCGACGCCGCGTATAGTTCTTCGCTACTTAGGGGACGCGTCGTCCCAATTCCAATTACCGCACCCGGCTCTGCGTCGACAACGTACCAACACTCCTCTTTTCCAGAGGGCATACCGCTCGCCTGTGCCTGCGCATCGTTAGGATGCACTTGGATGGAGAGCCTCTCGGACGTAAAGAGCCATTTTACCAAAATCGGCAAAGGCGCTTTGGTTTCGGCGCTATACCAAATTTCACCGACGCGGCGGCCTCTCAGAGAGCCAAATTCTGCCGGAATATCGGTTCGCCCCCAAGGTTTTTCAACGAAGTGTTTTGCTAGCTTCATGCAGCAATCAATAGCAGGGCAAACCTTCTTATGCACTGCTAAATCTGCATGAAAGCGTGTGCACAAACAGGTAAATATAGGTAGTTATTAAAATGCTAATCTTCACTCTCCTAAACGTAGAAGACCAATAGATTTTTTGGGGTTTGACAGATCACGCATTATCGGAAATGGCACCTTATAACATCGCTCCCAACAAACGGAAAATTCGTGACTATAACTCCTGTAATATTATCGGGCGGCGGCGGTACCCGGCTTTGGCCATTATCGACGCCGCAAACGCCAAAGCAATTTTTGGCGCTGACCGATAAGCGCACAATGTTTCAGATGACATTATTGCGGGTCATGGACCGTCAACGCTTTGCCGCGCCGATCATCGTCGCAAACGCCGCGCATGCTGGGATTGTCCGTGAACAATTGGCCGAAATCGGTGTAACTGACGCGACCGTCTTGCTTGAACCCTGCGCGCGCAATACGGCGCCGGCGATTGCATTGGCGGCGCTTGCCGTCGGTGTACCTGAATCGGTTATGCTGGTCATGCCAAGCGACCATCTAATCACCGACGACCCGGCATTTCACGCAGCGACCGAGGCACTTTTGCCTCAGGTTCAAGAAGGCTGGCTCGCCACTTATGGGATCAATCCGACTGGCCCCGAGACAGGCTATGGCTATATTCAAATGGGTTCCGCCGTTGGTGCAGGCGTTCACGCCGTGCAGCGCTTTGTGGAGAAACCTGACACCGCCCGCGCTACGGCCATGATTGAGGCTGGAGACCATGTGTGGAATGGAGGGATTTTTCTGTTCCGCGCAGATGCATATTTGGGCGCTGTGGAGGCTCATGTGCCGAAAATGGGCACAGCAGTTCGTGACGCTATGTCACGGGCGCAGCGCAACGGCAATCAACTAAATCCCGAAGAGAGCAGCTTCGCCGCCTGCCCTGCAGACAGTATCGATTATGCGATTATGGAAAAGGCGGCGAAGGTCGCGGTCGCTCCAGTGAGCATGGGTTGGTCGGACGTCGGCAGCTGGGATGCGTTGCACGATATCGGGGACAAGGACGCCGATGGAAATGTTACGTCCGGCGCCGTTCGGTTGGATAGCAGTCACGGCAACCTTATTCACGCCGACGGTATCCGCGTGTCAGTGCATGGGGTTGATGATTTGCTTATCATTGCGAACGGCAATGAGGTGATGATCCTACCCCGTGGGACGAGCCAGAAGGTCAGAGATTTCGCAGGTGATTTACCGATTGTTAAGACTAAGCCAGCTGCTGGCTAAACATATTGGGTCACATGCCAAATTATTGTAACCACATCCCATGAACAAGGCCACCTATGTTTAACGTCAACGCCTCTCCAGCACCGTCGTCACTGTATCGACTGAAGCTTATGATAGGTGTTATAGCCTTAGGCGCCGCGCTATCATTGCCCACAGCGGCGCATGCTATGGAAGATATTGCTGTGGTCGATTTCCAATTGATCGACAGGCTGATGGCTGCGGATCAAGTGAATACGATGACAGAAAGCCTGTTAATGGCTCCTGAACTTGAGCCCGCGGGCGAGACAGGCAAATATAATTTGAGTGGGCCAATACAGGAGGAACCTCAGTCTCCGAAGGATGCAGACGCCAGGTTCTACACAGGTGCCCCTCCGCGAACCTACGCTTCATTTGGGGAAGATGTGAAGGCAATTAAATGGGAACTTGCAGCGGTGGCAGGCTATTACACCGCAATAAATGCACCCAAGCTGCTAAAAGATCCTCGCTGGCCAAGAACGCAGAAAGAGGGTTGGTTCGGTCACTCTACACAGAATCTTGGCGTCGACAAACTCGCACATGCCTACTCTGCTTATATGATAAGCGAACTGCTCTATGGTCGGATTAAGCGTAACGTCGGCGATGCGCCCGGTATAGAGCTTACCGCAGGCGCCTTGGCGTCAGGCATAATGTTGTGGTCAGAGGTTTTTGACAGCATTGAACCGAGCGGCGGTTGGTCTTGGGAAGATGTTACATTCAATTCTCTTGGGGCAGGTTTTTCAGTCATGCGCAATTCAGTGCCTGGCTTGGACGATAAGCTTGATTTTCGTCTCCTGATCGAACCGAACGAGGATATCTACACAGTCAAGGGTAAGGAACATTTTCGACAGCAGCGCTATCTTTTTGCGCTTAAGCTTGCAGGCTTTGAAGTATTCAAGAAGACACCACTAAAATACGCGGAACTCCATCTCGGTTATCGTGCTGACGGCTTTTCAAATGAAGACCGGGCTGCAGGGGTTCCTTCGAAACGCCATGTCTTTGCTGGGGTCGGCATTAATCTTAAAGAATTGCTTTTTAAGGATGCTCGGACCCAAAAAGGTCGAGTAGCTGGTGAGGTTTTTACGTATTTTCAACCGCCATTCATCGGCATTCACCACGACCTAACCGAACGATAGAGTGTAGGCATTTCGTTGATACCGGTAGCTGTGCAAAACACGCCAGCGATAAATGCGACACTGTGCTATTTCTAGGTGAAGGTAGGCGGCCGGCCATTGTGATGCACCGAGGCTTCTAGCCCTACACGTCACCCTTCAGAGGCATTTGCCGCGCAACGCTCTTGGATATGTTCTTAAATTGGCGTAGCGTTAAAAAACTATCGGGGGGTAGCGAAGAATATGGCAACTGTGGCATCCAAGATTATTGCATTTAAAGACGTTGGCATGCCGCGCCGATTAAGTCCGGAGGCGAGCCGCATGGCGGCGCTGGAAGCGGCGCGCGGCCTGTTGCTTGAGGCAGGGCCGCAGGCGGTTACGTTAAAGGCGGTGGCTGGGCAAATCGGTCGGACGCACGCCAATTTGCTGCATCATTTCGGGTCGGCATCGGGGCTCCAGCGGGCGCTGGCGGCCTATATGGGCGAAAATATCTGTACTAAGGTCGCCGAGGCCGTCATCCAAATGCGTGGCGGCGTAATGACACCGGATGAGCTTGCAGATTTAATCTTTGACCAGTTCGATCGCGAGGGCGCGGGCGCGCTCGCGTCTTGGATGCTGCTGTCCGGAAATGAAGACGCGCTCGACCCTATTGTCGAGGCCATTCACAAGCTGGTGGATGAAATTGCCGAAGACGGCCACGCCGACACCTCGCTGCACGAGTTGACATTGGAGATGGTGCTGATGGCGCTGGGCGATGCATTATTGGGCGGGCCACTGTCCGCGGCGCTTGGCTTGCCGCGCGAAGCGGGGAGGCAGATTGCGGGCCGAAAGCTGGCGGCGGCATTCGATCAGATGCAGGCGCAGTTGAAGCCCTCTACTTAGGACGCGGCGCCATAATATTGCCGATACCAGTCGGCAAATTTTTGCAGACCTTCGGCCAGCATGACCTTTGGCTTATACCCCGTGAGCGCATGTAGCTTCGACACGTCGGCATAGGTCGCGGTGACGTCGCCCGGTTGCATAGGCCGCAGGATCTTCGTCGCCTCCCGGCCAATGGCCTTTTCAAGCGTCTCGATCATGTCCATCAAGCCCACCGGATGGCTGTCGCCAATGTTGAGGACCCTATGTTCGCCCCGCGCGGGTGGATGGTCGAGTGACCCGATAATCCCATCAACAATGTCATCAATATAGGTGAAATCGCGTGCCATGTGGCCATTGCCGTAAACCTCAATCGCCTCGCCGCGCAGGATTTTCTGCGTGAAGCTGAAATAGGCCATGTCGGGCCGTCCCCATGGGCCGTAGACGGTGAAGAAGCGCAGGCCCGTCTGCGGAAAGCCATAAAGTTTGGCATAAGACTGGCTCATTAATTCACACGCGCGCTTTGTCGCGGCGTAGAGTGACACAGGGTCGTTGGCGGGCTCATCTTCCTTAAAGCCTTCGCCGCTTATTGGCTTGTCGCCATAGACCGAGCTCGACGAGGCGTAGACGAGATGCTCAAAGCCCTCGGCGTGCCGACACGCCTCCATAACCGACAAGTGGCCCGCCAAGTTGGACCGTTCATAGGCGAAGGGGTTCTCAAGGCTGTAGCGGACGCCCGCCTGCGCCGCGAGATGCACGACGCGCACGATATCATTGTCGCCGACCAGCGCCTTCATCTTGTCGGCATCGGCGATGTCGAGGCGCTCAAAGGCGAAGCTGTTTATCCCCGCAAAGGTCGCGAGCCGCGATTCTTTCAAGGCGGGGTCATAATAGTCATTGACGATGTCGACGCCAATCACGCGCTCGCCCCGCGCCAACAATCTGTGCGCGACGGCATGGCCGATAAACCCTGCGGCGCCTGTTACGAGGATGGGGGCTGGCATCTCAAACAATATCCTTAGCTATAAAAAGCAAAATCCGCGAGGCCGAATGAGCCTCGTAAAAAGTAGCGGCTAAATCGCCAAATTATCTATCAACCGCGTCTTGCCCATCTTGGCTGCCACCAACAACCGCGCCGGTCTGCCGTCGAAATGTTGCAGCTCGTCTAAGGTCACCGCATCAGCAAGCGCGAAATACTCCACGCGCGCAAATCCAGCGGCGAGGATGTCCGCCGAGGCCTTGGCGATTGCCTGCGCCACATCATCTCCTGCGCGGATCTGGCCCGCTGCTTGGGCCAACGCAACGGGCAAAGCTGAAGCAGCCGCGCGTTCCTCCGCGGTCAAATAGGCATTACGCGACGACAGAGCGAGGCCATCGGCATCGCGCACAATTGGCACGCCCAATATGTCCAAGGCGAAGTCGAGATCGCGAGCCATCTGCCGGATGACCGCCAGTTGTTGAAAATCCTTTTCCCCGAAAAGCGCAACATCGGGCTGCACCTGATTAAACAATTTGGCAACCACCAGCGCAACGCCGTCAAAATGCCCGGGCCGCGCGGCGCCGCAATAGCCTTTGCTTGGGCCAGCGACATGAACTTCGGTTGCAAAACCCGGTGGATAGACAATGGTCGCATGTGGCGCCCATAAAATGTCTACACCCGCGGCGCGTAGCAGCTCGGCATCGCGTTCCATCGTGCGCGGATAGGCATCGAGATCTTCATTCGGACCAAATTGGGTGGGATTGACGAAAATCGATACAACCACCGCATCGGCATGCCGCCGCGCCTCTTCGACCAGCGCCATATGTCCGTCATGCAGCGCGCCCATGGTCGGGACCAACGCGACGCGCCGCTTGGTATCACGCAGCGCCGAAATATGGTGCCGCAATGCGTCAAGCTGATTGATGATTTGCACGTCCACGTCGCCTTGTTTATTGGCCTTTGTTGAACCCGCCTATGCGGGAGGGTGCAGCGACAATTCAAGGCAAATGTCGCCGCAGACAATATTTGGGGCAGATTTGGGGAATTATGGCCAAGGCACATCACATCGTTTTTGCGAATGAAAAGGGCGGGACAGGTAAATCCACCACCGCAATCCATGTCGCCATAGCTCTGGCCTCACGCGGCGCGCGGGTGGCGTGCATTGATTTGGATTCGCGCCAGCGCACCTTGTACCGCTATCTCGAAAACCGGCGCGACACGATGACGCGGCGCAAAATCACTCTGCCGATGCCGGTGTTTGAAGTGTTCGAACATGATTCGCAGGCCACCTTGGAGCGGCAGGTAGAACGATTAGGGGCGGAAAATGATTTCCTTGTGTTCGACACGCCAGGACGCGATGATCCTTATGCGCGCTTTGTCGCGACGCGGGCCAATACATTGGTCACCCCCATCAACGACAGCTTTGTCGACTTTGACCTGATTGGCCAAGTGGACGCCGAAAATTTCAAAGTGCGCAAGCTGAGCTTCTATGCGGAGCTTATCTGGGACGCGCGGAAGGAGCGCGCCAAAGCCGATGGCGTGACCATCGACTGGGTCGTGGTCCGCAACCGCCTACACAATATGGAGGCGCGTAATCAGCAGCGCATGACCGATGCATTGACCGAATTGGCCAAGCGGGTCGGTTTCCGTTCGGTTCCCGGCCTCAATGAACGCGTCATTTATCGGGAACTTTTTCCGTCGGGCCTGACCTTGATCGACAAGGGTCATTTGGGCCAGTTGGCGACCGCACATATTGTCGCGCGGCAGGAATTGCGTGAACTGGTCACCGGCCTTGCTTTACCCGAAGTCGGTCAGCTGGCACTCGCATAATGGCCTTTCTGGCGATCTTGGTCTTTCTCGCCCTTGGCTGGGCCGTGTGGAAGGGTAAGCTTCAAAAGCAGCAATTGCTGCCGATTTTAATGGGGCTGTCCGGGGCATTTCTCGCATCGCGGGGAAGTCTTTGGGTAGGTGTCGCCGCAATAGTCATAGCGGCGCTCTGGTATCGCGGCCTGAGTTTGCGGCTGTTCGGTTCTGGCGCCAAACGCGACAAGAATTCGGATATAGATGATGCCCGTTTTTTGCTAGGCGTGTCGCGTTTCGACAATGCCGAGCGCATTCGCGAACGTCACCGCATATTGATTGCGCAAAACCATCCCGACACCGGCGGCAGTGCCGAACGCGCCGCCGAATTGAATAAAGCGCGCGACCTTTTGTTAGATGACTTGAACAATAAACGGCTTTAACGGCCAAACTCTCTCCCTTAGTTACAGGACATTCTATGGCCCATCATTTCCACCCCACCTCGCTTCGTGAATATGACATTCGCGGCATTATCGGTGAAACCTTGGGGGAGGCTGACGCTTATGCCATTGGCCGGGGGTTCGGCACCTGCCTTGTCCGCGCTGGCGGAAAAAAGGCCGCGGTCGGCTATGACGGGCGGGTAAGCTCGCCAATGCTTGAGGTAGCCTTGGTCAAGGGGCTGAACGATAGCGGCGTCGATGTCGTGCGCATCGGCATGGGGCCAACGCCCATGCTATATTATGCTGAGGCCGTATTGGATGATGTCGATGGCGGCATAGAGATAACCGGCAGTCACAACCCCGCCAATTATAACGGCTTCAAGATGGTCCTTATGGGTAAACCGTTTTTCGGAGCCGATATCCAAAAAATCGGCCGCATGGCGTCGGCGGGGGATTGGGTGGATGGCACGGGCTTTTCGGAACATCTCGATATCCTTGACCAATATGTGGCCCGCGTGGCGCAAGCCGCACCACAACAGGCATTCCGCATCGGTTGGGATGCGGGTAACGGCGCGGCGGGACCGGCAATTGAAAAGCTGGTCAAGATGTTACCCGGAGAGCATCATCTCTTATTCACAGAAGTGGATGGCCAATTTCCCAATCATCACCCAGATCCCACTGACCCAGCCAACTTAGTCGATTTACAACGGCTTGTCGCGGAAAAGAAACTCGATTTTGGCGTGGCTTTTGACGGCGATGGGGACCGCATCGGCGCCATTGATGGCGAAGGCCGCGTGATTTGGGGCGATCAATTGCTACAAATCTATGCCGCGGATGTGCTGGGCGAGGTCCCCGGGGCGACGATTATCGCCGATGTAAAGGCATCGCAGGCCCTGTTCGACCGCGTGAGCGCATTGGGCGGTCAGCCCATGATGTGGAAAACCGGCCACAGCCTGATTAAGTCCAAAATGAAGGAAACCGGATCGCCGCTGGCGGGGGAAATGAGCGGACATATTTTCTTCAAGCATGCATATTATGGTTTTGACGACGCGATCTATGCCGCGGTCCGGTTGATGTCGGCATCAGCTAAGCTGGGCAAAAGCGTGACCGAGTTGCGTAGCGAAATGCCGGAGATGATCAACACCCCCGAAATGCGTTTCCAAGTCGATGAGAGCCGCAAATTCGCCGTGATCGACGAAGTGTTAGCACGGTTGTCGGCAGACGGCGCGGATGTGAACAACACCGACGGCGCGCGCGTCAATACGCCCGATGGCTGGTGGCTATTGCGCGCATCGAACACGCAAGACGTGCTTGTCGCGCGGGCCGAGGCATCTTCCGAAGAAGGTCTGGAGCGGCTGATGGCGCAAATTGATGCGCAATTGGCGGCATCAGGGCTGGAACGCGGGGAAACTGTCGGGCATTAAGTCCGGCGTGAACTTACCACCCATCATCCTCAATTGGTTCGCCGCGCGCGGATGGCAACCGCGGCGGCATCAGTTGGAGATGCTTGAGGCCGCTGGCGCTGGACAGCATGCCCTGCTGGTGGCCGCGACGGGTGCGGGCAAGACGCTGGCCGGATTTTTGCCGAGCCTCCATGATTTGATTGCCAACCCGACAGACGGCCTACACACGCTATACATCTCCCCGCTCAAGGCGTTGGCCACCGACGTCCGCCGCAATCTGTTAATCCCAATTGAGGAAATGGGCTTGCCGATCCGCGTTGAGGCGCGGACAGGCGACACGCCGTCGGACCGCAAGGCACGGCAGCGGGTTAAGCCGCCGCATATATTATTGACCACACCTGAATCGCTGTCGCTACTCCTCAGCCGTGAAGACAGCGTGCACATGTTCGCCACGCTGAAACGCGTCATTGTCGATGAGGTTCACGCCTTCGCCAATAGCAAGCGCGGTGATCTGCTCAGCCTGTCGCTCGCGCGGTTGCAGACATTGGCGCCGGACATGCAACGTGTTGCCCTATCTGCAACGGTGGCCGATCCCGATGACTATCGCGCATGGCTCGCGCCTCATGGCGATATGGAGCAGGTGCGCTTGGTCGCGGGGGACGCCGCAGCGGAGCCTGATCTGACAATCCTGTTGCCAGAAGGCCGCGTTCCATGGGCGGGGCATAGCGGGCATCATGCGATACCGCAGCTCATCGACGAAATTGGCCGCAACAAAATCACGCTGATTTTCTGCAACACACGTTTCCTCGCCGAATTTATCTTCCAGAAATTATGGGACGCGAATGAAGCGAAATTTCCCATCGGTATTCATCATGGGTCGTTGTCGGTAGAGGCGCGGCGCAAGGTCGAAGGCGCCATGGCCGAGGGCAAATTGCGCGCCTTGGTCTGCACCGCCAGCCTCGATCTGGGTGTCGACTGGGGCAATGTCGACTGCGTCATCCAAATGGGTGCGCCCAAGGGGTCGTCACGTTTGCTGCAGCGCATTGGCCGGTCCAACCACCGGATGGATGAACCCAGCAAGGCCATTCTCGTTCCCGGTAATCGTTTTGAATATCTCGAAGCACAGGCCGCCTTTGACGCGGTGGCAGAGGGCGTCCGCGACGGTGAAACCTTCCGCCCAGGCAGCTATGATGTGCTCGCACAGCATGTCATGGGGATCGCCTGCGCCGGACCTTTTGACGAGAGCGCATTACTGGCCGAAGTCCAATCTGCACTGCCTTATTCCGCCATCGATGCTGCGACCTTTGCCCGTGTCATCGCCTTTATCGCAACGGGCGGATATGCGTTGAAGGCCTATGACCGCTTCAAGAAATTGGTCAAAAACCCCGATGGCCTATGGCGCCTATCGCACCCGCAATTTGCCGCGCAGCATAGATTTAACGCGGGTATCATCGTCGATGCGCCGATGCTGGAAATCCGGTTCCGCAATGGCCGCAAATTAGGCAAGGTGGAGGAAGCTTTCGCCGCCACCTTAAGCCCCGGCAACTGCTTCACCTTTGCCGGCATGGCGCTTGAGGTTGAATCGATCAAGGACCTCGACCTCATCGTCCGCGCCGCGACCAAGCCCGCGACCAATATCCCAAGCTATATGGGTGCGCGATTGCCCCTCACCACGCATCTGGCGGGCCGCGTGCGGCAGATGTTGACTGACAGGCCAGGATGGGCGCGCTTTCCCGACGACGTGCGCGAATGGTTGGAGATGCAAGCCTATCGCAGCCAAATGCCAAAGGCAGGACAGTTGCTGGTCGAAACCTTCCCGCACGACAAACGCCATTATATGGTCGCCTATCCATTTGAAGGCTGGAACGCGCATCAGTCGCTGGGCATGCTCATCACGCGGCGGATGGAGAGCCGAGGCCTGATGCCCATGGGTTTTGTCGCCAGCGATTATGCATTGGGCGTCTGGAGCCTCAAACCCATCACAGACCCGCGCCCCTTATTTTCTGCCGACATATTGGCCGATGAATTTGTTGACTGGGTAGAATCAAGTTACTTGCTCAAACGCGCCTTTCGCGAAGTGGCGGTGATCAGCGGCCTTGTCGAACGGCAGCATCCCGGCAAGCGCAAGACGGGCAGGCAAGTGACCTTTTCCACCGACCTGATTTATGATGTCCTGCGCAAATATGAGCCCGACCATTTGCTGCTGGAGGCAGCATGGGCCGATGCGCGGGCGCGGTTGACCGATGTCGGGCGGCTTGGCGATTTGTTGGACCGCGCCGCCGACACGATGCTGCACGTCGACCTGCAGCGTGTCAGTCCGCTGGCCGTACCATTGCTGGTAATGATTGGCCGCGAGAGTGTGGCGCAGGGTTCGGTGGACGATGCTTTGTTGATGGAGGCAGAGACTTTGGCCGGCGTGGCGATGACACCTTAAGCGCATAGAGATGGGGCCAGAGGGAACTACGCACATCCGCTTGCAGTTGCGCACCACAATCCGCATAGCCTGCGGCGATGGCATATGAATTCGAATTTGGCGGGCAGACATTTGAGATAGCTGGCGAGGCGGCCTTATATTGGCGCGCGCAAAATGCGTTATTGGTGTCCGACCTGCATCTCGAAAAGGCGAGCGCCTTTGCTTTATATGGGCAAATGCTGCCGCCTTATGACAGCGTCGCGACGCTGCAGGATATTGCGGCGCTTTGCAGCAAATATAGCCCGGCCAGTATCATATCACTTGGTGACAATTTCCATGACGATGATGGTGAACTCCGACTGGCGGAAGGCGCTGCGGAATTATTGGGTAATTTGGCGCGCGCCACCGAATGGATTTGGATTACCGGAAACCATGACCGCGCGGTGTCGGGCATCTGGGGTGGAAAGGCATTAGACGAATTGACATTGTCGGGGATCACGCTTCGGCATGAGGCGAAGGCAGGCGACCCCCATCCCGAAATCTCGGGCCATTTTCATCCCAAGTTCCGACAAATACTGCGCGGGCGGATGGTGAAACGGCGTTGCTTTGTAAAAACACCGCGCAAAATGATCATGCCCGCCTTTGGTGCGCTGACCGGCGGGCTAGATGTGCAAGACGCCGCGATCATAAAGGCGTGCGACCTCTGCGATGGCGAAGGCGTAGAGGCCTTGGTCGCCACACAGAGCGGCTGTGCCCGATTTGCCTTAAACGCCGCTGGGGCGTTCGCCAAATAAGGCCGTGCCGACACGGACATAAGTCGCGCCAAGCATGATGGCAGTTTCAAAATCATCCGACATGCCCATGCTCAATTGCGCGAGACCATGCCGCGCGGACAATTCGGCCAAAAGCGCAAAAAAAGGTGCAGCCTCCAGTTCAGCGGGCGGAATGCACATGAGGCCAGCGACCGGAATGCCCGCGTCCTGCGCAGCCTTCAACAGGTCGGGAAGCTCCGCCACCGAACAGCCGCCCTTTTGCTCTTCCGCACCAATATTGACTTGAATGAAGCAAGGCACCGCGCGCGCCAGTTTCTCCATCGCCTTGCCCAATGCCGTCACGAGCGACAACCGATCAACCGAATGGATCACATCAAACAGCGCGACTGTCTCTTCGGCCTTGTTGGATTGCAACTGGCCAATGAGATGCAGTTCAACCTCCGGATGCCGTTCCTTCAGCGCGGGCCATTTGCTCGCAGCCTCCTGAACACGATTTTCCCCGAACAGCCTTTGACCCTCTAAGATGAGCGGCGCGATATCCTCCGCTGATCGCGTTTTTGACACGGCGATGAGGCGGATATCCTCCCCCGGGCGTCGCGCCAATTTAGCGGCGGCATGCATCCGCGTGCGGATGGCCGTCAAACGGTCGGCGGATGTTTCTGGTGTCGCTTCCTGCATAACGCGGCGCTATAGGCAGTTATATGCCGCGAAGCCACCCCTTGCCGAAAATCTGGCTGATGACCGATGCGCGTTTTGGTGATGACCAACTGCGCGCTATTCAACAGCTGCCTTCGCGTTCAGGCGTGGTTTTCCGCCATTATCATTTGGCTACTCAACAACGTCGCGCAATGTTCGCTAAAGTGCTGCGGATTTGCCGTCGGCGCGGGCATTTATTGCTGTTGGCGGGTGATGAACGGAACGCTTTACGCTGGCACGCCGACGGATTTCACCAACGCAGCCGCGGCCAAACAGCGTTGCTACACAGCGCACCTGTGCACAATGCGCGCGAAATCGCATCGGTAAAGCGAGGTAATCCCGACCTCTTATTCCTCTCCCCGCTTTTCGATACCAGCAGCCACCCCGGCGCGCGGCCACTTGGTCCCCTGCAGTTTCAACGGCTCGCAAAGCTGGGCAAGAGCGCTGACATCATCGCCTTGGGCGGCATGACCCGCCAAAGCGCACAAATGCTCAGCCCACGGATAATCCATGGGTGGGCGGCGATTGATGCTTTCAGGAAAAAAGCCGCTTAGAAGCGGATTTTGGTTCCAACATAGACAGCTTCGCTGTCTTTGCGGTTGTCAGCCAAAGGAATGACACGGTCATTCTCGCTAGCGTAACGGACGCCAGCGGTGAAATCGATTTTGCGGCTGATGGAGAAGCTCCCACCGACATCCAGCTTATAGTCACCCGAAGCGGCTCCTCCGCGCGCAGGCGGGGCCATTTCTTTATTCTGGTCGAGTTTAATATTGGTGCTGAACTTGCTTGGTTTCCGCGGCGATTCATCCAGCCGGAAGCTACCCTTGCCAACATCGCTCAGCGGGGCCTTTGCGGCGCGTGCGCGCATCTTGGGCAACGCGAAATCCTGCCAACCCTTTGAGGCCGTCAAACGATAGTCCACTGCGGCGAGGCGAAGCCCTTTGCCCGCACCGACTTCGCTTGGTGCGATGACATTGCGTATGGATACCGCGCCCGCGGTCAAGCGCGAGTTCGCCCGCGCAGCAACCGTTATCGTGCGGTTGCGGCCTTCGCCAGCACTCGCAGGCGTGAATGGGAAACGCGCATTGGATGCAATTTGCGTAGCAGAGAATTTCTGGGCAAGAACACTGTCTCCGCCAGCAGGCGTGAACATAGCAATCCACGATGGCGCGGCCGTTTCTTCAGGACCGGACGCCTTTGCGGCAAAGGCAGGCATGATCATCGGCGAAAGGGCAAACGAAGCCGTTGCCAGCATCACTGCTGCAAAGGTCGCATATTTTCCTTTCTGTACCCGCTTCACGTTCTTAGCCTTTTTTCGAGCGATTCTTTTTCGTCCCAACTTTCATACGCCCCATTTCGGGGATTCAAAAGGGTCGTAACTGCAAAATCATGCCAATAACACGTTTTGTCCCGAGTTGTTGCATGATGTCCACAATCGGATAGCGCCTGGAAACTGACTATAGGATTAATTACGCGCCATTCAGCCGCCAGAAAGCTTGCCCCCGACACCAAGCCACTATAGAGGTTTCCGATATTCCATTGTTCAAGGACATTTTATGCGCACCACTCGCCTGGCACTCATCGTTGCGACTAGCAGCTTATTAAGCTTAGGCCTGCTTTCCGGCTGCGGCGGCAGGGAGCGCCCAAAGGCAGACCTCGCGGCGAGCCAAGTCACCGCCATTGGCGTTAACAGCTATTTGTGGCGCGCATCGCTTGACGCCTTGTCCTTCATGCCGTTGGTGCAAACCGATTCCGCAGGCGGCGTCATCGTCACCGATTGGTATGTAAATCCGCAAAGCCCCGGCGAACGGGTAAAGTTAACAATTTCAATCCTTGACCAAGACCTGCGCGCCGACGCCTTGCGCGTAGCCGGTAGCCGCGAAGTATCTCAAAATGGCCAGTGGGTTGCGGCACCATTGCGCGCCGCAACGGTGCAAAAGCTTGAAGCAGTAATCCTCACCAAGGCGCGTGACCTTCGTCGGTCGTCCATCACCGGGTAATTTCTATGTCCAATGTAGAGCGTTTTAACCCGCACGTCGCCGACGCGCGGTGGCAAAATATTTGGGAAGAACGTAGCAGCTTCGTCGCGGATGATAATTCGACCAAGCCGCGTGCTTATGTCCTGGAGATGTTCCCCTATCCGTCGGGCCGCATCCATATTGGCCATGTCCGCAACTACACGATGGGCGATGTGCTGGCGCGCTACAAGCGGATGACGGGGCATGAGGTGCTGCATCCCATGGGATGGGATGCGTTTGGCATGCCCGCCGAAAATGCAGCCATGGAAAAGAATGTTCACCCGGGCAGTTGGACGCGTGACAATATCGCCAACATGAAGGCGCAACTGAAACGGCTTGGCTTTGCCATTGACTGGACACGCGAACTCGCCACCTGCGAGCCTGAATATTACGGCCATGAACAGGCGCTGTTCCTGAAACTATATGCCGCTGGCTTAATCTATCGCAAGGAATCTGCGGTGAACTGGGACCCGGTCGACATGACCGTGCTTGCCAATGAACAAGTCATCGACGGCAAAGGCTGGCGCTCCGGCGCGCCCGTCGAGCGCCGCAAGCTGAGCCAATGGTTCCTAAAAATCACCGACTTTGCCGATGAATTGCTGACTGGCCTTGGTTCGCTTGACCAATGGCCAGACAAGGTGCGGTTGATGCAGGAAAACTGGATCGGTAAGTCACAGGGCCTGAAATGCACCTTCCGCTTCCCAGGCGGGGATGGCGGCATTGACGTGTTTACCACGCGGCCTGACACGATGTTCGGTGCAAGCTTTGTCGCCATTGCAGCGGACCACCCCGTCGCGCAAAAACTGGCGGCCAATGCGCCCGACTTGCAGGCATTTATCGAGGAGTGTCGCAAGGGCGGCACAACGGCTGCTGACATTGAAACCGCCGAAAAGCGTGGTTTTAATACTGGTCTAACCGTCGAACATCCTCTGGATGCCAGTTGGCATTTGCCGGTCTATGTCGCCAATTTCGTATTGATGGATTATGGCACGGGCGCGGTCTTTGGCTGCCCCGCCCATGACCAGCGCGACCTTGATTTTGCACGCAAATATGATTTGCCCGTCACCCGCGTTGTTGCCGATGGCGATGTGACGGATAGTGTCTTTGCCGGCGATGTTGCCTTCACTGGCCCCGGCACGATTGTGAATTCCCATTGGATGAATGGCATGACCATTGACCAAGCCAAGGCCGATGTCATTGCGCGCGCACAGGCCGAGGGCTGGGGTATTGGCCAGACGCAATATCGCCTGCGCGACTGGGGCGTTTCGCGTCAGCGTTATTGGGGCACACCCATTCCCATCATCCATTGTCAGACCTGCGGCGCGGTGCCCGTGCCCGAAGATCAGCTGCCGGTAACATTGCCCGAAGATGTTAGTTTCGACATTCCTGGAAACCCGCTGGATCGGCACCCGAGCTGGAGTAAGGTCGATTGCCCAAGCTGCGGGAATCCTGCGCGGCGGGAGACCGACACGCTTGATACCTTTGTCGATTCAAGCTGGTATTTCATTCGCTTCGCCAGCCAACCGCAGGACAAGCCATTTGATCGCACCGTTGCGGAAAAATGGCTTCCGGTGGATCAATATAT
The DNA here is from genome assembly GCA_002299895.1 of Sphingomonadales bacterium UBA656. Lineage (GTDB taxonomy): Bacteria > Pseudomonadota > Alphaproteobacteria > Sphingomonadales > Sphingomonadaceae > Sphingorhabdus_B. The sequence goes on along the minus strand of DBOC01000012.1, from coordinate 159,955 downwards.
TGGCGGTGTCGAACATGCCATTCTGCACTTGCTTTATGCCCGTTTCTGGACGCGCGCATTAAGCCATATTGGCTTGATCGACGTGAAGGAGCCCTTTGCGTCTTTGTTTACGCAAGGCATGGTGACGCACCAAACCTATCAAGATGCAAAGGGCAGTTGGCTCAGCCCCGATCAGGTGCGGCGCGAGGGCGACGTCTGGACCATCATCGAAAGCGGCGCGCCTGCGGTTGCTGGCCGTATCGAGAAGATGTCCAAGTCGAAGAAAAATGTCGTCGATCCCGATGACATTGTTGATCAATATGGCGCAGATGCCGTGCGCTGGTTCATGCTGTCTGACAGCCCGCCCGAACGCGATCTGGAATGGTCGGAAGCGGGTATTGAAGGCTGCTGGCGCTTTGTACAGCGTCTGTGGCGCCTGACCTCTCAGGTCAGCGGTGCAGAGGGCGCTGACAAAGCCTTGGATCGCAAAATTCATCAGGTGATTGCTGGCGTCGGCGCGGATATTGAAGCCCTTGCCTTCAACAAGGCCGTGGCGAAAATTTACGATCTGGCTAACGCCATTGAGAAGGCCGCGCCTTCGGCTAGCCGCGATACGGCTATCCGCACAATCCTCTTGCTGTCATCGCCTATGGTGCCGCATTTGGCCGAAGAAGCGTGGACACAGCTTGGCGCGGAACTGGGTGGCGGCTTAATTGCCGACGCGGCATGGCCTGTGGTTGATCCAGCCCTGCTGGAAGAGGACGAGGTTACGATCGCCATTCAGGTCAGGGGCAAATTACGCGATACGCTGACGGTCGCCAAGGGCTTGCCGCAAGCCGAGATGGAGGCGCTTGCACTCGCCAGCGAAAAGGTTCAGCATGCCATTGACGGCGGCGATATTAAAAAAATAATTGTCGTTCCTAACAGGCTGGTCAACATCGTATTATGAAGCGTTTCTTCACCCCCTTGATGCTTGCTTTGCTTCTGCCAGCGTGCAGTTTGCAGCCCTTGTACAGCGGCGGATCAAAAGGGGTGGTGGCGCGTACACTGGGAACCATCGCCATCGCGCCAATCGAAGGCAAAAACGGATGGCTTATGCGCAATGCATTAACCGACCGGCTGGGCGCTCAAGAGGGTGGTTCTGCCGAATTCCGCCTGATTGTTGTGCTAGATGACCAAATTGAAGGTTTTGGCGTACGCGCCGATGATACAGTAACGCGCGAACGCCGGACATTGCGTGCGCGCTACCAGCTTGTTTCGGTCGCAACTGGCGAAACTGTGCTGGATACGACCGCAGGATCGGACGCCGGCGTAGACGTGGTCAGCTCGGAATATGCGACGATTGCTGGCGAAAACAGCGCACTTGAAAATCTGACGCAAAAGGTCGCGGATCAGATTGTCACTCGGCTTTCCATTTACGCACGCGGCGAATGAGCAGCGCAAAAGAACGTAGCTTTATCAGTGCCATCAGCGCACGCCCTGATATCCGGCTATTTTTCATTTTCGGACAGGATGAATCGGCTGTGGCCGATATTGCTGGACAAATGTCGGCGCAATTGGTGGGCTCAGAACGCGTTGAAATCGACAGTGACAGGATCCGCAACGACCCAGCTTTATTGGTAGATGAGGCATCAGCACTATCGCTGTTCGGCGACAAAAGACATATCCGCCTCAATTTCCGCCGCGAGGAAGGCTTAGCTGCAGTCGAGAATTTGCTGGGCCTTGAAGGCGACATAAGTCCAGTGATAGCAACCGCTGGCAACTTGACCAAGGCGAGCAAATTACGGAAATTGCTGGAGGCACATCCGCGCGCCATGGCGCATATTTGTTACTTGCCCGAAGAGGGCGACGCCTCAGCAGCAGTCATGGCCTTTGCTACCACAACAGGGCTAAAAATCGATCGGCCTCTTGCAGCACGTATTGCACGCTACACGGGACAAGATCGCAAATTGGCGCAGGCCGAAATCGAAAAGCTATCCCTATATTATGACGCATCACCGCAGCGTCCCGCCACGGTCGACATAGCTATATTTGAAGCCCTATCGGCGGAAACGGGCGAAGAAAATATCAACGGTCTCGTCCATGTCGTTATGGGTGGTGATTTGCGCGGCACGGGCCGAGAACTTGCCGCTGCGCGCGACTTGGGTGTGGATGCCATTCGCATCATCCGCGCGATGCAGCGCCGCGTAACGATGCTCGCTGCGATGCGGACAAAAGTCGACAATGGCAGCAATCCCGGCGCGGTAGTTAAGGCCACGCGGTCGATATTCTGGAAAGATGCCGACAGCTATGCACAGCAACTTACACGCTGGCCATCTTCCCGGCTTGCTGGCTTGAATAGCCATTTGCTTGAGGTTGAAGCAAAGTTGATGCACGTCCGCGACGGTCTTGCTGTGACGATCTTGGAAGAAGAACTCGTCCGCATTGCCCGCGCCGCAGCACGTCGCGGCTGACCACAGTGCACCTTTTGCGGGGATTTGAGAAAAGCGCTCTTGCGCCAGCACCTTGAACCTCTTTGCGCTTGCTCCCACATCATTCAGACGAAAGGGCCTTCTCATGGAAAAAATTATCAAGTCCGATGCGCAGTGGCGCGCAGAATTGGACCCCATCCAATATCATGTCCTGCGTGAAGCAGGCACGGAACGTGCCTTTGCAGGCGCACTCACCAATGAAAAACGCGAAGGCGAATTTCGCTGCGCGGGCTGTGGGACGACCCTATTTGCATCTGACACAAAATTTGACAGCGGTTCAGGTTGGCCAAGCTTTACCGCGCCGGCAGACAATGATGCTGTTGAAGAGCATCACGATACATCGCACGGCATGATCCGCATTGAAGTGCGCTGCGCGGCCTGTGAAGGACATTTGGGGCATGTATTTCCTGATGGACCTGGGCCGACAGGCTTACGTTACTGCATCAACAGCGCCGCGCTTGCATTCGATCCTGAATGATAAGGCGCTTGTAGGTGGTTCTATGACTGGGTAACAGTCGGTCTATGGCACGCGCACCTAAGTATTCGAAAGAACGTGGCCCAATGGGAACATGGATATTCCGCATCGTCAAAACAGGCGTCATTGCAGCGTTGCTGGGCGTCGTGGTCCTGGGCATTTTTGTCGCCATTGCACGCAGCGAAATTGACAGTTTTGAAGATCTGAAGGCTTCCCCGAACGGCCAGATGATCCGCATACGTGATGCAGACGGCACTGTCATTCAATCGCTTGGCCCGAGCTTCGGACGTTGGCTGACCATCGACCAACTGCCATCCGAAATGAAGGACGCAATGGTCTCCGTCGAAGATCGTCGATATTATATGCACCCCGGCGTCGATCCCATTGGCATTACGCGGTCTGTGTACGTACGGGCCGTTGACGGTCGCTGGACGCAGGGTGGTTCGACCATCACCCAACAATTGGCGCGCAACATCTATCTGAATAACAACAAAGAGTTTGGCCGGAAAATTCGCGAAGTCATTCTCGCATTAGCGATGGAAACCAAATTCTCAAAGGACCAGATCCTCGAACTCTATTTGAATAAAGTCTATTTCGGTGGCGGCGCTTATGGGGTCGATGCCGCAAGTCGCCGTTTCTTTGACCATGGCGCCGAGGATATCAGCCTGGCCGAAGCCGCGATTATAGCAGGTCTTGTGAAGGCACCCTCACGCTATGCCCCCACTGCCGATGCGAAGGCGGCCTTGGACCGCGCGAAAGTGGTGGTGGAAGTCATGCAAGATGCAGGGATGATCACTGCAGCGCAGGCCGCTAACGTCGATCTGGCGGGAGTGCGCTTGGCTGCCGAAGCACCCCAAGACAGCGTGCGCTACTTCACGGATTGGATTTTGCCGCAGTTGGACGGCCTTATTGAAGAAACTGAAAAGCCCATCGATGTCTGGACAACGCTAGATCTGAATATGCAGCGCGCGGCGTCCTCCGCAATTGCAGCCAATGTCCCCAGCGGCGCCCAAGGCGCTTTGGTGTCGATTGACCGCGACGGTGCAGTAAAGGCAATGGTGGGCGGCACCGATTATATTTCAAGCAACTATAATCGCGCAGTTACCGCGGTGCGCCAACCGGGTTCGGCCTGGAAGCTATTCGTTTATCTCGCCGCATTGGAGGCGGGCTACCGTCCTGAAGACATGGTGGAAGACAAGCCCGTCGAAATCGACGGCTGGCAACCTAAAAACAGCAACGGTAATTATGCTGGCGAGATTTCTCTTCGGACGGCTTTTGCATATTCCAAAAATACCGTCGCCGCCCAAATCGGACAAGATGTAGGTACCGGCAGCATCGCCAATATGGCGCGCAGATTTGGGATCAGCACCCCTGTCAACAAGCAGCCGTCGATGGTACTGGGTACATCGGACGCACGGGTTATCGATATGACGCAGGCATTCGCGGCCGTCGCGGCGGGTGGGCGCACTGTCACCCCATATGGCATTACAAAGGTCACGACGATTGACGGTGAACTTCTATATGCGGCGAAGCCCTCAAGCGCGGTGCAATTGGTGGATGATTGGGTTGCAGGCGCAATGACTGATTTGTTGCAAAGCGCTGTCGCCACGGGCACCGGGCGGGCTGCAAATATTGGCCGTCCCGTTGCGGGCAAAACGGGGACAACGTCAAGCAACAAGGATGGATGGTTCCTGGGCTTCTCCAGCGGCCTTACAACAGGCGTGTGGATGGGTCGCGACGACGCCCGGCGAATTGGAGGCCTTGAAGGCGGCCGGGCACCCGCGCAAGCTTGGGCAGCCTATATGCGCGTTGCCGTGGCTGGACGCCCGGTGGAGAAATTCGCAACGGAGGTGACGTTCCCAGAAGCCCTCGAAGGGGAGGATACACTGCTTGGGGCAGACGACATGCTGTTGTTCGATGAAAATGGCATGCCGATTGAAGGTGCTTCCCTAACACAAGACCCCGATATTGAACCGGCGGACGAGCCGGAGCCAGAGCCGCTGGATGATGCATTTATCGACAGAGCTTTGAACGGTCGGCGCGATTAGCAGGCACTACCAGAAAAAGTTCTCAACCATTCGCGAAATTGTTTCGCACCTTAGTTAACTTAAAGTGCGTGGCCGGTCCGGCTTTTCTTGGTTTCAAGATAATGGGAGTTGTGGGGATTGGCGGCAATCTGAAGCGGCAGCCGCTCAGCGACCGTGATGCCTGCTTTTTGTAAGCCGTCCACCTTTTCAGGATTGTTGGTCAAAAGGCGCACCTGTTCCACACCAAGCAATTCCAGCATCCGCGCCGCGACTGAAAAGTCCCGCGCATCAATGGCGAAACCCAACCGAGTATTGGCATCGACGGTATCAAATCCCTGATCCTGAAGTGCGTAGGCGCGCAGTTTGTTGATCAAACCAATGCCGCGCCCCTCTTGTCGCAAATACAATAATACCCCCCAATTTGCGTCCGAAATCTGTTGCAGCGCTTCATGCAATTGCGGGCCGCAATCGCATTTCAGGCTACCAAGTACATCGCCTGTCAGACATTCACTGTGCAGCCGGACAACTGGCGGAGAATTGTCGCGCGTACCCATCACCAACGCCACATGGTCAGACGCATCCACGGATGTTCGGAATGCTACAATTTCGGCATCAGCATCGGCGGCAACAGGAAGCTTCGCCCGCGCAGCTATGCGTAAGGCGCCGCTGTCATCAAAGGCGGCGACATCGTGCGGACTAACACAAACAGCGTTCTCGCCCGCATTCTCCAACACCAAAAACGCAGGAAGCAAACCCGCCAACCGCGCCAGTTCGATAGCCGCCGTCGCTGACGGGCCATTATCTAGCGCCAGCGCCGCAAATGGCCCCTTCATTGGATAGACAAGGTCAAGGCTAGGGTCAGCTACCGCCAAAGCGAGGCGCAGATCTAGATCAGCAGGCGCCTTGATAAACACCGGATGGTCGCCATCTGCCGCAGCACGCTGGTTGGTTAATTTCAGCGTCGCCGCACGACTTGCCGAGAGCAACATTGCATACGCGCCGGAAACATCCTGCGCGGTTTCGACCGCAAGTACGGTCAGCGCATTGTCCAAATGCTGCACGGTGACCGGCCAACCACGGCGCAAGGCATCAATGGCCATTGCTGCGCGGCGCGAGTCTCCCAACGCTGCGCTCGCCCCAATCAAAAGGTGAATTCCGTGACGATCGGCGCATGGTCGGATGGCTTACCCCATCCACGCACGTGTTTGTGCACTATATGCGCCTTTGCTTTTTCTTTCAGATCGGGGGTAACCCACATATGATCCAACCTACGTCCACGGTCGGATGTCTCCCAATCCTGCGCACGATAGCTCCACCATGTATATAATTTCTTCGATGGGTCGACAAAGTGACGCGCAACATCCACCCAGTCTGCAGCGGCCTGAATTTCTGCCAGATGTTCGATTTCAGTTCGTGTATGGCTGACGACATTGACCAATTGTTTGTGGCTCCAAACATCTTGCTCAAGCGGGGCAACATTGAAATCACCTGTGAGGACTGTTGGTTGTGTGACGTTACGCGACCATTCGGCCATACGTTTTAGAAAGGCCAGCTTCTGTCCGAATTTGGAGTTCACCTCGCTGTCGGGGACTTCGCCCCCTGCAGGAATGTAGACATTGTCGATACGCACGCCCTTGGCAGCGTCGATATTCAACTCTGCGCCGACGTGACGTGCCTCACCATTGGCCTGCCAATCCTCAACCCTGCGGTTGATCAACGGCAGTTTGCTGACGATTGCGACGCCGTGGTGCATGGGCATGCCGTTGACGACGAAATGACGATAACCCAATTGCCGGAACAATCCTTCCGGAAAAAGGCTATCGATGACTTTGGTTTCCTGCAGACATAAAACGTCGGGCGCTTCTTCTTTCAAATAGCGTTCAACAATATCGATACGGGCGCGAACCGAGTTTATATTCCACGAGGCGATGCGAATGGTCTGGGACATAAGAAAAGGCACTAGATGCCAGAAGCGTCAGGAGCAAGCCGATGAAGTCATTTCAATCAAAAAAGCAAAGCCCTCATCCCGGGGGCATTGGGGATGAGGGCTAGGCTTGCGTTCGTCACGCGTATGTTAACAGCTATAAAACGTCGCAGGCAACAGGGGAAAAACCACACGAACTTTCAACCGCTAACGAAGTATTTTATAGTAGGCCTTTCCTGTCATTCAGATGAACAACGCGGTCAGACTTTGCAACTTGTCGGCGACTGGCATCAGTTCATCGACTGATTTTACGATTTTTGTCGAACGGGCCGCGGATCTTTCCAGGTGAACGCATTTTTAGCGATGGCGCCGTTATAGCTAATATTGTTGAGTCGAATGGTGGTGCGGTTGTTTTTGGAATCGAGCGCAACCCAACCATTCAACGTCAATCCGCCAGGCGCGCCGGGCTTGTCCACGAATATCATCGTGATGGTGCCATATTCGGGGCGCTTTGGATCGCGCACTTCGACACTGATAATATCTTTAGTCGACGTTGGAATTATCTTGCCAAAGCGCGCGAGATCCTGACCGGGGTCAAGAAGGGCGGCCAGGGGGCTATTACGGATTGGCCAGCGCTGCACTTGCTTAACCTCATAATCCACCATCGTCAGCGCGCGACCGTCCGCTACAATCAATAGGGGCACGTCTTTCTGATACTCAAACCGCACTTGCCCAGGCCGCTTCAACAGCAACTTGCCGGTCAGCGTCCCGCCACTTCTGTCCGTCTGCGTGAAAGTCGCAGACATCGTGCCCACGGCTTTCATATGCTGCAGCACCCGCGCCATTTGCTCAGACGACGACTGGGCGGGGCTAGGCGTCGTTGCAACGAGCGCCGCTAGCGCAAACAACAGGGCGTATTTTGAAAAAGTCATCTTTGTTTCCTTGGGATGGGCGGTAGTGATCACTATCCAGACTGCCTTGAACCCCGTCTTAACGGCTAAACTGGGTCGCCATTCCGATCGCGCAGCACTTCGCGGCGGCCAATATGGTTAGGCGCGCTGATGAAACCGTCTTCTTCCATCCGATCAATCAACCGCGCCGCGCTGTTGTACCCAATGCGCAATTGACGCTGAATCCAACTTGTCGAGGCCTTTTGGCTTTCGAATACAATCTGGCACGCCTTGCGATATTGCGAATCTTCTTCGCTGTCATCGCCACCCATTCCGCCAAAGTCGAAACCGCCGTCTTCGGGCTCTTCTGTCACGGCCTGAATATATTCTGGCTGTCCTTGACCGCGCCAATGGTCGGCAACGCGACGCACTTCATCGTCGGACACAAAGGGCCCATGAATACGCGACAATCCGCGACCACCTGCCATATAGAGCATGTCGCCCTTACCCAGCAGCTGTTCTGCACCTTGTTCGCCAAGAATAGTCCGGCTGTCGATTTTTGACGTCACATGGAAGGAAATGCGGGTGGGCAAGTTGGCCTTGATGACACCCGTAATAACATCGACCGAAGGACGCTGCGTTGCCATAATCAAGTGAATCCCCGCCGCCCGAGCCTTTTGCGCCAGACGCTGGATCAAAAATTCAACTTCTTTACCTGCTGTCATCATCAAGTCTGCCAACTCATCAACGATGATCACAATCTGCGGCATGGGTTCGTAAGCGAGGCTTTCTTCCTCATATTGCGGTTGGCCAGTCATCGGGTCATAACCGATTTGGACCTTGCGGCCCAATGGCGTACCCTTTGCCTTTGCCCCACGGACCTTTTCATTGAAATTTGCAAGATTACGGACGCCAAGCGAGGACATCATACGGTACCGCTCCTCCATCTGCTCAACTGCCCATTTCAGGGCGCGGATGGCCTTTGCAGGCTCGGTCACCACTGGCGACAGCAGATGGGGAATGTCATCATAGCTGCTCAGTTCAAGCATCTTGGGGTCGATCATGATCATCCGGCACTGGTCAGGCGTCAGGCGATAGAGCAGCGACAAGATCATACAGTTCAGGCCAACTGATTTACCCGATCCGGTTGTTCCTGCGACCAATAGATGGGGCATCGGCGCAAGGTCAGCAATAACGGGATCGCCCGAAATATTCTTACCCAAGATTATTGGCAATGCGCCCTTTTGCTCCACAAAAGCGTCCGAGCCCACCATCTCCTGAAACACAACGGCTTCCCGGTGTGCATTAGGAAGCTCGATGCCCATCACTGTGCGGCCAGGAATAGTAGAGACGCGCGCGGACAGCGCGGACATGTTGCGCGCAATGTCTTCGGCTAACTGAACGACACGGCTTGATTTGATACCCGCCGCTGGTTCCAGTTCGTACATCGTCACGACAGGGCCGGGGCGAACTGCGACAATCTGCCCCTTCACATGGAAGTCATCGAGCACCGATTCCAGCAATCGCGCATTGGCTTCCAGCGCCGCCTTGTCGAGTTTAGGCACTGAAATCGAGGATGGCGGATCAAGCAAGTCAAGCGAGGGCAAAGTAAAGCTGCCAAAGAAGTCGCCTTGCCGCGCACCGGTAGAAAAAGCGGCTTTTTTAGGCGCGAGCGTGCGGTCCTCAATCACCGGCGGCTTGCGTTGATCTGGCTCTACGGCTTTGCGTGGCGGCTTCGGCTCAACAATCTGTGGCGCAGGCAGGTCGTCGCCCGATAAAGCCGCGATCCCAAGATTTGCGTTTCCAAATTTAGGTATAGTTAGTGTCGGGATGCGCAGCAATGGCCGTTCCAGCTGAAGCGACCGGATGACCAATGCTACCCCAGCCGCCAAAGCACCGACTATCAGTGACACCCGAAGCAAGATTCCCAAAATACCCTGAATTTGGTTCACGAGCGCACTGACGCCATTACCCAACATCAACGCAATCAACCCGCCCCATCCAGCAGGGAGCCCTATGTCGCTGCCCTGTTGCCAATAAGCCATGCCAAAACCAATCAACAGCATACCGATCAGGCATAATGTTAGTTGTCGTTTCCATTGTGGCTGCGGGACATCGCGCCACAAACGCCGCGCAAACACCAGCATCAGTGGCAACAAGAATATCGCAGGTACGCCAAGCAGGAAAAGCGCAGCATCTGCAACATAAGCACCGCTTTGGCCCATCCAGTTGTGCTGCACATCGGCCGCTGCGCTGTTATATGCAGCGTCACCTGCGGAATAGCTGAGCACCGCAAGCCCGTAAAACATGGCAAATAGCCCTAACGCTGCCGCGCCAAACAAGGCGCCGCTGCGGATCAGCGACGCACGCATAACCTGGCGCCAATTGGCGAGGTTCGATTTCGGACTGAATTTTGAAATGCGCAAGGCCATGTTACGAATGCCGATATGTATGAAGTCGCAAAGGACCGAATAGCTCCCTTTTCGGCGTCAGCGGACTCCTCGTCAAGTATTAGAGGGCAAAAGGGCGCGTGACTGGCTTTATATAGTCAAAATCCTGCTTTGAATCCGGCGCTTTGTTGCGGCATAGGGACGATATGAAAAACAAGGCAGATGTAATCATCATTGGCGGCGGCCTCATTGGTCTCACACAAGCTCTGGCACTGGCATCGCAAGGCATTACGAGCCATGTCATTGACCGCGCGGACCAGGCTAGCATGCTGGAGGCAGGATTTGATGGGCGCACTTTTGCCATCTCTAGCTCAAGCTATAAATTATTTGAATCGATGGGTCTTGGCGACGCATTTGCCGACAAAGGCTGCCCCATTGAGAAGATTTGGGTGAGCGACGGGTTGAAACCGGGGTCGCTCGATTTCGCGCCAGCGGAAGATGATGGGTTTTTAGGCCAGATGTTTGAAAGCCGTTTTTTGCGCGGCGTGCTTTATAAGGCTGCGAAAGGACATACGGCAATACAGCTACACATGCCTGCCAACATAATCGAAAAATCCCGAGATGCAGGCGCAGTGACCGTGACCCTTGAAGGCGGAAAAGTCTTAACAGCAGACCTGATGATCGTTGCCGAAGGCCGCAAGAGCGAGACCCGCGAAGAGGCTGGGATTCACATCGCCCATTGGCAATATGACCATCATGCTATTGTCGGCGCGATTTATCATGAACAGCCGCACAACAATATTGCCTATGAAATTTTTTACCCCACAGGGCCCTTTGCCGTCCTGCCAATGTTGGATGACGCACAAGGCCGCCACCGTTCCGCGCTTGTCTGGTCCGTAGAGTCCAAGGATGCGGCCGGTTACCTAAAGCTTTCGCAGCGTGGATATGCTGCTGAACTTGAAAAAGGCATGGGCGGACTGTTGGGTAAAGTCGAATTGTCCGCCCCTTTGTCTTCTTACAAATTGGGTTTCCACCATGCGGCGTCGATTACGGCGGAGCGAATGGTGCTGATTGGGGATAGTGCGCACGGTATTCATCCGATTGCGGGGCAAGGGCTGAATTTGGGCTTGCGCGATGTCGCGGCGTTAACGGAGGTGCTGGTGGATGGCATGCGTCTTGGTCTCGGCTTTGGCGATGCGCAGTTGCTGGATCGTTATAGCCGGTGGCGCAGTATCGACACGTTGCTAATCGCGGTTTCAACAGACGGGCTAAACCGTTTGTTTTCCATACCTGGAAAAACCGCATCGGCGGTCCGGCGTTTTGGGATGGCAATGGTCCAGCGCACCGCACCAGCCAAGGCCTTTTTCATGGCCGAGGCACGGGGTGAAAGCGGCACGCTGCCCAAAATGCTAAAAGGTATTCCGGTATAAAATCCGATTAACCCTGCGTTACAGGTACAAGGCGTATTTCGACCCGGCGATTGGCCGAACGGCCTGCGGCATCCAAGTTGCTCGCCTTTGGCTGACTTTCGCCATAACCGCGCGCCGCCAAGCGCGCAGATTGCACACCGCGTGTCGACAAATAATCTGCCACGGTAGATGCACGACGTTCGGACAGTGCCTGATTATAGGCATCTGAACCGGTGGAATCGGTGTGGCCTAACACGTCGACATAGGTTTTCTCATATTGCGTCAATGTTGACGCAAGCTGATCAAGCGTATTGCGGAAGCCGGGGTCAATATTTGCGCTATCAACACCAAAGGTGATTTCCGATGGCATATCGAGAACAAGATTGTCGCCGTCACGGATGACATTAATGCCTGTGCCCGCGGTTTGTTGACGCAATTTTCTCTCTTGTTCGTCCATATAATAGCCAACGCCGGCACCTGCCAATGCGCCAATACCGGCGCCCAAAATCTTTTCGGTGCGATCACGGCGGCCGCCTACCAAGTCGCCAATCAGATATCCGCCTAATGCCCCACCAATGCCGCCAATGGCAGCTTTAGAGATTGTTCGATTCCCAGTTTCGGGATCCGTCACACACGCCGAAAGCGGGAGCATCGCGACAACAAGTCCTATCGTTATAATTTGGCTTTTTTTCATAATGTTCCCTTTCAACTGATGCGTCGCTTAAATCACACCCATTATGAACCTACGATGATTATTTCTGCCAGCTGCGTCATTTCACCATAACGCATTTTTGTGCATTTTGTTGCCAAGCCCCCGTTTTTGGCATTATGGCACAAACGTCCTTATGGAACCTCTAGACCCTTTCCCGTGGCTTGATGCTGCAACGATATTGGCGCTTATCGCCTTAAATGGTGTGTTCGCCATGTCGGAACTCGCCATCGTATCCGCCCGCAATGCGAAGTTGAAAGCCATGGCGGAGGACGGCAAACGCGGCGCTTCGGCGGCGCTCCGACTGGGACGCGACCCCGGAAAATTTCTATCCACTGTGCAAATCGGCATAACGCTCATTGGCATAATCGCTGGCGCCTATTCAGGATCTACGCTCGGCGGGCCTGTTGCCGATCGCATTGCCTTATGGGGTGTCGATCGCGAATGGTCCGAAACCTTGGGCTTTGGTATCGTGATCAGCCTTACAACTTATGCATCGCTGGTTGTGGGCGAGTTGGTGCCAAAGCAATTTGCCCTTATCGCGCCTGAGCGAATCGCAGTTATCATGGCTGGGCCTATGGAGCTGCTTGCGCGGATTACCGCCCCTATCGTGTGGACGCTCGACAAATCGAGTGCGATCATCTTTCGCGCAATTGGGCTACGTCGCGACACTCGCGACGCTTTGAGTGCCGAAGAATTGCGCATGGTCTTTGCCGAAGCCACCCATGCTGGCATCATTGAGGAGCATGAGCATAAGGTCATAGCTGGCGTCGTCCGCCTTGCTGACAGGCCTGTGCGTGAAGTTATGACGCCGCGCACCGATGTAGACCGTATTTCCGCCGATGCGTCGGAAGAAGCGGTTCGCGATTCGCTGTTGAATTCGCTTCACACACGGCTGCCTGTGACCGGCGAAGACGGCGACGACATTATTGGTGTCGTCCAATCACGCGACATTGTCGCGGCGCAAATTCGTGGCGAAATGCTCGACATTCGTAGTTTGATGCGCCGGGCAGAGATTATTCCGGATCAGCTGGATGCAATGGACGCGCTCGAGATTTTGCGTACATCCGATGTTCCAATGCTTTTGGTGCATGATGAATATGGCCATTTTGAAGGCATTGTGACGCCGAATGATCTTTTGGCTGCGATTGCTGGCGAATTTGCTTCCGACCAGGCTCAGGGCAGCGCGCCCAATATTGTGACGCTAGATGATGGATCGATGCTGGTATCTGGATCAATGTCTGCCGATGCCATGGCAGAGGCTTTATCCATTGATCTGCCCGAGGACCGCGATTACGCCACGGCGGCAGGACATGTTTTGCATATATTGCGGCATTTGCCATCCGAAGGAGAAGCGTTCACAGACCAAGGCTGGCGCTTTGAAGTTGTCGACATGGATGGGCGCAAAATTGACAAGCTACGCGTACGACTTGCAGAAAAGGCAATCAGAGAAGACGCAGTTGAGGGCTTGTGATTGCTTAATCGCTTGGTTAGTGCGTTTGTCGACACAGAATAATAAGTCGTTAGCGTCCACAGGATATTGATATGGCCGATTTCTTTCTCCCTAAAAACAGCAAGGTCCAGAAGGGCAATGTTCACGCCGCCAAAACAAGCGGCAAGACCAAAAAGTTCAAGGTCTATCGCTATGATCCCGATAGCGGCGAGAACCCAAGTTACGACACGTTTGAGGTGGATACCGACAATTGCGGTCCAATGGTGCTCGACGCCCTGATCAAAATGAAGGGCGAACAGGATCCTTCGTTGACGTTCCGTCGTTCATGCCGTGAGGGCATTTGCGGCTCTTGCTCCATGAACATCGACGGCAAAAACGGCCTTGCGTGCACAACCGCGATTGAAGATTGCAAAAGCGAGGTCACCATCACCCCGTTACCGCATATGGAAGTCATCAAGGATCTTGTTCCAGATTTCACGCATTTTTATGCCCAATACGCGTCCATCAAGCCATGGCTGCAAACAGTAACGCCCGAGCCGTCAGGTAAGGAGCGCCTGCAATCGCCAGAAGATCGCGCCAAGCTTGACGGTCTATATGAATGCATCTTGTGCGCATGTTGTTCGACCAGCTGCCCTTCATATTGGTGGAACAGCGACAAGTTTTTAGGACCTGCCATCTTGCTTCAGGCCTATCGTTGGTTGGCCGACAGCCGAGATGAAATGACTGGTGAGCGCCTCGACGAGTTGGAAGATCCATTCCGCCTCTATCGCTGCCACACAATCATGAACTGTGCGAACGCCTGCCCCAAGGGTTTGAACCCCGCAAAAGCCATTGCTGAAACAAAAAAGATGGTAGCTGAACGCCACCTGTAAGCGTTGTAGTTCACCTTAAGGCTCTGATCGGTTAGGATTGCCGTTGGATACACCCGCTTTTGACAGCAGCCCTGACCCCGATAATCCGGGCTGGTTGAACTGGCAGATGACCGATGCCAGCCGTTACAACGGCACGGTGCTAGGCAAAATGCTGGTCCGCAGCGAGGGCGATAACAAGGCGCGCTTGCGCATGTATCCCGAACACCGGCACAGCAATTTACGCAACGCGGTGCATGGCGGGGTCACTCTGGGCTTTATCGACGTCGCGATGTTCGGCGCGTCCCGCATGTTCGGCCTGATTGAGGCTGGCGCGGCGGTCACGTTAGACCTCTCGGTGCAATTTATCGGCGCTGGCGTCATCGGCGAACCACTTGAAGCAGAAGTTGAGCTCCTCAAGGAAACTGGCCGCCTGTTGTTCATGCGTGGCATTGTGATGCAGGGTGAATTGCGCGTTGCTGCATTTTCGGGAACGATACGAAAACCAACGAAAAAATGATGTCTGGATCGGTTCTGGATCGTCACGCTGCGCTTGTCCAAGCTGGTGAACTCAGGCCAGATGGCGATCAGTTCAGGGCGGTGGGCGCCCTTGCTAAAGTGCAGGCTGAACTCGAAGCTGTACCGGCACGTGTAAACATAATTTGGAGGCTCTTAGGACGCAAGCCAGAACCGGCGCGGGGACTTTATTTATGGGGCGGTGTCGGGCGTGGAAAATCCATGCTGATGGATCTGTTTTTCGACAGTGTGCAAATCCAGCTTAAACGCCGCGCACATTTCCATGAATTCATGATCGACATTCATGCCCGGCTAAAGGCCGAGCGCGTGAAAGAAAAAGGCGACCCAATCCCACCCATCGTTGCAGCGCTGGCCGACGAAGCGCGGTTGCTGTGCTTTGATGAAATGGTGGTAAGCAATATGGCCGACGCAGCGATTATGTCACGGCTCTTTTCCGGCCTAATTGCGGCTGGCGTTACCGTTGTGACCACGTCAAACCGCCATCCAGATGACCTATATAAGGATGGCCTGAACCGGCAGTTGTTTTTGCCTTTCATCGATTTGGTGAAAGAGAGCTTGGACATCATCGCGCTGGATGGCCCGACCGATTATCGACGCGATCGATTGGGAAGCGCTAAAGTCTGGCTCGTGCCTAACGGCCCTAAGGCAACGACGGATTTATCAAAAACCTTTTTCCGGATGACCGATTATCCGCCCGAAGACCGCGGCCATGTGCCAGCCGTAGAGATGGACATTGGCGGCGGACGCGTGTTGCATGTGCCCAAGGCGCTAAAAGGCGTGGCCGTATTTTCGTTTAAGCGCTTATGTGCAGAAGCGCGTGGCGCCGCGGATTATCTTGCCATCGCGCGGCGTTTCCATACCGTCATCATGGTCGGGATACCTGTTTTGGGACCCCATAATAGAAATGAAGTCGCACGCTTTGTGACGTTGATCGATGCCTTGTACGAATATCGTGTGAAGTTTCTGGCAAGTGCCGATGCGGAACCGGACCATCTATACACGCAAGGCGACGGACGGTTTGAATTTGACCGCACCGTATCCCGTTTGATGGAAATGCAATCTGAAGATTATCTGGCGGAGGGGCACGGCCCGCGTTAGCATATCTCAAAAGGGAGAGAGATGATGGGACGGAATACATTTTTATTTGCTGGTTTATTGGCTCTAACCACGACAGCAAATGCGCAGGTACCGAATCCAAAGCATGCTACCGAACGTGATTTGTTCGCAAAGATTGTCGAAATTCCGACGGTAGAGGGGCAACCCACAGAATTTAAAAAGCTGACCAGCCTGTTAACGTCAGAATTTCGCAAAGCTGGAATCACCAACGTCGTCGTCAAGGATCATGATAATACCCAGACATTAATCGCGCGTTGGCCCGCAGCCAAGCCCTCGGGGAAAAAGCCCATATTGCTGATGGCGCATATGGACGTCGTTGCGGCCAAGGCAAGCGATTGGAAATATCCGCCGTTCCAGTTCCGCGAAGAGGGTGGCTATTATCTGGGTCGCGGCTCAAATGATAATAAGGCCGCGCTGACGGGGATTGTCCTTGCTCTGCAATATTTGCGCGCTGAAAAGTTTGCGCCGACGCGCGATATCATCGTGCTGTTTACCGGTGACGAAGAAACTATGGGCAATGGCGCGCGGCGCGCGGTGAGTGAATGGCGCGACCTGATTGACGCCGAATATGCATTGAATGGCGATGCTGGTGGCGGCTCGGTATTTCCCGACGGGCGGGTCGAAGGCTTCGGTATTCAGATTGCCGAGAAAACCTATGCTGATTTTCGCCTGACGGCTATTAATCGTGGCGGACACAGCAGTGTGCCGCGCCCCGACAATGCGGTATATGCGCTTGCCAACGCATTGACAGCGGTTGAACGACACCGTTTCCCCGCGATGATAAACGACGCCACACGTGCTAGCTATTCTGTGCTATCAAAAGGCGATAGCGGCCAATATGGAGAGCTTCTGCGCCGATTTCTAGCCGACCCGCAGGACCGTGAAACCGCAGACCTGTTGGAGACCATGGACCCCGGCGGTACGCGCACACGCTGTGTTGCAACCATGCTTTCCGGCGGGCACGCGCCGAACGCTTTACCGCAAAAAGCCGAAGCCAATGTCAACTGCCGTATTTTTCCGGGTGTGAAGATTGAAGACATTCGCCAGCAATTACAGACCCTATCGGGACCTGATGTCACCGTTTCCGCGGTAGAAGGGTCACAAACCCCCGAAACCGCACCATCCCCCATGCGTGACGACATACTGCAGGCCTATCAAGCGGCGGTTGGCACGCGTTTCCCCAATGCTCCCATTCTACCGTTTCAGTCTGCAGGCGCTACTGATGGCGCGTTTTTACGCGCCGCTGGGATTCCCGTTTATGGTTTTGGCGGCCTATGGGGCATAGTCGGTCAACGGGAAGGCGCGCACGGTTTAGATGAGCGCGTTTGGGCCGAAGGTTTTCACGGCCAAATACCCATTTGGATGGAGATGTTGCGTAGGGTGGCTCGCGACTAAGATTGCATCATCTTTACCTGGTTTCGGTATGACGCAAAAACGTTATTTGTGATACTGAAACAAGTTAAAGATGGGGAATGCGGCAATTTATTCTCATTCTTAATGCTATTGCGAACTGTTATCATAAAAACCCTACGCTTTGGTTCTTTATTGGGTTGTTATCCACAGAGATTCGGCGTAACGCCGCCTTAATTCCGCTATAAAGCCCTAAGGGAAGGACAGTTTTTCATGGCTCGCAAGAAAATTGCACTCATCGGCGCCGGTAACATCGGTGGTACTCTCGCCCATCTCGCAGCGTTAAAGGGCCTTGGTGACATCGTCCTTTTCGACGTGGTTGAAGGCATTCCCCAAGGCAAGGCGCTGGATCTGTCGCAATGCGGCCCTGTTGAAGGTTTTGACGCCACAATCACTGGCACCAATGATTATGCCGACATAGCTGGCGCCGATGTAATCATCGTCACCGCCGGCGTCGCACGCAAGCCCGGCATGAGCCGCGATGATTTGCTGGGCATCAATCTGAAGGTGATGAAGGCAGTCGGCGAAGGCATTGCGGCCAACGCGCCAAACGCTTTTGTCATCTGCATCACCAACCCACTGGACGCGATGGTTTGGGCGTTGCGCGAGTTTTCAGGCCTTCCGCACAATATGGTGGTTGGCATGGCCGGCGTTCTAGACTCTGCACGCTTCAGCCATTTCCTCGCTGATGAATTCAACGTGTCGGTAAAGGACGTGACCAGCTTTGTGTTGGGTGGCCATGGCGACACGATGGTTCCCGTCATTCAATATTCAACGG
This sequence comes from Sphingomonadales bacterium UBA656, assembly GCA_002299895.1. Classification (GTDB taxonomy): domain Bacteria; phylum Pseudomonadota; class Alphaproteobacteria; order Sphingomonadales; family Sphingomonadaceae; genus Sphingorhabdus_B. Next base: position 141,539 of record DBOC01000012.1, on the reverse strand, counting down.
TTTCAGGTATTCCTGTGCCTGACCTGATCGCGATGGGCATGTCCACCCAGGAGCGCATCGACGCCATCGTCCAGCGTACGCGCAGCGGGGGCGGCGAAATCGTCGCCTTGCTGAAAACGGGCTCTGCTTATTACGCCCCCGCCACGAGCGGCATCGCGATGGCGGAGGCCTATTTGTACGACCAAAAACGCGTCCTTCCTGCGGCAGTCCATTTGACCGGCCAATATGGCGTCGACAATTTGTATGTCGGCGTTCCGGTGATTATCGGTGCAGGAGGCGTTGAAAAGGTCGTCGAAATCGCGCTGGACAACGAAGCTAAATCCAACCTCGCCGTCAGCGTAGATGCAGTGAAAGAACTGCTGGTAGCATGTAAAGCCATCGACCCATCGCTGAACTAAGCGCAACCCAAAGATTTTAGGAGACGTTTGTGAGCATCCTTATCAACAAGAACACCAAGGTTATCACGCAAGGTATGACGGGTGCCACTGGTACATTCCATACAGAGCAGGCGCTGGCCTATGGTACGCAGATGGTTGGCGGTGTTACCCCCGGCAAGGGCGGAACGACGCACATTGGCCTGCCGATGTTTGACACGGTGCTTGAAGCCAAGCAGAGAACGGGTGCAGATGCGTCGGTTGTATATGTGCCACCACCCTTTGCAGCAGACTCAATCCTTGAAGCCATTGACGCGGAGATCCCGTTGATCGTTTGCATCACCGAAGGCATCCCTGTGCTCGACATGGTCAAGGTAAAGCGTGCGCTTTCAGGTTCGAAATCGCGCCTTATCGGCCCGAACTGCCCTGGCGTTCTGACACCCAATGAATGCAAGATTGGTATCATGCCCGGCAGCATCTTTTCGGCAGGCTCGGTGGGCGTCGTCTCACGTTCAGGCACGCTCACTTATGAAGCTGTGTTCCAGACCACAGCAGAAGGCCTTGGCCAGACCACTGCGGTTGGTATTGGCGGTGACCCGGTCAACGGCACCAACTTCATTGATTGTCTTGAGCTGTTCCTTGCAGACGATGCGACAAAGTCAATCATCATGATCGGTGAAATCGGCGGCAGCGCAGAAGAAGAGGCTGCACAGTTTCTGATCGACGAAGCCAAAAAGGGCCGTAAAAAGCCAATGGCTGGCTTTATCGCTGGACGCACAGCCCCTCCCGGACGCCGCATGGGTCATGCTGGCGCCATCGTGTCGGGCGGCAAGGGCGACGCTGAGAGCAAGATTGCAGCAATGGAGGCCGCGGGCATCCGCGTATCGCCATCGCCATCTCTGCTCGGCAAAACATTGGTTGAGGTTTTGAAGGGTTAAGCGGTGACCCCTCGCCGATACGGGGAGGGAAGCCATGCGCAGCATAAGGATGGGGCACCCGCCAAATAGCGACAGCTTGAACGCACGTGCCTTTCCGTCAGTTCTGCGGACTGCCACCTCCTTTATGTGGGGAGGTTTTGGAGAAGAAAAATGGGCTTAGAAAACCAGGATTTCGAAGTAGAGCGCGGCCCCAGCTGGGAACGTGCCAACTGGCCATTGTCAGCAACTGACGATTTAACGGCATCGCTCGACCCCACGCAAATGGCAATCGAAGTGAAGGCTGCCGCCAAGGCTGCGGGCAAACCCATTGCAGAGGCCGACGCCGTTGCTGCGGCAAGCGATTCTATTCGCGCAATGATGCTTGTGCGGACATACCGTGTGCGCGGGCATCTGGCCGCCAATCTCGATCCGCTTGGTTTGTCGAAACAAGACATTCCTGCTGACCTGACACCTGAATATCATGGCTTTTCGGGCGCCGACCTCGACAAGCGCGTATATGTTGGCGGCACGCTTGGGCTTGAGTGGACCACCGTGCGCGAGCTCGTAGATACGCTGCGCGCCAATTATTGCGGGCCGGTAGGTCTTGAGTATATGCATATTTCCGACGTGGAAGAGCGCCGCTTTCTGCAAGAACGGATGGAAGGCAAGGATGCCGCCATCCAGTTCACGCCAGAGGGCAAGAAAGCGATACTCGGCAAGGTTATTGAAGCTGAGCAATATGAAAAATTCCTAGGTCGCAAATATGTAGGTACAAAGCGTTTCGGCCTTGACGGTGGCGAGTCCATGATCCCGGCGCTAGAAGCGGTTATCAAATATGGTGGCCAGCTTGGCGTGCGTGAAATCGTCTATGGCATGCCGCATCGTGGCCGTTTGAACGTGCTCGCCAATGTTATGGCTAAGCCCTATCGCATCATCTTCCACGAATTTTCCGGCGGCAGCGCCAATCCCGATGATGTCGGTGGCTCAGGCGATGTGAAATACCATCTCGGCACCAGCACCGACCGTGAATTTGACGGTATCAAAGTGCATATGAGCCTTGTGCCGAACCCGTCGCATCTTGAGGCCGTAAACCCCGTTGTCTTGGGCAAGGTGCGCGCCAACCAGACGGCCCGCGACGATTTGGGCAAGCATGAGCAAGTGTTGCCCGTGTTGCTCCACGGTGATGCCGCCTTTGCTGGCCAGGGCATTGTGTGGGAATGCCTCGGCTTCTCCGGCATTCGTGGATATAATACAGGCGGTTGCTTGCACTTCATCGTCAACAACCAGGTCGGCTTTACCACCAGCCCGCAATATGCGCGATCATCGCCTTATCCGTCTGACGTAGCCAAAGGTGTTCAGGCGCCGATTTTCCACGTCAATGGCGATGATCCCGAGGCGGTAACATTCGCATGCAAGATTGCGATTGAATTCCGCCAGACCTTCCACCGCGATATTGTGATCGACATGTGGTGCTATCGCCGCTTTGGCCATAATGAGGGCGACGAACCCGGCTTTACGCAACCCTTGATGTACAAAGTCATCAAGAATCATCCGGCCGTAAGTGCTCTGTACGCACAACGCCTTCAAGCCGAAGGCGTGATCGACGCCAATTGGCCCAATGAACACGCGACGCGCTTTGTCCAAGCGCTTGAGCAAGAGTTTGCGAGTGCAGCAGACTATAAAGCGAACGCCGCTGATTGGTTTGGTGGCCGTTGGTCAGGCCTGTCGAAGCCCGCTGATCCAGAAACTGCGCGGCGCAATGTCCCAACAGGCATCACGCGCAAATTGTTCGACAGCCTTGGTCGCACGCTGACGACAATACCCGAAGGCCATAACATCCATCCGACATTAAGCCGCGTACTTGATGCCAAGAAGACCATGTTCAGTTCTGGGGAAAGTTTCGACTGGGCAACCGGCGAAGCGCTCGCTTTTGGTTCGCTGCTTTCGGAAGGCTATGGCGTGCGTTTGTCGGGCCAAGATTCGGGCCGCGGCACTTTTAGCCAGCGGCATGGCGTCTGGGTCGATCAAACGACAGAAGAAAAATATGTGCCGCTATCCACCTTGCCACATGGGCGTTTTGAAATCTTAGACAGCCCCTTGTCCGAATTTGGCGTGTTGGGCTTTGAATATGGCTATGCTGGTGCAGAGCCGAAAACATTGGTCCTTTGGGAAGCGCAATTTGGCGATTTCGTGAACGGCGCACAAACTATGATTGACCAGTTCATTGCGTCAGGTGAAGCCAAATGGCTGCGCGCCAATGGCCTCGTAATGCTGTTGCCGCATGGCTATGAGGGCCAAGGGCCGGAGCATAGCTCGGCGCGGTTAGAGCGCTTCCTGCAATTATGTGCGGAGGACAATATCCAGGTCGCCAATTGCACGACGCCAGCTAACTATTTCCACTTGCTGCGCCGGCAAATGGCACGACCATTCCGCAAACCGCTTATTGTCATGACGCCAAAGTCGCTTTTGCGTCATAAGCTTGCGGTTTCTAAGGCTGAAGATTTCCAAGGCGAAAGCCACTTTATGCGGATACTGTCCGACATGAATGCACCTGCCGACAAGGATGTGAAGCGCCTGATATTATGCTCCGGAAAGGTCGCCTACGACCTGATGGAAGCCCGCGACGCATCAGGCGACAAAAATACCAGCATTGTGCGTATTGAGCAGCTGTATCCGTTTCCGTCAGAACCGTTGATTGTTCGCCTGAGGCGTATGACCAATTTGGAAGAACTGGTTTGGGCGCAGGAAGAACCGCGCAACGCCGGAAGCTGGTCATTCGTTGATCCTTATTTGGAAGAATGTCTCGCCGAAGCCAATGTTGGCCCCACCCGCGCCCGTTACGCCGGACGCAGAGCCGCAGCCGCGACGGCGACCGGCCTTGCCAAGCGCCATCAGGCCGAACAAGCCGCCCTGGTCGCTGAAGCGTTAGGTCATAATGTCCGCGAAGAAATCCGTCGCCAGCGTTCAGGTGGCAAAAAACCAATCACCCCTCCATCCGCGTGAGGATTAGATTATGAGCACTGAAGTTAAAGTCCCCGTATTGGGCGAGTCCATCACCGAAGCGACCCTTGGTCAATGGTTGAAGAAACCAGGCGAAGCCGTGGCTATCGATGAACCGATTGCTAGCCTTGAAACTGATAAGGTTGCGGTCGAAGTGCCGTCGCCCGTTGCAGGTATCATGGGTGCCTATGCCGTCGAAGAAGGCGCAACCGTCAATGTTGGCGCAGTCATCGGATCAATCGATGCCGGAACCGGCGCGTCTAGTCCAGCAGTAGCGCCCGTTGTTGCGGCAGCAGCCATTGCGCCAGTCGTTGCAACCACCGCAGCGCCAGCACCTGCCGCCGAGGCTGAAAATAGCGACCTGCCGCTGTCGCCCGCTGTGCGCCGCCTTGTGCTGGAACTTGGCATTGACCCGAGCAAGATCAAAGGCACCGGCAAGGACGGTCGCCTCACGAAGGAAGATGTCGTTGCTGCCGCTAAGGGTGCACCTGCGCCATCTGCCGACGCACCCGTTGCGGCTACGTCAACAACGCAAGCAACAGGCGGGCGTCAGGAAGAGCGCGTAACGATGACACGCCTGCGCCAAACCATCGCCAAGCGCCTGAAGTCTGCGCAGGACACAGCCGCGTTGCTGACGACGTTCAACGATGTCGACATGTCAGCGGTGATCGAAGCGCGTGCGACCTACAAAGATCTGTTTGAAAAGAAGCATGGAGTCCGCTTGGGCTTCATGGGCTTCTTCACCAAAGCCGTAGCCTTGGCCGCGCGCGATGTGCCGGCGGTTAATGCGAAGATTGAAGGCGATGAAATCGTCTATCACAATTATCTCGACGTATCCGTTGCAGTCAGCGCACCCAACGGCCTTGTAGTGCCTGTCGTACGCAATGCGGACGCCATGAGCTTCGCGCAAATTGAAAAGGCCATTGGCGATTTTGGCGCAAAGGCGAAGGCCGGTACTTTGACGATGGATGATATGTCAGGCGGCACATTCACCATTTCAAATGGCGGCGTGTTCGGCAGTCTGATGTCGACGCCTATCATCAACCCGCCACAGTCGGCAGTGCTTGGCCTTCATCGTATTGAAGATCGCGCTGTTGTGCGGGACGGACAAGTTGTGGTGCGCCCGATGATGTATTTGGCGCTCAGCTATGACCACCGCCTCATCGATGGTCGCGAAGCTGTTACCTTCCTAAAGATCGTCAAAGAGGCGATCGAAGACCCGACCCGGTTGCTAATCGACCTTTAAGGAGCCTGAGCCATGGCAGAACATGATTACGACCTGATCGTTATTGGCGCGGGTCCAGGTGGCTATGTTGCCGCAATCCGCGCTGCCCAATTGGGGCTGAAGACCGCATGCGTAGAAAGCCGCGAAACATTGGGCGGCACATGCCTGAATGTCGGATGCATTCCGTCCAAGGCCTTGCTGCATGCGTCCGAAATTTTTCATGAGGCGCAATCGGGTGCGCTCGCGAAATTCGGTATCGATTTTTCGGGCGTTTCGCTCAATCTCGATCAAATGCATGCCGAAAAAGCGAAGGCTGTTGGTGAGCTGACTGGCGGAATTGAATTCCTATTCAAGAAGAACAAGGTCGATTGGCTGAAGGGACATGCGGCCTTTACCTCGGCTAACAGCATAGAAGTTGCAGGAAAAAGCTACACGTCAAAGAATATCATGGTTGCGACCGGATCGTCTGTCACGCCTTTGCCCGGCGTTGCAATTGATCAGAAAGTGATTGTCGATTCCACCGGCGCGCTCGCTTTGCCAAAGGTGCCAAAACATCTGGTGGTGATTGGCGGCGGGGTCATTGGCCTGGAGCTTGGCAGCGTATGGTTGCGGCTTGGTGCACAAGTGACTGTAGTCGAATATCTTGATCAGATTTTGCCGGGCATGGACGGCGAAGTCCGCAAGGAAGCGGCCAAGATTTTCAAGAAGCAAGGCTTCAACATCCGCACAGGAACGAAAGTCACTGGCGTGACCGTTAAGGGCGCCTCAGCAAAACTAACCGTGGAGCCAGCGGCGGGCGGCGCCAGTGAAACGATCGAGGCAGATTGCGTTCTTGTTGCTATTGGTCGCCGCGCCAATACCGATGGTCTTGCTCTGGATAAGGCGGGGCTTACAGTCAACGCGCGTGGCCAGATTGAGATCGGCCATGATTTCCAGACAAATGTTCCCGGCATTTATGCTGTGGGTGATGTCTGCCCCGGCCCGATGCTTGCGCACAAGGCTGAGGATGAAGGGATTGCTGCTGCAGAATTTGTCGCCGGCCTGACCGGAATCGTCAATCATGACGTCATTCCAGGTGTAGTTTATACTTATCCTGAAATCGCGAGCGTTGGCCTGACCGAAGAGGAAGCCAAAGAAAAAGCGGCGGCTTCTGGCGGAGAGGTTAAGGTCGGAAAATTCCCAATGATGGCGAACAGCCGGGCCAAGACTAACCGCGACACCGACGGCTTTGTGAAAGTGATTGCCGACGCAAAAACCGACCGTGTCCTTGGGGTGCACATCATTGCGTCGATTGCTGGTAGCATGATCGCCGAAGCGTGCACTGCAATGGAATTTGGCGCAACGTCAGAAGACATTGCTTATACCTGCCACGCGCACCCGACGCATGCCGAAGCATTGAAAGAAGCGGCGATGGCGGTGACGGGCAAGCCGATCCATATGTAATGATCACACAAGCCGTCCAGATTGCACCCGCCATGATTTCTTGGCTGGATCTATTTGGGATTGCTGTCTTTGCGGCATCTGGTGCGCTGGCGGCAGCGCGGCAGCAGCAGACATTGGTAACATTTTCCTTTTTTGCCGTAATCACCGGCGTGGGGGGCGGTACAGTGCGTGACCTGTTAATCGGCGCGCCAGTGTTTTGGATTCAAGACTGGCGCTTTGCCGCCACCTGCCTTGTCACCGCAGCGCTTGTATGGGTCACTCCGCGCAATGTGTGGAACGCCCGTGCACTCGACTGGTTTGATGCGGTAGGTATCGCCATTTACGCCGTTTTTGGTACATGGAAATCGCTTACACTTGGTGTGCCTTTATTGCCGGCCATGATGATGGGCGTCATGACTGCTTGTGTCGGCGGGATCATCCGCGATGTCTTGGCAGGTGAGCCTTCCATTCTACTGAAGCCCGAAATTTATGTGACTGCAGCGGCCCTTGCTTCGGGCCTTTTTGGTCTATTGATATATCTCAGTATACCGGTGCTCATCGCCGCTGCAATGAGCGCGCTGGCAGGCTTTGCCTTACGCGCAATGGCCATTTGGAAGGGTTGGGGCATCCCCGCCTATCGCGGATGATTAGCGCACGTGGCTTGCAAATAGCCGGTTGAGATTAGCAATCTTCGGTTTATCCCATTGGACAATATAGGGATGGCGTGGATTCTTCGCCATGAAGTCCTGATGATAGGTTTCCGCAGGAAAGAAACTAAATGGTTCGAGCTTTGTAACGATAGGCCTTTTCCAATAAGCAGCCTTATCCAATTGCGCGATATAGGCGCTAGCTGCATTTCGCTGGGCTGCATTAATGGGGAAAATGGCTGTGCGATATTGCAAGCCTCGGTCGGGTCCTTGGCGATTCAATTGCGTGGGATCATGCGCCACAGAAAAGAATATATGGAGCAAATCATTATAGCTAACGCGCGTCGGGTCATAATGAATGCGGACGGATTCCGCGTGCTTCGTCCGCCCAGCACTGACAAGACCATAATAAGCGGTCGCCTTGGTGTCGCCTGAATAGCCGGATTCAACGCGGGTCACACCCTTCACACGCTCAAACACTGCCTCAATGCCCCAAAAGCAGCCACCTGCAAATACAGCGACTTGTCGTGTTTTAGGTTCGACAATGCGGGTGGCAGGCGCAGCTATAAGCAGACCTTCATTAGCATGTGCGTTGCCAATTGGCGTTGCAACGTCGGGCCCACATGCCGTGACAAGGCCAAACAGCAGAACGACATTCAGCGCGCGAATTAAGCGTTTAGTAGCGCTGTGCCGACTTTCCATGGTGGGCTTAGGTTAGAGCGGCGCAGGCTGCTTGAATACGCAGGCACGCTTCCTTTAAAATGTCCGCTGATGTGGCATAAGAAATCCGGAAACCTGGCGACAGCCCAAAAGCCCCGCCATGCACTGCCGCAACGCGATATTCGTCGAGGAAATAATCAATGAGGTCCGCGTCGGTTTGAATGATTTTACCCTGCGGTGTTTTCTTACCCATCACGCCAGTCGCATCAGGATAGACATAGAAGGCACCTTGAGGTGTAGGACAGCTCAGACCCGGCGCATCGTTCAACATCGCCACAACAAGGTCCCTACGCTCGCGGAAGGCCTTGTTACGTTCGCGCAAGAAATCTTGCGGACCGTTCAGCGCCGCTAGCACAGCATATTGGCTGATCGAGCACGGGTTGCTGGTTGATTGCGACTGCAAGTCAGCCATGGCCTTAATGAGCCACGTCGGGCCCCCTGCATAACCAATCCGCCAACCGGTCATTGCATAGGATTTGGAAGCGCCATTCATCGTCAGCGTACGGTCATACAGGTCTGGGCAGACTTGCAGCATCGTCGCAAACGGCTTGGGCGCATACCAGATATGCTCATACATATCATCCGACAGCAGAAGGACATGCGGGTGTTTCAGAAGCACTTCACCCAGCGCCTTGAGTTCCTCGGCATCATAAGCTGCACCTGTTGGGTTGGAAGGTGAGTTCAAGATGAGCCAGCGCGTCTTTGGTGTAATTGCAGCATCAAGCTGCTCCGGCGTTATCTTATAATCTTGTGCGGCAGTGCCCATGATGATGACGGGTGTGCCGCCCGCAAATTGTACAATATCGGGATAACTTACCCAATAAGGCGCAGGGATGATTACCTCATCGCCCACGTCGATAGTCGCAACAAGTGCGTTGAATAAAGTGTGCTTACCGCCCGAATTGACCGTGATCTGTTTCGGCGAATAATCAATATTGTTATCGCGCTTGAACTTGGCGATGATGGCCTGTTTGAGCGGAGCGATACCGTCGACGGCAGTGTATTTTGTCATCCCGTCGCGGATTGCCTGAATGGCCGCATCTTTGACGAAGTCCGGCGTATCGAAATCCGGTTCCCCGGCAGACAGTCCGATAACGTCAATCCCCTGCGATTTCAGGTCAATCACCCGGCCGGACATGGCGAGCGTCGCAGAGGGAGCAATCCGCCCGAGGGCAGCCGACAAACGGTCAATCATCATCTTACTTTCGCGGAGTTGTTGAACAGAAATTGCGTGTCTGCCCCTAATGGCTCATCAAAAATTACGCAACCCTGTTGGCCCATATCAAGCCCCTCAGGCTGTTGCCGACCCAAAATCCACCAGACAAATCCTCTATCTTCAGATCCGCTTCTTCCGCTTTGCCCGCCTCAATCAGTTCGCGCCGCAATATGGAAGGTAACAACCCGGTTTTCAGTCGCGGAGTTAACAATTTGCCATCGCGCTCGACAAACAATGCGGTGATACTGCCTTCGGTAAGCAAGCTATTGGTGCCAACGAAAACCACCTCATCGCAATCGGGCCGTGATCTACGCGCGTCATCGTAAAAAGCACGATCAGAAATTTTATGTCGTAATCGGAAATCACTGGCATCGACGGGTAACGGAACGACACCAACCCGCCATTCGGTCACATCTTCCAGCGGCTGAATCTCAACGGCATGCGCGCCATGTCGCGACGTCATCAAGCGTATTTTGGAGAGACGATCGAGGTTGCATATGCTTGCACGGACAAGGTTACGCAGTTCGTACCGGTCAAATTCGAAGCCAAAGGCGCCGGCACTGGATGCCATCCGGTCAAGATGATGCTCCAACCGCAAGACACCGTTCGCGGGTTCAAACCGCATTGTTTCGATAAGGTCAAAACCGCGATTTTCTATTTTTGCGAAATCCCCTTTGGCCAAACATTCGATCCATTCATCTGCTTTCCTGGAGTCCGCAACCACTCCAGATCCTAAGCCGAGCGATATGGATTGCGTCGTTTCACACACCGTAAATGTACGAATAGCAACGTTGAATGCCGCGTCGCCATTGTCATCTATCCGACCGATGGAGCCGCAATATATTCCGCGTGGCGCAGCCTCTACCTCTTCGACCACTTGCATGGCGCGAATTTTCGGTGCGCCGGTAATGGAGCCACAGGGGAACAAAGCCTGTATCACATCAACGGCATCTGCTCCGTCGTTTAGCAAGCCCGTGACCGTAGAAGTCATCTGGTGCACGGTGGGATAGCTTTCGATATGGAAAAGTTCCGGCACCTGTACGCTTCCCGTAGCGCAGACGCGCGATAAGTCATTTCGCAACAGATCTACGATCATTAAATTTTCGGCTCGTTGCTTCGGATCCGTACGCAAATGCGCGGCAGCTTCCGCATCCGCCGCCGGATCGGTTAGCCGCAGCGCCGTCCCCTTCATGGGCTTGGTCGTGATCCTTCGGTCTTTCAGAGCGAAAAACAGCTCTGGAGAGAAAGATAGATAATGTGTCTGCCCAGTCCAGATCACACCGCCATATCCAGCACGCGCACGCGCTCTCAGTGCTGCGTATAGTGCCAGCGGATCTCCGGCATAATCGGCGGTCAACGGGAATGTCAGATTGGCCTGATAGATGTCCCCGGCACGGATATATTCCTGCACTGTGGCAAAGGCCCGGCTATAGTCGGCACGCGATATGCTCGGACGCAGCTCAGACAGCCAAACACCCGCAGGATCGGGCAACACTGACGCCACAGAACCTGCAGATATGGTACTGAAATCTTTAAATAATCCAAACCATGCCAGCAATCCGGATGGCGTGGGCGTCAAGCCAGGCAAGAGATGCGCGCCTGCCTCATAGCCGAAAAATCCGGCGGCATGCAGGCCGTCTTGCCGCGCCTGCCGAAGCGAAACCAAAAGCGCGCTTAGCGCATCACCATCATGGGCTGTCAGAACTTCGACCGGATTTATATAAAGCCGTGCAGGCGATGCACCGTTCGTCCGCGCATCATCGAGCAGCACAAAAGGCCCCTCTATAGGGATCATCGGGTTTTGACTGGAGCGGGTGAGGGGAACCGAACCCCCGTATTCAGCTTGGCAAGCTGCTGCTCTGCCATTGAGCTACACCCGCGCAATATTGGCCAATTTATCCTGTCGGATAGGATTTTGCCAATGCCCAAAATCCTAACCTTTCAAGCGTTCAGCATGCCAAGTAAGATGCTCGCCCATGAAGGTTGAGATGAAGTAATAGCTGTGGTCATATCCTGGCTGCATGCGGATGGTTGCTGGCTGACCAACCGCAGCGCACTGCTCAGTCAGCAAATGCGTCTTGAGCTGTGCCTCTAGGAAATTGTCATCCCCCCCTTGATCAACCAAAAGGTCAGGCAAGCGGGCCCCGTCAGCAATCAAAGCAACGCTGTCATATGCGCGCCACTGAGCCCTGTCTTCCCCGATATAGCCGCCCAGCGCCTTTTCACCCCAAGGGCAATTCAGCGGTGACACAATCGGCGAAAACGCGGATGTCGAACGAAACCGCCCCGGGTTTCGCAAGCTGATGGTCAACGCACCATGTCCCCCCATTGAATGCCCCATGATCGCTTGCCGTTGCATATCGGCAGGGAAATGGGCTGAAATGATAGCGGGAAGTTCATTTTCGATATAGTCGCGCATGCGGTAATGCTGGTCAAATGGTGCTTGTGTAGCATCCACGTAAAAGCCCGCGCCAAGACCGAAATCATAAGCGGCTTCCGCGTCGTCGGGAACACCCTCACCACGCGGGCCGGTGTCTGGGGCGATAAAGATCAAACCGAGTTCCGCACATGCACGGCGAAATTCGCCCTTTTCGGTCACATTGGCATGGGTGCATGTCAGGCCCGACAGAAACCAGACGATGGGCAACACCGCGCCCTTTTCATGTGGCGGTACATAAACCGAAAAGGTCATGTCGGTGCCGGTGGCAGCCGAAGCGTGGCGATACACGCCTTGAACGCCGCCAAAGGCAACGTTGGTGGACACGGTTTCTATGGTCATACTGACTCCAATATCGGGATAGATTTAATCAGGGGTGGATGACGCCAAAAGGTCAGCGCCCGAACAAGGTCATCGGGCGCCAGCCCAACGGTCGCATTGTTGCGCAGCGGGTGGCAATTGATAAGATCGGCATCGATCAAGCTTTCATCCAGCACGAACCGCACGACGCCAGCGGTATCATTGATCGCGGCCAAAGCGGTAACAGAACCCGGCGTGATGCCCAGCAGCTGTTCCATATCCTCGGCTTTACCAAAACTAACACGGCCGCATCCTACCGCAGCCGGCAACGCCTTTAGATCAACGCGCGCTTCGGCCGGAACGGTTACCAGATAATAGTCCCCCGCCTTGTCCTTTAGGAACAGGTTCTTGGAATGCGCCCCAGGAATGGCATCATTATGGGCAGCACTCTCGGCCACGGTAAACACGGCGGGATGTTCATAGGCTTTATACGCGACGCCGAGCGCAGCAAAGTCATTATAAAGCTGCGCTTCGGCATCGGTCATGGAAAATACCGTATCAGTCAGTGATGCGGTGCAAAGCGCACAGCTTGTTGCCATCGGGGTCACGCAAATAAGCGAGATACATTTTCATGCCGCCACCTTCGCGAATGCCAGGCGCATCTTCAATCGCTTCACCGCCATTATCAACGCCGGCCTGATGCCACGCATTGGCTTGATCGGGCGTCATAGCAAAACCAATGGTGCAGCCATTGCCATGTGTGGCCGGGTTGCCATCGATTGGCGTCGTTACAATGAACAGCGACCCATTATGCATATAGATTAAGCGCCCTTTAGGATCTTGCATGCCAGGCTTACCGCCCATGGCAACAAAGGTCGCATCGTAGAATTTCTTTGAACGGGCAATGTCATTGCTGCCGACCATCATGTGACTAAACATATTCGTTTCTCCCTTGAGTCAAATACCACAATTGCCAAGGGCTTTTCCATTAACCGCGCGGGTGCGCAAGTCTAGATTCCTGCATACCATTCATAATCACCGACATCTTCCCAATAACCGCCCTTTCCACCATGGAATTTGGACAAATCATCGGTCGCTTCGATCCGCATGACATATTTCGCCTGCTTATATCCCAATTGTCGTTCGACCCGCAGCCGGACGGGCGCGCCATATTTTACCGGCAGGGCTTCCCCGTTCATGCCCCATGCCAATATAGTCTGCGGATGAAAGGCGTCGATCAGGTCAATCGATTCATAATAAGGGCGCGCGCCGTAATTGTCGGCACAATGAAAGACGATATATTTGGCGCGCGGGGACAATTGGGCCTGTTGCAGCAAAAGGCGCAGCGGCGTGCCGTGCCATTGGGCAATCGCGCTCCACCCCTCCACACAATCATGTCGCGTGATTTGGGTGCGCGCAGGCATCGCCCGCAGCCCGTCTAATCCAATGTCCATGGGATTGGCGACCATGCCATCAATGCGCAACCGCCAGTCGGCGAAGCTGGTTTGGAGATGTGCCAAATATTCCGTCGACGTCCCCGTCAGCGAACCATTAGTTTTGAAGAGGGGCGAGATGTCCGACAGCGCAAATTCGGGTGCCAGCGTTGCACGGTCCGCTAAGCTACGATGGGTGAGCTGATTGAGCCTCTCCGCACCGCGCAATGCGGACCGAAAAGTCGCATTTTCATTCATGGCATCGCAACCACCGAGAACGAGCGCGCTACTGCCCAAAGCTGCGCCGCGCAAAAGTTCACGGCGTCGAAGCAATTTGCGACCGTCGGTCATGCCAAGTCCCCCGCTATTTCGGGTTTCGATTTTGTCACATGCCGCCCGGTAATCATCGACCATATGCCATTAATCGGCCCCGACAATAGCACCATGATGAGGTGCACGACCACGAAAAGGGTCAATAAGGCGGCAGCGATAAAATGCAGCGACCGCGCCGACTGCCGCCCGCCAAATATATCCAGCAACCACGGCCAAGCTGCGTTCATCGCAGGGGACATGGTGATGCCAGTCAAAATCAACAAAGGAAATAATAGGAATATCACCCCGATATAACTAAATTTTTGCATTATATTATAATGACTTGAATCATTATCATCGCCAAACCGAAGCCGTGCGTGGTTTTTGATGTCGGTCCAAAGCGCGCGCGGGCTCCATTCGGCACGCCGCACGTGCAAGTCCTTACGGATGTGACCGTTGACAAGCGACATGAACATGAAGGCGGTCAGGCCCAAGGCGAAAATCCAAGCGAAGGCAAAATGCCAACGCCGCGCCGCGGCCAAATCATACCCTGTGGGTATAGTCGCCCATCCAGGGAAAGCGACACGGCGCACATTCTCTTTCGCATCCAAAGACAACCCCAATACACCCGTTGTTTCAAAGGAATTGTTTCCGATTCTAATAAAACCCGTGGTGCGCGTGTCGTCAATTTGCAGCCATGCATAATCTTCGCGCGAACCAAAATCGCCCCAATATAGATGTGGATGGGCGTTGAAGATCATGAGGCCGCTCATGAGCAATATGGCCACTACCAAGGCATTCAGCCAGTGCCAAATTCGCGTGGACAGAGCGTGCCGCTTGACCACTTGCTTTGCTATTTCAGGCGCTGCTTCCATAAACGACTCCTGAAAATAGCTTATGCGGCCCTGCGTTTTTCAGCAACCGGGCTCATGCCAACATAGCTAGCCAATTTGGCAACAGTATAACATGCACTACAACACGATAGTTATCAAAAGCTTAATGCAGCAGTGCAAAGGACATCCGTGCAAAAGCTATCATTGCCTGACAATTAGAACTTCTCGCCTGTAAGCCGCTGGCAGAGCATGTCCAATTGGTCCAAGCTCCCATATTCGAATGTCACTTCACCAGCGCCCGTCGCATTTTTTTGCGCTATTCGGACCTTAAGCCCCAAAAGATCGCCAAGATGCGTCTCTACGGCGCGGATGTCGGCATTTTCCGGCACATTTGCCCCAGAGGCTTTGCGATTTTTGGCTTTTGGTGCCCGCTCTTGTTGCACAAGTGCTTCGGTCGCCCTTACGGAAAGACCGTTTTTAATGACCAGCATCGCAAGCTCGACGGCATTTTCACTGCCCAGCAACGCCCGCGCATGTCCCATGCTGAGCTTTTCCTCGGTTACAAGATCACGCAGCGTCGGCGGCAAATCCAGCAAACGCATCATATTTGCGACATGGCTGCGCGACTTGTGCACCAGATCAGCCAATTCAGCGGCGCTGTGTCCAAACAGTTCCGTTAGCTTTTTATAAGCCTCTGCCTCTTCAATCGGGTTCAGATCCTGCCGCTGAATATTTTCAAGCAGGGCAATCTCAACCGTTTCCGTATCGTCAAAATTTCGAACAATCGCAGGCAAATCGTGCAACTGCGCGCGCTGCGCTGCCCGCCAGCGGCGTTCACCAGCAACAATTTGATATCCGCCTTGGAAGGGCCGCACGACTATAGGCTGAATAATGCCGTGCCGCGCAATGCTGGCCGCCAGCTCATCCAGCTTTTCATCCGAAAAATGCCGCCGGGGCTGACTGGGGTTGGGACGAATGTCGATAACCGACAAAGTAGTCACGCCTTGGCCGCGCGCATCGCGATCTGCGGCAGAATTTCCAGAAACATTGTCGCCCCGCAGGGCTTCGCCTAACAAGGCATCCAGGCCTCGGCCAAGACCCATCTTCTTCTTCAAGGGCGACTTTTCGGACGAATTATCATTGCTCACGCTGCTAACTCCCGGACCGGCAAGCGGCCGATCAATTCTCGTGCTAGTTTCATATAGGCTTCGGATCCCGCGCAGCGATGGTCATAGACCAACGCAGGAAGGCCATGGCTGGGGGCTTCTGACAAGCGCACATTGCGCGGAATAACGGTCTCAAACACCAAATCACCCAAGCAACTGCGCACATCATCAGCCACTTGTTCGGTCAACCGGTTGCGCTTGTCATACATGGTAAGCGCGACGCCCAAGATGGACAGTGCCGGATTAAATCGCCCTTTGATACGCTCGACCGTCTGTAGCAACTGGCTCAGCCCCTCAAGCGCGAAAAATTCGCATTGGAGCGGCACGAGAAGCGATTCCACGGCGACCAATGCATTGACTGTGGTCAGGCCAAGCGACGGAGGGCAGTCAATAAGACAAATGTCCCAATGCGCGTCAGATTTGTCAAAGGCGGCCTTCAGTCGCCCCGTGCGATCTTCATATTCAACGAGCTCGATATCAGCGCCGGACAAATCAACCGTCGCTGGAACTATATCAAGGTTCGGAATCAGCGTGGGAATGGCGGCGTCTTCTAAAGAAACATCGCCCAGCAACAAATCATAGCTGCTGTGCACACGCTGCGCCTGTTGAAGACCAAGGCCAGTCGAAGCATTGCCTTGGGGGTCAAGGTCGACCAACACACAGCGCCAGCCGCTTGCCGCAAATGCGGTGGCAAGATTGATGGCGGTGGTTGTTTTTCCGACACCACCTTTCTGATTAGCTACCGCTATTCGAATCATTCCTCTTGCCCCTGTGTTTCAACGATGGTGCGATTCTTGCGTTTCCCCAACAATGTACCCACCAGAATGCCCGCCTCTTGGTCTGTTACACTGTCCATGATCTGGAAATTTCCGTCCCACAGCGCCTGCGCGCCTTCCCACTCCGCCTTTGCATTACGCCCCTTTGGCAATAGCCACAAAGTGTTATTTGCGGCGAAGCGCGCGGCAAGATCAAACAATTTTGGCAAAGGCGCAAAGGCGCGGGCGCTAATGACCGAAAAAGGCGCAGTTTCAAGGCGTTCCAATGTCACGCCTGCGACCTTTACCCGATGCGTCAGGTCCAGCATTTCGACAGCTCTTTGCAGATAGTCGATTCTGCGTGCGCGCGATTCCACTAAAGTCACATGGTGATTGGTCAGCAATGCAATGACCAACCCCGGAAAGCCAGCGCCAGATCCCAAATCGAGCCAATTACTCTGTGGCGCAGAATTATCGGTAAATAGCAGCAACTGCGCACTATCGACGATGTGGCGCGACCATATATGATCCAAGGTTGAGGCCGATATCAAATTCTGACTTTCGGCCTCCCGCTTTAGAAATGCCGCAAATGTATCGAGGGCGTCCAATGTTTCACGTGAAACATGCAGCTGGGCCTGCAGCCACGCAATCGCTTCGTTCTCGGTCATGCCGCCTCCGCTACAGCCATTTTGGCACGCTTGGCGTGTACGAGAATGGCGGCAAGAGCAGCGGGTGTAATGCCCCTAATCCGCGATGCAGCAGCCAAATTTTCAGGCCGCGATGCCTCTAGCCGCTCCACCATTTCATGCGACAATCCAGATATCGCACTATAGTCCAACGACGCCGACAGTTGAATCTGCTCATTGGCCGCCATGTCGTTTATCTCGGCCTCTTGCCGTGCCAAATAAGGTGCATAGCGGCCGTCTTGTTCCAACTCCATGATTAGGTCTAACGGCCAAGCGGCGTCATCCAATTCCAACAATTGGGCAATCGAGACCTGCGGAAAGCGCAACCAGTCGAATAACGACATTTTGCCCGCGTCTTGCTTCACAGAAATACCCTGTTTGATCAGGACATCGGCGCTCACGCTTTTCTGCAACCTGTTTTGAAGCGCGCTTTGCTGCATAAGCCGGGCTTGAAAATGGCGCGCGCGCTCATCGCCTACCGCGCCCACAGACAAAGCCAAAGGTGTAAGTCGCGAGCCGCCATTGTCTGAGCGCAATCGCAAGCGATACTCGGCGCGTGCCGTCAACATACGATAAGGCTCGGTCACGCCTTGCAGGGTGAGATCATCGATCATCACAGCGATATAGCTGTTGGTTCGGTCGATAGGCGGCATGGGCTGTGCCAAAATCTTCGACGCGGCCCCCATTCCGGCGACTAAGCCCTGCGCAGCGGCCTCTTCATAACCTGTGGTACCATTAATCTGCCCTGCGCAATATAACCCCTCAAATCCGCGTACCGCGAGACTGGAATCCAAGCAGCGTGGGTCGATATAGTCATATTCCACCGCATAGCCTGGCACGACAATCTCGCATTGCGCGAGGCCAGTCATGGATCGGACCATCGCGGCCTGAATATCCGTTGGCAACGACGTCGAAATTCCATTGGGATAGATCAAATAGCTGTCGAGACCTTCAGGCTCCAGAAACACCTGATGCCCTTCGCGATCGCCAAAGCGGAAAATCTTGTCTTCAATCGACGGGCAATAACGCGGCCCCCTGCCCTCAATATCGCCGCCAAACAGCGGCGAGCGATCCAGACCTGACCGGATGATATCGTGCGTTTGGGCATTGGTGCGCGACATCGCACAGAATAATTGGGGCACCGACCGACGCGAACGCATGGACGACATTGTCCAGTCGTCATCATCCGAAGGCTGCATCTCCAACTGCGACCAATCAATCGTCCGCCCATCGAGCCGTGGCGGCGTCCCCGTTTTTAACCGCGCAATGGGTAGATCTGCGCCACGCAATTGCTGTGAAAGCAACATGGCGGATGCTTCGCCCACGCGGCCACCTTCGAGCCGCTCTTCACCGCGGAATAGCTTACCGCCGAGAAAGGTTCCGGTGGCTAGAACAACAGCGGCGGAGGTGACGATAGTATCATCGCCCAAAACTAAACCTGCTACGCGCGTTGGCGCCGTGGGCAGAAAATGCAGAGCGGCCGCCTCACCCTCTATGATGTGCAAATTTGCCAAGCCCGCAAGTTGCGATTGAATCGACGCCTTGAACAATTTGCGGTCCGCTTGAATACGCGGCCCCTGCACGGCTGCACCCTTTGATGCATTGAGCATGCGATAATGCACGGCAGCATCGTCGGCCGCGCGCCCAATCAGGCCATCAAAGGCATCAACCTCTCGCACCAAATGCCCTTTGCCCAAGCCACCAATGGCTGGGTTGCAGGACATGGCGCCGATCATGGATTTGTCAAAGCTGACCAAAGCGACACGCAAACCCATGCGCGCAGCAACCGCTGCTGCCTCTGTGCCCGCGTGGCCACCACCCACAACAATGATGTCGAAATCGGTCGTCATGCGTCGCGCATATACCAACTATGTCCGATGGTCAAAAAAGAGTGCTGTTCTGTTTCACGTGAAACAGGCTATTTTCCCACGCAGAATTTTCCGAAGACAGTGTCGAGCAGATCTTCGGTATGCGCGCGACCCGTTAAGGAATCGAGTGCGCGCCGTGCCTGCCGGAGATTTTCTGCAATGATCAACCAGTCGGCGGTCTCACTGCACGCCGCAAGCGCATTTGCAGCATCGGCCAAAAATGTCCTTTGCCGGGCATTGATGGCAAACTGATCCGGCGGCGGCAGAAGCGTCTTGGCGCGCGCCGACACAAGCTGGAGTAGCGTGCTGATGCCCGCACCCGTCTGAGCCGACACAGAAATTGCACTCGGCGACTTCGCTGCATAATCCGGAATATCATTTTTTGATGATATTTCAATAAGTTGACTATGTTTCGGACCGGTATTTTCCGGACCAAGCCACAACAATATGTCTGCCTGTTGCATCGCGGCATGACTTCGATCGATGCCGATGCGTTCGATGGCGTCATCACTATCGTCGCGCAGCCCGGCCGTATCCGTAAACAGCAGCGCAACCCCTTCGACCGCCACGGGCACCTCAATCATATCGCGCGTGGTCCCGGCAATGTCGGAGACAATGGCCGCCTCCCGCCCGACCAGCGCATTTAACAAGGTCGATTTCCCGCTATTCGGTGGGCCAGCCAAGACGACGCGAATCCCATCCTTTAGCTTTTCCGCAGGCGGACTGGCCAATAACTGCGCTATTTTTTCCTGTAATTGCGCACAACCATCTGAAATTAAGATGTTATTTTGAGATTCGACATCGCCTTCATCCGAAAAATCCAACTCCGCTTCGGTGAGCGCAGATAATCGGAGCACCTCTTGCCGATAGTCCTCGATCGCCGCGCTGAATGCCCCGCCAAACATTTGGGTTGCCGCGCGGCGTTGCCATTCGGTCTCTGCCGACAGCAGATCCGCCAAGCCTTCCGCTTCGTTCAAATCCATTCGGCCATTGGCAAAGGCACGGCGGGTAAATTCGCCAGCCTCCGCGCGCCGGACTCCGGGGAAATGGGCAATCGCATTTTCAACGGCGCGCACCACGGCGCGTCCGCCATGAAGATGGAGCTCAACCAAATCTTCGCCCGTCGCCGTATCTGGACCGGGAAAGACAAGAACCAGCGCCTGATCCAATATTTCCTGCGTCTCTGGCGAATGTAGGCTGCACAGCGAAGCCCTTCGGGATGGTGGGAGACGTCCAGACAGACCGCGCAATATATCAAATGCCGCAGGCCCACTGATACGCATGATGGCGATGGCCGCGGGCGGCGCGCCGCTGGACAGCGCGAAAATCGTGTCAGCAGACGTCATCACAAAGCTATTTTTTGTCGTTCTTGTTCAGGCCAGACATGGCCGCCTTGGCACCACTTTCGATCAATTGCTGGAATAATTGCAGACCCATTTGCCCCATGGGTGCGATTTGTTTTCCAAGCTCTTGCAATTGGTCAATGCCGCCAGCGCCATTCATAAGGTTGGTGACTTTTTCAACATACGCCTCATTTGCTTTTGTGACATCGGGCAATCCGAGCAGCGCCCGCGCTTCTTCGGGGGAACAATCGATTTCAATGTTCAACTTCATGGGCCACGCCCTCCTATTTGCCAATGACGTTACTATATAGGCTAAGTCGAATCACGCAATTGCGGAGAATATCCGCCAAGGAGTAGATATGGGTGACTATGTGAAGATTGATGCGCTTAACGAGGACGCGCTATTTCCCGCCTATGTCGCCGCGCCTTCGGACAATGCGCGTGCCGCGATTATCGTTATTCCAGAGATATTTGGGGTAAATGCGGGCATTCGGCAAAAGTGCGACCTGCTTGCGGCGGCGGGGTATCTCGCCGTTGCGCCAGACATCTTCTGGCGCTTTGCACCGGGGGTAGAATTGAACCCCGATATTGACGCGGAGCTTCAGGAAGCATTTGGCTATTTCGGGCAATATGACGCCGATGATGGCGTGCGGGATATTGAGGCGGTTATTCACGCGATCCGCAAAGGTCTGCCCGGCCAAGGCCCGCTCGAAAAGGTCGGCTGTGTCGGATATTGTTTAGGCGGACGGCTCGCTTACATGGCGGCCGCGCGAACCGACATCAACGCGTCGGTCGGCTATTATGGCGTAATGATCGACCAGATGTTGAATGAAAGCCATGCGATCACGCATCCACTGATGCTGCATATTCCAACAGCGGACCATTTTGTTGGGCCAGAGGCACAGGCCGCGATTCACGCAGGCCTTCGCGATCACCCGAAGGTGACGCTGCATGACTATGCGGGGCTCGACCATGGCTTTGCTGCCGAAATGGGCAATCGCCGAAATGCGGAAGGTGCAGAGCTCGCGGACGCGCGTACAGCCGCGTTTTTCGCCGCACATTTGGCCTAAAATGAAGCTGAAACAATAAGGGCTCCCTATGCGGGAGCCCTTATGGATTATAAGCCAGCAAAGCTCATGGCGTAAGGCTGCACTTCAGCCCAGCCTTCGACTATCATCTTGCCTGCGACATAGACAATCACAGCCAAGCCAACCCACGCAATCCAGCGATAGCGTTCAATATATTGGGCAATGATATTGGCCGCGACGCCCATGAGGGCCACCGCAAAAATCAAGCCGACGATCAGGATCCCGGGATGTTCACGCGCCGCGCCTGCGACCGCCAGAACATTGTCGAGGCTCATCGACACATCGGCAACGGCAACGCCCCATGCGGCGCCGGCAAAGGTCTTGGTCGACTTCAGCCCCGAATGTTCGTCACCGACGATTTCAGGTGATCCAGGAGATTCACCGGAATGGCCCTTGATATCGCGGTACATGCGCCAGGCGACCCACAGCAGGAGCAAGCCACCTGCGAGCACCAGACCAACAATACCCAGCAACCATGTGACCATAAGCGCAAAGATGATGCGTAGAACCAGAGCCGCGAGGACGCCGATGAGGATGACTTTCTTACGCTGATCCGCGGGCAGACCCGCCGCCAAAGCGCCCACAACAATGGCATTGTCACCCGCCAGCACCAAATCGATCAACAAAACTTGCATGAAAGCCGCAAAAGCCGCTGGTTCGGTAATGTTCGAAAAATCTTTGACGATGGCCGCCCAAATATCAGCAGGTCCGCCCAGATTAGTAACGGTCGATGCGACCAAGAGAAAATCAATCACAAAGGATCTCCGAAATAACTGACAGACGGCATAGGGTCATAGAAGCGATGGAGCAAGTCGCGCCAAGATTGATAGCGATCAGAATTACGAAATCCATCGCGGTGGTCGGCAACCGACAGCCAACGGACAAGAAGCAAGTAGGTTCCCACGGTTTCCAATGCTGGTCGGACTTCAATGCTTACGAAGCCCGGTGACGCTGAAATCAACGGCTTCGCTTCTGCCATTGCTGCTTCAAATGCCCGTTCTTCGCCCTGCCTCACGGACAGCAAAGCATGCTCAATAATCATGGAACATGCCTACTGGTTCATTGAGTCAAAAAAGTCTTCGTTGGTCTTCGAATCCTTCATCTTGTCGAGCAGGAATTCCATCGCGTCGATGGTGCCCATTTGCATGAGGATACGGCGAAGTACCCACATTTTCTTGAGCTTGCTTTCTTCGACCAACAATTCTTCCTTACGCGTGCCGGACTTACCGACATCCAATGCTGGGAAGATGCGCTTGTCAGCGACCTTGCGATCGAGCACGATTTCGGAGTTGCCGGTACCCTTAAATTCTTCAAAAATAACTTCGTCCATGCGGCTGCCAGTGTCGATCAATGCCGTCGCGATGATGGACAAGGAACCACCTTCTTCAATGTTCCGCGCGGCGCCAAAGAAGCGCTTTGGACGTTGCAAGGCGTTGGCATCGACACCACCGGTAAGCACCTTGCCTGATGATGGAACAACGGTGTTATAGGCGCGACCAAGGCGCGTGATGGAATCGAGCAAGATGACGACATCATGCTTATGTTCCACCAAGCGCTTTGCTTTTTCGATCACCATTTCGGCGACTTGAACGTGGCGTGTGGCCGGTTCATCAAAGGTAGAGGATACAACCTCACCCTTCACCGAACGCTGCATGTCGGTCACTTCCTCAGGCCGTTCGTCGATCAGAAGAACGATCAAGAACACCTCTGGATGGTTTTCGGTAATGGCGCGCGCGATATTTTGCAGCAGCACAGTTTTACCTGTGCGTGGCGGCGCAACAATCAAGGCGCGCTGGCCCTTGCCTTGCGGGCTGACGATATCAATGACGCGCGCAGACTTGTCCTTGACCGTCGGATCAAGCGTATCCAGCGTGAGCTTTGAATCCGGATATAGCGGCGTCAGGTTATCAAAATTGACGCGATGACGTACGGCATCTGGATCGTCAAAGTTGATTTTCATCACCTTGGTCAGGGCAAAATAACGCTCACCATCCTTAGGTGCGCGAATTTCGCCTTCGACCGTGTCCCCTGTCCGCAAACCATATTGGCGCACCATATTCGGTGACACGTAAATATCGTCTGGGCCTGCCAGATAATTGGCCTCCGGCGAACGCAAGAAACCGAAACTGTCGGGCAAAACCTCAATCGTACCAAGACCCATGATCTGCTCGCCATCTTCGGCAAGCTCTTTCAGGATCGCAAACATCAAATCCTGTTTGCGTAAGGTCGATGCACCCTCAACACCGAGTTCTTCAGCCATCGATACGAGGTCAGCGGGGTTTTTGCTTTTCAGCTCTTTCAAATGCATAGATAATTCCGTTGGATGGACCATTGGCCCTAATTGAGATTGGGCAGAGCGCCCGATGAAAACCGATTTTTAAAAGCTAACCGGCCGAATATTGAAAAGTTGGTGGCGCGGTTGTTGTGTGGGTCGCGCCTCATGCCCAGGACGGGCTTGAGCGGTTAATTACTCCGCAGCGCGCAGAACGTCAACTCTTCTCAATATATGCTCGAAGGAACGTGCTAAAACGGTTTGGCGACAACCAATATAACGATAATCGCAGCGGCAATGCCGGGCACTTCATTAAACAGGCGCAATTGCTTACCGGTTAGCTGCCGTTCGCCGCGCGCCAATTTCTTGGCATAAGCGACAGTCCAACCATGATAGGCCGATAGGCCCAACACAAACAGCAATTTGGCATGGAACCAACCTTGCGCCATCGCACCAATATTCCACGCCAGAACGAGCCCCAAAACCCACACCACAATGATCGAGGGATTGAGAATAATTTTAATCAGCTTAGATTCGCGGTCCACCCATTTGGCAGCCTCTTCAGATCCTTCAGCGCTTTCCTGATGATAAACGAAAAAGCGCGGGATCATGAACAACCCCGCCATCCAGAAAATGACAAAAATAATGTGTGCGGATTTAAGCCAGATATACAACACAGATAGGGTTTCCGTCATAAAAACGGCCTTTATGGGCTAAGCCTTGCGGACCAAATTAAGAAGCAATTCAACATTTTCAATTGGCGTGTCGGGTAAAATGCCATGCCCAAGATTGAAGATATGTGGCCGGTCTTGAAACGCGCTCAGGATATTCTGCACGGCATCCTTCAAAACATCGCCGCCCGCAATCAACGCCAGCGGGTCAAGATTGCCTTGCACGGGAAGTCCCTTAGGCAATTCGCGATTGGCCCAATGCGGATCAACGGTTTCATCCAAACCTAAAGCGTCGACGCCCGTCCCTTCGGCATAAGCCGCAAGCTTACCGCCCGCGCCTTTGGGAAAGCCGATGATGACGGCATTCGGATTACGCGCTTTCAACCGGCGAACGATTTCGGCATTGGGTGCAATAACCCATTTTTCAAATTGCGCTGGCGATAATGACCCGGCCCAGCTGTCGAACAATTGCACGGCATCGACGCCCGCATCTATCTGATCACCCAAATAATCTACGGTTGTAGATATGATGGCTTCAATGAGTGCGCCAAAGCGCTCAGGCTCCGCATGCGCCATTCTACGGGCCTCGGCCTGGTCTTTGCTCCCTTGACCATGCACCATATAGGTAGCGACCGTCCACGGGCTTCCAGCGAAGCCCAAGAAGGTTGTTTCAGATGGTAGCCCTGCTGACACCTTGCGCACCGTATCAATGACTGGGGCAAGGCGTTCGGGTGCGGGAACAAAATTCTCTAGCTGCGATTCCGCTAAACGTGGTGCAAGCCGAGGACCTTCACCCGTTTCGAACCAAAGATCCTGCCCCATGGCATGTGGGATTACCAGAATGTCGGAAAACAGGATTGCGCCGTCAAAACCAAAGCGCCGGATCGGCTGCAAAGTGATTTCACAAGCTGCATCGCTGTCATAAGCCAGCGCCAGAAACCCTCCCTTTTCCGCACGCAATGCACGATATTCAGGCAGATAACGACCTGCCTGGCGCATCAACCATATCGGCGGGATAGCCTCTTGCTTGCCGCGTAGAACATTAAGCAGTTTTTTAGGGCTTTGCGCGGACATAGAAACGAGAGATCCAATCAAAATATATTTTTATATAAAGGATGATGAAAGATGATGCGCTGTTGATAGCTGTGGCCTTAAAAGCTTTTACGGATATTGCCAACATCTTGACGCGTGTGGACCAATGGATGGAACGGGAGTC
Source organism: Sphingomonadales bacterium UBA656 (assembly GCA_002299895.1). Lineage (GTDB taxonomy): Bacteria > Pseudomonadota > Alphaproteobacteria > Sphingomonadales > Sphingomonadaceae > Sphingorhabdus_B. The sequence goes on along the minus strand of DBOC01000012.1, from coordinate 115,638 downwards.
GCAAATTTATTCCCCATTATCCACAAGCTGTGCATATTGGATTGTACCTGTGGATAGCCTGTGTTCGAATCGCGCGGTAAATTCGGGGTAATGGGTAAGAAACTGTGACGCAAAACTTGTCCCTTGATTTATCCCCAGCCTGCCAACAAGACTGTCATCCATGAGCCAGCGTTTTCATCTACATTTGTTATCGGACTCCACCGGCGAAACTTTGGAAAACATTGCCAAAGCCGCCTTGGCGCAGTTTGACGGCGCAGAAAATGTGGTCAAGCATTTCTGGCCCATGGTGCGTTCGGAAAGCCATTTGGACCGTATATTGACCGATGTGGCCGCCAATCCCGGACTTGTGTTATTCACTTTGGTTAATCGCGATACCCGGCGCACATTAGAAACGCGATGCCGGGTGCTCGGCTTACCTGCGGTTGCCGCGCTTGATGCGGTCAGTGATGCGATGTCGAACATGTTGGGCCAAGAGGCCAAAGCGCGACCAGGTCGGCAGCATGTTATGGATGCCGCTTATTTCGCGCGTGTTGAGGCGATCCAATTTACCATTGCCCATGATGACGGCATTAATGCGCAAAATTGGGAGGAGGCGGACATTGTATTGGCAGGGGTGTCGCGGACGTCAAAAACGCCCACCAGCATTTATCTCGCCAATCGCGGATATAAGACTGCGAATATTCCCATCGTACCGGAATCGCCGCCGCCACCGATATTGTTTCAACTCAAGCATCCGATAGTCATTGGCCTTGTCACCAGCGCGGAGCGTTTGATTCAGGTGCGCCGGAACCGATTGCTATCGCTAAACCAGTCGCCCGACACAGATTATGTTGATGAAGAAAAAGTGCGCGCGGAAGTCGCCCATGCGCGGCGTATGTTTGCGGACAATGGCTGGCCGGTATTGGACGTAACACGCCGGTCAATCGAGGAAAGTGCTGCGGCAATCATCAATTTGGTCAATGCGCGCGAGCTGCCGCAAGTGGCTGAGACATGACGTTTATCCTCGCATCCCAAAGCGCTGGCCGGATCGCGATGCTGCACGCAGCTGGGGTATCGTTACAAGCGGTCCCAGCCTTGGTTGATGAACACAGCATCAAAACAGCATTGGCCGAGGCTGGCGCAAAGCCGCGCGATATTGCCGATGCTTTAGCAGAGGCCAAGGCGCGCAAAATTTCCCGCAAAATGCCAAGCGCGATGGTGTTGGGATGTGATCAGATTTGCGTTGGTCCCGATGGTTATATTTTTGACAAACCCGAAACGCCGGATGATGCGCGTGCGCATTTGGCGCAGCTGTCGGGCAAAGTGCATCGGCTCATCAGCGCGGCCGTCATCTGCGAGCAAGGCGAACCTGTCTGGCGCATAATCGACACCGCACAAATGACGATGCGCAACCTAAGCCCACAATTTATTGATGATTATGTTGATACCTATTGGGATGAAATTCGCCATTGTGTCGGTTGTTATCGGATTGAAGCCGAAGGCGCGCAGTTGTTTGCCAGCGTCAGCGGCAGCCAATTCACGATCATGGGAATGCCATTGCTTCCACTGCTTGATTATCTGCGCATAAGGGGCCTTTTACCAACATGACAATATATGCCGAAGTGATTGGGCATCCGATATCGCATTCCAAATCACCGTTGATACATAATTTCTGGCTTCAACAATTGGGTTTGGTCCGCGATTATCGGGCGCATGCGGTGCTGCCCGATGACCTTGAGCGTTATTTTGCCGAGCGTGCGTCCGATACCGAATGGCGCGGGTGCAACATCACAATACCGCACAAGATTGCTGCGCTCGATTTCGTGGCCGACCCGGGCGATGTGCGTAGCTCTATTGGCGCAATTAACACCGTGTTTCGTAATGACGCCGGCGCGCTCGTCGCGACCAACACCGATGTTGGCGGCTTTTATGGCCCGATTGCCGAAATCCCCATCGCAGGTGAAACGGCTGTCGTCCTTGGCGCAGGCGGCGCAGCGCGCGCCGTGCTTTTCGCCTTGGCGCAGGCGGATATTGGCGAAGTCGTTTTGGTTGCCCGCAATACTTTGAAAGCAGCGGGCTTGCTCGCGCATTTTGGGTTGAAAGGCAAAGTAATTGGGTTTGATGCCCGCTTGCCCGATGCAGCGTTGCTGGTGAATGCAAGCCCATTGGGTATGGTCGGGCAGGAAGCGTTGGAGATTGATCTTTCGCCCTTGCCCGAACATGCCATAGTTTATGACCTTGTCTACGCGCCGATAGAGACGCCCTTGTTAAAAGCGGCGCGTGCGCATGGGTTGGAAACGGTCGATGGCCTTGAAATGCTGGTCGGGCAGGCGGCAATCGCGTTTGAATTGTTTTTCGGCGTTGCCCCACCAGAAGACGATGAAGATGCATTGCGGGCATTGTTGTTGAAATGAGAAAGCCGATAATCCTTGGCCTGACAGGCTCAATCGGTATGGGCAAATCCGCGGTTGCCGCGATGTTTGTCAATGAAGGTGTCCCCGTTTTTGATGCTGATGCCACGGTGCATGATTTGCAAAAAGCGGGTGGCGCGCTTGTGCCCGCAATTGAAGCCGCCTTTCCCGGAACTACAGGGCCGGATGGCGTCGATCGCCAAAAGCTTGGCGCTGCTGTTTTTGGTGACCGTGACCGGTTGGCATTGTTGGAATCAATCATTCATCCCGCCGTCGCCGAACGCCGGAAAGCGTTTCTGGCGTCGTATCAAGATGCGGACATGATATTGTTCGATATTCCCTTATTGTTTGAAAAGGGCGGGCAGGCTGGTGTTGATACTGTCGTCGTTGTTAGTGCCCCTGCCCCGGTTCAACGTCAACGTGTGCTCGCAAGGGCAAATATGACGCCGGACAAGTTCGAACATATTCTGGCATTACAAATGGACGATGCCGACAAGCGCGCCCGAGCTGACCATGTGATTGATACGGGCAAGGACATCAATGAGACGCGGGCAGATGTGCATTCACTTGTAAAAATGCTGCGGGCGGGACTTGCATAAGCCTTCAAACAGGCTCACATCTACTCGCAGAATGCGTGAAATTATATTCGATACCGAAACCACTGGCTTTGATCCTGCAACGGGGGATCGCATGGTCGAAATTGGCTGCATTGAAATGGTCAGCCGGGTGATGACGGGTAAGCATTACCACGCCTATTTCAATCCGCAGCGCCCGATGCCAGCTGCCGCCGAGCAAGTGCATGGCCTTTCGGACCGTTTCTTGTCTGACAAGCCGGTTTTTGGCGACAAGGTGGATGAGCTGCTTGAATTTTTGGGCGACAGCCCGCTCGTTGCGCATAATGCCAGCTTTGATTTTGGCTTTCTCAATCACGAATTGCAGCAATGCGGTCGCCCCCCTGTATCGATGGATCGTATGGTTGACACAGTGGCGTTGGCACGGGTCAAAAATCCCGGAGCGAAGCTGTCGTTGGATGCTTTGTGCACCCGCTATGGAATCGACCGTAGTCACCGCGTAAAGCATGGTGCGTTGTTGGACGCTGAGCTGCTGGCGCAGCTATATATTGAGTTAACAGGCGGCCGACAAATTGGCCTTGGCCTCGCGGACGATGCGAACACGGATAAAATAATCGGCCAAATGGACGCGAACCGCGTTCAGACAAATAAAATATTTCGGCCGGCGCGCCCACATTCTGCCTCGGCAGAGGAATTGGCGCGTCATGCCGAATTTGTGGCCAAAATTAAGGACGCGCTTTGGCTCCAGCCGGAGTCAGCGCTTTAACAAAAAGGAGACAGGCATTGGACATAAGGGTTTCAGGACATCAGGTCGACACCGGTGAAGCGCTCCAGACCCATGTGGAAAAGCGACTTGGTTCCATTGCCGAAAAATATTTCGCCAAAGCGCTGTCAGCACATGCAACATTTGGCCGCGCGCCGCATGACGGCTTCACCAGCGATATTGTGATGCATGTGATGCAAGGCCTTGTGTTAAAAGGTCGTGGCGAAGCGCAGGATGCGCATGTTGCCTTTGACCGTGCGGCGGAACGCATTGAGAAGCAATTGCGTCGATATATGCGCCGGCTGCAGGACCGCCACGTGCAAACCGCTTATGCGATGGCGCAAGAAGAAGCCGCATATACCGTGTTTGATGCAGGTGATGGTGAAGAAGAAACAATATTGCCTGATGCGCCCGTAATTGTTGCGGAAATGCGGGTGGATATTCCTGAATCGACCGTATCCGATGCTGTGATGTTAATGGATTTGCGCAATACCCCAGCCCTGTTGTTCAAAAACACTGGAACTGGACGACATAATATGGTTTACCGCCGCGAAGATGGCACGATCGGGTGGGTTGAACCAAAATCTACACCTTAGACCTCGGCTGACTTTACGTAATTTCTACACCAATTCAAATATTTAGGGATTGCGCCGCGGTCGCACTGGGCGCTTTTGAACAAAATATGATTAGACTTTCTACTAGGCTCGTTGAGGGAGCTGTTGTTGCTGACATGCCATGTTCGGGCAAATCCGACTTGCTGGCGCAACTATCAGTTATCGCGGCTGAAAATTATTCTGTCGACGCCAATGCCATTCTGGATGGCATGATTGAACGCGAACGACTGGGCCCAACGGGCTTTGGCGGTGGAACAGCGATACCGCATTGCAAAGTCTCAGGCATTGATATGCCCGTGGCCGTGTTTGTTCGGCTATTGAAACCTGTGCCTTATGATGCCGTCGACGATGAACCAGTTGATCTTGTCTGTGCGCTGGTTTCACCGGCGCAGGATGGCGCCTCGCATCTGCGGGCATTGGCGGAGGTTTCCCGCCTGTTCCGCGATGAGAAATTCCGCGCACAATTGCGGGGTGCTGCAGATTCTTCGGCGATGTTTGCGGTGTTGACCTTTTCTGAAGAGCGCGACGCCGCTTGATTGAGCCACGGCTTGCCAGCGCTGTTCTTATCTCCGCCATCAAGCGCATGGTGGAAGCCGAAGGTGACTTCGCAACCGTTCTGAAAAAGGGCGATGCCGTGTCCGGCGCGATATTGCTTATCGGCCAAGTTCGTGGCGCAAACCCCCAATTATACGAACGCTATCCCGCATTAGACGGCCAGACCGCCTGGCAGAGGGTGGATTTGAAAGAGTCTAGCGGGGTCATGGTGCAGAATTATTGGCAAAAACGTTGCGCGCGCGACCCGGATTTGTGGGTTTTTGAACTGGATGTCGCGTCCGGTGCACGGTTGGACGGACTATTGACCAGGATGATTTGACTTTGCTGCGCTGCGCCATAGATGCGCATCCATCGAGTAGCGAAGGTTGTCATTTAGGGCGCAAATGGGGTGGCCAGACAAACACGCGAGTCGGAGACAACAAAAGACGAACAATAATAAAGTAAGAGAGTTTCGTCTGCTGGTGCCGCCGCATTAATGTATGTTGCATGTTGAAATTTTTTCGGGCTGCCTCTTTGGTGGCCGTATCTTGTACACTGGTTTCTTCAGTTATTGCTGCTGATTCCAGGGCTGCTTTGAGCAATGACCCAAGCGCGCGGATAAGCGCCAATGCGAGCGTCATGGACCCTATGCAGACCTCCGCCGAGCAGGCGCCTTTGGATTTGCCAAAATCCTTCCCAATCCCCAATGATATTGATGCGACAACCGCATCAACACTCACTGACCTTGTGCGCACACAAGCTGTAGATGATAGCTTAAGCAACGAAGAGCATTGCCTTGCCAGTGCGGTCTATTTTGAAGCCAAGGGTGAATCGCTTGCCGGTCAATTGGCTGTGGCGCGCGTAATACTTGCCCGTGCCAATTCGGGCCGTTTTCCCAGCACATTATGCGGCGTCATCTTCCAAAAAGGACAATTTTCCTTCGTGCGCGGTGCAAGTTTGCCGTCTATTCAAACGGACAGCAAGCATTGGCGCAATGCCGTCGCGATCAGCAATATTGCGCTGGACAATAAATGGAAAAGCCCAGTTGAAGGCGCATTATTCTTCCACGCGCGCCATGTTTCGCCAGGATGGCGGTTGACGCGCATTGGTAGTGTCGACAATCATATCTTCTACCGCTGATCACAGCGACCGGAATTAAAGATAAGGGCCCCGCATGGGGCCTTTATTTTGTTCTACTTTCGTTCTAATTATATAAGATGGATTCGCCCCTTAACACAATTTCAATTTCCGGTGCGCCTGCGGTGGCACGCGGTGTTTCGCGCTTATTCTTGCGTAACCAGATTGTGGTGCAACCCGAGGTCAGTCTGCGTAACAATCGCCGTGCCGATCTGATGGGTATCAGCAATAAGGGCGAGATTATCATCGTGGAAATCAAATGTTCGCGCGCCGACCTTTTGGGTGATCAGAAATGGCCGGAATATCTCGAATATTGCGACCGTTTTTTCTGGGCGGTACCGGCTGGTTTTGACATTGGCCCGCTGCAAAGCGTTGCGTTCATGCCCGAACGCGCCGGGTTGATCATTGCCGATGCTTATGACGCGGAAATCGCGCGGCCGGCAGGTTTATGGCCGATCGCACCTGCGCGCCGTAAAACCGAAACACAGCGGCTCGCGCGGCTGGCCATGCGCCGCTTAATGGGGATAGCTGACCCCGATTCCGCGCTATCCGAGCTTGAATTCGAATAGAAGCTCGACCCCAACCCTAAGTGGTTTTTTTGGGGTTATACCAAATGGGTGACGAATAGGCTCGCTCCTGCGCTTTTAACTCCGTCCCGGGCAGCAATTTCGCACCATAACGCAAGGCATCAAACAACACCCAGCGCGGTGTCGGGATTTCGATGACCCGAACATAATAAAATGCCCGGACATTCCTGTTGAATTCTGGATCGGTCCACACCGTCCGCAATTCGGGATCACCAATGCTATTGGTATAGCTCGCCTTTGCGATGTTGACAGTGTCGCCTACCTTGGGGACTTTGCCATTGGCGCCCTTACGCCTTTTGTCGGCATCGCCCCAGACAACATCAAAGACCTTCTCTTGCAGCTTGCCAGAGGAATCCACCCAACCTTTGACCACTTGAACGCGATCAAGATTGGCGCCCATTGGGTCTTTCAGCGCCGAAATCATGAACTTTGGCGCGCCGTTGCCGGGCTTAAGGTCGGCGCCCATAGGCACGCCTTTGGCATATCCGGTTTTCACCCAGTCGCCTGCAAAATCCGCATCATTAAAGCCCCAACCACCGAAGAAACGCACTGTCATGCGCGGGCCAGTTGTGGCGTACACCTCGCGGCGCATCATGGCGTCAAATATCGCAGCCCGTGTATTGGCTGTGGCCCATACGGCGGCATAGCCACCGGCCAAATAATGCCAACCAATACGCCCCTTTCTTGTGCCAAGATTTTGGGCCTGCGAAGCCCGGTTGGCATTAGGTTCGACGCCTGCATGTTTGCCATAAAAATTGTTTTCGTCGGCAGTGGCCAGCCCAGTATGGCTGTCGGTCGATCCGATGACACCGAATTTATAGGGGTTCACGCCGGTGCGTGCCTCAATCGCCAAGCCACGCTTTAAGGCCTCACGAATATATTCGCCGGCATAGTCCTGCGGTTTTTTTGCGGCCTGCATGGTCAAATTACCGATGTCCCAGCCCGCTGTGCCGAAACCGGAGAATTCGTCGTTCGGTGACAAAAATGGGTGTGATTCACTATCGCCTTTGATTTGCGTGATTTCGGTCACTGGCTCGCGCGCGGCACGGCGGCGCGCATAGGCCGCAGTCATGGGGCCGCCATCTGGACCAACCAGTTCGAACATCAGGCCATTGGACAGGTTGCTGTTATGCGGGATCGCCAAAACTTTGCCGCCCGTCACCTTTTCATAATTGTCCATATAGTCCCACAATTGGCTGACCGGCGCGTCGCCTTGGCCAGGATCGTAGGGCAGAACCTTGTCGGTGCGGCTTTTGCCATCACGGAACATCACAACGCGGTGTAGATTATTGCCGCCGGGCATCAACGTATATTCAAAACCCATGAAGGCGGTGAACTTGCCTGGCTCATTATAGCGCTCGACAAGCGTGCTATGACTTGTCCAGATGTTGGTCGCTGTCTTGCGTTGACTTTCCGGGTTGGTCAGCGCAGCGGGAAGCGTGTTGCGGCCCACCCGGTCGATAAGCTCGCCTGTCACGCGCTGCATGCCCTCAGGCCCCTTATGCATTTCGGTATGCCAGCGCTTGAGCGTTGGGTCGCGGATAAGAAATCCGGGCGCGTCATACAAAGCCTTGGTGGCGCCAAGGCCGCCGGAGTGGTCCGCGATCACAAGGAAATCAAGCGGACGTTCCAGCTTGGCCTTCAGTCCGCCAGTGGACATAACCTCTTCCCCGCGCGCAAAACGAAGGGCTTCTTCGGGTCCAAGCTTTACGCCAAAGCCAAAGGCATCGATGGAATTAGATGTATGGAGGTGGGTGTCGCCCCACAGCAAAGTGTTGGCAGGGCCAGAAGTGATTTCCGCATCGGAGGATGCTTGTGCTTCGCGTGAATCGGCCATGATGCTTTGGTCGCGATATTGCTGCCACCCGTAGGTTAGCCCCGCACCTATTGCCACCACGGCGACGCTGCCCAATATTATTTTGCGTATTTTGGCCATTTTCAATTCCCCCTGCGTGGAAAGTGCTCTGGAAATTCGCGCCGGTCAAGATGGCGTTTAATTCCGTTACGTCATCGGCTGTTTCATGCTCCAAATGAAAGCTGACGAGCGGGCATCGTCTATCTCTGCCAAGCCTATTTTCTGATTTTCGGCGCCCAAAATGGACTCACTGCGATAGGTCCCGAATAGCCGATCCCACACCGTCAGCGCGAAACCAAAATTATGACTTTGTTCATCGACCAAAGTGCTGTGGTGCACCAAATGCATGTCGGGCGTTACCAAAAACAGTCGCAACCTGCGGTCAAGCTTGCGAGGCAAGCGGATGTTGCTGTGGTTGAATAAAGCATTGGCATTGAGCCATAATTCAAATGCAAGAGCGACAATCAAGGGCACGCCAAGCAAAGCGACGACGGCGGATTTATAGAATGTCGAGACAATTAGTTCAAACGGGTGGAACCGCAGTGCCGAGGACACGTCCAGATCGCGGTCACTATGATGCACAGCATGCATACGCCAGAGCAGCGGACTACGGTGCATCAAAAAATGCTGAAACCAGACTGCAAAATCGAGAATGATAATGGCGATGGCGGCCGCAAACCAAAAGGGCAAGGCGACCAGATTCAGCGCGCCAAAATGATGCGCCTCTGCCCAATTTGCCGCAACGCCGACTAAGACCAAAAAGGACAATAATCGGCCCACAACAGCGTTGCTGAGGAAAAACAATGCATGCGTCCGCCAGCGTGGGTGTCGGCCCAACACCATCGCGCGGCGGGGCCATATTGTTTCGGCGCTCGCGAGCAGCACAAGCAGAAAGGCGGGGATGGCTATTGCATAAAGGCCAAGCCCCGCCTGTATCATGTGCGTTATGCGCCCGCCTGATCCAGGAAGGGATAATCGGTATATCCTTCCGCAGCGGGCGCATACCAGGTCTTGAAATTATCCGGCGTCAGCTCCGCGCCAATGCGCAACCGTTCCACAAGATCGGGGTTGCTAATATACGGACGGCCAAAGCTGATCGCATCGGCAAGACCTGAGGCCAAATCGGCGTCCGCCAATTCCTTGGTATATTCTTGGTTAAGTACCAGTGGGCCCTTGAATATCTTGCGAATCTCAGGCGACACGCGCGGCACCTCGGTTTGTCCAAAATTGCCATAAGGTTTGATTTCGCGCAGCTCGAGGAAAGCGATGCCGATATCTTGCAATGCCGCAGCCGCAGCGGTGAACAAAGCAACAGGGTTGCTGTCGTCCGCACCTTGGGTCTCTCCATTGGGGGACAAGCGAACCGATGTCCGATCCGAACCGATGGCGTCCACCACGGCTTGCGTCACTTCGCGCAGCAAGCGGATGCGGTTTTCAATCGGGCCGCCATAATCATCTGTACGCAAATTGGTGTTATCGCGCAGGAATTGGTCAATCAAATAACCATTGGCCGCGTGAATTTGCACGCCGTCAAAACCTGCGGCCATCGCGTTTTTCGCGGCGTTGACATAATCCGCCACGATGCGTGGAATTTCGGAAATATCGAGCGCGCGGGCTTCGGTATATTCCTTCTTGCCTTCCGCGGTATGCGCGTAACCCGGTGCCGTCGTGGCCGATGCCGAAACACATGGCGCCCCGCCCAAGAAATCTGGGTGCACAAGACGTCCCATGTGCCACAATTGCAGGATGATCCGTCCGCCCGCGTCATGAACGGCTTGTGTTACAGGTTTCCATGCTGTGATTTGCGCATCGGACCAAATGCCGGGCGCTGATGGCCACCCCAAACCCTCTTGGCTAATGCCCGTCGCTTCCGCGATAATCAGGCCTGCGCTGCTGCGTTGACGATAATATTCGGCCTTCAGATCCGATAAGGGCACATGGTCCCCTTCGCTGCGTCCACGCGTCAACGGCGCCATCAATATGCGATTAGGTGCGGAGATAGCACCAAGGGTAATGGGATCGAACAAAGTTGCAGTCATGCGATTTCCTGTCATTAAGGCGTTGCTTTGAAGCCAAGATGCGGATGAAAGTTGCAAAATGCAACGGGGGTTTATGCAGCAGAAGATTTTCCACCAGCAACCACCAAGCTTGCTCGCCTTTGCCGCGCTGCTTGCGGGTAATATTGCGATCGCCTTTGGGCCGTTGCTTGTGCGTTTTGCCGATAGCGGTCCGATCGCAACGGGATTCTGGCGGCTGGCATTGGCCACGCCCTTTTTGCTGTTCGTTGGCTATCGTTTTGGTTTTCGTTTTTCTGCGGTCGGCCGCTCAACCTATTGGCTTGCCATCGTGGCAGGATTGTTTTTTGGCGTCGATATCATCCTGTGGCATATTGGAATCTTCCAGACAAAAATGGCCAATGCGACGCTCTTCGCGAATTGTGCGAGTCTATTGCTGGTGATTTATGGCGTCATTGTTGCGCGCAAGATGCCGTCGAAATGGGAGAGCATGGCCGTTTTGTTCGCCTTTGTCGGCGCGGCATTATTGATGGGGCAAAGTTTGGAATTGTCCCCGCGCCACTTTGCAGGCGACCTTTTGTCGCTTGGTGCTGGACTTACATATACCGTTTATTTGGTGCTGATGATGAAAATGCGTCAAAACACCGAAAGCTGGGGCGCGCTTGGCATGGCCAGCGCTATCGCGGCAGTTGTCCTTTTGGCCGGCGCTGTTTTTGCAGGCGAACAGATCATCCCCACATTTTGGTGGCCCGTTCTTTTGCTCGCCTTCACCTCGCAATTTTTCGGCCAGGGTTGCCTCACTTATGCATTGCCGCATTTTAGCCCATTGGTGATTGGCCTCGCATTACTGCTGCAACCCGCATTATCTGCCACGGCTGGTTGGTTGGCCTTTGGCGAGATGCTGACGGCGATGGATTTTGTGGGCAGCGCGCTCATCATGATCGCATTGGTTCTCGTACGTAAGCAATAGACCTTTTCTTGAACGCAGCGAACGCCTACATATCATTCATGTCTAAAAATGCCCTTCCCGCTGACCCGACACTGGATGAAATTCGCGTCGCCCTTGCGCCAATCATTGGTCGCCATGCTGGCTTTGACGGATGGTCCGAAGCGGCCGTCTATGCCGCCGCGGATGAGATGGGCGTGGATCGCGACGTTGCTCTATTGGCATTTAAGGGCAAGGCCATCGACATGATTGATGCGTGGGTCGAAGCCGTTGATCTGGAACTTGCAAGCCGCCTGCCAGCCGACAAACTAAATGCGATGAAGATCCGCGACCGAATAACGGCCTTACTTGCGACTCGGCTAGAGATCATGGCGCCTGACCGGGAATCGCTGCGCCGCGCGCTTGCCATCATGGCAATGCCGACAAATCTCGCGCGGGCCGCGAAAATGGGTTGGCGTTCAGCGGATCGCATGTGGCGGTTAGCGGGCGATAGCGCCACCGACCTCAACCATTATACCAAGCGCATGACATTATCCGCAGTATATGGAAGCACCTTGACCGTGTTCGTCAATGACGACAGCGAAAATTTCGCCGATACACGCGCCTTTCTGGACCGGCGGATCGACAATGTGATGCAGATAGAAAAGGTGAAATATCAGGCGAAGCAACGCAAGGAGTTTGAGCCAAGCCTATCGCGTTTCATTGGCCGACTGCGTTATCCGGCGCGCTAACATAAATCGCTATTGATGTTATTGCGAATCGGTTGCAAATAGCGCCCGTGCAACTTGATCGTCTTCCGTTGAACCAAATCGCCGTCATTCGGACCATTGATTGGGGATCCTTGCCCGATCAAGAGAGCCATCGTTTGCGCGCACTGGGTTTCGAACCTGGCGTGACAATAGAGGCGTTGCACAAAGGCATATTGATGTGGCGTGACCCATTGGCGGTCCGCATTGGCCGTATGACGGTTGCTTTACGCACGAAGGTCGCTGCGGCGATTGATTGCGAGATATCCGCATGACGCAAATGCCGCCTCTCGTCGCATTGGTTGGTAATCCTAATGCGGGTAAAAGCGCGCTGTTCAATGCGCTGACCGGTGCGCGGCAGAAAATTGCCAATTATCCCGGCGTAACAGTCGAACGTAAATCTGGCCGTGCTTTGTTTGCCGATGGATGTCCGGTCGAAATGATCGATTTGCCCGGCGCGTATAGCTTGGACCCTGATAGCCTTGACGAAGCCGTCACCCGCGATGTTGTCTTGGGCAATCTTGCCGGGCACCGCCGCCCTGATGCCTTGGTGATTGTGCTGGACGCCGGTAATCTCGACAATCATTTACGCTTTGCGCTTGAATTGATTGCGCAAGGCCTGCCCACGGTGGTGGCGCTGAACATGATCGACCTTGCCGAGCGCGACGGCCTTCAGCTTGATGCGCAAGCACTGGCCCGCGCCTTGGGAGTACCCGTGATTGAAACGGTTGCGGTTCGCCGTCGTGGGCTTGAGCCATTGATGGCGCAGCTTGACCAAATACTCATAGCGCCGCGCTCGGTGACAGATCCTGTTGCATCCTCATTTGGTGCGCAGAACCAGCGGGCGCGCGACATCGCGCGCGCAGCCATCATCAGTGAAACCGCTGGCCGTCAATGGACACGCAGGCTGGACGCGATTCTGTTGCATCCGGTGGGCGGCGTTGTGATATTGCTGTCATTGTTGTTCCTGATGTTTCAGGCGGTGTATGGCTGGTCCGAAGCGCCGATTGGCTGGATTGAAAGCGGTTTTGCTTTGCTCAGCGATGGCATCAAAAATGTCATGCCCGACGGCTTGCTGCGGTCATTTTTAACCGATGGCGTTATCGCCGGCGTCGGTTCCGTTGTCGTATTCTTACCGCAGATCCTGATCCTGTTTCTCTTCATCTTGTTGCTAGAGGCGTCGGGCTACATGACCCGCGCTGCCTTTGTGATGGACCGGATGATGGCGGCAGTCGGGCTTTCGGGGCACAGTTTCATACCTCTGTTATCATCCTTCGCCTGCGCGATTCCAGGAATCATGGCGACACGGACGATCATGGATCAAAAAGAACGCTTGGCAACGATCCTTATCGCACCGCTGATGACCTGCTCGGCGCGCTTGCCAGTGTATACCGTCATTATCGGCGCGTTCATTCCGGCATCCACCGTTGGCCCGGGCATCGGGCTTCAGGGCCTTGTCCTTTTCGGCTTATATATCGCAGGCATATTAGGCGCGATGTTGGCGGCCGCGGTCATCCAACGCTTTGTCACACAAAGCCGGACAAGCAGCTTCCTCATTGAAATGCCACGCTACCAATGGCCGCGCCCTGGCGACATTGCGATAAACCTGTGGCAGCGCGCATGGGTCTTCTTGCGTCGCGCGGGGACAATTATCTTTGCCGCTACGGTTATCTTATGGGCGCTGTTAAGCTTTCCCAAGGCACCCGATGGTAGCAATGTGTCGCAAGTCGAATATTCGGTTGCAGGCCGTATCGCCGACGGACTTGAACCAATTGTCCGCCCCATCGGGTTCAACCATGATATCGCCTTGGCGCTCATTCCGGCGATGGCCGCACGCGAGGTTGCGGTATCGGCGCTTGCAACCGTCTATGCCATTGACGCCGCGGATGAAGACGCCGCAGCGACCAGCCTTGGTCCAAAGCTTGCGGCGGACTGGTCGCTGGCGACCGCCTTGGCTTTCCTCGCTTGGTTTGTTTTTGCGCCGCAATGCATCTCAACCATTGCCGTGACACGGCGGGAAACCAATGGTTGGAAATGGCCCATCTTCATGGTCAGCTATCTTTTTGCGCTGGCGTATGCGGCTGCGGGTATTACATATTGGACAGCGCGTTCCTTCGGCTTATAGCAGTCCAACAGAAATTATTATTCAAAGGACGGGAACATGGCGGGAAGCGTCAATAAAGTCATCATCGTTGGCAATTTGGGCGCGGATCCTGAAGTCAAATCCTTCCAAAATGGCGGCCGCATTTGCAATTTGCGTATCGCAACGTCGGAAGATTGGAAAGACCGCACCACAGGCGAGAAAAAAGAACGCACCGAATGGCATAGCGTCGTGCTGAATTCGGACGGCCTGGTCGGTGTGGCCGAACGCTTCTTAAAAAAAGGCAGTAAGGTGTACATCGAAGGCCAGTTGCGTACACGCAAATGGCAGGATGCATCGGGCAATGATCGCTACACCACCGAAGTTTCGGTTGGCGGTTTTGATGGCAAGCTGGTGATGCTGGACGGTCCTAAGGGCGGTTCAGGCGGCGGCGATAGCTGGGGTGGCGGCGCGTCGTCTGGTGGCGCATCAGGTGGCAATAACTGGGATGCAAGCGGCAGCAGCGGATCGTCAGGCGGCTTTGGCGGCGGTGACTTCGACAACGACCTTGATGACGACGTACCGTTTTGATCCTCAGCGACGTTTAAAAACCAACATCTATTGAGCAGGGACCATGATTAAAAAAGCCATCTTGGTCCTTGTTCTGCTTGGCGCGATTGTCGCCTATTTCGTTTTTGACCTTGGTCAGATTCTGAGCCTCGAAAACTTCAAGGCCAGCCAAGCAGATATCGTCGCGGCAAAGGACGCCAATCCCCTCCTCTATATATCGGGGTTCTTCCTCCTATATGTCGCGGTGACGGGGCTTTCGATTCCCGGTGCGGCGATCATGACATTGATTGCAGGCGCGTTGTTCGGCGTGCTGATCGGTACAATCATCGTTTCCTTTGCCTCCACCATGGGGGCAACATTGGCATTTTTGAGCGCGCGCTTTGTCCTGCGCGATTGGGTGCAAGGCAAATTTGGCGAACGTCTGCGCGCGATTGATGAAGGCCTAGAAAAGGATGGCGCTTTCTATCTTTTCACGCTGCGCTTGATTCCGGTTTTTCCGTTTTTCGTGATCAATCTTTTAATGGGCCTGACGCGGATAAAAACGCGGACATTTTTCTGGGTCAGCCAGTTGGGCATGTTGCCTGCGACCATCGTATTTGTGAATGCGGGCACGCAGATTAGCCGTATCGAAAGCACCGCTGGTTTATTGTCGCCAACGCTCATCGCCTCCTTTGTCGCGCTCGCTCTTTTCCCTTGGGCGGCCAAAGCTATCGTGGCCCTGGTAACGCGCAGCCGTGGCTGAACGCTGGCAAAAACCCAAGCGGTTTGACCGCAATCTTATTGTCATTGGCGCGGGTTCTGCGGGCCTTGTCTCGGCCTATATAGCGGCCATGGTGCAGGCCAAAGTGACCTTGATCGAGGCGCATGAGATGGGCGGCGATTGCCTGAACACCGGATGCGTGCCGTCAAAGGCGCTGATCAAAAGCGCCAAGGTCGCGCATCAGATTGCCGATGCCGCCCGCTTTGGTATTGACGTTGGTGCACCTGTGATTGACTTCCCAGCAGTCATGCGCCGGGTGCGCGATGTCATCACTGCCATTGAGCCACATGACAGCGTTGAACGCTTTACAGGCCTTGGGGTTGACTGTGTTAAGGGCTATGCTCGCTTCATTGACCCATGGACATTGGAGATTGATGGCGACCGGCGGTTGACGGCGAAGTCGTTCATCATCGCCACAGGCGCAGCGCCTTTTGTGCCGCCGCTGCCCGGCATTGAGCTTAGCGGATATTTGACTAGCGAAACGCTCTGGGACGTCATGGCAAACCGGTCCACAGCACCGGCTCGGCTTGTCATCTTGGGTGGGGGACCAATCGGTTGTGAACTGGCGCAGGCATTTCAGCGGCTGGGGTCGCATGTTACCATCGTCGAAATGGCGGAACGATTGCTGCTAAAGGAAGATGCAGATGCAGCAGCGTTGGTGACGGCATGTTTGGAATCGGAAGGCGTAACGGTCCTTAATAACCATCGTGCGTTGCGGTTTGCAGCGGGTAAGAATTTGGTCGTGAATGGGCCGGAGGGCGAAACGACAATCGAATATGATGACATCATCATCGCCGTCGGACGCACACCCCGCGTGGCAGGTTTTGGTTTGGAAGAGCTTGGCCTGATCGTCGATGGACAACTGGAAAACGACGCATATTTACGCACCAACTTGCCGCATATTCTCTGCGCGGGCGACGTCGCGGGGCGTCAGCAGCTCACCCATGGCGGCAGTCATGAGGCTTGGTATGCCAGTGTGAACGCGCTGGCGCGACCTTTCAAAAAATACCGCACCGATTACCGTGTCCTGCCGCGTGTGACCTATACCGCGCCTGAGTTGGCGACAGTGGGACTAACGCAAGCCGAAGCCGAAGCGCAGGGTCTTTCCTTTGATATAACGCGTTATGATCTGGATGACCTCGACCGCGCTATCGCCGAAAGCGAGGCGCGCGGCTTTGTCAAAATCCTAACCGCAAAGGGCAGCGACCGGATATTGGGTGCAACAATCATTGGCCAGAATGCGGGTGAAATTCTCGCCGAGGTCACATTTGCGATGAAGCATAATATGGGCCTGCGCAAAATCCTTCAGACCATTCACCCTTATCCCACATGGGCCGAGGCAAACAAATATGCCGCGGGGCAATTCGGCCTAGCGCGTAAGCCTGTGGGCTTGTTGAAATGGGCCGAACGCTGGTTCCGCTGGCAGCGCGGTTAGCGGAAGCTTTTTGTCGCGAGGACGCAGCGCTGCACGACCGTTAGCAGGCACAATGCAGCGAAGATAATCGCAAGCGTCGGGAAAAAGCTGGGGAACAGGCAGAACAAAATGAAAAAGGCGATGGTCTCCGCGCCCTCCATCAATCCGGTTGAATAGATAAATGCCTTGGGGCCATGCGCGCTATCTCCAGATGTCTGCCGCGCGGCAATGGCAGCAAAAGCCAGAAAGCTGACCGCGGTCAAAGTGAAGCTAGCGACCAGCAGCAACGCGGGTATTTGGTTGATGGCGCTCGTCAAGCCGAACGCGATTGGGATGGAAAGATAAAATATATAATCGCAAATGGTATCAAGATATCCCCCGAACGCTGTAGGGCCGTTGATACGGGCCACTGCACCATCCAACCCGTCAACGATCCGGTTCAGCAAGATAAAGACCAACGCCGCCGTGAAATTTGATTGGGTGACGGAAAACGCCGCGCCCAATGCAAGCCCCGCGCCGCTGATTGTTACCATATTGGCCGAAAGAGGTGTGTGTGCGACCCATCCTGCCATGCGGATAATGGCAGGGTCGACCAACCGGCGCAGTGCCACATCAAACATGGCGTGCATCCATCATTTTTTCGCCAACAAGTCCTTAAGGCCCGCCAACGCGCCTGATGGAACCACTTCGTCCTCGCTTTTGACGCCAGCAGCCTTCAGCATTTTCTCTGCCTCCGGACTGCGCGGATAGGGGTTTAGCCCCAGGCCAAGCGATTGGGCTACGGCTTCGCCCAGATCAATCGTCTGGCCATCATGGAACATTGTGTCACAATCATCGGCTTCCAATTCAAGCTCCACTTCGCCGCTCACCGCAGGTTCGGGGATGAAACGGATATGTATGGCTTCGTCCATTTTGGCAGGAACAGGGACATGCGAGGCAATGCAATATTGCGCAAGGTCCGCGGTAAAGCGGCCTGTTGCTACGACGCCTTCGGCATCATGTGCCAGCGAAATCTCCGCCTTAAGCGAATCCAGCGCCGCCAAATCAAAACGCGCCATCAATCCTGTGCGGGCCACCTCGTCCGCCGACAGTTGGATGCTGCGGTTGTGACTGCCCACTTCAGACAGTTTGATGACATGGCTGAACTCATTCGGGGTTACCATTGGGCGTCGCCCTCCACCAAGTTATTTGGTAATATTGCGGCCAGTGCGCGTTCGACATCGAGCAAGCCCTTGCGTGTATGCGCAAGCGCCTCGGCCGATGGTGCGACGCCGCGGTAAAGGTTGCGGACCAAGGCATCGTCAAGGGCGTCGGAGTCACCCATGGCATTTCGCAACGCGCCAAGCCTGCCGCCGACGGCACTCATAATCTGGCCAATATGCTTTCCGACAATCATGTCGCCAATGCCCACTTCGCGCAGCTGTCCGTCCATGTCATCGACAAAAACTTCCGTCAGCCGTGCCATATCAAGCGCATGAGCCTCGCTTTCTTCAAGCCGTAAAAGCACGAGCGACAATATCGTGGCCACCATGTCGAACCTGCCATCAAGGCTGTCGGGTACTTGGCCCTCGATATACCAATGTGGTTCACGCGCCTTGGCCACAATTTGGTTATACAAAGGGACAAGTTTTATTTTGGGATCAGGTTGCCCGTTGCCGAACAGTCGCTTCAATAATGTCATAACAGCCTATTCATCCTTGCTCATCGGGCATTCATCTGGGATTGCATATTGATATTGCGCCTTAAGGATGCAATGGCAAAGGCCCAAGTTTAGTGGATTAGCGGAGAAGTCTATGCGCGCGTCGCAAATTGCCGGTCTTGCAACATTGATTGCCGCATTGACGCTGTCCACGGGATGCACGCGTTTGCGTTCACATCAGGGTTATATTGGGGATCAAACTTTGTTGAGTTCGGTTCAGCCGGGTGTCGACAATAAGGAATCGGTTCAGGCATCGCTCGGCCGCCCAACTTTTGTCGGCCAGTTTGACCAGAATGATTGGTATTATTACTCGCGCGATGCCAAGCAATTGGCGTTTTCGCAGCCAAAAGCCGATAAGCAATTTGTTCTCAAAGTCCGGTTTGACGCGGCAGGCAATGTCGCATCGGTTTCCCAAACGGGCACCGAATTGATTTCGAACATTAGCCCTGAAGGTGATAAAACGCCGACATTGGGCCGCGAGACAAGCTTCTTTGAAGAAATTTTCGGCAATATCGGCGCGGTCGGTGCTGGTGGCGCGCAAGGCGCGACACCAAACAGCCCGAATTAAGTCTTTAGTGGCTTTAGGGCAACGTAAAGACCCACCTTTATTCCGCAACCCCGGCAGCCGCCAAGACCGCGAGAGTGACCAAATCACCTGTGCTTGATGCCATGGTTGCCACTTGCACTTGGCGTTCAATGCCCAGTAGCATCGGGCCAATGACCTGATCCCCGCCCAATTCGCGCAGCAACTTAGCGGACAAGTTCGCTGACTGAAGCCCGGGCATGATCAGAACATTCGCGGGGCCAGATAGGCGACAGAATGGGTAGTTTTTCATCAGCGCTGGGTTCAACGCAACATCCGGCGGCATGTCGCCCTCATATTCGAAATCGGGCCGACGCGCGTCCAAAATGGCCACCGCATCCCGGATATTGTTAAGCCATGTTCCCGCAGGATTGCCAAAGGTTGAAAAGGACAGAAACGCAACGCGCGGGACATGTCCCATGCGACGGGCAACGCCAGCGGTCTTCTCGGCGATATGCGCGAGCTCCTCGGCGCTTGGACGTTCGTTGACGGTGGTATCGGCAATAAACACGGTATGTGTTTTGCCCACCATGACGTGGATACCGAAAGGCACCGCATCTTTTTTCGGGTCAAGTACGCGGCGCAGTTCGCGCAGCGTCTGACCAAAGGTGCGGGTGACACCGGTGATCATGGCATCGGCCTGATCCATTTGTAGCAGTAATGCGCCAAAGATATTGCGGTCACGATTGACCATCCGTTGAATATCGCGACGCAGGTAACCGCGGCGTTGCAAGCGATTATACAGCCGGTCGACCATTTTATCGACGAGCGGGCTGGTGACGCTGTTGTGGATTTCATAATCATCGGGGTTCGCCCCCAATTCAATCAACTTTTCCGTGACGCGGACATCGCGGCCAACAAGAACCGGAATACCATAGCCATCTTGTTTGAACTGAACGGCAGCGCGGACGACCACATCTTCTTCGGCTTCGGCAAAAATGACGCGCTTGGGTTTCGCGCGTGCCGCCTTATAAACTTGGGTTAGCGCGGATGTCGTCGGGTTCTGTCGCGCGCGCAGGCTGGCGCGATAGGCGTTCATATCTGCAATCGGTTTTTGCGCGACGCCCGAATCCATCGCGGCCTTGGCAACAGCGGAGGCGACGATTTCCATCAAACGCGGGTCGAACGGCGACGGGATGATATAATCGCGGCCGAATTTATGCATGAGGCCGCCATAAGCTGCTGCCACTTCTTCGGGCACGGTTTCGCGTGCCAGTTGCGCCAGCGCATGTGCGGCGGCGATTTTCATCGGTTCATTGATCATGGTCGCCCGTACATCCAAGGCGCCGCGGAACAAGAAGGGGAAGCATAGGACATTGTTGACCTGATTAGGGAAATCCGACCGGCCCGTAGCGATAATGGCGTCCGGCCGCGCCGCACGCGCCACGGGTGGAGAGATTTCGGGGTCGGGGTTTGCCATCGCAAAAATAATCGGCTGATCCGTCATGGATTTCACCATATCGGCGCTTAACGCATTGGCCGCCGAAAGCCCCAGAAATACATCCGCGCCCACAATTGCTTCTGCGAGCGTGCGGGCCGTGGTTTTTGCGGCATGTGCGGATTTCCACTGATCCATGCCTTCGGTCCGGCCCTGATAAA
This sequence comes from Sphingomonadales bacterium UBA656, assembly GCA_002299895.1. Classification (GTDB taxonomy): domain Bacteria; phylum Pseudomonadota; class Alphaproteobacteria; order Sphingomonadales; family Sphingomonadaceae; genus Sphingorhabdus_B. The sequence continues at coordinate 94,774 of DBOC01000012.1, read as the reverse complement.
TCACACCGGTCCTGTCGCACATGATGACATTATTGTGCGGTACGCCCATGCCCTTGATTAGCTCTGTGCAGGCAATCGCCGCGGCGCCGGCACCGTTGCAGACTATCTTAATATCTTTAAGCGACTTTCCGGTTAGCTCACACGCATTGATCAAACCCGCGGCAGCAATAATTGCCGTGCCATGTTGATCGTCATGAAAGACGGGGATGTTCATCCGCTCTTTCAATGTTTGTTCAATGATGAAGCAATCGGGCGCGGCAATATCTTCCAAATTGATGCCGCCAAAGGTCGGCTCGAGCAATTCAACCGCGTCAATGAAGCGCTGCGCATCTTGGGTATTCACTTCGATGTCGATGGAATCGACGTCGGCAAAGCGTTTGAACAAGACTGCCTTGCCCTCCATCACAGGCTTTGACGCCAAAGCACCTAAATTGCCCATGCCTAGAATCGCGGTGCCGTTGGAGATGACTGCCACCAAATTGCCTTTGGCGGTGTAATCATAGGCTGTGGCGGGATCGTCATAAATGGCCTGCACCGGCACAGCGACGCCGGGTGAGTAGGCAAGGCTTAAGTCGCGCTGGGTCGCCATTGGCTTGGTCGCCACGATCTCGATTTTACCGGGGCGCCCCTGCGCATGGAAATCCAATGCTTCTTGTGGGGTAATTTGGACGTCGCTATCGTTCATTCTTGGGCCTGACTATTTATAATCAATTTATCAGCCCTAACGCGCTGCTAACCTGAGGGCAAGCATTGCCCCGCCCGCCAGCCTTCGCTAACATATTGTTTATGGCGGGAGACAGCACACCGACACCGATGATGGTGCAATATTTGGGCCTAAAGGCCAAAGCGGGTGATTGTCTGCTGTTTTACCGCATGGGCGATTTCTTTGAATTATTCTTTGACGATGCACGCGCGGCGGCAGCGACACTGGACATCGCGTTAACCTCGCGCGGTGAACATGATGGCAAGCCAATCCCCATGTGCGGCGTTCCGGTTCATGCGGCCGAAGGTTATTTGGCACGGTTAATCAAGGCGGGGCATCGCGTTGCGATTGCCGAGCAAACGGAAAGCCCTGAAGCGGCCAAGGCGCGCGGTGGAAAGACGTTGGTCACACGCGATATTGTGCGTTTTGTGACCGCAGGGACGCTAACCGAGGATAGTTTACTCGATAGCTGGGCATCCAACATGTTGGTGGCTGTTGCGCAGGTCGGCGAGATTTTTGGGATAGCGGCCGCGGACATATCGACGGGCTATTTTGAACTGGTGACGGTAACAGGCGGCGCGCTTGAGGCGGAGTTAGCACGGCTTTCCGCCAGCGAATTGGTCGTGCCCGATGGCTTTGCAGAACTATCGGGCGCCATCATGCGGCCGCGGCAAGATTTTGAAAGCGTTGTTGGTGGCGACATGTTGCGACAGCATTTTGCTCTCAACACGCTCGATAGCATTGGTCCCGTTACCCGTGCGGAGCAGGCGGCGGCTGGCGGCCTGATTTCATATCTCGCGCATGCCGGACAGGGCAAAATGCCTTTTCTAAAACTTCCCGTCCGCCGTGAGGTGCATGAACATCTTTTGATTGATCAGGCAACACGCGACAGTCTGGAGATAAACAACGCCAGTAAAGGTGGTCGCGCGGGGTCTTTGCTCGCCGAGGTTGATCGGACGATTACGGGCGCCGGTGCGCGGCAATTGGCGTCTGACCTTGCCGCGCCCTTGATGGATAAGGCGAAGATTGAAGCGCGTCTGTCACTGGTGCAATGGTTTCATGACGCGCCATTAACGCGGGATGCGGTCCGCGCGGCATTGCGGCAATTGCCGGATATTGCACGCGCACTTGGTCGCGTTGTGGCGGGGCGGGGCAGCCCGCGCGACTTGGGACAGATACGCGACGGGTTGGATGCGGCGCGGGCATTGCGCGAGCGCTTGGGTGCAATGGCCGACCGGCCAGAACTGCTGGATCAGCTTTTGCCGGCATTGGATGGCCATGGCCATATGGTGGATCTGCTGGCGCGTGCTTTGGTGGCGTCGCCGCCTACCGACACTACGCAAGGCGGCTATATCGCCGAAGGCTATGATGCCGCTTTGGACGTGCTGCGGGTCGCGGGCCGCGATGGTCGTCAAGCGATTGCACAGTTGGAAGCGCGGTATCGCGATGCGACGGGCATATCCGCGCTTAAAATACGGCACAACGCCGTTCTGGGCTATTTTGTTGAGGTGCCCGCCAAGCATGGCGATGCGCTGATGGCCCCCGGCACAGGCTTCACCCATCGGCAAACAATGGCAGGGGCGGTGCGGTTCAATTCGCCGGAATTGCATGAAGAAGCGGTCCGCATCACGCAAGCTGGCGGTCATGCGCTGGCCGCCGAAGCGGCGCATTTGGAAGAGTTGATTGCGCTGATTTTATCTCGCCGCGATGCCATCGCCCTCAGCGCGGATGCCTTGGCACGCATTGATGTTGCAGCTGCGCTCGCCGAACGTGCAGCGGAGAGCAATTGGTGCCGGCCTGTTTTTGTGGCGCACCCTTGTCTTGAGATACAAGGTGGGCGTCATCCTGTGGTCGAAAGCGCGTTGGCAAAGTCAGGCGACCGGTTCATTGCTAACGACTGCACTTTGTCGCCTGAAAAACGGCTATGGCTCGTCAGCGGTCCAAATATGGGCGGTAAATCAACCTTTTTGCGGCAAAATGCGTTGATTGTTTTGCTGGCACAGGCGGGCAGTTATGTACCTGCCACCTCAGCGCAGCTGGGCCTTGTCGACCGATTGTTCAGCCGCGTTGGCGCATCGGACAATTTGGCGCGCGGCCGGTCAACCTTCATGGTCGAGATGGTCGAAACCGCCGCCATTCTTGCGCAAGCGACCGAGCGCAGCTTTGTCATATTGGACGAGGTTGGGCGCGGTACATCGACCTATGACGGCCTTGCCATTGCCTGGGCAGTGGTCGAGGGCATTCACGAAACCAACCGCTGCCGCTGTCTGTTTGCAACGCATTATCATGAACTGACGCGGTTGGCGGACAGCCTGGACGCGCTGTCGCTGCATCATGTTCGCGCGAAAGAGTATAAAGGCGATCTGGTGCTGTTGCATGAGCTTGCCGATGGCCCCGCAGACCGCAGCTATGGTATTGCGGTGGCAAAGCTTGCGGGCCTTCCGCCGCAGGTTGTGGCGCGCGCAAGTGCCGTGCTTGCCAAGCTCGAAAAAGGCCGTGCAGAAACCGGCGGACTTGCCGCAGGGCTGGGCGATTTGCCTTTGTTCAGCGCTGCAATCGACGCGGCTGAGGCGAAGGTTGATGCCGTGCGTGAGAAGCTGACCGATCTCGACATCGATGCGCTGAGCCCACGCGCAGCACTTGACCTCTTATATGAACTCAAGCGCGCGGCTGGCGAAGGCTGATTAGGTCAGCGACAGAAACAGTCCCGCCAGTGCGGCACTCATCAGGTTCGATAACGACCCTGCGGCAAGCGCTTTCACACCCAGCTTTGCAATCATGGGACGTTGATTGGGGGCAAGGCTTCCGGTGACGGCCATCTGGATTGCGATGGAGCTGAAATTGGCAAATCCGCACAGGGCGAAAGTGACGATTCCGACGGTCGGCGCGGACAGGTCCTTCAATGCACCCAGATCGATAAAGGCAACAAATTCATTCAAGACGACTTTGGTGCCAAATAATCCGCCTGCCTGAATGGCCTCATGCCATGGCACGCCAAGCAGGAACATGATTGGCGCAAAGACATAGCCGACAATTTGCTGAAAACTCAATTCGGGCAGCCCGAACCAGCCGCCGATGCCGCTTAATATGCCGTTTGCCAATGCCACCAAGGCGACGAAGGCAAGAACCATGGCACCTACCGCGACGGCCAGCTTGACGCCGGTTTGCGCACCTTGGGCTGCCGCCATGATGATGTTGGCAGGTTTTTCTTCGCCGTCATCATGCGTCATTTCGGGTTCATCATTGGGATGCGGGTTGGCCAATGCCGGGTCACCCTCGGCCAACGCAGCTGGCGGGACATCGGGCATCATGATTTTGGCCATCAATATGCCGCCCGGGGCAGACATGAAGGCAGCTGCGAGCAGATAATCAATGCGAATGCCCATCGAGGCATAAGCGGCAAGAATAGTGCCAGCAACGCCCGCCATGCCAACGGTCATAACGCAGAATAATTGTTCCGGTCTCAATCCGGCGAGGTACGGCCGGATAACCAATGGCGATTCCGACTGCCCAACGAAAATATTGGCGGCGGCGCACAGGCTTTCGACTTTTGAGATGCCGGTAATTTTTTGTAACCCGCCACCAATCCAGCGGATCACATATTGCATGATGCCGAGATAATAGAGGATCGAAATCAACGATGCAAAAAAGATGATGACGGGCAAGGCGGCAATAGCAAAGCTGTTACCGCCGATTTCGGGAGAGGCCAGCGGACCAAAGATGAACTGCGTGCCTTTAGCCGAATAGCCCAGCAAATTGGAAACGCCAGTGGAGGCTGCATTCAGCGCAACCTTGCCCCATGATGTGTACAATACCAAAGCCGCAAGACTGGCCTGCAGGGCAAAAGCCGCACCGACTACACGGAACTTGATCGCACGACGGTTGGAGGACAGCAAAACCGCTATCGCCAAAATGACAATCATGCCCGCGATGCTCAATAAAATCTGCATGTATAGCTTCCCCGAAAACCGTCACACTAAATTTCGTTTCAGGGCCTTATTCTGAGCCCTGTAAGAATTAAGGCGCTGAAAAATGTTCAACATGACGGCATTTTATGTTTTCTCGAGCAACCTAGCGTCATCGTTAGTCTTGCGCCAATAAAATTAGACGCTAGTCAGTTTTGAATGACTGTTCAGACCACATTACGCGCGACCGAGGGGGGCATCCCTAAATCGCTTTTCATGTTTTCAATCATTTACGGCGGCATGGTGTGCATTGCTGGCGTGCTTGGAAATAAACAAGTTTCTTTAGGGCCGTTGGCGGTAGAAGCGGGCATCTTTCCGTTTCTTTTGCTGGTCATCCTTTCGAGCGCAGTGGCAGCCTTGCACGGAAAGATTATCGCGGACCGATTGGTCAAATATGGCTTCATTCCGTTGATCGCTTCGATATTGCTCGCGTTGCTTGTGCTTTCATTGCCCCCGTCACCGAAGATGGACGTTAAATATCTCGATGCGTTCAACACCATGATGGGTCAGACGCCGCGCATTTGGGTCGCAGGCATCGTCGCATATGGCGTGTCGCAAATGCTCAACGTGTATCTGTTCGATCGCTTGAAAAGCACCGTTGGTAAATATGTCGCATTGCGCGGCGCCATTGCCGCCGTGTTGTCGCAGATTATTGATACCTTATTGTTCGTAAGCATTGCCTTTTATGGCGTGTTTCCGATCACGGACCTGCTGCTCGGCCAAATGTTGGCCAAGGTTTTGCTGAGCATGATCATGGTACCATTGCTCATCACTTTCTTTGTCAGCTACGGCCATAAGCTGGATGGTACGGACCCCAAGGCAGTTAGTGCCCATGACAATTGATCCAGCAAATCTCGCCAAGGCCGAAACGCTAACCGAGGCGCTCCCTTATCTGCAGCGTTATGCGGGCAAAACCTTTGTCGTCAAATATGGCGGACATGCAATGGGTGATGCCAGCCTGGCGCGCGACTTTGCAGACGATGTGGTGTTGTTAAAGGCTGTTGGTATCAACCCCGTTGTCGTGCATGGCGGCGGACCGCAAATTGGCGCCATGCTTAAGAAATTGGGTGTCGAAAGCGAATTTGTTGACGGCCTTCGTGTCACCGATGCTGAAACCGCGAAGATTGCCGAGATGGTGCTATCGGGGGCGATTAACAAGGAGCTGGTTGGCTGGATTAATGCGGCTGGCGGCAAGGCGCTTGGCATATCGGGCAAGGATGGCGGGTTCGTCACCGCCACCAAAGTGCAGCGCACGCAAAAAGACCCGGACAGTCATATCGAACGTAATATAGATCTTGGCTTTGTTGGCGAACCGACCACCGTTGACCGCAGCATCATTGATACGATCAGCGCCGCTGGCATGATTCCGGTCATCGCGCCGATTGGCGTTGGTGCCGATGGACATACTTATAATATCAATGCCGACACCATGGCGGGCGCAGTCGCAAGTGCGCTAGGTGCGTCGCGGCTTTTCCTTTTGACCGATGTTGCGGGCGTTTTAAGCAAATCGGGTGAGCTGCTGACCGATCTTGATCCTGCTGCGATTGCCGAATTGCAAAATGACGGCACCATTAGCAGCGGCATGATCCCCAAAATTCAGACATGCGTCGATGCGGTTGAATCCGGCGTCGATGCGGCGGTTATCTTGGACGGCCGGACCAGCCATGCCATGCTGATCGAAATGTTCACGGTAAAGGGCGCGGGAACCCTGATTCACAAGTAAATAGCGGCGCGCACTGTTATAGATGGTTGATACAGCGCGCTGCCTCGGCTAATCGCTCCGTCACATCCTTCCGGAGAATTATATGCTTCTCGCGCTTATTTCCATAATTGGATATTTGATGACGATATTGTCCACCGTCGTCATTGTTCAATTCATCCTGAGCTTGCTGATTTCGTTTAACGTCGTCAGCCTGTCGAACAACATTGTTGCCGCCATCTGGCAGGCGCTTTCGGTCATATTGGACCCCTTTTTAAAGCCTATCCGCAAGATTATGCCGGATACTGGAATGATCGACTTCTCACCGATGGTGTTGTTGATTGGTCTGCGCATCTTGCAAATGCTGTTGGTGGGTGTGGCCAATGATATTTCTGCGGCGGGCATGTGAGCAACGCAGTTATCATTGATGGCAAGGCATTTGCCGCCCAATTGCGTCAGCGCGTAGCAGTCGCCGTTGAGAGCTTTGTCGCATCAACGGCGCGTAAACCAGGCCTTGCAGTTGTGCTGGTGGGTGAAGACCCTGCCAGCCAAGTCTATGTGGGCTCCAAGAAGAAGGCGACGATCGAAGCGGACATGAACAGCTTCGAACATCGCTTGCCGGCGTCGGTTTCGCAAGATGAACTCATCGCGCTCGTGGAAACGCTCAACGCGGATGCCGCCGTTGACGGCATATTGGTGCAATTGCCTTTGCCGCCGCATATGGATGATAAAGCCGTGATTGGTGCGATTGATCCGGGCAAGGATGTCGATGGCTTTCATGTCGTCAATGCCGGGCGGCTGGCGGTGGGTGAAGAGGCGTTTGTCCCCTGTACCCCGCTTGGCTGCTTAATGCTGTTGAAGGATCATATGGGCGATTTGTCGGGCAAAAATGCCGTGGTCATCGGACGGTCCAACATTGTCGGTAAGCCGATGGCGCAATTGCTGTTGGCCGAAAATTGCACCGTGACCATCGCGCATAGCCGCACGCAGGATTTGCCCGAAGTCGTCCGCCGCGCCGATATCGTTGTGGCCGCGGTTGGCCGCGCAGAGATGGTGACCGGCGATTATTTGAAACCCGGCGCCGTGGTGATTGATGTTGGCATTAATCGCTTGGAGCCCGAGGCAGGGCAAAGCAAAGGTCGCTTGGTAGGCGACGTTGCCTTTGACGACGCGTTACGTCATGCGGGCGCTATAACCCCCGTACCGGGCGGGGTGGGGCCTATGACCATCGCGTGCCTGTTGCGGAATACTTTGGTGGCCGCGCACCGCCGCGCAGGAGTTGCCGCACCAGAAGGAATTTAACGCGATGAAAGCATTTTCTGTCCTTTTGGCTGCAGCGGCGCTTTCGGCTTGTGCGGGGTCCTCAAGCCGCGAATTCTATGATTTCCAACCCAAAATCGCCAACCCAAGCGCGATCATTGCGGCAGATATTGGCTTTAATCAGCTTGCCCAACAAAAGGGGCAATGGACCGCCTTTCGTGAAAAGGCTGGCAAGGATGCCGTGCTTTTTGTGCCGCAACCTACGCTGGCGATGGAATGGCTGAAGGGCCAAGCAGACCCAGCCGCGTCGCTAAAGTGGCGACCCCATAAGGCGTTTATGTCCTGCGATGGCAAAACAGGCGTGACGACCGGCGCGTGGGAGAGATCGGATGGCGTCGTCGGCTATTTCACCACTGTCTGGCAATATGTAGAGAAAAATGCCCGCGGCGATGGTGAATGGAAATGGGTGCTGCACCATAAAGACACGCTGAGCACGCCGCGTACGCCGAAGGAGATGATTGAAACAAAGGTGGCCAGTTGCAAAGGCGTCGCGTCTGCAAAAATTACTGCCCCGTCGCGGGATGCAATGATGAAAACGGGCTACGCCGGCGATCAATCCTTGCGTTATACATATATCGTGCAAGCCAATGGTGCGCGGACGGTCGAGGTTGCATTGTGGAACGGTGTAACAACCGAGACCGTCATCATGGATGAGGTTGTGTCGCAATGATGATTGAACTGTTTCTTTCGGCCTTCATCACCTTTTTCGTGGTGATTGACCCGCCGGGTTGTGCACCGATTTACGCAAGCCTGACCAAGGGCGCTAATGCGGCGCAGCGCCGCAATATGGCGTTGCGGGCCGTCATGGTTGCATCGGGCATATTGCTGGTTTTTGCTTTGTTCGGCGAACAATTGTTGGGCGCACTGCATATCGAATTGAACAGCTTCCGGATCGCGGGCGGCGTCATGTTGTTCCTGATTGCCATCGACATGGTTTTTGAAAAGCGGACAGAGCGGCGCGAGGAGCGTGCACAAAAAATCATCGACACCCCCGAAATCGAGGATGTATCCGTCTTTCCGATGGCGATGCCAATGATTGCAGGGCCAGGATCGATTGCCTCGGTCATGCTGCTCATGTCGCAAAACACGGGCATTGACCGCGCGAGTGTCATTTTGGCGGCACTGGGCGCCGTGCTCGTATTGACTTTGTTGGCGCTGCTCGCCGCTGGACCTATCATGCGCGTTCTAGGTGCCAATGCCGAAGCCGTGATCACGCGGCTCTTGGGTGTTTTGCTCGCCGCATTGGCCGCGCAATTTGTCATCGACGGCCTGCGGGCGAGTTTTCTGGGCTGATTATTGTAGCGTTACGCGGTCGTCGGAACTGTTATGACGCCCGAAAAACTGCATCAATTGCACAATAGTGTCCGCACGGTCGGATAGCCCGCGCGCTTCCAGCAAGGCTTGCTTTGCGGCAAAATCAAATGGTGCAATTTGGGCAATGGCGTTGACCAGAGAATAATCGTCCAGCTGCGACACCGCTGCCCAATCGACGCTATACCCTTGTGATTCGGCAAAACGGCGTGATTCGATTTCCATCGAGGCGCGTTCGGCGAGCGAGAGGGTCTCACCTATTTCATCTTCATCCCATAATTCGGCCTCAACTTGCCGAAAGCTTGTGGTGACATCCAACTCTTTGATGACCGAAAAACGCTGCACGCCCTCTAGGATAATATTGTACCGTCCATCGTCCATGGCCTCCACATCCTGGATCCGCGCGAGACAGCCTACACGAAACAAAGGGGGCTGGTTCCCCTGCCCATTGGGTTGAATCATTCCAATCTTGCGGTCACGGGCGAGCGAATCGCTCACCAAATCGCGATAGCGCTGCTCAAAAATATGCAGCGGCAGCTGCATACTTGGAAAAATGATCGCGCCAGTTAGCGGGAAAATCGAAATCCGTTGCGTGGTCATCCGAACAGGATCGCTGACAGTTTCCGGCGTGTCGCTGCTACCCATGGGTCTTCCAATCCAATTAATGCAAATATTTCGAGAAGCCGCGCCTTGGCAGCGCCGTCATTCCATTCACGATCTGCCGCGATGATATGCAACAACGCCTCCGCAGACCCGTCACGGTCGCCTGCTGCCATCAAGGCATTGGCGAGTTCGAGGCGCAAAGCATGGTCATCGGGCGACGCCGCAACAGCGGCCTGCAGGCGCGCCAATTCTTCTGGCGGAACGGCCGCGGCTGCTATGCTCAACACCGATCCTGCCTTTTCCAACGCTGGGTCGGCACGCAGTTCGTTGCTGAGGCTATCAAAAACAGCTTGCGCTTCATCCTGACGCCCCAATGCGGTCAATGCCCGGATCAGTCCCGACAAAGCGGCAGGATGTTCCGGCAATGCTGAAAGTACTTCGGCAAACAGAGCGTACGCTTGCTCTGCGCTATCTTGCGCCAAAAGCATCTCGGCCTCTTCTACAAGCGGTGCCAATAGCGTGGCGGGATCTTCTGCGGCTCCTCCAGCTTTAATCGGGAGTTTCTCGAGTAACTGGTCAAGCATTTGCCGCAATTGCGGCTCCGTGCGTGCCGGCGTCATGTCCGCAACCGGCTGCCCTTGAAATATGGCATAAACCGTTGGAATGGACCGCACCTGAAATTGGGAAGCAATAAACTTATTCTCGTCCACATTGACCTTGGCCAGTACCACGCCGCGATCGGCATATTCGGCCGCAACTTTTTCCAATATGGGCGTCAGTTGCTTGCAGGGTCCGCACCATTCTGCCCAGAAATCGAGTATTACCAACCGCTCCATCGACGGCGCGACAACGTCGGTCCGGAATTGCTCAACAGCTTTTTGTTCGTCGGTGGTCAGGCCCATCGTCGCCAAGGTCATTCTCCATTCGTCAGGATTCGTTTCACCCCTATGTGGGCAAAGCGACGGCTTTCACAAGACAGGCTTTACCCTGTTTTCGTAAAAAGGCGGCATTTGGGGCTTGCGGGGGAATATACCCCATGCTAACGGCGCGCCTCACCCGTCAGGATTTCAATGCCTGACCGCCAGAGCGGGCGTAGCTCAGGGGTAGAGCACAACCTTGCCAAGGTTGGGGTCGAGGGTTCGAATCCCTTCGCCCGCTCCAGTTT
>DBOC01000012.1:0-83776 GCA_002299895.1 Sphingomonadales bacterium UBA656 | reverse complement strand
CCTGACCGCCAGAGCGGGCGTAGCTCAGGGGTAGAGCACAACCTTGCCAAGGTTGGGGTCGAGGGTTCGAATCCCTTCGCCCGCTCCAGTTTTCCTAGGAAAATCAACGGTTTAGAAAATCACTTCCCTGCGGGAGGTGTCAATTTTGCTGTGTTCGGATCATGTTCGGATTTTCGGGAGAATGTTCGGATTTCCAGTGGGCGGTTTCCGCTAGGTCCCTCGCCTTTGAACGGCTGAGTGCGTTGAGTAGGATGTTATCCAAAATTTTTTAGGCTTTACGGTGCTTCAATGTCGCCAATCGCATCTGGTTCAGCGTCGCCGAACTTGGATTCAAATTCTAAGCCCTGCCCACCACTGCCGATGAGTAATACAGTCGCGAGGGCGATTTCAATCTTGGCGTGAAGGTTTAGGCGTATGAAAACTCTTCTTATTAGTTTGTGCAACTGCCCTTGAAATACGGCTGCCCGTTCCCATTTCTGATGAACGTTATAGCCGAAGCGTGTTTGAGGTCACTCCGGGCACACGGAAAAAACCTCACCCGCTGGCCTAGCGCACCCCATCGGCTACGACATGGGTCTGGGTGCGAGATAGAAGGAGAGCACTATGGTGTTCCTAGCTATCGAAGCCAGCAAGCCGAGCGGTGAAATGTACCGTTTGGCCATCGGGTGCAATTTGTACCTGCTGGCTTCTTGGTTCGCTACCATCGGTCGGTTGCTCTAACGGGAGGGGCGCTTCAGAAATGGAGCGCCCTTTTCATTTGTCTGTCTATGGATGCAACCCATCATCTGATCGTGTTCGGATTTCCGGAGGTTCGGATTCACGGGATTCTCCAACGATAAACGAAAGTTCAGCTATTTCAGCATTAGGCGTCACGAAGCTGCTGGCGTTAAAATCGGTATGGACTGAGAAGATCCTGTTCCCCAAACGAGAAAAAGATAGCATGTTCGGATTTGAAATTGGTGGGGTTTGGGGAAGTCGGTGCCGGTATCTACTGCAAAAATTGACGTTGGCGGGCAGGAAACCGCTAAAAGCATAATCATAGCATCAAAGACGTTCCGTGAGGGAGCGATCTACCTTTACCAGCGCTCTGACTTCAAAAAGCCAACATGGCTCTGCCGGATCAAGGTCCCCAACACCAAGGGATACGTTAATCGCAGCACCGGCACGGGCGACGAGCATCAAGCATTCAAGTATGCCGAAGACCTCTACAACCAGCTTCTGGTCAAATCGCTCACTGGTGAAACGGTGGTCGGCAAGCGCATGGGACCTGCCATCGAGGCCTATGTCCGCAGGATAGAGCCCGAAAAGGGACGTCTATCGATCCGCTACAAGATTCTGCTGATGAACAGGATCAAGCCCCATTGGGCCAAAAAGATGTTCGAGGATCTATCTCCAGCGATGATCTCAAAGCTGGTCGACAAGCTGATCGAGAACGCCCGTGACGGCAGGCTGTCCCCAAACACGATCAAGCGAATTTACTCGGACCTGAAGCACTTCTTCCAGTGGTGCATTGATGAGGGGTATCTGGATCGGTTGCCAAGGTTCCCCAAGACAAACGGCGATGCGGCAAGGAGACCGCATTTCGATCCACGAGATTGGAGTAGGCTGACCCGTAACCTGCGGGAATTCGTCAAGATCGATAACAAGGCGGTTAAACGGGACCGCATGATGCTGAGGGATTATGTTCTCATCCTTGCGAACACGGGCATTCGTGTCGGTGAGGCTCGGACGTTGAAATGGCGAGACATCCGAGAGGTGGCTGTGAGCCACGACGTTCCAGCTAACATCGTACTGACCGTATCTGGCAAGACCGGCAAACGTGAGGTCGTTTCAGCCTCGCCTGACATCAAAAAATACCTGAAGCGGATACATGATCTGCGGATCGAGGAGCTGGCGACCGAGGAAAATCCCAAAACCAAGCTTGACCCTGAAAGCTTGGTATTCTGCCACAAGGATGGCAGCGAAATCGGTTCCTTCAAAAAGTCGTTCGCCGCCCTGCTGAAGTCCGCCAAGGTTGAGCGGGACACGCACGGACAGGTCCGAACCTTGTACTCCCTGCGGCACACCTACGCTACGTTCCGCCTGCAAAACGGCGTGCACCAGTTCACGCTTGCCAAAAACATGGGAACCTCGGTTGCCATGTTGGAGCAGTATTACGGCCACACCTCGAACATTACCTCAGCCGATGAGCTGACCAAGCGGGTGAGGAAGACCACGGCAGGTACAAAATCGACGCTCAGCTGGCTTGAGGATTAGCCCGTGGACCTTTTGACGAACTGACCGGACCCGGCGGCATCAACCAAAGGGAGATGTCACCATGGAATTGAAGTTCGTAGCCACCGCCAAGCCGAAGCAAATCAACGCAGCCATCCAGCGCCGCCAAAAACTAATTGGGAGGATCGATCAGCAGGTTGGATACGTCCGGCAGATGATCGAGGGCAAGCAGCCTCGAGCCGCTTGGGCTTGGCAGGATGAGGCGGGCACATATTTCCTGCCCATCAAATACGGTCGTCAGACGCTGGAATTGAAGAAGGGAATGCAGGCCGTCCAATGTGCCGATCTCGACCATGTAGAGAATGCCCTTTGTACGATCAGAGCCATGGTCTGGCAGGGAGAATTTGATGAATTGCTGGCTAAAGCGTCGAGCGAGATCAGAGGTAAATTCAAAAAAATATGAACGGACATGGGGGCAGGGAACTGCCCCCTTCTTTTTAATTGGTTATATAATCCAGCGCTCCTGCGGCAATTTTCGATTTTATTTGCCGCTGCGCCGTTCAAAAATCCTGAACAGATAAATACGAGATAAATACCTCATATTTATCGGAAAACGGATTCTAAAGGTGCAAGGGAAAGATCTACATTTAATCAGAAAAGCTTTCAGGGACTGGGTCAATCTAGATAGCTGGCAGTCGCCTTGCGCCATTACGCTGACACTGCGGCAAGCCATTTTCATTGAAGGCGATAATGGACGAATCCGCCAATCTCTTACCCAACAGGAGGCGTCCCAGAATTTCCGACATTTTATGAACCGGCTCAACCGCTCGACCTTCGGCAAGGCAGCGCAACGGTTCGGCAAAGGACTGGCAGTTGTGCCAATCCTTGAAGGCGGGTCCGGTAAGCGCTTGCACTACCATACCATCATTGATTGTCCGGCAAAGTTCGGTGGGGAATTCCATGCCGAGATCGTCCGCCACTGGAAAGCCACCGATTGGGGGTATCACCAGACTGATTGCCAGCATGGCGCTGACCGAGGCTGGCTCAACTACATCACGAAGTTCAGAGACAAGGCTGACTTCGTGGCATCCATAGACTTGATGAACCTTCGTCTGCCGTGATCGCAGGGTACAGACCCCTTTCACCCATCAAGCCACTTCTATCTGAACCCAAAGGACCGAGCAGCAACGGTCCTTGATCAATAAATATAACCTAAAAACGCAATGATAAATTAGACCAAATAACCAAAGGACACCGCCCATGGACGAGACGCAGCTGACCAATTTTAATGTACCCCTTCCAACACGAAAAAGGTTCGATGCCATCTGTCGCGCAAGCGGCAGAACGAGGACGTCAGTCCTCGTTGAGTTAATGACCGATCATATTTTGAAGGAAGGGAGGCGGCTCACCGATCAGCAATCAGAGCTAGAACAAATCGATGCAGCAATCGGGAAATCCCGGTCTGTGAAGCGATTTTCGGATTGGGGGTATCCCGATGGAAACCCACACCCGCCAGCTCGTCTCGGCCGTTCAGATCAAGAATTCGACCTGCCTGAACCGCTGAGGTCGGATGGCTGGGATGGGTGGTAATCGTTCAATTATCATCCTGGTCTCGGAACATCACAGCAATATCTTGGTCAGATGCTGGCACGATCCTCTCAGGGTGCACAAAACCGATTAAAGCCTCCATACCTTTACCCGTGGAATCTCCGCCACCGAATCGATCAAGCTCCATATCTCCATACCAAAATCGCTCAGCGAAATCGCCAAAGTCAGTTTCGATTACGGCAACTCTGAATTTCTGAGGATCAAATCCATCTGATCCTGTTTCTACAACCATTTGACCAAAATCGCCCTTTTCATAGGAGATCACGTAGAGAGCAGGTATTAAACCAGGCTCACTATCGGCGTCTTCCGAAACCATGACATCTCGATTGGATACCACAGAGCTACGTTCGAACTCTTCATCATCTCCAATGACATCAAACATGTCATCCTCATCGCCATCGCGATTGACATCACGCCAGCGGACGCCACCACTTTCATATGTGGCATCTGAATGCAGTTTGATTTCAGCAAAACATGGCAAGCCCGATGTCGATGGTACATGGATATGTTCCAAGTCATCGCAATCGTACCAAGAACCCTCCCAATCTGGATTTACCGGAGGGCTGTCAGGGTCAAAGCCGTCACCATCCACACCCTCGTCAAGCACGCAAACATGCTCAAGCAGCTCATCGCTGTCCCTCTCGGACCAGTAATCAGCAAATTCCTGCGACACGCTGCCTATTGTAATTTCGCCGCCGTGGGCGCCGGGAATGATACGAAAATAACGTTTAGTAGACATGACTTTAGACCCTCGATGATAAGACTGCCACACACCTCGGAGGCAATCAATTGAGATTATTTATCCTGCCCATTGACTAAGAATGCCGTTGCCAGACCCCCAGATCGGTTGGACCTGTCACACACAAACCAGCGTATGTGTGTGACGGAGAAGCGGGAGCATGGCTCGATATGTGGCATATTTCAGGGTCTCGACTGAAAAGCAGGGTAAGTCGGGCCTTGGCCTTGCCGCACAGCACTCTCTGATTGAACGTTTCCTATCAGACGGTGATGAAGTGATCGCCGAATATGTCGAGATCCAGTCGGGTAAGAATGACGAGAGGGTTGAGCTATGGAAAGCCATCAATCACGCCAAACGCAATGATGCCAAGCTGCTGATCGCCAAGCTCGACCGCTTTTCCCGCAAGGTCAGCTTCATTGCATCAATAATGGAGCAAGGGATCGGACTGGTCGTAGCCGAGATGCCGAATGCAACAGACTTTCAGCTACACATCTTTGCCGCTCTGGCGCAGGAGGAACGACGCCTGATCTCCGAGCGTACCCGCAATGCACTTGCTGAGGCAAAGAAGCGGGGTGTGCTGCTCGGTAAGAACGCCAAAGTACTCGCTATTCGCAATCGTGAGGAAGCAGATAGCCGAGCTGGAGCATTACAACCGCTCATCCAGCCGATGATAGAGCAGGGTTTGTCACTGTCGGAGATGGCCCGCAGATTGAATGCAATGCAGATCCGGCCGTTTAGGGGAAAAAGCTTCTATCCTGAGCAAATCAAACGCCTGATCGCTCGGTTGCCGTGAGCATGTTGACAGTTAAATGCGGGAAATGAAGGGACAATCGACGGTCTCAGCTGCCAGCAGGTCGATATGGCCCTTAGATTGAACGATAAACTGATCGATTTCTAGGTCTGGAAACTGCCTCGTCAGCTTTGACAGTGCCAAAAATACATCTGGCGTTGGCGGACACTTTTTGGGTTCAAACGGCTTGCGAGCAGCATTTTCAACATCTGCCCGTGCACAGTCGATCCCAGCTTCCGTAAGGATCTCAGCAAATTCGGTATTCGAGATTTGGTACTGACCCCAGGTCAGGCCAGCTTTTGAATGACGCCATGCAGCACCCAGTGATTGCCGCAGGCGCTTGAGGTCAGGTGCCTTGCGATGAAGGTATCGGGCATCCTGCTCCAATGCGGATTGCGACATCACATAAACGGCAAACTGCCGATAGTCAGACATGGTTTTGAGGCACAGGCGTGGCTGCAAAGCGAATGCTTCCCAGTATCGCCGCATCTCCATGAACTGATCGATATTGTCCCAAGGCTCGGTCGAAAACGCTATGTGGCCATGTGCCTCAGAGAACCTCACTGCATGGGGCTTTCGTTTCCAATCAAACTCCATGTTCAGCCGCTTGGACAGGGAACGGTCAACGAGATCAGCATCGAACAGGACCATATCCCGAACACCAGTTTTCACCTTCATCGGGATCATATCGTCGGGCGAGCGATTGAAGAACATCTCCACGATCCGCTGGTTTTGTAGCCAGACATCGTCAAAATGATGCGGGAGGTGAATGCCGCCCTTTGCGAGGACAACATTGGATTTGTCATCGGCAGCGCCTCCGCCCTGCTTTAGCGTTGCCTGACCACGGGTGCGCCAGCCAAGCAGTTGTCTTACCCTGTGCTTGACCTCTAGCACGGTAGGGTCGCCAGTCAGGCGGTGGCGGCTTTGAGCATAGAGATTGACCAATGGGCCTTGGGAAGCGGTTGCAATGTCTGGCTCAGAGGCATTGGTCAAAAACCCATCAGTTGTGCAGCTGAAAACGCATACGTTCTCAGGCAAACCGTTGATAATCTCGCCCAGCACTGCCCGTACAAACGACGTAATGTAGGCTGCATAATAAGGATTGGTAATCTTGCTCGGTGGCAGCTCTGCCATCTCGCCAGCCTTGAGGTCGAACACCCGCTTTTTCTGCAAACCCTGGGCAGTTTTGCCATATGTCGAGTTGCTGAGTTCCTTCCAAAAAAGGTTCTCCAACGATCCTTTCGGGAACGATGAGCGCTTCTGCACGCACATGCCGATGAAATCGCCGAAGATGTGTTTTGATGGATCAGTCGGCACAACGACACCGTGCCGTATCTTCAGCTTAGCCCCCAATGATCTGGCCAGCGCAATTTCTGGAGCTGCGCAGTTCGATAGTCCCTTGCGTGGGAAGATCAGGCCATTGTCAGTTCGGACAGGCATGGTCGGAAAGCGGACCGACTTGGGGAACTCGAACTCAACGTTTGCCACACCCAGCGAGAGGCAAGTAAAGTCTTCAATCTTCGATGTGACAAAAGCACGGTTCCACTCTGGCCTGCCAATGAGAGCCATGGCGGTCGGATAGGCGCTGGAAAGGTCATAGTCTGTCCAGTCGTCATCGAAGCATGGCCCGAACCAGAACTGTTCATTACGTCCGCCGTGGTAACACTCGGTGGCGAGTGGCAAGTGCCATGCGACTTCTTGCTGATCGACGATGCGCTCGGTCTTGCGGTAATAACCTAACCGCTTGTCGTAGATACGCTCCTTGATCTTTTCCTTACCAAGCAGATCAAGTGAGGCACCCGCCCACTGCTCGTCCCAGTTCTTCAGCAAAAGATCGACGCCGATGCCGGTCAATGTGGCAGGGATTTTATTGGTGTTGAATAGCTCCCGGCTCTGTTCGAGCATCTTATCGATGTAGCGGACGCAGATGACGGCATCTGTCAGGGCATAATGATCGAACAGCACAGGATTGTCTCGCATCAGGCAATCCATGTTCTCCTTATACCATTGCTCCTTATCAGGGTCAGGATCGAGCGTAATTTTCTCCTGCCCGACCAGCTCGCCCAATGCTTTTAGCCCTTTCGAGGTGGCAGGCGTCAGCAGCATCGTGTCTCTTAGTAGGATTTTGAGATCAACATGATCGCCATCTGGGAAATCGTAGGTCAGCCCTATGTGGCCATCGATCGACAAAAACGTGTTGCGGACGCTCGACATCATCTGCGTCAGGTCTTGGAAATCTGAAAATGCCGGGATGTCGGCTCGTGTAAAATGGCCAACCAGATAGATGCGGGTTGGAACCGCATTCACCGTTCCATTTCGAACGCCGCTCGCCACCGCAAACATGATGACATCAGCAAGGCTTAGACGTTCTCTATCTCCATTTGGAAAACATACGCCGCCCCACTCAGGCGTGGCTGCATCGCCTGCGGCAGGATCATAGAGTTTGCAGTAGACCTGATAGGAAAGGATTTGATTCTTCGCCAACCCGGCCCTGATTTGGTCATTTGACAGTGGCTGTTCGGGGGTCTTATATTCGGTATCGAACCCGATCACCATGAACGGTTCGGACGCCTTGCGGCGACGATCAGCACCTCCGTAAAAGTCATCCCTCTCCACCCATATTGGGGTTTTACTGAGGGTTAGATCACTGTTCCTGACAGTGACCTCTGATCGATTATGGCATCTGATTTTGTCAGCCATGGCCTACCCTGGGTTCCAATTGGAACGAATTGCTATTCATCTTCTGTCTTATCCCGGCGTTTCGTTGGCAAGGGAACAGGAAAAACGCCTCTGCCAACACCATCGATGATCATTTCGGCATGACGGAGCTTGCGACTGGCGGCCGCCGTCAGAGAAGCTTTGGCATGGGCGTCGTTTTCAGCCAACGCGTAGGCGGAGCGATCACCAATGCGTGCAAGCTGAGCGATCTTCCAAAGCGGCTCCTTGGGGTTGTCGCGGCGCAAGGTATAGCACTTCAACACCTTCTCGATGGAGTCGGTCTCGGGGATTGATAGAAGCTTGTAGCGGGCCTTACTCTCTGAAAGACGCTTTTGGCCACGCTTGCGGCCGTGATGTTCGCGAATAACCTTGCCTAGCCGTTTGGATATTTCTCTGCGGGAATAGGCCATTGGGATGGAGATCAGCAGGACCTCATCCTCAATCCCTTTATCGAGAAGTTCGAGGACCTGTTCTTTTGAAAGGGCTTCTACCTTAGCGGGGGCGTGAGGTTCAGCGAACAGCACTGCTCCACGCGTAACCCCATCAGCGTTCCTGAGCTGCCACCATTCCTTGAAGTCAGTGGCATGGACGTCACTAAAGTCCTGATACAGCGCTTTGTATTTGCCTCTCCCACCGTTCTTGCAGGTCTCGGCATAACCTTCGTGAAGCCGTAAGAACGCCCACCAAAAATAGTATGCGCTTTGGTTCCAAAAGACCCCTTTTCTGCCCTTGGCATCCCCGAAAACCGGGGCTTTTGTCATGAAGGGAGCGGGGCGCTTGGGATCAATCATAACGTCTTAATAGTACATTTTGTACGCTCATGCCATTAATATCTGATCTGGCCTATTTTCAAAAAATCGAACGGCGATCTTGCGGTTCGGTAGGATTGAAAGGCTACACACATGGAAAACACATTCTTGAACACGCAGCAGGATATCGTGCCTGCTGCCAACGCAATCACGATCTCGCCTGCGGTCGAGCAATACGTTCAGCGTTATCGCCACTATGCTAAAAATACGGTTGAGAGCATTCTGAAGCTCGGAGAGACTGTACTTGAAGCCGACTCAAAGCTCTCTCGGCTTGAGGTAATCATTTTCTGTCAGGAGGTGGGGATCGAGCACAACGGACCCACGTTCCGCAAATTACGCAAGATCGGACAACAGGCGGATCGGTTCCTGCCTGTCATGGACCGTGTACCGAATAGCTGGACGACCGTTTACGAACTGGCGAAGCTCGAAACCGACA
Organism: Sphingomonadales bacterium UBA656; assembly: GCA_002299895.1. Taxonomy (GTDB): domain Bacteria; phylum Pseudomonadota; class Alphaproteobacteria; order Sphingomonadales; family Sphingomonadaceae; genus Sphingorhabdus_B. Next base: position 74,462 of record DBOC01000012.1, on the reverse strand, counting down.
AGTTTGCGACATTGGTCGATACTGGATCGCTGACCGCAACAGCGACGATGAAAGAGCTCCGAGAAATCATCAATGAGGGTCCGAAGCAGTCAGCTGATACGGTTACGTTTACGCTAACGGTCAAGGCTAAGAACCCTGCCCAAGCGGTGGAGATCGACCGAACCCTGGGCGCAGTGGGGGAGCAACTTCAGTCTGCGGTCAGGGTTTCTAACAAGGAGCTGTTTGAGCGCTTTATGGCTGAAGCCCTCGAGGATTACGACCTGCCAGAGGGCTATCTGGAACCTGAAGATCTAGAGGCAGCATAAACGCTAATGGTGGGGGAGTTCAGGCTCTCCCACCGAGCCCCTCGGTCTTCGTGTGTTCTAATTGGAACGCTGCCAATCATAACATCTTAATAGAACATTTTAGTAAGCTCATATGTTCCAATTAGAACGTGGGCTAGTGTGAACATATCGAGAGGCAAACGGGCTTTTCGACAAAATCAGGAGTTCGAAATCATGGCTACAGCATTCAACACCATCATCGCCGACCGTCAGATCAACAATAACCGCAACGCTCGCATGGAGGGTAAAATCATTGCGATGCCGAAGAAGGCACCCGAGCTCGAAATGGATACCGAGAAGCTCCGTAAGATCATGGTCAACGCCTATCGCATCGGTGACACTGAATATGCCGAACGAGCAAAGCGTCGGGTTTGGGAATTGCACAAGGTTGGCGATACAGAGCTGGATCAGCGTTTCGGTGAAGTCATCGCAGCATATGAGACGTTCCTCACCGAACGTAACGATCGTACGACCCGTGCAACCCGGACTTGGCAGAAGGTCCGCAACAAAGGCGTAAAGCAGGCGATCATCGAATGGGTGACGTCAAAGCAGGAACGTCAGGGGTTTATTGATCTCGTTGAAGCTGGATACGGCGATTACACCATTGAAGCACTAGTTATGGCGATGCCTCAGGAGTTTGACGCAGATGTTGTTATGGCGGCACGCAAGAGGCTGGCTGGCTCAGGGATTAATACAAATACACTCAACTGAATCCAAGATTCTTGGGTGTTTAGCGAGGAGCCTTAGGGCTCCTTTTTTTTTGTGTAATCAAAATAGAAACCGGGCAATCCCAAACCCCACAAAAGTCCTATTTGCCCGGGAAGAGTCGTTGGCCTCGAACACTGTTTGCCAGCGTTCCAATTGGAACAGGCTATTTTGGCTGAAAGCCTAATCGGCTCTCGTCCTTGATTAGGGACCATGGCAGATTTTGGGCCGGGAGCGGACTGTCCGCTTTATGAGCGGAAACCGGGCAATGCACACGCTCAGCCGGAGAAAATTGAACGAAGTTATCGCCAACAAGTCGGACAATCAGGTAATCGCTACAATTTTACCTTATTTAGCCGTAACGCGTTCATTACCACGGTAAACGAAGATAGCGCCATCGCCGCGCCTGCAAACATCGGCGACATCAGGATGCCGGAAACTGGGTAAAGTGCGCCTGCCGCGACCGGGACGCCAATACCGTTGAACAAGAACGAGAAGAAAAGATTTTGGCGGATGTTGCGCATGGTCGCTTTTGCGAGCGCGCGTGCGCGGACGACGGCGGCGAGATCGCCTTTGGTGAGCGTGATGCCCGCGCTTTCAATCGCAACATCTGTGCCGGTGCCCATTGCCAGGCCGACATCGGCAGCGGCGAGTGCCGGAGCGTCGTTTATTCCGTCGCCTGCCATTGCCACCATTGCCCCAGATGCTTTGAGTTCGCCCACAATGCGTGCTTTGTCATCTGGTTTAAGTTCTGCATGTACACCGTCTAGGCCGCCCACGGCGTCGGCAACAACTTGTGCTGTCGTCGGATTGTCGCCCGTTAGCATGATGACGCGCAGGCCCTGTTTGCGCAGCGCTTCGATTGCCTCGCGCGCGTTCGCACGAATGGGATCAGCTACAGCGACAAGTCCGGCAAGTTTGCCATCGACGGCGACGAGCATCACTCCAGCGCCCGCGCGGCGTCTGCTTTCAGCAACGTCGTTGAGTGGTGCTGGATCGACGCCGATGCGCTGCATCTGCGCAGCGTTGCCGATTACGACGGCGCGGCCGTCGACTTGGGCGCTAATCCCCGCGCCAACTTGAACCTCAAAATTTTCTGGCTCGCCAAGCTTCAGCGTGCGTTCGTTTGCGGCGCTCACAATGGAATGGGCCAGTGGATGCTCCGAGCGCTCCTCGACAGCTGCCGTTAAGGCCAGCAACTCATTCTCATCCATCCCGCCAATTGTCTCGATGGCAATGAGCTTGGGCTTCCCTTCGGTCAGCGTTCCAGTCTTGTCGATAACAAGCGTATCGACCTTCTCGAACGCTTGCAGTGCTTCAGCATGTTTGACCAACACACCTGCGTGTGCACCGCGTCCCGTTGCGACCATGATCGACATAGGTGTCGCTAAACCCAATGCACACGGACAAGCGATGATGAGAACGGCAATGGCATTGAGCAGCGCATGGCCGATACGCGGTTCAGGGCCGACAAGGCTCCAAACCGCAAAAGATGCAATCGCGATGGCAATTACCAAGGGAACGAACCATCCTGAAATCCGGTCTGCCACAGCCTGAATCGGAGCGCGGCTGCGTTGGGCTTCGGCCACCATGCGGACAATGCGCGCAAGCATGGTGTCGCTTCCGACTACTTGCGCTTCCATGACAAGGCTGCCCGTGCCGTTGACAGTTCCGCCGGTCAGCGCGCTGGTCGCTTCCTTTGCTACCGGCAAGGGTTCTCCAGTTAGCATCGATTCATCGACCGATGACCGGCCTTCGATCACAACCCCGTCAACCGGTACCGCTTCGCCCGGACGGACACGAAGATGATCGCCTGTTTGAACGTCGGCTAAAGGAACCTCGGTTTCGGTGCCATCGCCATTGATGCGCCGCGCCGTCTTTGGCGCGAGATTGAGCAGTGCACGGATTGCCTTGCCGGTTGCGGCCCTTGCGCGCAACTCCAACACTTGTCCAAGCAACACCAGCGCCACGACGACACCAGCCGCTTCATAATAAACAGGCACCATGCCGCCGTGCATTCTAAAGGTATCTGGAAATAGACCCGGCGCGAACGTCGCAACCACGCTGTAGAGGAATGCCGCGCCGACACCGATGGCGATGAGCGTAAACATATTGAGCTTGCCCGTGACAATCGACCTCCACCCGCGCGTGAAAAACGGCCAGCCGGCCCACAAAACGATTGGTGCGGTCAGCGCCAATTGAATCCACGGAGAATATGCGGGATCAACCAAATGAATGCCGAGAAATTCTGTTCCCATCGTCAGGATTAGCAAAGGCACTGCTAGAGCTGCCGACACCCACCACCGACGCGTAAAATCAACCAGCTCAGGATTAGGTGCGTCATCGAGCGAAGGCTCTTCAGGTTCCAATGCCATCCCGCAAATCGGGCAAGTTCCCGGACCTTGCTGACGGATTTCAGGGTGCATCGGGCATGTCCACATCACACCGGGTGCGGCAACAGGTTCGGAGCGCGAGCTATTGAAGAGATATTTGGTTGGGTCGGCTGTGAATTTTGCCAGACATCCGGCACTGCAAAAATGAAAATGAACGCCATCATGCGTGGCATGATGTGCCGTGGTCGCAGGATCGACCTTCATCCCGCAAACGGGATCAAGAACTGTTGTCAGACTGTCCGGGCCCGCCGTGCTGCAACATCCACCGAATTTTACGGGATGTGCGGTTTCATGCGTTGTCGTCACGGGTCAGTCTCCAAGTCAGGTCGGGTCGCACCACGTCACGTTGAAACGGGCGGTTCGAGCTTTCCGAGCCATGCGACGAGGCCAAGAATGATAAGGGCGATGCTCAATTCAAGAGCAAGGCTCTTGCGTAACATTGCTAATGCGCGCGATGTTCCGTTGCTGTTCAGTGCGCGGTTGAATTCCGGGGTCAGTCTAAACCGGTTTGCGGCGGCCAGCGCCAACATGACGGCAAACAACAGGAGTTTGACGATCAGCAATTGGCCGTACAGTGTTGTGTGGAGCGTCAGAACGTTTTGCGGACCAACCAGCATCCAGCTATTTACCAAGCCCGAGCCGAAAACCAGCGTGACGGTAACTGTTCCCGCCACCGAAAAACTTTCAAGCAATCTGTGGGTCAGCCGTAAATAGTCTTCGCTAAGGTTTGCTGCGCTGCGAAATAGCATGACAGAAAAAGCGGCAAGCGCACCAAGCCACGCTCCAGCCCCGAGCAGATGGATGATGTCGGCGATAAGATGTGCCGCTCCAGCAGAACCTTCGCTCGCGGCTCCGTGACCTGTCCACGCGACAGAGGCAAGAGCTACTCCTGACCCGAGCGTCACGAATGTTAATTTTGGCAGGGATTTGCTATCGATCATTCGATACGCAACGGCAAATGTAGAGAACAAGGCGATTACCCGCACTAGCCAAGCATTGCCCATCGGCGTTTCAAAAATCATCACGCTGATCGAGGCATTATCAACATCAAGCAATTGAACGCCTGACATCGAAGCCGTCATTGCCGTGATGCTGAGCAACGACAGTGGAATCCCCGTCGCTGAAAGCCAGAATGTTAAGGCGCGAAGCGGCAGGATGTTTACTTGGGCGCGCTCAGCACCCCTCAATGCGTACAATGCGAACAGGGGCAGTCCAAACAGCAGCATCAGATTCGCGTAAAGCGCAAACCTGATGCCGATGTTGAGTTGTTCGATCACATCTTTATTTCACGGTAAAATTGAAGCTGCCTTCCATCCGATGAGCGTCTGGACCGGCAGCAGCCCATTTGAGCTCATAGGTCCCTGCAACCAAAGCGCGCTTCATCATAAGCGTCATGGTCTTGCCATCCTTGCTCATCGCTGAGGTGAACCCACTGATTTTCATCGGCGCATGATCTTTCATGCCCGGCATTCCCGTCATCGTCAGTGTCGTGGTCGCAAATTTAGCAATCAGCTTTTCGTTGAAGGTCAGGACGATCTTCGTTGGTTTAGCGACCACTGCATTTGCGGCTGGCGTTGACTTAACGAGCTTGGCGTGGGCGAAGGCCGCGCCAGAAAAGGCGAGCGCTGCAAGGACCGGGGCGGCGAACAATAGACGAAACTTTGACATGAGGATTCTCCAAACAACGTGTTCTACCTCTAATACGCACACCGATGCATATACCCTCATGTGAAATCTGTTGAGGGCTTTGCGGCGATCGCGCGTATATGTGGCATGAAGTTTGGAGATACGGATATGAGCCACATTGACGATATGCTTGATGGACTGCGTGCGGCACCGCTGCCGATCCGGCTTATGACGATAGATGACGCGGTGCTATCGCAGCTTTCCGAGCGCCGGGCTAATGCTGCCCTGCTCTCTGGCGGTATGATAGGGTTCGCGATCATCGCCGCAACGGGAATGGGTCTAGTGAGCGCACTGGTTCCAAGCACATCAGCCGAAGCTGCACCCAGTCTGTCGCCATTTGGCGGACCAGCGGCCCTTGCACCATCGACACTCCTGGATAGCGGCGAATGAGCAATATGCGGCGGACAATTATAATCGCGATCATAGTTTTTCTGTCAGCAATCGGGGGCGTAATGGCAGGGCGGCTGATTGTTAATCCGCCAGTGCCCCCTGAGAATGAACTTCATGCGTTGCTTCATAACGGTCTCGATCTTGATGCCAACCAACATGCGAAGCTGGAGGCGTTGGAAAAGCAATTTGCTATTCGCAAACAGGCTCTCGAACTTGAAATGCGCGCCGATAACGCCAAGCTGGCAGCGGCAATCGAGAACGAACACGGTTATGGCACCGAGGTTGCAGCAGCTATTGACCAGTCGCATATGGCGATGGGACAACTGCAAAAAGAGACGCTGGAGCATATCTTTGCAATGCGCGCGCTGCTCAGGCCCGATCAAGTGGCTAAATTTGATGCAGCCGTTGTTAAGGCACTGACTGCCGACCAAAAATGAGCCTTGCCTTAGAAGACTGTTCAGATGGCGAGTTGGCGGCGCTAGCACTCAGTGGGCGGCAATCTGCCTACACCGCTTTGCTGGCTCGTTATCGTGAGCCGATTTTTCGCGTGGTGCGGGCAACGATAGGCGATAGCGATGCAGCTGTTGATGTTACCCAAGAGACATTTGTTTCTGCTTTTGCTGCGCTCAAAAGCTATGACAGCGAGCGGTCCTTTAAAACTTGGATTTCTCGCATTGCGATTAACAAATGCCGCGATTGGGCGCGGCGACGTTCAGTGCGGCGGTTCTTTTCTTTCGCGTTGCCAATCGAGGCAGCTGCTAATGTAGCAGCAGACACGATCACCGCCGACCAGCAGATTTCTGACCGTGCAGAGCTTGCACGCGTTCAGACGGCGATTGCAACTTTGCCTCAGGCCATCCGCGAGCCATTGGTCTTGCGGACAATCGAAGGGATGACGCAGGCTGAGGCGGCTCAGGTTTTGGGTATCAGCGAAAAGGCCGTTGAAACCCGGCTTTACCGGGCACGCGGACAACTGTCCGAATTATTGAGGGTTTAGCGTGCGACTTGCGTATCAGGGTTAGAACCTAAATATGGACTCCCGATGACTTTGACTTCTCCTATTGATCGCCGAAACCTGTTGCGCGGCGCGGCTCTCGCGAGCGGCGGCATGGCGCTTGCTCCTTTATTTCCCGCCTGGGCTAAAAGCGGATCGCACGGGCTGCACAGTCTTGCCGGTCAACCCGGCGTGTTGTCGGGTGATAATATTGAAGTCAGCGTCGGGCAATCGGCGTTCCGCCTCGGCAAAAAAACCGGCCATGCTTACACGATTAACGGGACGCTACCGGGGCCGCTCATTCGCCTTCGTGAAGGTCAGAACGTAAAGCTGGTAGTGCGCAACACGCTCGAAGAAGATACGTCAGTTCACTGGCATGGAATGTTGCTTCCTTTCCATATGGATGGCGTTCCCGGCGTAAGCTATCCCGGCATCGGCCCGGGCGAGAGCTTCACCTATGAATTTCCAATGAAGCAGCACGGTACCTATTGGTATCACAGCCATAGCCACATGCAGGAAGCAATGGGCATGTATGGCGCGTTGATCGTCGATCCTGCAGGCAAAGACCCGATTGCTTATGACCGTGAGCATGTCTTGGTTTTGTCGGACTGGAGTTTTGCACACGCGCATGTGAACTTTACCAAGCAGAAGCAAAAGGCAGGCTATTTCAACAAGCGCAAACAGACCTTTGCCGGCCTTGCCAAGGGCGAAGATCAGCCACTGTCCGAACGTATGATGTGGGGCCAGATGTTGATGGACCCCACTGACATCGCAGATGTGACCGGTGCCTATTATCATTATCTGATCAATGGTCACGATAGCATGGGCAACTGGACCGGCATTTTCAAACCTGGTGAGCGCGTGCGGCTGCGCATTATCAATGCGGCCGCGATGAGCAATTTCAACATTCGCGTTCCCGGTCTGCCGATGACGATTGTCGCGTCGGATGGATTGCCGCTCACGCCTGTAGAAACCGACGAGTTCCAGATTGCCGTTGCCGAAACGTGGGACGTGATCATTGAGCCTAAAGAAGCGATTCCTTACGCCTTTATCGCTGAATCGATTGACCGTTCAGGCCAGTGCCGCGCAACTTTTGCTCCGCAAATGGGCATGACCGCACCGATACCCGAGCTTCGCGAGCGTCCTTTGCTCACCATGAAAGACATGGGCATGGATCATGGCAGCGGTGGCGCCGACATGGCAGGCATGGACCATAGCAATATGACCCCTGAAGAAATGGCCGCAATGGATGGCGCGATGGGCAAAATGGATCACGGCTCCATGAACATGCGTGACCCGTCGGTGGCGCCGCAGGTGAAGATGGGACCGGGTGTGGCCAGCCTTGCACCGATGCCGATGGATCGCAATAAAGAGCGGCCAACCGGTTTGGAGAAAGTCCCGCACCGGGTGCTGACGCTTAGCCAGCTTCGAGCGCTTGAGCCTAATCCTGACCAGCGCACCCCCACGCGCGAAATCGATGTCCATCTGACCGCCAATATGGAGCGTTATATGTGGTCGATGGACGGCGAGAAATACAGTGAGAAGACCGAGCCGCTACCATTCCGCCACAATGAACGCGTGCGCGTGAACCTGATCAACCACACGATGATGCCGCACCCAATTCATTTGCACGGCCATTTTTTCGAGGTGGTGAACGGACAGAAGGGGCAATATCCACGCAAGAATGTCGTCAACGTGTTGCCGGGAGCCAAGGTCACTTTTGACTTCACTGCCGATGCAATGGGTGACTGGGCATTTCATTGTCATATGCTGATGCACATGCATGCTGGCATGTTCCGCGTTGTCACTGTCCGGCATGAGGAGGAAGGGCAATGAACACTTCGTTGCTCCTTCCTGCCGCACTATTGCTCGCAACCCCCACATTCGCACAATCGGGGCATCAAGGGCATGACATGCATGCCGAGAAAGCCGAACCAAGCCCACCGCCCCCTGCCACCGATCCACATGCCGGACACGACATGGGTGGAACAAAGGCGCAGCCGGTGGCTGAGGAACGGGCTGCAGAAGCCGTTGATCCCCATGCCGGTCATGACATGAGTTCAATGCAGGATGAAACGGCCGCGACGGACGACGTCGGTAATACGCCAGCGCCAGCCCCGCCAGCGGATCATGCGGCTGATGCAATATTTGGCGCTGACATCATGGCAAAGTCGCGCAAGGAATTGGCGTATGAAGTAGGTGGCATGGGCTATTCGCTGGTGACCATCGACCTGCTCGAAGTCGGCTTCCAAAAGGGCCGCGAAAGCTATCGCTTTGAAGGTGAGGCATTCACCGGAGGCAACATCAACCGCTTCGGTGTGAAATTCGAAGGCGAGGGCGCGTTTGGTGAGCGCATTGATGATCTTGAATTGCAGGCGCTCTACTCCCGGGCAATCGCGCCATACTGGAACCTGCAAGCCGGTGTTCGGTACGACATAAAGCCAGACCCGTCGCGCACCTATCTCGTTGCCGGTGTCGAGGGTATCGCGCCCTATTGGTTCAAGGTGAACGCCGCTGGCTTCGTCTCGAACAAAGGCGAGTTCCGCGCGCGAGTGGAGGCGTCTTACGACCAGCGAATTACGCAGTCGTTAATCTTGCAGCCTCGCATCGAAGCAAATATCGCTTTCCAGGATATTCGCGCTATCGGTGTAGGGTCTGGATTGACAGACTTTGAAGCTGGATTACGCCTGCGTTATGAGATCGAGCAAGAAATTGCGCCTTATATTGGTGTCGAATGGCGCAAACAGACAGGCGCAACCGCGCGTTACTCGCGGCTCGCCGGCGAAGATCCTGAAACAATCAGCGTTGTTGCCGGGATAAGGATCTGGTTCTGAGCAGCAGACGCACCCGCATTCACCTAACTGCCAGCCGTATTCACAAATGGCTGGCCTTAATTATCGGTGCGCAATTGCTGATCTGGTTTGCCAGCGGCGTGATCATGAGTTTCCTGCCTATCGACAAGGTGCGCGGTGAGCATCTGGTTGACCGTGAAACAGTGATGATGATTCCGACGGGCAGCAGCTTTGCCGATCCAGCGCAAATCCGGGCAAAAGCCGGAGCGCCCGTTGAAGCTATCAACTGGCACATGATGGGAAGTCGCGCGGTAGCCGAAGTGACGACCGCCAACGGCATCAAACTTTTCGATGCCCAAACAGGCGAGCTCATACCGCCGGTCGGTGCCGCTCAAGCAACGGCCATCGCGAATGCCGCGTGGAAGTCAGCCGCGAAGCCGGTTTCCAAAGCATCGCGCGTCACGACCGAAAGCCCTGAATACCGGGCTGCGCTACCTGCATGGCGTATCGCTTATTCCGATCCCGATGCCACGAGCGTGTTTGTTGCCGTCGATACCGGCAAAATCACCGCTGTTCGCACCGGCACGTGGCGGCTTTATGATTTCTTCTGGAGCCTCCACATCATGGACTGGAAGAACCACGAGAATTTCAACACATGGTGGCTGTTGGCATTCGCCATCGGAGGCTTGGTCCTGGGCATTGCTGGTACGGTTCTATTATTTATACGCTGGCCGCTTCGGCGTAAGCGCAAAGCCAAGCGGATTGCGCTGTCATGAAATGTTGGATTAGCGACCTCAATGTTGTTTTGAAGCGGGCGTTGAGCTATTCTAAATCGTGAATTTATTTCGTCGCCCTCGGTTAATGTCTGTCATCAACACGCTGTTGGCACTGACAATGATTATGGTTGCAGGGCGTTCCGAGGCGAATTGTTTTTCATCGGATGCCCAGCCCGTCGCGCAAAGCCGAATGATGGAAAATTGCACAGATATGGAAGCCAATCTGGTCGGCCCTGAGAAATCTGCTCCGCCCCATCATTCGGATGAGCGGCAAAATGGTATGTGTCACCTCAGCTGTTCTGTTTTATTTAAAGCAGCGACTGCCCAAAATTACCATATAGTGCTCCATTCGCTGAAATATTTGCTAGAACTAGAGCCATTGTCAGTTGGAATAAACGCCATCCCGCAAACGCCGCCTCCACGGTTTGGCTGAATACTTTTCAGTCAAACAAGAACATGGAGATTATTATGAAAATGAAGATACTAATCGGCGCAGTTGCGCTAACTCTATCCGGTGCTGCCTTTGCAGCAGAGCCTCCTTCACCTAAGAAGGAATGCTGCTGCAAAAAGGGCGAGGATGGCAAAATGGCTTGTTGCGAGGACGAAGCCAAGGATGCCGAGAAGTCAGGCCATGAAGGCCATGACATGGGCGATATGAAAACCAAATAAGCGATAATGTTCGGGGGCGGCTTTGTTGCTCCCGAACATTCCTGCATCGAAATTACGGAGTTTGCCCATGAAAAAACTGATCCTTGCGCTCGCCATGTTGTCGACATCGGCAATGGCGGCAAATGACATCGTAATGCACCGCGACCCCGGTTGCGGATGTTGCGAAAAATGGGCGGCACAAGTGCGCCAGCAATTCGGTCGCGCGGTCAAGATTGTCGATGATGCCAACCGTGCCGCAATCCACAAAAGTCTCGGTATGCCTGCCAGTCTGGCTTCGTGCCACACCGCAATCATCGACGGAATAGCTTTCGAGGGCCATGTGCCGGTGACCGATATGAAGCGCTTGCTCGCCGCCAAAACCAAAGGTGTTCGCGGGCTGGCCGTTGCAGGTATGCCGCTGGGGTCACCGGGCATGGAAGCACCCGGCCATCCGGCGGACCATTACAATGTCATCGCCTTTGGTTCCGGCAAGACGAGCATATTTGCCCGACACTAAGCGGTGTAACCATTGGCGCTGGATAGTCGAACAAGGGCCGAGGGTCGTCATAATACGATGACATCCCGGCTACTCAATGGAGACTATCATGACCAAATATTATGCAGCGGCTATCGCCGTTTTCTTCATCACGCCCGCAGCATTCGCTGCTCCGGCGGTTGCCGATACGGTTGCGGCCTGCTGCGCTGCACTCGACGCCTGCTGTGAACAGGCGATGGATTGTTGCGACGAATGAATGATTGGCGATAAAGGTGCCCGGTCGATGGATCGGGCACAAGAGCTATTTGCGCAAATAGCCTCACCCGACCTTTAGGAATGTGCTGAACTGGAATTTCTGAACATTGCCGCCCGGTGTGACGTGGTCGTAGCGCCGCTCGTCAATTAACGCAAAGTTCGGTCCCAGCACGCGCGCGATGCTTGCGGCATCGTGTCGGGTAACGGGGAGGCCACTGCACTTTTCGGGGCCATCGAGCGCGAACGTGCCGATGATAGCAAAACCACCCGTTTTGAGCGCGGCATGTAAGGTATTCGCATAAGCGGCCTGATCTTTTGGCGCGTTCAGAAAATGAAATGCAGCACGGTCATGCCAGATGTCATATTGGCTGGCGGGTTTCCATGCAGTCACATCGCCGACTATCCATTCAACCGATCCAGAGTCATTACCCATCCTTGATTTGGCTATATCTAGCGCATGGGCCGACAGGTCTAGCACCGACACATGATTGTGACCGTTAGCAACAAGTGCATCAACCAGTCTCGACGCGCCGCCACCAATGTCGATGACCGACGCGCTCTTAATGCCGGTGGCCGCGATCAATTCAAGCGAGCATGCAGGCGATTGCTCAAACCAACTCACGCTATCATCGGCTTTGGTCGTGTAGACATTTTCCCAATGGTCGGTGCGCGCATCTGTCATTTATTCAACCTTCATGTTCGTCCCGGACCGTAAAGGATAATTGCAGCACCCAATAAGCAAATCGTCGCGCCAATGGCATCCCAACGATCTGGACGCATATCTTCGACTGCCCAAAGCCAAAAGAGTGACGCCAGAATGTAAATACCACCGTAAGCAGCATAAGTGCGTCCCGCTGCAACGGCATCGCTCAAAGTGAGCAGCCAAGCGAACAGCGCAAGCGACAACATGCCGGGGATGAGCCAAATGGGCGACTTATCCATTCGAAGCCAAGCCCAAAAGGCAAAGCAGCCACCAATTTCGGCAAGCGCCGCCGCGCCGTAGATGAAAAGCTGTTTCATAGGTTTACACCGAAGCGCGCTAACACTGCGGTCATACCAACATATAGCAAAATAGTCAGCACGCATCCTGCGGCCAGTGCGGGCCAAAAATAGACGCCGCGTTTGAGAAGCAACGGGATTATCAGAAACATCGGCAGCGATGGCAGCACATACCAGAAGGTTGCCTGTGCGTGCGCGGCCATCCGGTCTACGTCTTGGGTGTCGCGCCATAGCCAGATCATGCCCATCACGGAAATCAGCGGCAAGGACGCCAGTAACGCACCCATTCCAGCATTGCGGCGGGCGATTTCGGACACGGCGACGATTATGACGGCAGACAACACCGCCTTGATGAGCAGATATGTCATTGGGCGGCTCCTTTAAGCTGTGGGGTGGACGCGAGGCTTTCAATGATCTTGCAATCGGCGATAGTGCCGTGGCGGCAACTTCCTATCACGCGGGTCAGCTCGCTTCGTAAAGCCGAAAGGTCATCGATCTTGCGTTCGACTTCGGCCAAGTGGGCACTGGCAATCTGGTCCACTGCTTCGCAACTTTGGCCAGTGTCATCCGACAACGTGAGCAATTCCCGCACTGCCTCCAGTGCGAAACCCAGATCACGCGCGCGGCGAATGAATGACAGGCGGGCCAGATGTTCGTTACTATAGCTGCGGTAGTTTGACGCGCTGCGCGCAGGCGGCGCAAGAAGGCTGATTTTCTCGTAATATCGCACCGTCTCTACGTTGGTCGCGGTCGCGTTTGCCAGTTCACCAATTTTCATCGCTTGACCCTGTAGTTGCTACAGGGTGTAGATAGATGTCCGACTCAGGATTTGTCGAGAAGGATGTTGAATGGCGGACAGTTGTTGCGAGAGCGCCTGCGGAAGCCAAACGGCCAAGGCCGATCCGCGTTGGCGGCGCATTCTTTGGATTGCGCTGATCGTCAATGCCGCCATGTTCCTCGTTGAAATGGGTGCAGGCGCGGCGGCAGACAGCCGCGCGCTTCAAGCCGACGCGCTCGACTTTCTTGGCGATGCTGCCAATTATGCGGTCAGCCTCGCTGTTGTAGGGGCAGCGTTGGCATGGCGTGCGCGCGCAGCGCTGGTTAAATCGCTGTTCATGCTCGGCTTTGCAGCCTGGGTGTTCGGGAGCGCAGTTCTCGCGTTCGTGAACGGCACCGCGCCTGACCCGGCCATGATGGGTGCTATCGGCGCGCTGGCGCTTGCCGCCAATGTCGGGGTCGCGTTGTTGCTCTATCGCTACCGCACCGGCGATGCGAATATGCGCTCGGTCTGGATCTGCTCGCGTAACGACGCCATCGGCAATGTCGCGGTGATGATGGCAGCGCTTGGCGTTTTTGGGACCGGCAGCGCATGGCCTGACCTGATGGTAGCCGCGATCATGGCGGGGCTTGCTCTTACTGGCGGCGTTCAGGTGTTCCGGCAGGCGAACGCCGAATTGCGGACAGTTGCGGCGTGAAAGTTTTACGCTCAACAAGGATCGACCTGCCACCCGCGACAGTTTGGGCCGAGGTTCAGACTGCACCCCTGTTGCAACATATTGCTTGGCCGATGCTGCGCTTCATTCCTGTCGGCGAAACCTCGCTCGACGCATTCCGGCCTGGTGGGCGCTATCAGGTCAAGTTGCGCCTGTTTGGGTTCATACCTTTCGGAACGCAATGGATCGTGACTTCGCTCCACGAGCCTGAAATTGGCGAATGGCCAAAGCGGTTGCGCGACAATGGCTACAGTGCGCTTATTTCCAAGTGGGACCATTGGATTACGATTACGCCGGATGCCGATGGCGGCACGCATTATAACGATGACGTCGAAATTTCCGCCGGAATATTGACCCCGTTCATTTGGGGGTTTGCCCAGATGTTCTATCGGCACAGGCAGCAGCGATGGCGCCGGCTTGCGCGGACGCTGCCTATGCGCCGCGTCATCGCGGATGAACTGGCCTTATTTCACGCCGCGCGCGGCTCTGGCGAAATCGACGTTGCATGGCTGCACCTTGAAAGGGCGCACATTGTGTCGCAGCCGCATTTGGGGCTGCATCTTGCCAGTCATGTGTCGATGCTCGGCTTTGCGGTCGAACAACGCGACTGGCGTGAGACGGCGGGGCAAATCGTCCGGCTCGCCCTCGCGCCGCTTGGTTCGCTGACCGGACGCATCCCTGTCGGCAATACCGGGCGCTCGAATGTCAGCGCTTTTCAACCGATGCCTGTTCCCGACGACCTGCGCCGTGCAATCGAAGCCCCTTCCGAATGACGAACTATTTGCCCAAACCGGGAGCTACGACTAAGCGAAGGCTAGTGAAGGTTTTGTTCGCCCGCATGATTCTTGTTTTCGCGCTTGTCGCGAGCACGATCCATGCGCCTGCGGTCGCACATGAGGAACCGGCAAGCCATCACACAGAACGCGGCGTTAGCTTTGGTCATGACGCGATGTCCGACTATCACGGCGACGAAGCACCCTCACATGAAGGCGCGGGTGACAGCCTTCATCATCACTGCCCGACCGCGCTCGACGCCCGCACGACTGACATTGCGCTTGTTGCGGCCTCCACGAAGGCGCTCTTGTCGTTCCACCGTGCAAACCCGCTGACCTCTTTCAGTCAGGCACCCCCCACTGAACCACCCTCTGCCTGAACCGCGCCGTTAGGGCGGGCCTCGCGCCCAACCCTTTAACGTGTCATCCGGTTCAGGAGTTTTAATATGTTTCCCAAATTGCGCACCGCCTTGCTGGCGGCGGCGCTGGCCTTTCCGGCTACGGCTGCCTTTGCGGAGCCGATCACGCTGGATGAGGCCATTGCCAAGGCCATTGAGGCCGCGCCGTCGATCCGCGCCAATGAGGCGGCGGTCGCTGCCGCACAAGCTGGCCGTGTCCAAGCGGGCGTCCGCCCCAACCCAACCGTCACCGTCGAGGGCGAAAACCTTGTCGGCAGCGGACCCTATAATGTCTTTGGCCAAGCCGAGATCACTGGCACCTATAGCCAGACGATTGAGCGCGGCGGAAAACGGGACGCGCGTGTTGCCTATGCAGAACGTGACATCGGCGTTGCCGAAGCATCGTCGCGGGTCGCACGGCTTGAACTTGTCAGCGCCGTCCAGCGTGCGTTTCTCGATGTTGTGATCGCAGGCTATGTCGTTGAGATCGCAGAGACCCGGTTAGGCGTCGAAGTTGAAATGCAGCGCGAGGCTTTACGCCGCGTGCGCGGATATAAAGATCCGCTGTTCGTCGAGACGAGCGCGTCGGCGCGGGTCACGCAAGCGCGCCTTAATCTGACCGAAGCTCAGGCTCGTCAGCAGGGAGCGAGCGCGGCGCTTGCCGCATATTGGAACGGTCGGCCTGAGGATGTCGACACGGTCGGCGAGGTTTTGTCGGGCATCCCGGCAGCGAGGGAACTAGCGATAGCCGATGCGGAACTCGCACAGTCCGAGGTCGCGCGAGCGTCGGCAGCAGTGATATTGGAACAGACGCGGGCGCGACCTGACTACTCCGTCAATGGAGGCGCGCGCTTCCTGCGTGGCACCAATGATGTGGCGCTGGTTGCGGGTATTACGATTCCTTTGGGACGCTTCGACCGTAACCAGGGCAATATCGCCAAGGCGCAGGCTGAAAAGCTGCGGATCGAACTAACCGCCGAGGCCGAGCGGCTCGACCGGCTCCGCCGTCTGGCCAGTCTTGGTGCCGAAGCCGACGCTGCCCGTACGCGTGCCGATGCCATCGTTCGGGAGGTCTATCCTCAGACGACCAAGGCACTCCGCCAAGTGCGCGATGGTTATGCACGCGGCGGCTTCACGTTCCGCGATATGCAGGGTGCCGCTGATGCCATTGTGGAAGCACAGGCCGAATGGCTCGATGCCGTTATCCGCTACCGTGACCTTCAAACAGAAATTGACCGGCTGACCGGACGCTTTGACGCCGCTGCCGACAGGGGGACTAATCCATGAAAAAGACCATCATCAAGCGGCTTGCAGTCGCGCTTTTTATTATCGCGCCTTTGGCAGCCTGCGGCAGCAGCAGCGAACCCGCCGAGGAGCATGGCGAGGAAGGCGAACCAGCGAAAGGGCCGCACAACGGCCGACTTTTGAAGGATGGCGACTTCGCGGTTGAAATGACCATATTCGAGGACGGTGTGCCGCCGCAGTTCCGGGTCTATCCGACCAAGGACGGCAAGCCAGTCGATGCCAAGACCGTGCAATTGACGGTGACGCTCAAGCGGCTGGGCGGTGAAGTCAACACCTTCCCGTTCAAGGCCGAGAAGGATTATTTGACCGGTCAGGGCGTTGTCGAGGAACCGCATAGTTTCGATGTCGAGGTTGTCGCGGTCGAGAGCGGCAAGCGCCATGTCTGGCGTTATGCCAGCCCCGAAGGGCGCACTCGGATCACCGCTGATGCCGCCAAGGCGGGTGGCATCGAGATTGAAACTGTGGGGCCGGCGACCATCGGTGAGACGCGCGAGCTGTATGGGACAGTCCAGTTGGCGACGACCGCACGATCCGAAATTCGCGGCCAGTTTCCGGGGCGGATTGTTTCGGTCACAAAACAGGTCGGCGACACTGTGAAATGCGGTCAATTGCTGGCGCGGATCGAGTCGAGCGAGTCATTGCAAGTCTATCCGGTCTATTCGACGGTGAGCGGCGTCGTTGCCGAACGCAATGGCAACCCCGGCGACGTGACCTTTGACCGCGCACTTTATGTCATTACCGACCCAGCCCAGACGACGGTCGTGTTTAACATCTTCCCCAAGGATTTGGGCGCAATCCAGCCCGGTATGGCGGTGCAGATCGAAACGATGGAAGGCACGGCAATCGCAGCGACACGGCTGGGCCAGTATCTGCCCGACGGCAATGCCGAAGCAGGCACAGCGCTTGTGCGGGCGTCGGTCCCCAATCGAGGGGGACGGTTGCGTCCCGGCATGGCGCTTCGTGGCCGTGTGACGATCAACGCGGTGCAGGTGCCGCTGGCGGTGCGTACCGAAGCCTTGCAACGCTTCCGCGACTTCACGGTGGTCTTTGCCAATTACGGCCAAGATTACGAGGTCCGCATGTTGGAACTCGGCCGCAAGTCACCCGAATGGACCGAAGTGCTTTCGGGCATCAAGCCCGGCACGCCGTATGCCGCCAAAGGAGCCTTTCTCATTCGCGCCGACATCGAAAAGTCCGGCGCGAGCCATGACCATTGATCGGGGATAACTGACATGCTTGCCCGTATCATCGGCTTTTCCATCCGCCAGCGCTGGTTTGTGTTAGCTGTCGTCGCGCTGCTTTGCGCACTCGGCGTCTATAGCGCGACCAAGCTTCCCATCGACGCTGTTCCCGACATCACCAATGTTCAGGTGCAGATTAACACCGAGGCGGAGGGCTTTTCACCGCTTGAAGCCGAACAGCGCATTACCTTTCCCATCGAAACTGCGATCTCTGGCATCCCGAAACTCGCCTATACGCGGTCAATCTCACGTTACGGATTGAGTCAGGTTACAGTGGTCTTCGAAGACGGCACCGATACCTATTTCGCGCGCCAGCTTGTCAATGAGCGAATCCAGTCGGCGAAGTCGCAACTGCCCCCGGGAATCGAACCGCAGCTTGGCCCGCTCGCAACGGGCCTTGGCGAAATCTTCATGTATGCTGTCGAGCCGAAACCCGGCGCGCGCAAACCCGATGGCTCGGAATATACACCAAGCGATCTGCGAACGCTGTCCGATTGGGTCGTGCGTCCGCAGATGCGGACAATTCCCGGCGTTGCCGAGGTCAACACTATCGGCGGATATGCACGGCAATATCATGTCACACCCAACCCGCAGCAGCTCGCTTCACTCAAACTGTCGCTGACCGATATTGTCGAGGCGCTTGAGGCCAACAATGCCAACAAGGGCGCAGGTTATGTCGAGCGTGCAGGCGAGCAAATCCTGATCCGTGTGCCGGGTCAGGCAAAGGATGAAGCCGACCTGTCGCAAATCATCGTCGCAACGCGCGGCGGTGTCCCTATCCGCATCGGCGATGTTGCCGAGGTTGTGATCGGCTCTGAACTGCGAACAGGAGCCGCCACCGAGAACGGCAAGGAGATCGTGCTTGGCACCATCTTCATGCTGACCGGTGAAAACCCGCGCGTGGTTGCGCAAGCCGCCGCCGAACGGCTTGAACAAGCCACGAAATCGCTTCCAGCAGGCGTCGTTGCCCACCCGCTCTATGACCGCACCGAATTGGTCGACCGGACTATTGCGACTGTTGAAAAGAACCTTGCCGAAGGCGCTTTGCTCGTTGTTGTCGTGCTGTTTCTGCTTTTGGGCAACATTCGCGCGGCGCTAATTACGGCGGCGGTGATTCCGGTTGCCATGCTGATGACGCTGACCGGCATGGTGCAGACGCGGACTTCTGCCAATTTGATGAGTCTGGGTGCGCTGGACTTCGGCTTGATCGTCGATGGCGCGGTCATCATCGTCGAGAATTGCTTGCGCCGCTTGGGCGAGGCGCAGCACCGGCTTGGCCGTCTGCTAGACCGCGACGAACGCTTTGGTTTGGTTGCAAGCGCCAGCGCCGAAGTGATGAAGCCGAGCATTTTCGGCGTCATCATCATCACTGTTGTTTATCTGCCGATCTTCGCGCTGACGGGAATCGAAGGCAAAACCTTCCATCCGATGGCGATCACCGTCGTCATGGCACTCACCGCAGCTTTGATCCTCGCGCTGACCCTCGTTCCTGCCGCCATCGCGCAATTCGTGACAGGCCGCTTGGAAGAGAAAGAAAACCGCGTGATGAGCTGGCTCAATCGCCAATACGCGCCGTTGCTTGATGCGACGATGAAGCGCGGCAAGCTGATTATCGGCGGCGCTGTCGCACTTGTCTTGCTTGCAGGCGTTGGTGCGACGCGGCTGGGTTCAGAGTTTATCCCGAACCTGGATGAAGGCGATATCGCGATGCACGCGCTGCGCATTCCCGGCACCAGCCTAAGCCAGGCGATCAAGATGCAGGAAGCACTTGAAAACCGCATTCGAAAATTTCCCGAAGTCGAACGGGTGTTCGCCAAGATTGGCACAGCCGATGTGGCAACCGACCCGATGCCGCCTTCGGTCGCGGATAACTTCATCATGCTGAAAGACCGCGTTCAATGGCCCGACCCGCGTAAACCGCGTGACCAGCTTATCGCTGAGCTTAACAAGGCCGTTCAACAGATTCCCGGCAACAATTACGAATTCACGCAGCCAGTGCAAATGCGGATGAACGAGCTCATTGCAGGCGTTCGTTCGGACGTTGCGGTCAAGCTGTTCGGTGACGATCTCGACCAATTGCTGGAAAGCGGCGGCGCCGTCGAGGAGGTTGTCGAGTCCATCCCCGGTGCCGAGGACGTGAAGATCGAGCAAGTAACGGGCCTGCCCGTCCTTGCCGTGACGCCCAAACGAGACATGCTGGCCCGCTACGGCATCAACATGAGCGATGTACAGGATGCCGTCGCAACCGCAACGGGCGGACGAGCGGCGGGACAAGTATTCGAGGGCGACCGGCGCTTCGATGTCGTCGTCCGCCTGCCTGAGGAGCTACGCACCAACGTCGATGCGCTTGGCAGCCTGCCAATCCCCATTGGCGGCGACGGCGCGGCGGGCTTCGTGCCGCTGGCGCAAGTCGCCGACGTTGAGCTTTCGGTTGGCCCCAACCAGATCAGCCGCGAAAATGGCAAACGCCGCGCGGTGATCACTGCGAATGTTCGAGGACGAGATCTGGGGTCGTTCATCGCTGAGCTGCGGACCAAGATTGATGCAGAGGTAACGCTGCCCGAAGGCTATTATGTCGAATATGGCGGGACGTTTGAACAATTGCAGTCGGCAGCCACACGGCTTCAGATCGTGGTGCCACTCGCATTGCTTCTGATTTTCGGGTTGCTGTTCACGCTGTTCGGGTCTGCCAAAGACGCGGCCATCGTATTCTCGGGCGTGCCGCTCGCACTCACTGGCGGCGTTGCGGCTTTGGCGCTGCGCGACATTCCGATGTCGATTTCGGCTGGCATCGGCTTCATTGCACTGTCTGGCGTCGCGGTGTTGAACGGCGTTGTCATGCTGTCCTTCATCAAAGACTTGCGCGAACGCGGGATGGACCTTGATGCAGCGATCCGGGAGGGCGCGCTCACCCGGCTCCGTCCGGTGTTGATGACCGCGCTTGTCGCCTCATTGGGCTTTGTGCCGATGGCGCTCAATGTGGGTGCTGGGTCAGAAGTGCAACGTCCGCTCGCCAGTGTTGTCATCGGCGGGATTCTCTCCTCGACGATACTGACTTTGATCGTGCTGCCTGCGCTCTACCGGTTGATCCATAGGCGGGAAGAGCAAAATGAAGTCATTTACAAGGAAGCAGTCGCATGAGCGAAGATCACAGACAGGATGACGGGGGACACGCTGGCCACAATCATGGCGCGGGGGCCAGCACCAGACGGCTTGCTATCGCTTTGTCGCTCACGTCCGTTTTTCTCGTTGCAGAATTGGTGGGCGCGTTTCTGTTCGATAGCCTCGCGTTGCTCTCCGATGCTGCGCATATGTTCACGGACTCCGCTGCACTCGCCATTGCGCTTGCTGCGGTCAAAATCGGCCAGCGGCCACCTGATGACAAACGCACCTTTGGCTATCGCCGTTTTGAAATTCTGGCTGCCGCATTCAATGCAATCTTGCTCTTTGCGGTTGCGGGTTATGTGCTGATTGAGGGCATCGGTCGTTTCTTCGACCCCAAGCCGGTTGAATCTGTCGGGATGCTGACGGTCGCGACCATCGGACTTGTTGTGAACCTCATTTCTATGCGGGTATTGGCGGGCGGAAAAGATGACAGCCTCAACGTCAAAGGAGCCTATCTTGAAGTGTGGGCTGATATGCTCGGCTCGCTCGGCGTGATCGCAGCGGCAGTTGCCATCTATCTGACCGGCTATAACTGGATTGATCCAATTGTTGCTATCGGTATCGGCCTGTGGGTGTTGCCGCGTACTTGGGTCTTGCTTCGCGATACAACCCACATCCTCTTGCAAGGCGTCCCTCGCGGGTTCGACCTGAAAGCGATCCGCGCGGCAATAAATGAAGCCGCGGGCGTCGCGGGCGTGCATGATCTTCATTTGTGGTCGGTTGCCGGTGATGACGCCAGCCTGACCGCCCATGTCGCATTAGCCGACGGAGCCGATGCCGAAGCCACACGTCGCGCTCTTGCAGAAATGCTCGAAAGCAGGTTCGCCATCCACCATGCCACGATCCAGACCGAAACCGCTCCTTGTGGAGATGCAGGGTCAATGCATGGCTGATGCCTAAGGATATGTGGAAAATGTTGCGAAGTTGATCTGCTATCGAAATTTACATGCGGATCAAAGCGACAGGAATTAGATGCGCAGTTGGCATTCCGGCCGGAGTTGAGCGAATGGGTGTTTATTGCGCCACTGGTCCTGAAAGCTGCCTGTCCCGATCATCCAGCAAGTCAGCCATATCAATCTTGCCCATGCAATGTCCGCTTATGGGGGAGCCAGCTGGCGCTTTTGTTAACTGTAGTTGGGCGCAAAGCTGCCACTAAAACATTAAGCACAAAGCATTCTAGGCGTACTGCTTTTAAAAATGTTCGGATCGTGTTCGGATTTTTCAAGAGCTTTATAAGCACCTGATTTAGAACGGAAATTTCATAGAGCTGAATCTTGCCAAGGTTGGGGTCGAGGGTTCGAATCCCTTCGCCCGCTCCAATGATTTCAATGCTTTAGGTGATAGAGCCTTTGCAGCAGAAGGCAGCCTGACTGGGCGCGTTTTTATCAGCGTTCCAAATGGAACAGTTTGCCCTGACGGAAAGCCTAAGCGGCCCTGGTCCTTGATCAGGTGTTATAGCAGTTTCTGGGCTGGAGGCGGACTGTCCGCGGCTCTGCGCGGATCGATGAATAGTTGCCGTTTATGCAAGTCAGAAAGCCTGGCTTTTGTCGCTAACTTTGCAGACCCTACACTGGTCCCCATCCGACCCACGCTTCTCAACAGGAGCGGGTGCGACCAAGAATAAGGCACTACCGCCCAAGCAATTAGATCATGGTCGGACAACTGTGATGACAATGTCGCCAAGGACGTTCGAACGATGACGCACCACATCATTTGGCTGCAGGAAATGGCCGCCAGCAAGTTCGTTGGCGATAAATTTCTCGCGGGCAATGTCCATCGGTGATTGACGCGCGAATGGACCGCCCGCAATCACATAAGCGAACGCCGCATCGATCAGGTCTCTGCGTGTTGGTGGGGTGAAGATCGTGCCCTCAGCCGTTCCAGACATCAATGTGGCGCTCGGCGGGATCGCGCCATCGGGCATGAGCTTGGTATAGCTGCCGCGATAGAGAAAACGCGATTTGGTCATATCCGTGAAGGCCTTTAGCGCAAGCCCTCGGAAGTCGAGCGTCATCTCGCTGCCGCGCGCGTCTTGGCGCGGCGCATCGTTGATTGCGGTCGTCATGCGGATGTTGGCAACGAACGTCTTCCAGTCTCTGGGAATAACAAGAAAAGGGCCGGTCGGGAAAAAATCGGGTCCGCTCTTGGCATCGCTAAAGCCGCTGCCTGAGTCGAGATTGTCCGGATCGGCCAGGTTGATAAGCGCGTTGCGATTGGTGAAATCGCCGCACAGGAAGAACGCCTTTACCGCTAGGTCAAAGTCCTCGACCGTTCGCAATGTCCGGTCGAAGCGGACGCAGATTTCGACCTCATAATCGAGCAGGACGCCCTCTGGTGCCTGCACCCGGGTGCGTGCAGGAGAGGCTGGACCGAATTTAGGGAACTGGAACACGGTGCCGCTCTCAGCCTCTTCGGCGTGCTCGGGGAAATTAGTGCCCGTGCCGATCTGGCGGGTACCAGCCGGGCCCGACGGCAGCAGATCACCAATTGCAATCGTGGCTTTCGGTATAGTGCCAGTGCGCCCAGCCAACACCGTGGCCAGGTTCACGGCAGCCAGCGCCGCAAACGGATCGGCTGTCGCCGGGGCACCGAGTTCGGCGAGGTCGATGCCGGTAACGCTCTCCCCTTCCCGGCCAAGCACCAGCAACGTGTGCGTGTCGCCATTCGGCGCACGGAACTGCGCAAGCGTGATAGCCTGTTCAAGCGGGGCGAAGCCCTGAACAAGTGGCTCTTCCTCGAAGCTCGCCGGATTGAACTGTGGATCGGGCGATGTCGCCCAAGCCGTGAACACGATTACCGCCATCGCGATCATCGGCCACGCAAGCCACTTTGCGACCTTTTTTAAGGTCATTCGATCCTGCGGCATCGGCTGCAATCCTCCTTTTCGACGTCAACACATCATCAGACGCAAAACATTATTGACACATGTTATAAAAATATTCAACTAAACAGCATGTCAAGACGCGAAGAGGCCAAAACATTCAACCGAGCGCGCATTTGTGGGGCGGCAGAATCGATTATTCGCAGCGAAGGTATGGACAATCTCACCATGCGTCGCTTGGCCGTAGTGGCTGGAGTCAGCCTGCGCACGCCCTACAACCTATTTGGATCGAAGACCGATGTGCTAATCGCACTGCTCGATGAGGCAGTTTTCAAATTCACCCAATTGGGTTTGGCCCACTCTGACGGTGCGCCGATAGCGCGCATGTTGCGCGCGCTTGGGCAGATTGAGACGTTTTTCGACAGCGATGAAACCTATTACCGCGGCATTTATGCCGCGATCATGACCTCCGATCATTCAGAGGTTCGCAGTACAAGCGTCGAACGCGCAATCGCATCGGCACGCGCGTTAATGGCGCAAGCTATCTCCAATGGCGAACTGCGCGCGGACACCGATGCCCAGTCGTTGGGCCGCCACCTCGCGATCACGCTCCTTGCGGTGCTTGGCATGTGGGGTTCGGGGTTCTTCTCGAACCGCGAGAGCATGGCGCAGGTCCGGCGCGCGTGGCTCGCGGTCATGCTGCAGCATTGCAGCGACACATCGCGCCTTATGCTTGCGGCAGCCTATGACAACCCCAGTAACATTGGAGACTAATGCCATGAACCAACGGCTCCTTGGATACTCGCCGGACGAGCTTGCGCAAAGCCCCTATGCCAAGTTCTTCAATCCCGAGCTCGCACCGCTCCAACCGCAAGTTGCCGAGGCGCTTCTGATCGGGCCGCAGGCGCATGAATTGTTCGCGCCCGCCAGCGCCGCAGCCGACATGGCCGAGCCGGGCTATGGGCCGGTCGAGACGGGCTATACCTGCCCGCCCGACGGCGCAATCCGCGTGTTCTGCCTCACCAACATGCCGGGTGTAACGCCTAGGATGTGGGACTGGTGGTTCGGCTGGCACGGCTGCGAGGCGCAGCGCTATAAGCTGTGGCACCCAAAGGCCCATATCGACGCGCGTTGGGCCGACGGACGCAACGACGAAAACTATATCGGGCGTACATCGCTGATCACCGAATATCTTGGCCCGCGCGTCTTGAAAGGGGCCATCGGTTTTGTGCCGCCTGCTGTTATGGGCTTTAACCAAGATCGGCTGGCCGCGCAGGGTGAAGTAGTGATCTGCGCGCGCGTCGGTGTGCCCGGGACTGCGCTCAAGGGCGGGTGGCTTCTACACCAGTTACGCCCAGTTGCGGGCGGCAGCGAAATGCGTTCGCGCATGTGGATGGGTGGCGAAAATACCGCGCTGGGCGATAATCCCGGTGCCATAAGACGAGGATTGGCGAGAGCCATTCGTCCGGTTGCAAGCAAACTTCTTCCCGCACCGGCAGACCTGCTTGTTCATAATGCGCAAGAAATGGCGCATCTGGCGGGCTTCCTCCCACAATTGTTCGATGAATTTGGCGCTGCCTATCGCGAGCAGCAGGCATGAAACGTCCCTCGGGGCGGGGCCGCGTCTGGCGGCGCGGAGATGACGGCTTCGACAAGGCTGTGCTCGCAACCAGCTTTAACGCCCGCGATCCCGGCGTGCGTCCAGAGCTTCTGGTCGAAGCCAATGATGCAGGTGATGTGCAGGGCGCCTTGCAGCTCGCGCGCGAGAACCTTTGGCAGGTCAGCATCGTTTCGGGCGGCCATAGCTGGGCGCAGAACCACATCCGCGACGGCGGACTGCTGCTGAGCATGGCCCGGTTCAACCAGATTACCATTGATCCAGTGACCAGAATTGCACTGGTTGGTCCCGGATGCTGGGGGCTCGACCTAGATAATGCGCTGCGAAAGCACGGGCTGTTCTTCCCCATCGCCCATGCACCCGATGTCGCGATGGGTGGGTTTCTGCTGCAAGGCGGTTTCGGCTGGGGTAGCCGCGAACTGGGACTGGCGACCGAGAGTTTGATCGGGATTGACCTGGTGCTGGCCGATGGCCGTCAGGTCCATGCCAGCGCCACCGAGAATGCAGACTTGTTCTGGGCCGCGCGCGGATCGGGGCCTGGCTTCTTTGCGGTAGTGCTGCGCTATCACCTAAAGCTACACCCACGCAAAAAGGTCACTGCGCTGAAGATGCAGGTCTTTCGCCAACGGCATCTGGAGCAGGTCTTTCGCTGGGCCGATGACATCGGCAGCGCCGTTCCCCAATCCATCGAACTTCAGATACTCATCACCCCTAAGGCGCTGGGTATCTTCCAGCCCGGCATTGAAGTCATCGTGCCGGTTCTTGCCGACAGCTGGGCCGAAGCGCGTGAAGCGGTGCGTTTTATCTCCGATAGCCCAATCCGGAAGCTGGCGAGCTTCACCACCCCGCTTGTGCCCATGAATACGAGTTTGATGTCTCGGGCTGCCAACATCACACATTTCCCGCCGGACGTGCGCTGGTGTACCGATAACATCTGGACCGACGCACCTATCGACGACCTACTACCCGGCCTGCGAGCGATTGCCGCCACTATGCCGCCCGCGCCGAGCCACAGCCTTTGGCTCAACTGGCATCCATCGCAGCAGCGCCCTGACATGGCCTTCTCGCTTGAAGCAAACCGCTATCTTGCAGTTTACGGCGAATGGACGCGCGGGGAAGATGATGACCGTTACGCCAATTGGGCTACCGAGCGAATGGCCGCGATGCAGGTGCATGCTGTGGGCATCCAGTTGGCAGATGAAAACCTTGGAAAAAGGCCGGCTCTCTTCATGAAGGATGAAAACCTCGCGCGGCTCGACACCGTGCGGGATAAATACGATCCCCAGGCGCTATTTCGATCGTGGATGGCTCGTCCGGATCGATAACGCCGTCCCGCAGCGCCTACATCATGTTGCGAAAAGGTTAGGGTCGGGTCGCAACCAGAATTGTGTCGTTGGATATGATTATCGGAGCAATAGTCCGGGCTATTTGCGTTTGCCTTACAAACCCATAACAATTGCCTTGGCGAAAGCGGGGCGCTCGCTGATCCGCTGCACATAGGCTCTCAAATTGGGCATTTCTTGTGGAATGCAGCCAAGCCGATTGCTCATGAAAGCGGCATGGCCGAGCATGATATCTGCACCTGAGAAATCGCCGATCAGATAATCCTTGCCGGCAAGCGTTTCATCGACCGGCTGCCACGCCCGGGTCAGCAATTTGCGTGCCTGCTCCAGGACGGTTTCGTCGCGGCGGTCGGGCGGGAGAAGCAGCGTGTGAACGACAATCGTATTTACGGGAGGCATCACCATGCCTTCGCAATAATGAAACCATTGGAGATAGGGGGCAAAGTGAGGACTATCGACAGCAGGCTTCAACCCGCCATTTCTGTGCCGCTCCAGGATATAGTCGACTATGGCACCGGATTCGAAAATCGATACTTCACCGTCGTCGAGAACCGGGACACGGCCTAATGGATGACGGGCGCGATGTTCGTCGGATTTGAGATCCTTGGGATGAAACGCCATCAGGTTCAACTCGTAGGGCAATTCAAGCTCTTCAAGCAACCAACTGATGCGGCTTGCGCGGCTATTCGGTGCAAAGTGTAGTTTCAGATCCATTATTACATCTCCCGATCAGATTTTTTCGACGCCAGGATGTGCAACGTCGAATCCGTTAGTTTTCCTTGCAATTGTCTATTGGCATAAATATGCCAATAGACGCAACAGATGGAGACAATGATGAAACGGATTGCGATCGGGTTGTTGATTGTGCTGGCGATAACAGGGCTCGCCGCTATTCTGTTTCAAAAGCAGATTGGCCAATTTGTGGTCCAACGCGTGGCGCAGCAACTGGCGAACCGCAATCAATTGCCCAACCTAGGCGATGGATTGCATATAGGGCTTTGTGGCACAGGCTCGCCAATGCCCAATCCGCAGCGTGCCGGTCCTTGCAATATCGTTATAGCGGGGAACCAAGTGTTCGTGGTCGACATGGGCGAAAACGGCAATCGCAACCTCAACCTAATGGGCATTAGTGCAGCTGATGTTGATGGCTTGTTGCTCACCCACTTCCATTCGGACCACATCGATGGAATTGGCCCGTTGATGCTGTTTCATTGGACCCGGGGCGCAAGTAAAGCGCCGCTGCCAGTCTATGGTCCCGAAGGCGTCGATCAAGTGGTGGCTGGCTTCAACGCTGCTTACGCTCTTGATGACAGTTATCGCATCGCCCATCATGGCGAAAAAATCGTACCCAGCAGTGGTGGCGGAGCCGAGGCAAGACCATTTTCCATAGAGGGCGAAACTGCGATTGTTCTAAAACGCGACGGCCTTACCGTAACGGCCTTCAAGGTGGATCATGATCCCATCAAGCCTGCAGTAGGTTATAGATTTGACTATAAGGAGCGTTCAGTGTGTATCAGCGGAGACGCTGCCAAATCTGAAAATCTGATCGCAGCGTGTAAAGGCGCAGACATCATCGTGCACGATGCATTGCAACCCAATTTGGTAAAGGAAATGCAAGCCGCCTTCACCGCCGCCGACAATGCTAATACTGCCAAAATCTTTGGCGACATTCAGGATTACCACGCCTCGCCCGAACAGGCAGCCGAAAGCGCGAAGGCAGCTGGAGCACAAATGCTGGTGCTTTCCCACCTAGTTCCTCCGCTGCCGCTGTCGTATCTCTACCCTGCGTTTTTAGGTGATGCCGAAAATCGGTTCGATGGCCGCATCATTGTAGGAGAGGATGGCATGCTGTTTTCGTTGCCACCCAAGAGCAAAGCGATTGAGCGTCGAAATCTCATGTGACAGGAGCCAGTCTCTCCACGATGTCGCCCACAAGCTGTTTGATTGCAGTAATAGTTTGCTCCGCGGACAGCTCTTCATCCTGTCTGAGAAGACGCCAGCTATCGAAGCTGCAAGCAATCAAAATCTCGCGCCCTGCCTTGGTTGAAGTCTGCAATTCAATAGGTAGAACTGCATCAAGCATGCGCTTTTCTGCGGCATATAGGTGGCGATATTTTGTTGCAACGAAGGGAGAGCGATAGCGTTGCATGACGGCGGAAATACGAAATATTGCCGCAGCCTCGTTGATAGCGCAGCGCCGTTCAATCAGCTCTGTCAGTTGGTCCTTCCAGTTATCAGACCTGAATGGCGCGGCAAGCAAGGGCTGGTAGGCGGCGACGAGCAAATCGTCGATTGCATTAAGGATCGCGTCCTTTTCCTCAAAATGGCGAAATACTGTGCGCAGACTGATTCCGGTCCGGTCGGCAACGGTGGTTGCGCTCGGATCTGGATCACCTTCAGCTACTAGTTCGACGATCGCCTTGATGATCCGCGATCTACTCACGACGCTGCGGGCCCGGCGACCATCTGCCACCGGCTCAGTGGCCTCCATCGCTCTCCTAATTGCTTGTGCAGCGCTGTTCATAATCACCCATTGCCTATTCGGCAAAGCTCTTGCCAAAGATCCTTCGAAAACTCCAGACTGTTGCACTCACAATTTGGCGCGTCGGCGGATTTCAGCAGCCACCAGCCACAAGCGATCCTGTCCCCAGACGCACAACTCCGGCTCACCAGCACCGCCGTGGAGGCGATAGCTGGGAACGCCCCAAAGACCTAACTCTTCGGTCATCTCGATCTGATACCGCGCAGTTTCTAATTTCCAACCGTCTGACCCGAGATGACGCTGCGCCTCTTTCCAATCCAAGCCAGCAAGTTCGACCGCTTTCCGCAATCCATTTTTTCGGTGAAGCCCTTCGCCTTGCGTCCAAGTCAAGCGCAACGCTGATGACATCAAGGCGATATCCTTTCCTTGTTTCCTGGCCCATGAGAACAGCGAATAAATTTTGCGTGTCGGCTCGCCAATCGGAGAGATTGCTGGTCCAAATTCGCGCCCCAGATGCTCAGCTTCGCGTTTGGTATCGGACAATATATACATGCCCTTTTGACGCGTAGCGGGCACACCGCGCATGATCATCGGTAGAACTGGCTTGTGATTGAGTATGATGCCGCATTCTCTGGCCATGGCTATGGTACGGTCAAAGATGATTGAGGTGTAGGGTGAGTTGAGCGAAGGGTAAAAATCGAGTGTCAATTGGCTGGCGTCAGCCCCGCTGACATCAATATCCGGGCGCGGACAGATAAAGGGCTGTTCGGGATCTACGCACGCACCGACATCGCGCAACCATTGCTCAAGGTAAAATAGGCGGTCGACGCCCCAAAACCATTCTCCACCATAATAGAACATCGCGCCTGAATAGTGCCCCAGTTTGGACAGCCGCGCGCTGCCTATGTCCAGCGCTGCCTCAACCGGAACGATATCCCCGCGATCCTTCATTTCAGAAGGTCGTTGCAAACCATAATATGGAGCA
This sequence comes from Sphingomonadales bacterium UBA656, assembly GCA_002299895.1. Taxonomy (GTDB): domain Bacteria; phylum Pseudomonadota; class Alphaproteobacteria; order Sphingomonadales; family Sphingomonadaceae; genus Sphingorhabdus_B. The sequence goes on along the minus strand of DBOC01000012.1, from coordinate 44,381 downwards.
ATCAACTCAGCATCGCGGCGCGCCCATGTACTCAGCTTGTCCTGTTCGGGCTGGTTCTTGCCCCCGCTAGCGCGGATTTGATGGATGACGAGTTCGATGTCATAGCGGGCTTTCAGAGTGTCCAGCACTTGCTGTGCGAGATGCGAATAAGGATCGTCATGCTGGTGGAAATATTCGACCCGGTGCGGCGCACCCGATTTCACCCTCTCCTTTTCAAATTTCGCACGTCGCTTGGCCCGATGCACGGGATTTATAAGGCGACTGCCAAAATAGCCCATCAAGTGGCGCAGCCACGTTGGCGGATCGGTCATCATCCGCCCATTGGGATTGTTTGCAGGCTCCGGTTGAAGGCTCACAGGCGGTACTCCTTAGAATGGATGCGATCCATTTGCTCTTTTCCGAGCATAACATAGTCGGGTTTGCCAGGCTCAAGAAACCAGATCGGATCACTGACCTTTGCGAGATCGAAACCTTCTTTGACCAAGGTCAGTTTTAACAGCTTCATCGTTCCAGTCGTTTCAGCCTCTGGTTGAATGCGCAGGAACAGCGGCACGGCATAGGATGGCAGGCTTGCTTTCAGATGGTTGGCCAGCCCTTCGATCCGGAAGCTGTCGTCGACAGTCATTGCCACCATCCCTGCGCGGCCATCGGCACCGGGCACCTCAACACCATAAGCGTTGGCAAGCTGCACTCCGGGAAATTTCGAAACCGCATCGCTAACATCGTTGGTCGCAACATTCTCGCCTTTCCAGCGGAAGGTGTCGCCGATGCGGTCGACAAAATAGACATAGCCTTCCTTGTCACGCCGCATTAAGTCGCCGGTTCGGAACCAGCGATCGCCCTTTTCGAATACATCGGACAGGATCTTCGCCGCAGTCGCGTTTTTGTCGTGATAGCCTTCAAATGCGGTGGTTCCACTTGTACCAATCTTACCCAGCGCCTCACCCGGTTCATCAACATCGGCTTTAATGCAGAAACCGTCTGGGCCTCGCATCGGTTTCTCATCGGCGACATCAAATTTGACGAAGGCTATCCCCATCTTGGCACCAAGCCAGGGTGGCAGACGGCCAATTGCTCCAACCTTTCCGCTCAAATTGACGAGCGCGACATTACCCTCTGTCGAGCCATAAAATTCATACATATTTGGCACGCCGAACCGCTCGACAAAGGGCTGCCACACTTCCCCGCGCATGCCGTTGCCGAAACCAGCGATCACCTTGTGGGCTCGCTCGCGGGGATGCTGCGGGGAATTCAAGAGGTAGCGACAAAGTTCCCCGATATAGACGAACTTGGTCGCGCCATGTTCCACTGCGTCATCCCAAAAGGCCGATACCGATAGCTTGCGCCGCAAGATGATGGTCGCTCCATAAATCAGCGGACCGGCTGTTCCCATGCCTCCGCCTGTCGAATGATACATGGGCAGCGTGTTATATATCCTGTCCTGCGCGTCGACTTTGCCCAGAATGCGTGCATAGCGGGCCATGCCGCGCAGCCGGGTGTGGGTGATTCTCGCCGCCTTCGGCAGCCCAGTGGTGCCCGAGGTGTAGATGAAAAGTGCTCCATCAGCGCCCGTTAGATGCGCACGCCGTTCGCCGCTGGGGCGCGTTTCTGGCAAACCAGTCAGCGCCGCTTCAAAGTCGGCGCCTGACCGGCCATCAAAGTCCCATACAGCCATTGTGCGGTCATTCGCTGGATAAAGCGCGGCAACATACCCGGCCTGCTGCCCCCCTGAGATCACAGCTTTGCTCTCGGCGATTGAGATGCAATGGCGCAGTCCATCGCCTTGAAGATTGGTGTTGATCAACGCCGTCACAACCCCGACTTTGGCAAGGCCGAACCAGACGGCTGGGTAGTCGGGACAATTCTCCAGCATTAGCGCCACGGTATCGCCAGGCGCAAAACCTTGCTCCAGCGCCCAATGTGCAATTCGGTTGGCGCGCGCATCGAACTCTCTGTAGCTCAACTTTTGACCTTCAAAGACGAAGGCATCCTTGTCTCCGCACCGGTCAACACTCGCTTCAATCTCGTCAACAATTGTTACCGGTGAATCGGGTTGCAGTTCCTTTAGCACCTGCATCACCCCGTAAACATCTTTGATGAAGGTAACCTCTTGTCGAATCTTGCCAATCGCTCTCAGCACCACTGCTCTCTCCTCGGGTTTACTGCATGCGCGGCGGCTTATTGCTTGACCTGCCACAATATTATGGCAGAAGAGTGCCATAACTTTTTACTCAACGCAATGATGTGCAGGAATGAATATCTTCGCTAAAATTTTGGAGAGACAATATGAAAACCAGACTGACTGAATTGCTCGAAATAGACACGCCCATTATCTGCGGAGGTATGATGCGGGTCGGTACAGCGGATCTCGCTGCTGCCGTTTCCAATGCAGGCGGATTAGGCGTGATGACCGCCCTGACGTGTAAAACCGCCGATGGGTTGCGCGAGGAAATCGCCCGTTGCCAATCGCTGACTAGCAAACCCTTTGCAGTCAATGTAACCGTTGGCGTGGTCGCTTCTCCAGTTGACTATGGCGAATATATCCGCGTGATTGTGGAAAGCGGCGTCAAGTTGGTCGAGACTGCAGGTCGTTCTCCTGAACCGTTTATGGAAGCGTTCAAGGCTGCCGGGATCAAGGTGATCCACAAATGTGTCACGGTGCGCCATGCGCTGGCTGCAGAGCGTATTGGTGTTGATGTCGTCAGCATCGATGGCTTTGAATGCGCCGGCCATCCCGGCGAACATGATATTGGCGGGTTGGTTCTGTTCCCCGCCGCTGCCGATGCACTTACCATTCCTGTGGTCGCTTCGGGCGGGATTGCTGATGGCCGCGGACTGGCAGCTGCTTTGGTGCTAGGCTGTGATGGGGTCAATATGGGCACGCGCTTCATGGCGACCAAGGAAGCTCCGATCCATCAGGGAATTAAGGACAAGATTGTCGAAATGGATGAGAACCAAACCCAAGTTATATTCCGCAGCTATCGCAACACAGCTCGCGTCTATCGCAATTCTATTTCTGAGAAAGTCGCTGAGATCGAAGCAGCTGGCGGCGGCTTCGAGGAAGTCCACAAATATGTCTCGGGCGCAAACCAGGAAATAGCCTGGAGCACTGGTGATATCGAAGCAGGGATGGTTACGGCGGGCCTTTCTGGGGCCTTCGTGCGCGATGTGCCAACCTGTCAAGAAGTGATCGACCGGATCATGGCCGATGCGAAAGAGATAATCACGGGCCGAGTAACGAAAATGTTCGCCTAGCTATCGCCATTTTTGAGGTAAGGCAGGCAGCCAGTGCGTTCCAGCAAGGCGACGAGCTGCCTGTTCTCGGCCACGCTGGTTAGCTTGCTCCGCAACTGATCCAGCGTGACGACCTGATATTTGAAGGTCTTCTGGCGGAAGGGCGCGCCCTTCATATTAAGACTTGTTTCCTTTTCGCCCGCTGCCCATGCAGCATGGTTGGCCGCCATCCACGGCAGAAAACGCTCTGCCACTTCGCTAGTGAGGATCGGCTCCAGCGTCGGTAATAGGCTTTCTAGCGGTTCGAATTCCCCTTCCATTGACGGCGTGAGCATGCGCTTTATGTAGGCAACGAGATTAGGCGCATTGGCTTCAAGATATGCGTTAGCGGTTGGGTCGGTCCAAGCCTGATGCAGATTGCACCACAGTCCGAAGTCACCAAAGCATGGCCGCTGGCCGAGCAGATACGGACGCGATGCGAAATGCCCGTCCAGCATTGCCGACAGATCGATGAAAGATTGCTGCAATTGAGGGATATTCGTTCCATTTGCGCCGGCAAAGCTAAGGCGCGGCACCATTCGGCGGACCATCAGATGCGACAGGACCGGCTTGGCTAGCGCACCCCACCATTGTCCTTCTAACCGATAGCCTGCCAGCCGGTCGCCGGTCGACTTGGCATCGGCTGGATAAAACCAGCGCTGGAAGAACATTAGCTTGTTGCACCATTCATCGCCGAATTCTTCAAACAAGCAGGACAGAAACCACAATGCAGTATCTTCAGGGTGGATTGAGGGCTCCGGATATTCACCTTCGATACGTTCGATGATGGGGGTGGAGTCCTGCATCACCTCGCCATTGGGGAGGAACAGAAGCGGGATCAGCTGAACCTTTGCGTGTTCTTGAAAAAGCTTTTCATTCTTGATGCTGCGGGAGATCCATTCAAAATTGAGGCCCTTGAAATTAAAATATGACTGCACCTTCATGCTGTAGGGCGACAGAGGCAGACCCATGAGGCGAAATTTTTGCGTTGGCTGCGGCATAAGATGACCTTTTGAAGAGTGGCTTTCGAAACGACTAGACAATTGACACTAAAATGCCAATAGTGTGTTCATATACAGCTGGTCAGGAAAACAGTCATGAATATCGATTTTGCGCCAGAGCTCGAAGCATTTCGCCGCGAGGTGGCTGATTTTTTTGCCAGTGCGCCAACGCCAGCGATCCGCGAAGCAGGGCGCAAGACCACAAGCGTCTTTGCGCCCTTTAAGGAATGTATGGAGTGGCACCGGATCCTGTATGACCAAGGCTGGGTCGCACCGCATTGGCCGAAGGACTATGGAGGCACTGGATGGAGCGTCGAGCAGCGTTTCATTTTCGCAGAGGAATATCGCAAAGCCGACCTTCCGCCCTTACTTCCACAGTCGCTGGGCATGGTCGGACCGCTTCTGATTGATCTTGGCACGCAAGCGCAAAAAGATCTTTATCTTCCCCGTATTTTGAGCGGTCAGGATTTTTGGGCGCAGGGCTATTCGGAACCCAATTCCGGCTCCGACCTGGCCTCATTGAGCTGCCGGGCGGATGCCGATGGCGATGACTATATCATCAACGGTTCGAAAATCTGGACGACCTACGCCCACCACGCCAACCGCATGTTCATGCTGGTGCGCACGAGTAACGAAGGCAAGAAGCAGCAGGGGATCACTTTCCTGTTGCTCGACCGGATGGATTATCCAGGCATGGTGGTGCGCCCTATAGTTGGGCTCGACGGCTTTCCCGAGCAGTGCGAAGTATTTTTCGACAATGTACGCGTGCCTCAATCGGGCAGGGTTGGGGCAGAAAATGACGGCTGGAGTGTCGCCAAGCACCTGCTCAAGCATGAGCGCGGCGGTAGCGGCGGTGCAAGCCCCGCACTTACACGTTATTGTGAACGCGCGCGGGCGGCAGCTGCCCAAACACCGTCTCCATTTGGCGGCATGCTCGCGGACGATCCGGTGTTTCAACGCGATGTAGGCGAACTCGAAGCTGACATTGCTTCGCTCGGACATTTCGAAAAACTGGCAATTAGCGGTCATGAAGTCGCCCAAGATCCTGCTTTTCCATCGATGAATAAGACCATCAACTCTGAACTGATTCAGCGCGCCTCAACGCTGATGATGCAAGTATCGGGCGTCGATTCGCTGGCACGGCAGCTTGAGGCTTTACGGGTCGGCTCGAATGTTGAACCACTCGGCAGTGAGTTCGATCTTGTCGCGATGCCGCTCTATCTCAATAGCCGTGCAACGACGATCTATGCGGGATCGAATGAAGTGCAACGTGACTTGATTGCACGCAGCATGGCTTCCTCTGGTGCAGGAGCCTGAGATCATGGATTTCAATTACACCGAAGAACAACAGATGCTTCGCGACAGCGTTGGCAAATATCTGGAAAAAAATTACGATTTCGACGCCCGCCAGAAAATTGTGCGAAGCCATGCACCCTGGTCACCGGATGTCTGGCAGCAATTCGCCGAGATGGGTCTGCTAGCGCTGCCTTTTAGTCAGGAACGGGGAGGACTGGGTGGATCGGTAACCGACTGCGTCGCTTTTGCCGAACTCTTTGGTAGACACTTGGTAACCGAACCTTTTACCCATTCAGTCATGTTGGCGGGTGCGGCTTTAGCTGCCGCAGATGGCACCGATGCGCAAGCCTGGCTACACAAGTTGATCGCAGGTGAGGCTGTAATCGCCTTCGCGTATGAAGAGGGCCATGGCACACCGTCGCTTGATCTTGTCACTATGACGGCGCAGAAAAGCGGCGAATGTTACGCCGTATTTGGCGAAAAGCGGTTAGTGGTTGCGGGTGGCGATGCGCAAGCGCTGGTCGTGGTCGCTCGCATGGGCGAAGGTGGCGCGCCTGCGCTGTTTCTGGTCGAGGCCGGGGCTGAGGGCATTCAGACGCGCGCCTATCCCACCATTGACGGACGCAGCACAGCCAACATCCGGTTCGATGGTGTCCGCGCCGTATTGCTGACTGGTGCTGATCAGCAACTCGATCGCATCCTTGCCAACGCCATCATCGTGCAATGCGCCGAGGCGGTTGGTGCGATGGGCGCTCTTGTAACACTCACTTCAGAATATGCGATGACCCGCAAGCAGTTCGGTATGCCTATCGCAGGCTTTCAGGCGGTTGCCCATCGGCTCGCTGATATGAAGATTGCTTATGGCAAGGCCCGCGCAACCTTGATCTATACCACCGCACTAGCTGAATCGGGAGCATCAGGGCCTCGCGACATCGCAATCTTAAAGGGGCAGACCGGTAAACTTGGACGGGCTATTGGCGAGGCGGCAATTCAGACCCATGGCGGGGTCGGCATGACCGACGAACTTAGTGTAAGCCACTATCACAAGCACTTGCTTGCCTGTGACGCAATGTTCGGCGACCACAGCTATCATTTCCGAAAAGTGGGTCAAGGTTGAGCAAAGCCGATAGAGGCGAAACATGCTTGCTTCAGCAAACTAATTTGCCGTTTCCAAACTCCTTGAATTGAAGCGCGAAACCGACTGTTCGATGCGCCCTAACGAACGGCGGCTTCCGCTACAGCATTGAACACAAAGCCTTCCGAGTAAATGCCGCTGAAAATGTTCGGATCGTGTTCGGATTTTTCAAGAGCCGAATAAGCATCTGATATAACGCCAAATTTTCATAGAACCGAATCTTGCCAAGGTTGGGGTCGAGGGTTCGAATCCCTTCGCCCGCTCCAATGATTTCAATGACTTAAGCGATATCGCCTTTGCTGCCAAAAGCGGAACCTCCGTAATCGAACCAATTGCGGTCGCTACCCCAACCGATTGGGCGTAGGATCCCCTCTTTCTGCAATCAGTTGCTGGCGCGCTTCGCTGAGGCATTGTTCATAAATCGTGGCTATGTCATCTCTGGAGCGAGAGGCATTTTGAGCCACCAAATCAAGTAAGTCATCGCTGCCTCGCATGGCAATCTCGCCCACTAACGTCTCTTCATTTAAGCCGACCTGTCGAGCAAAGAGGCGCGTCGCACGGACACGCTGCCAAAACTCGAAGTTCATGAGCCGTTCCGACTCGAACTCCTCTTTTTTTCGCATTGCCAGGCCAAGGTCCCAAACCATGGCGTTAATATAGTAGGATATTTGTGCGCCTCAACCGAATATCCGCTTTCCAGCCAAACTGATTGGCGGACCGCTCAGCTGTCGATTGCTGACGAGCGTCGTCGAGACGCTTTCCATAAACACTGACTAAATCATCTCGCGCGCGCCAAGTCTGCCAAAACTTTGCTAATTTGATCTGTATTTCGGTCATCACTGGCATAGCCTGCCTGCATTGGCGATACGGCAATGCAGGTAAGATGGAGAAAGGATTCATCCTGTAATTGGTCAGCGGAAGGCTTGGCCGGATTTTGACCGAGTAATAAGCCCGGCAATGCAGGAATATCCATTTTGTACGTCCGCGCCATTTCCTTCATTTCAGGCGATGCGCTAGCCGCCATATTTTCGGAAAAGGTGAGCGTGTAGGCGTTATAGGTGCCTATTCTCGAAGCGCAGAATTTTGCTCCCTTTGCTTCGTTAGGGAAATTGATGTTTAGCGGTAATTCGACTGGAAGCATCCGACCGCCTTTTGATGCGGCGTCCAAAGCGCGCACCAGATCGGCACTTTTTTCCGCAACGATGGTTGACTGCGCGTTCTCCAAATCGGGGCCTGCGCTGTTCTGCCCGGCACTTAATGCAATTGCTGGCAGCCCGCGCAAGGCCGCGAATTGCGCTGCGCTGATCGTACCGCTGCTGATAGCAATAGCCCCGACATTTTGCCCTTCATTGGGGCCGGAGAGTACAAGATCAGGTGCCTTCCCCCAACGCTTCATGGCGACGATATCCAACCCGTATAACACCGCCATTACTGGCGTTGAGTTCACATAATAAAAGTCACGCCCCAACCCTTCACGCGTCATCGGACCCGCACCGGACGCACCAGGATTTGCCGCGTTGTTGCGGCACGCCGTCTCCAACGGGGTAAGTGGGCGCAACCCTAAAGCTGCGCCCATTCCGCTTTGATTCTGACAGGGAATCGATACGATTACATCATGGCCGTCAGCCTTCAATGCTTTATACAGCGCGACCACATTACTGGTCAGACCATCATCATTGGTAATGACAATATTGCGTGCTTCAGCAGCAACTGGTGCGGTAACAGCCAACAATGCTGCTGCAACAAATGAGTGACGCATATCGGATCCCTTAACTTTACATCTTGATCTTTGCTTCAACACCAAAGGTTCTTGGTTCGTTAAAGAAACCCTGTACGCCAGAACGTGGTGCGCCGGCTTTGTAGAATAGATGCTCTTGGTTGAATAGATTTCGCGCCCAGACCGCAAAGGTGAGCTTTGCATCTGAAGTGCCCATGTCGATGTCGGCAAAAGCGATGCGACCGTTAAAGATAAGCGCTTTTTCACCTTTTGGCTGCGCATAACGTACGTCACGGGTGACCGGGTCAAATTCGGGATCACTATAGTTGCCGTAAAAGCCATCATTGAAGTTACCATCAAGATGTGCGCGGATTGTAAAATCTTTTAATGGCAGTTCATAATCGATCGACGCGCTTGCCGTATTTTCAGGCGTATAAACCTGATAAATGGGGACCGGCACCGTGATGAATACGTTCCCGGGTTGTGGGAACGGATTAAGCGTCGCAGGAATTTTGACGCTGTTATAAGCATAGCTTGCCGACAGCGTTAGCCCAGTAACAGGGGCCAAGTTGAATTCCGCTTCAAAGCCTCTCAACTTACCCGTGCCTGGGGCATTCACCGTGTCCGAAGTGGTGCGTGTTGTGGCAACGCGGACGCCGTTGACGATATCTTCATACAGGCCGAAAAAGTCGAGCTGGATGGATTTATAGTCGCCTTGATAGGCAGCGACATTAAGCCGCGCGCGCCCATCCAGAAATTCGGCTTTTGCGCCAATTTCAAACATTGAAACGGTTTCAGGATTAAACGGCGCATAGCTAAGTGAACGCGAGTTTGCGCCACCCGATTTGTAGCCGGTGCTCCATTTTCCGTAAATAAGGACATCTTCAGCCGCATCGAAGGACAGGTTTACCAACGGGTCAAAACGCGACCAAGCGGCGTCCAGCGGGACTGGCCGGGTAACATTGACACCATTGATGGGGATTGTTGGCGTCGTGCCGTTAATAGTGAAAAGCTCGCCTACCTTTTCGTCCCGCGTCCAACGTCCGCCAAGGGTTAGGTGGAAAACATCATTGGCAACTGGCGGCGTGTAGGTTGCTTGGCCATAAACACCCATGCTTGTCGTTTCAACGCGGCTGGCGCGCTGAACAACTTGTGTCGCATAATCGATTTGCCGGACCGTGATGGCCGTTCCATCAACGTCGGTGAATTGCAAAGTGTTGAACGCTTTTGCGCTATCCTCTGCATTCTCCCGATAATAAAGCGCGCCAGCCGCAAATTTCAAGCGCTTGAAATCTCCAATAACTTGAAATTCCTGACTGATTTGATCTTGGGCAAATGGTGCCAGACTGTAACGGCCAAATTGAAAGCCCACAAAGCTGGCGGTGGGATTTGCGGTTGTCCGTGGTTGCTGGAGCGACACGATATTGATGGCGTTGTCATATTGTGACTGCGACATATCGCGATAAGATGATATGGACTTTAAAGTCAGATTGTCGGTCACATCCCAGTTCAAACCTACACGAATGCCCTGTGTGTCTCCGACGCTTGCTTGTTGCGGCATACCAACCGGGGTGCTCGATGCGCGCCGTGGCTGCACGATTGGCAAGTTAGCAAGTCGATTGGGTAAAATCGCCGGTGAGGTAGCTGTCGCTGGAGCGCCTACAGGGGCCTCAACCAATTGCAGATAGTTTGTGCTTGTGGCGTCGCGCGCGATATCGAAAGCTAAATTGGCCGTAAAATTGGTGGATGGTTTCCATTGTGCCTCTGCACGGAAACCGCGCTTATCGAAGCTTGCGTAATCAAGTGCGTCTGGGAACGGGTTCTTCACGAAACCATCACGCTTTGTCATGATTCCGTCGAATTTGAGGCTGACGTTATTTGTCTCGGGCAAGTCAAGATGCGCCTCGGCCCTGTAGCTTCCGTAATTGCCAAAGCCTAAGGTTGCATCCAGGCCAAATTCGCCGCTCGGTCTTTTGGTGACAATATTTACCGCGCCACCTTCCGTGTTGCGTCCAAACAATGTCCCTTGCGGTCCTTTAAGAACTTCGATGTTCTCAACGTCATATAGCGCGGTTCCCAAGCCTTGGGCACGGCCCATATACACGCCGTCAATATAGACACCGACGCCTTGATCGCGGGCTGGTTGGTTGCTGTCTGACAAAACGCCAACGCCGCGCACGTTGATGATAAGCGCGCCTGGACGCGAAAAGAATGGTGCGACGCGCAGCGAAGGAATGGCGCCATCACCCAAATCAAGAAGTGACTGAACATGACGATTCTCAATTCCATCGCTGCCCAAAACGGATATCGAGATTGGAACGTCCTGCAGATTTTCAGTGCGCTTTTGCGCTGTCACGACAATATCGGTCAAGCCGGCGCTATCTTCGTCGGCGGCTTCTTGCGCCATCGCGACGCTAGTTGAGCAAACAGCCAAGATCGCCGCTACTGATACGGTGGCAAACTTGTTAACGCTTCGTTTTGCAGATTTCGAAATAAACAACATAAATAAAGTCCCCATTAGTTTGGGGGCGGACTAGTTCCGCGAAAAGACTCCATCATTGTAGAAATATTTCATATGTCTGACGATTATTGATATTTGTGTCATGTAAATGCAAAGCTTGCATTGTGAAAAAGGTTAAGATTGGCTGGCAGGCCTGTTAAGCATCTAAAAAAAGATTGAAAATTCTAACATAGTTTATCCACGTTTACCGAGATATTTTTCGTCTCCTAATCTGACAGCTAACATACCTTTAAAATGACCGAAATTGGTGACAAATGCCGCCACTCTGCATTTTTCTGGAAATCAGAGCACAGACATGATGAGTGGCGGGATTATTTAAGGTGGCGGCTTCCGCTACAGCACAGAACACAAAGCTTTCTGAGAAAATGCCGCTGAAAATGTTCGGATTTCTCAAGGGCCAAATAACTATCTGATGTAACGGCAAAATTACATCGAACCGGATCTTGCCAAGGTTGGGGTCGAGAGTTCGAATCCCTTCGCCCGCTCCAATAATTTCAAAGCTGCCGGCTTGCACTCTATAACATTATGCGTATCATGCCTCATCAAGGGATAAGTGACGCTGACAGCTGAAAAATATCTGCAGCGCGTGTCGTAACAACGGGGGATATTTTTATGAACAATTCATTTCGCGCGGCTCAGCTTGGGCGGTGCTTGCTTGCCAGTTCGGCTCTAACGGTTGCGTTGGCAACGGCGCAGGTGTCTTCTGCGCAGACAATATCTGAGCCAGTCTCAGAGGATGCTGATGGCACAGAAATCATCGTTACGGCGCAAAAGCGCGAACAGAAGTTGCAAGACATAGGCATCGCAATTTCGGTGTTGAGCAAGGACGATCTTGATAACCGTAACATCACAAGCGCGACAGACGTTGTTTCCGCCATTCCGAACCTGAAGTATAATGCTTATTCCTCATCGCAGGTTGTCTTCAACATGCGCGGCGTGTCGCAGAATGATTATGGGGACCAGCAAGAGCCGCCCGTTGCTGTTTATCAGGATGATTCTTACGCCAGTTCGATCACAACGGCCAGCTTCCCGATCTTCGATCTGGCACGGGTGGAAGCTTTGCGTGGCCCGCAGGGGACGCTTTTTGGTCGGAATGCTACCGGCGGTGCCGTTCAGTTCATATCGAGCCAGCCAACCGAAGAGTTGGACGGTTACGTTCGGCTGACTTACGGGCGTTTCAATCAGAGTGTGGTTGAAGGCGCGGTATCTGGCGCTGTCAGTGAAAATTTGACCACCCGCGTGTCGGGTATTTTCAATCGCGACGATGGTTATATGCAGAACATCACTCCGGGAGAGAAGGACCGGGGCGCGAATAACCACTGGGCTTTGCGAGGAATCTTCGACTTTCATCCTAGCTCTACATTTAAAGCGAAGCTAACGTTGCGTTATTCGCAGGCGGACAAGGAACGTCAGGCCGGGGTGTATAACTATGGCCCTGCCTGCCCCAATGCGCAGTTTCAGGGTGAGTTCCTCGCGCCGGCTGCGACATGCACTTATTGGGGTGTGACCGGGACAGCTGGCAATGGCTATTTCAATCCGGAAATCGCAGCGTCGCAGGGGGGAAGCCCTTGGAAGACGGCTGGTACGGGCGATGCCTATGTCGACCGAAAGCTGTTTGGTAGCACGCTGCGGATTGATGCTGAAGTTGGCGGCTTCGATGTGACCTCGATTTCGGATTATCAGCATGTCGACAAATTCTACATCGAAAGCGGCAATGGTCCGCCCGAAATACCATATGTTGAAAATGTAACGCCGCCCGCAACTGCGCCATGCCCTGCGCCAAACACCACGCTGACATGTTACGGATCAGGAACCGTGTTCTTCCAAGACGCCAACGTGAACCAATATTCTCAGGAATTGAGGCTTTCCAAGACATCGGACCGCAATTTCCTAACGGTCGGCGCCTTTGGTATGATTATCGATGGGAAGTATAAGGCAAAGTACGCAACGCCGTTCGCCGGCTATGATCCCAGCGTGAATTTTACGCAGAAGACGACGTCGTACGCCATCTTTGCCCAGAATGAATATGAAGTGAGCGATCAGGTTAAGGTGATCGGCGGCTTGCGCTATTGGCATGATCACAAGGTTGGGAATTACGCCGCGGTCCACACTTTGCCGCTCTACGCGCTTTCGCTTCGTTTTGGACCAAATGGCATTTCCTACACTGACCTAACGGGCACCAACACGCCCAGAACATGGACTTATGGAGCCGGCACATCTGGCGTGACCATTACGCCGGATGCCGCCTCGCCGAATTTCAGTGGTGTCACCGCACGTGCAGAGATTGACTATAAGCCTAGCGACAATGTTTTGGTTTATGCCAGCTATAACCGTGGCTCAAAATCTGGCGGTTTCACTTTTTCGACCGGAACACCGTTCCCGTCACAGCTGGTCGATACGCTGAACAATCTGGCTTATCGGCCTGAGACACTGAACGATTATGAAGTCGGTTTGAAAACGACGCTGGCACCGGGCACGACATTCAACCTCGCCGCATTTTATTATGATTATAAAAATTATCAGGCGTTTGTGCAGGTCGGGTTTACGCAGGTTGTCCGCAACCTTCCCGCCACTGTCAAAGGCATTGAAGCAGACTTCACGACGCGGCCTGCCCCGGGGTTAACCCTTCAACTCGCCGGTGCCTTGCAAGATAGCGAAGTTGAGAATGTACTGCTGCCGGATGGCGTTACGGTTGTGACGCATGAGCTTCCGCAAGCACCAAAGCTTTCAGGTAGCGCGATGGCACGTTATGAATTTGCGTTGGCAGGCGGTACGGCTTCGGTTCAGGCCGATGCGATCTTCCAGAGTAAGATGTGCTTCACTGTCATGTGTGCACCTGTGGAGCGGGAAGGTGGCTATGGCGTTGCCAACGGCCGCCTTGGCTTCACCACAGCCGATGAGAAGGTCGACGTAGCCCTGTTCGTGAACAACCTCTTTAACCGTGCCTACCGCGTCTATGCTTTCGATGGTTCGCTCTATTGGGGGGATACGTTGGGCGTCTACGCCAAGCCACGCACCTGGGGGCTTACGGTTCGCTATAACTTCGGCAATTGATGCGCTGAGTGCAGGAAAAAATTGGGCCAACTTCTGATTTGTTTTCAGCGGTTGGCCCTGCATTCTCTGGGGGAGAAGACCGGTGGCGAGCACAGCGGCGGTAGGGAGCACAGGACAAGCAGGAAGCCCAATGCAGTTGCAACGCCAACTTGATTGGAAGGATGCTTTCTGGGCATCGAGCGGGGTGCCCGCCGGCGTTCTCCTGACCATGGGCGGCATCGCCACAATGATCGGCCAGCCCAGTTGGGTTATCTGGATCGCCTCCATTCTGATGGGGTTCATGCAATGCTTTGTCTATGCTGAAATTGCCGGACTTTATCCGAATAAGTCTGGTGGGGCATCGGTCTACGGGGCGGCAGGATGGCTTCCTTATGGCAAGTTCATCGCGCCGATCTCGGTCTGGTGCAACTGGCTTGCATGGTCGCCGGTGTTGGCTCTCGGAACAAGTCTTGGCGCCGGCTATGTCATGGCCAGCCTATTTCCCGCAGATGCTGCGATCCGCCAATGGCAGCTCGATCTCCTTCCGCTTGATTTCGTTCGGGAAGGTTTACATCTTAGAATCAATCTCGTTTCTATCATCGCGACAGGGTTCCTGCTGCTGACTTTTGCACTTCAGCATCATGGCGCTGCACGTGCCGCGCATTTCCAAAAAATTCTTGGTATTGCCTGCATGTTGCCACTGTTGCTTGTCGGCATAATCCCCCTAATTACAGGAGATCTGCCGACCGAAAATCTGTTCCCAATCTTGCCGATGGTACGCGATGCCGCGGGGGAGATCGGATTTGGAACATGGAATGCGGCAGGGCTAACGCTTCTGGCAGGCGCAATGTTCGGGGCGGGGTGGTCAACTTATGGTTTTGAAACAGCCGTCTGCTACACGCGTGAATTCCGCGATCCGGCAAAGGATACCGCCCGCGCGATTTTTGCATCGGGCCTTTTGTGCATGGCGATTTTCACGCTCGTGCCGCTCGTCTTTCAAGCGTCGCTGGGGCTGGAGGGCATGCTCGATCCAACCATTTATGATGGCTCGGGTGTTGCTAATGCGCTTGCCAAAATATTGGGCGGAGGCGCAGTTGTCGGCAACCTACTGATTGTGATGCTCGTCCTCGCGCTATTGTTGATTGTGATGACATCAATGATGGGCTCTTCACGTACCTTGTATCAGGCATCGGTGGATGGCTGGTTTCCGCGTTACCTTTCCCGGGTCAATGCCCATGGCGCGCCGACCGCTGCGATGTGGACAGACTTGGTATTTAACATCGTGCTCCTGCTTGCATCCGACTATTTCGCGGTGCTGATGATTTCAAACGTTTGCTATTTTGTGTTCAATTTCCTCAACCTTCAGTCTGGATGGATTCATCGGATTGACCGGGGTGATTGGAACCGGCCGTATCGCTGCCCGACTTGGCTACTCGCGACAGGGGCTGTCCTTGGTTTTGTGAATATGGTTTGGATGGGCGCCGGCGCAAATGTGTGGGGCGATGGGACGCTACGCAACGGCCTCTTGGCCGTTTTGCTAATCATCCCGGTTTTCGCCTTCCGTCATTATATTCAGGATAAAGGGCAATTTCCGACCTCAGCAGGGGCAGACAATCTCGTTTTAGACGAGGCAAGTGTGCAACCGAAAGCTGGCTTCCTGCCCTATCTTGCTCTGATTGCTGCTGCCGCGACCGTTGGCCTAGCCGCCTATCTCGCTGAGTGAGAAAGCTGTCGTTCCGCTGAAGCGTCTCGGGTCATTCATTTCTTATGCGCGCCCAACATATCTGCTGCGGCTCCAGTTTTTTGTAATGTGACAACTAACTTCGCGGCCCTTTCTGGTCTGCGATAAATGTTGCCGTTTAGGCGCCGCGCGCAAACGTGCTGCGGGCCAGCCGCGTTAACAATCCGGCCAAACCATCATAATTTGCGCGGTGGTAGGCGGAGTCGGGGGCCAATTGTGCGGTCAGGCGACGGTGGGCTTCACCCAAGGCATGATAAGGCACGCTGGGGAGCAAATGGTGTAACGCGTGGTAACGTAGCCCTACGGGTGCCCAAATCGATGCCAGCATGCCCGGCGGCGGCACATTGACGCTGTCGAGGAATTGCGCGGTGACGCTCAAGGGCTCGCCATCATTTTCCCACAGATGCGCAACCAGCGTGCGGACTTGGTTCAGCACGGCAACGCTGGAGACGATGGCGAGGAAAATCAGGAAAGCGTTTAGAGGAATAAAGCCGCTGAACACCCCGCCAAGCAGGACAATGGACCAAATGCTCGCGGCGGTTTCTTGTATGATCCAGTTGCGATGCGCTTCGCCTTCGGCCGGGCGACGGCGGAAGGCGGGATTGATCGCCAGGCCCGAATATCGTTCCACCACAATCCTACGAAGCACAGGGATAAAGAGCGAGAGCGGCGCAAGCACAGCGTTGCGGAATAGCAAAGCAAAGGGCGCGAGCAGCGAGGCGAATATGAACAAAGGTAAGGTCCAAGGTTTCATCAACGCCAGCGGCAGATATTCGGGGTCCTGATCCGTCCCATATCGTGTGCGGGCATGATGGAGATTGTGAATGCCTTCATACATGTATGATGGTACGAGCAGAGGCACACCGATTACCGCGTTAAAGCCAAAGCGGAAGCCGGGCAGGGCGGAATGTTTTACATGGCTGACTTCATGGATGAAGCCGCCCGCACGATAGAGCGCAAGCACTGATACCAGCCCCGCCACGCATTGCAGCCAAAGATTGCTGGACAGGATTGCGATGGCCAGGCCAGCATAGCCCAAAAAGGCCGAAGCCAGAAAGTCAGACCAGAAAATACGTGGATTGGGCGTTCCCAAGTCGCGGGTCAATTCAGCCACAGCGCGCAGCATCGCCTTATCATCGGGTACGCGCTTGAGCGCCGCTGCGCGCATCGCAACATCGGTATCCTTCTGGACATCGGTTGTTTGCGCGTGCGCGGTCAGATTGCTGTTCCGCGTAGACGAATCAATGGGGCCATTTAAAGTCATGACAACCTCGATAAGCGCCAGTCATGGCAATAAAATGGCAGAAAGCGCAAATTATGGCGCTGTCTGGCGTTAACGTTCTTTGGTCGCGCTGAATTTCAGGTCGGGATGCTTTTCCTGCTGATAACCCACATCCCATGACGAGCGCGCCATAAATACAGGGTGCCCATCGCGATCCTTGGCCATATTGCCGCCATTGAACGACACAAACTGCGCCAACGCGCTTTCCGAACCACTCAACCAGCGCGCCGTGTCATACGGCGCGGCTTCCAAAAACGCATCGACCTTATACTCGGCATCCAGCCGAGAGATCAGCACATCCAATTGCAATTGCCCGACAACGCCAATGACCCAGTTGGAACCGATTTCAGGGTAGAATACCTGAATCACACCTTCTTCGCTTAAGTCATCTAGCGCTTTGCGCAGTTGCTTGGTTTTGGTGGGATCGCGCAAAACCACGCGCCGCAATATTTCCGGTGCAAAATTCGGCAGGCCGGTAAAGCGCACATCATTCCGTTCCGATAAGGTATCGCCAACGCGCAACGTGCCATGGTTGGGGATGCCGATGATGTCGCCGGGTTCGGCGCTATCGGCAATTTCGCGATCTTGGGCAAAAAACAAAATGGGCGAATGAATAGCAACCGGCTTTCCAAGTCCAGATGGCGTCAGCTTCATGCCGCGTTTGAAGGTGCCTGAACACAAACGCATGAAGGCAATGCGGTCGCGATGTTGCGGGTCCATATTGGCCTGCACCTTGAAAATAAAGCCGGTGACTTCCTTTTCCGACGGATCGATATCACCCTTTGAACTGGGCTGCGGCCGGGGCGGTGGAGCAAATGCGGCAATGGCGTTGATCAGCTCGACCACACCAAATTCCTTCAATGCGGAACCGAAATACACTGGAGTAAGGTCGCCATTCCGGAATGCGGTCAGGTCAAATTCGGAATATCCTGCTTGCGCAAGTTCCGCTTCCTCGCGCAGCCGGTTTACGCCGGCGGGTGTCAGCACCTGTTCCAGCGTTGCCGCGTCTAAACCTTCATGATCGCTGGCCTTGCCTTCAAATGCCTTGCTGTCGCCGGATGGCTGGCTCAGGCGACCGCTGTTAAAATCATATAGGCCTTCAAATTCACCGCCCATGCCAACGGGCCAATTCATCGGACAGACATCGAGGGCGAGCGCATCGGCGACCTCGTCAATCGTTTCAAACGCGACGCGGCCTTCGCGGTCGACCTTGTTGACGAAGGTGATGATTGGCACACTGCGTAGGCGACACACTTCGAACAATTTGCGCGTCTGCGGCTCAATACCCTTAGCGGCGTCGATAACCATGATGGCGGAATCCACGGCGGTTAGCGTGCGGTAAGTGTCTTCCGAAAAATCTTCATGCCCGGGCGTGTCGAGCAGGTTGAAGACAATGCCATCTTTCTGGAATGTCATCACCGACGAGGTTACCGAAATGCCGCGCTGCTGTTCAATCTTCATCCAGTCCGAACGCGCGCGCCGAGCTTGCCCGCGCGCCTTCACTTCACCGGCCAAGTGAATCGCGCCGCCTTGCAGCAGCAATTTTTCCGTCAGCGTAGTCTTACCCGCGTCAGGGTGGGAAATAATAGCAAAGGTCCGGCGGTTCAGCGTCATGCAGCGCGGCTTAGGGACGAATGATTGCCGCTTCAACCCGTTTGTCAGCAGGTCAGCGGCAATCACCCGGCATTTTTATCCGCGCAATACCGCGCCCAATTTTGTAGCGGCGGCAATGACCTTGTCTGAAATGGCTTTCAACTCGTCATCGCTATAGCTTTTTTCGGTGGGTTGTAGCGTAACTTCAACCGCCAAGCTCACTTGTCCTTCAGAAACGCCTTGTCCGGCGAAGCGGTCGAACAAGCGGACGGCCACGATATTATCCTTGTCCGAGCCCTTTATGGCGCGAAGCAGATCATTGGCTGGCGTGCCTTCTGCGACCAGAAACGCAAAATCGCGCGTTACTGCTTGCAAAGCAGGCGGTGTGAACGCGGGCCGCATGAAACCGCTCGCTTTCTTCAACGGTATAGCATCCAAAAAGATTTCCGCTGCAACAACAGTGCCATCAAGGTCGAATGCTTTTGCAGTCGCAGGATGCAATGTGCCGAAGGCCGCCAAAATGTTTTTGGGACCCATGCGTAAGGTGGCCGACTGCCCCGGATGATAATGCGCGCCGGCATCATCCATCACCAACAGGCTGTCGGTGGCGACACCCGCCGCCTTGAGCAAGGCAATCGCCTCCGCCTTGGCATCAAAGGCGTCAAAGCGCTCGGCCTTACCCGTTGCCCAATTTCGCGCGGAACGTTCACCCGCCAGCACGATTCCGGCGGTCGCACGCTCGTCGCTCGCGCCGTCAGCGCCAACGAAATAGCGCCGCCCAATTTCGAAAAGCCGTACCGATGATGCGCCACGGTCCATGTTGCGCTGCGCAGCCGATAATAGCCCAGGCAACAAAGAAGGCCGCATGACCTTCATGTCTTCGGATATGGGGTTAGCAAGAGACCATGTGCCGCCGCCAAAGGCGTCTGCCGCCTTTTGTGGCAGGAAGGACCAGTTGATCGCTTCATTCAGCCCGCGTGCCGCCGCGGCGCGCCGGACTTTGCGTTCTAAAGATTGTGCGGGCGTCGCTGTTGGCTTGGCCACGCCATCGGCGCGGGGCAATGGCACCGACATAACATTGTCGAGACCAATGATGCGTACGACTTCTTCCACAATATCGGCGGGGCCATCGACATCACGGCGCCATGATGGGACCGTAATGTGCCAATCGGCCGTTACTGAAAAACCAAGCCGCTCTAGTATATTGCGTTGTTCTTCTGGCGCCACATCAACGCCGCCAAGGTGGCTGCAATAATCTGTGTCATAAGCAAATATGCGCGGCGTAACAGGCGCCTGGCCAACGCGGGTTACAGCGCTTGCCTTCCCGCCTGTAAGGTCAAGAACGAGCTTGGTCGCAATTGCGAGCCCATCGTCGAGAAACGCAGGATCAACGCCGCGTTCAAAACGCTGCCGCGCATCGCTGGTTAGGCCAAGCTTCTGTCCTGTGCGGGCGATATGTTCGGGGTCGAAAAAGGCGCACTCGATCAGGACGTCGGTCGTATCTTCCGAAACGCCGCTATGCTCACCGCCCATGATACCACCAATATCATGCACCATCGCGTCGTCGGCGATGACGGTCATGCTAGCATCCAACGCATAGGTTTTTCCGTTGAGCGCAACGATTTCCTCGCCGTCTTTTGCCTTGCGGGCGACAAGCGCGCCATGCAATTTTGCGCGATCATAGACGTGCAAGGGGCGACCAAGGTCGATCGACAGGAAGTTAGTGATATCAACCAATGCCGAAATCGGCTTTTGGCCAATCGCTTTTAACTTGGCGCGCATCCATTCGGGCGCTTCGCCATTGCGTACGCCGGAGACGGATTGCGCATAAAATGCGGGGCAGCCTGCTTCGTCATCCGTACGGACGTTCGGCGCGGGGTCGTTTCCTTCCAAAGGCGCGGACAGGTTAATTTTATACACCTCGCCCAGCGGCTTGAGCGTACCCAATCCAGCTGCCGCCAAATCGCGCGCAATTCCACGCACGCCCATGCAATCCTGACGATTGGGTGTAATGCTGACATCGATGACCGGGTCATCAAGGCCAGCCCAATCGGCATAGACCTGCCCGACAGGTGCATCGTCCGGAAGCTCGATAATACCATCATGGTCATCGCCAAGTTCAAGCTCTGCGATGGAGCACATCATGCCGTTCGATTCGACGCCGCGTATGGCCGCAACCTTCAGCACCATGCCGTTGGCGGGCACGATTGCGCCTGCTGGACCAAAGACGCCAAGCATGCCGGCGCGGGCGTTCGGCGCGCCGCAGACGACCTGAAGCGGCGCGCCGCCTGCATCAACCGACAGGACCTGCAATTTGTCGGCCTGCGGATGTAGCGCAGCGCTAATGACTTTTGCGATGCGGAAGGCGGACAATGCCTCGGCTGGGTTTTCAATGCCTTCGACTTCCAAACCGATGCGGTTCAGGCAGTCGGCGACGGCTTGCATATCTGCATCGGTGTCGAGATGCTCTTTCAACCAAGATAAGGAGAATTTCATGCGCCTACTCCTCCGCTCAGCGTCGGTACATCGAGCGCATTGAAGCCATAATGTTGCAGCCAACGATTATCGCCGTCGAAGAAGGCGCGCAGATCATCCATGCCATATTTTAACATCGCGAGGCGGTCCACCCCGGTGCCAAAGGCAAAGCCCTGCCAGACATCGGGATCAAGCCCGCAAGCCTCAATAACCTTACGGTGCACCATGCCGGATCCCAGCACTTCCATCCAGCCTTCGGCGCCACCGATCACGCGCTTGCCGTTGATGACGGAATAGCCAACATCAACCTCCACCGACGGTTCGGTGAACGGGAAATAGCTTGGACGTAGACGCAGGACGACATCCTCGCGTTCAAAATAAGCTTTCAAAAATGTTTCCAGTGTCCATTTCAAATGGCCCAGATGGATGCCCTTGTCGATGACAAGTCCTTCAATCTGGTGAAACATCGGCGTGTGGGTTGCGTCGCTGTCGCTGCGATACACGCGGCCTGGCGCGATAATGCGAATGGGGGGTTCCTGTGACGTCATGGTGCGGATTTGCACCGGCGATGTGTGCGTGCGCAGCACCATTTTTTGACCATCGCGGGCCATATCGTCAGGGAAGTAAAATGTATCATGCATGGCGCGGGCCGGATGCGTTTCGGGGATATTGAGCGCCGTAAAATTGTGCCAGTCGTCTTCAATTTCCGGCCCCTCGGCCACGGCAAAGCCCATATCGGCGAAAATCTCCGCCAACTCGTCCATGACTTGGCTGACGGGGTGGATGGTGCCGCGCGGTGCATCTGGCGCAGGCAGCGTCATGTCTATACGCTCGGTGGCGAGCCGGCGGTTTAGCTCAGCGGTTTCCAGTTCCGCTTTCTTCGCGGCAAGTGCCGAAGTGATGCTTTCCCGCAAGCCATTGATGATTGGTCCTTGGGTTTGCCGCTCTTCGGGTGACATACCGCCCATCGTCTTTAGCAAAGCCGACACGCTTCCCTGTTTGCCCAGTGCAGAAACGCGGACGGCCTCAAGTGCCTCGAGCGTGCTCGCTGAATCAATCGCCGTTATCAGCTCGGTTTGGAGGGTTTCAATATCACTCATTTTCGTCATTCCTGCGAAGGCGGGAATCTATATCCCGCACATTCCTAAAATTCACTGCCAGAACTGAATAAGCAAAAGGGCGCGAACGGCAAGTGCCGCCCACGCCCTTTTGCGCAATATCGAAGTTTTAGAAGCTTATGCTGCTTTCGCGAGCGCCGCCTTCGACTGCGCAATGATCGTGCTAAACATCGCGCCTTCGTTCATTGCGAGGTCGGCAAGAACCTTACGGTCCAATTCTACGCCAGCGAGCTTCAAGCCGTGCATAAACACGCCGTAGGTCATGCCTTCGGCGCGGACGGCGGCGTTGATACGCTGGATCCACAATGCGCGGAAGTTCCGCTTGTTTACCTTACGGTCGCGATATGCATATTGGCCGGCCTTTTCGACAGCCTGACGTGCAACGCGGATCGTATTTTTACGACGGCCATAATAGCCCTTCGCCTGCTCTAAAATTCTTTTATGTTTAGCTTTGGTGGTCACACCACGTTTGACGCGTGCCATAATCTATATCCTTTTTTTGAAAAACGTACGCGAGTCTTACAGACCGTAGGGCGCCCATTTCTTGATTGTCTTGGCATCGGGATCAGAGATCACGCTGGTACCACGGTTTTGGCGGATATACTTGGCATTATGGCTGCTCAAACGGTGCCGCTTTCCAACGACGCCATGTTTGATCTTGCCTGTTGCGGTGATTTTGAAGCGTTTCTTCACACCGCTTTTGGTCTTGAGCTTGGGCATTTTGGTCTCCTTTGTTGAGTCCGTATCAAGCCGACATGGCAGCCCTATTGGCCAGCCTGCTTATTCGGAAGGCGCGCGACTAGCGGGATTCGCAGATGAATGCAAGTCTATTGCCCGTTTGAGGGTTCTGGAACGTGCGTCAGTTAGTGATGGCAGGCGAGCGCCTCAAGCACATCGTCAAGGCGCGCCGGATCGCCGACTGCAATCACATGGCCATCCGAAGCCCCATGCAGCGGCTCCCCCGACCAGTCGCTCATCATGCCCCCTGCGCCCGTTATCACCGGAATCAAAGCCGCAAAATCATGAAGCTTCAAGCCCGCTTCCACGACGATGTCGATATGGCCGCTGGCAAGCAATGCGTAATTATAACAATCACCACCAAACAGCATTTTCTTATGCGCGGTTTGCGCGGCTAACGCCATGAAATGGTCACCATCATGCTGGCTGAAATATTGCGGGCCTGATGTTGCAAGCGTCGCGTCGGCAAGTCCCCTACATGAACGGGTTTGTACTGGCGCGCCGTTCAGCGTTGTCGGATAGCCCGCAGCGCCTACCCAGCGTTCGCCGTTGATGCATTGGTCAATGACGCCCAGCACGGGCCAATCATCTTCTAACAACGCAATTAGCGTGCCGAATATTGGGCGACCGGCCATGAAGCTGATGGTGCCGTCAATAGGGTCAATAATCCAGCGACGGCCCGATGTGCCAGCCTTCTCGCCAAATTCTTCACCAAGAATGCCATCGCGTGGACATTCGGCGTCCAATATCCGGCGGATTGCGCTTTCGGCAGCGCGGTCAGCTTCGGTTACGGGTGACGCATCGGTCTTTGTCTCATGCAAATATGTCGACCGAAAAAATGGCTGGATTGCTTGCCCGGCGACGTCCGCCAAGCGATTGACAAGGAGGATATCGGCCGGCGTCATCAATCGAACAAGGAGCTAACCGAGCTTTCGTCCGCAATCCGTTTGATGGCCTCACCCAGCAGTGGCGCGATCGGAAGCTGGCGGATTTTGGCGCTCGCATTTGCAGCATCCGATGCAAGAATCGAATCGGTGATGACCAGCTTGCGCAGCGAGGATGCGTTGACACGATTGACTGCTTCGCCGGACAATACGCCATGGGTAATATAGGCAACAACGTCGGATGCGCCCGCCGCTTTCAAGGCGTCGGCGGCATTGCATAATGTGCCGGCGCTGTCGGCGATGTCGTCGATCAGGATGCAGAAGCGGTCTTTTACGTCGCCGATGATGTTCATAACTTCGGATACGCCGGCCTTTTCCCGTCGCTTGTCGACAATGGCGAGTGGCGCGTCATCGAGGCGCTTGGCGAGCGCGCGAGCGCGGACAACGCCGCCAACATCGGGGGATACAACAGTGATATTCTTGTCGCCATGCCGTTCCAATATGTCTGCGCTCATGACGGGCGCGCCATAAAGATTGTCGGTGGGGATATCAAAAAAGCCCTGAATCTGCCCAGCGTGTAAATCAACGGTCAAAACGCGATCAGCGCCAGCCTGAGTAATGAGATTAGCCACAAGCTTTGCCGAAATCGGCGTGCGCGGACCGGGTTTCCTGTCCTGACGCGCATAGCCGAAATAGGGCAGAACGGCCGTGATGCGCTTGGCCGACGCTCGGCGCAATGCGTCAATCATGATCAGCAGTTCCATCAAATTGTCATTTGCGGGATGGCTGGTGGATTGAATCACAAACATATCTTCGCCGCGGACATTTTCGTGAATTTCTACGAAAATTTCATTGTCGGCGAACCGGCGAACGCTGGCATTGGTCAGCGGTAACTTCATGTAATCGGCAATACCTTGCGCCAGCGGCGGGTTGCTGTTGCCTGTCATCAATTTCATATGCGTGTCCCCGAAATCTCTTGTGCCGCTCTAGCGATGCGAGGCTGACCTGACAATCGGCTTGCTCCGCTAGTTTGTGGACAATATGGGTGGAGACATGACAAATCAGCTCAACATTGCAATCGCGCAGCTTAATCAGCGCGTCGGCGACCTTACCGGCAATGCGGCGGCAATGTTGAACTGGCGGGCGAAGGCCGGACAAGCTGATCTGATTGTGTTTCCGGAGCAGCAATTGATCGGCTATCCTGCCGAGGATCTGGTGTTAAAGCCTGCATTTGCGGCCCGTGCCGCTGAAGAATTGGCCAAGCTAGCGGTTGCGACTGCTGATGGCGGACCGGCAATGCTCGTCGGATCAATCTTTGCGGATGACGGCGCGCTATATAACGGTATTGCCTTGCTGGAAGGTGGGCGGATTGCCGCCGTGCGGTATAAGCATGAACTTCCTAATTACGGGACTTTTGATGAAAAGCGTATTTTTGCGGCGGGTCCGCTGCCAGAGCCTATCGAATTTCGAGGCGTGCGTCTGGGCGTACCCATTTGCGAAGATGGCTGGTTGGCACCTGTCAGCTTGCACTTAAAGCAACGCGGCGCGGAACTGCTGATTTCCACTAATGGCAGTCCTTATGAAATCGACAAGGATGATCGGCGGCTGGAAGAAGTGTTTGCGGCGCGGGTTCGCGAAACCGGATTGCCGTTACTATTCCTGAACCGTGTCGGCGGACAGGATGAACTTGTCTTTGACGGCTGCTCCTTCGTGCTCAATGCCGATGGCACGGTTGCGCATCGCTTGCCAGATTGGGAAGAACATCTGCGCATGACGCATTGGCAACGCCGGGGGGAGAGTTGGGAATGTGACGATGGCCCCAAGGCGCTTTGGGAAGAACATCCCGCCGATATTTACAGCGCGATGGTCGTCGGCTTACGCGATTATGTCGACACAAATCGCTTTCCAGGCGTCGTGCTGGGGATGTCGGGCGGCATCGATAGCGCTTTATGTGCGGCAATCGCGGCAGACGCACTTGGACCTGATCGTGTCTGGTGCGTCATGATGCCCAGTCGTTACACCAGCCAATCCAGCCTATATGACGCTGCCGAATGTGCCGCGATGATTGGCTGTAAAATTGACACGATCCCCATTTCACCAGCCGTAGAGGCGTTCGATGATATGCTGTCTGGCAGCTTCGCCGGTCGCGACGCCGACATTACAGAGGAAAACATTCAGTCGCGTATCCGTGGGCTCACGCTCATGGCTTTGTCCAACAAATTTGGCCACATGCTGCTAACGACGGGCAACAAGAGCGAGATGAGCGTTGGCTATGCGACAATCTATGGCGACATGGCGGGCGGATATAATCCGTTGAAGGATGCCTATAAAATGACTGTGTTTGCCATTTCAAAATGGCGGAACAGACATAAACCAAGATTTGCCCTTGGCCGTGACGGGCCAGTGATTCCGGATAACATCATCAATAAGCCACCCAGCGCGGAATTGCGACCGGACCAGAAAGACAGCGATTCGCTGCCCGACTATCCCATTCTCGATAAGATGCTCCATGCATTGGTGGAGGAGGAGCGGTCGGTGGATGAGGTTGTCGCGCTCGGCTTTGACAGGGACGCGGTCACGCGAATTGAACGTTTGCTATATCTCGCCGAGTATAAACGGCGGCAGGCACCGCCGGGCGTAAAGCTTGGGACACGGAATTTTGGCCGCGACCGGCGTTACCCGATCACCAATGCCTTCCGCAGCGGCGGATAATCAGCACGTCTTTTAAGTGGGCACTGGAAATCGCGCAGCGTGCGCCTTATTGGAGTGCTATGGCGTTTTTCAAAGATGTATCGTTCGGCAATGCTGGCCGCGACCTTGTGGGGTTTCTGCGCACGTCAGGCAGTCATAGCCCTTGGCTGTTTTTGGCAGCCTGTGTGCCGACGGCAATCATCATCTACACATTTTATCTCGATTCCGTCACGAAAGCGACGCCACCGCCGCGCGAAATCATTTATATTGAAAGCTGGCCCGCCACCCGCTCACTTGATGAGACTAAGGCTGCGATAGCCGAGCGCCAGAAGCTGAAAGACGCAATGCGTGCGCGCGAAAAGGAGGCGTATAAAGCCTTTGGACGGGCCGTCGGCATGGACGTCGACAAGATAGAACGCGAAGCGCAAAGCGCGCAGGAAGCTAGAAACGTCGTTGCCGCTCCCGCCTCTGCAGGAGCAGGGCAATAGCTATCGCCACCGACCTTCGGTTCATGGCGGCGGCGTTGTCGCTGGCTGAACGCGGTGTAGGGCGAACGGGTCAAAATCCCTCCGTCGGTTGCATCATCGTGAAAGACGACCGTGTCGTTGGCCGCGGATGGACGCAGCCTAGTGGGCGCCCGCATGCAGAAGCCATCGCGCTTGCGCAAGCCGGCGAAGCAGCACGAGGCGGTACAATCTATGTCACGCTTGAACCCTGCGCCCATATGTCAAAACGTGGTCCGGCCTGTGCCCAATTGGTAGCTGCAGCAGGCCCCGCGAGAGTTGTCATTGCATTGCAAGATCGAGATCCACGCACAGCTGGCGCAGGCATAGCGGCGCTCAAAGCCGCTGGCATCGCAGTCACCACCGACGTCATGGCGTCCCAAGCGCGGCAAAGCCTAGCTGGCTTTTTGAGCCGAATAGAAAGCGGACGTCCTTTTGTAACCTTGAAGATTGCAAGCTCGCTAGATGGCCAAATCGCGATGGCGGATGGCAGCAGCCGGTGGATCACTGGTGACGTTGCGCGCGCGCATAGTCATGTCGAACGGGCACGTACGGACGCAATTTTGGTCGGGGCGGGGACTGTTCGCACCGATGCGCCGCAGCTTAATGTCCGGCTTTGTGGGCTGGACGCATACCAGCCCCGCAGGATCATGCTTGGCAGCGCCGACGCGCCTCAGGGTTGGGAAGTTATTCGTACACCGCAAGATATTGCAAAATTGGGTTGCAACACTTTGCTAGTGGAAGGCGGCGCGGCGACAGCGGCAGCTTTCTTGCGCGACGGACTCGTTGACAAGCTCATGCTGTATCGCGCGCCTATATTGATTGGCGCTGGCAAGGCATGTTTGAACGACATCGGCCTTGCCCACCTTAACGATGCCCATGGAAGCTGGCAGCTTACGGATTCCCGCAGCCTTGGCAAAGACCGTCTCGAAGTCTACGAAAAAGCGAATTAGGAAAAGGGTGCAGCATATATGTTTACAGGTATCATCACGGACGTCGGCAGCATTCGGACATCCGAACAGCGCGGTGACCTGCGCCTCGTCATATCCTGCAGCTATGACATGGATACCGTTGCCATTGGGGCGTCGATTGCCTGTTCGGGTGTATGTTTGACCGTGGTTGATAAAGGCGATGGATGGTTCGCGATTGACGCATCGGCAGAAACTGTTTCGCGCACCGCAGCTGGCATGTGGGAGCAAGGTACCCGACTGAACCTAGAACGCGCCTTAAAAGTAGGCGATGAGCTGGGTGGGCATATCGTTACCGGCCATGTCGATGGCGTGGGACAAATCGTCGCCAGCGAAACCATTGGGGACAGTTGGAAAGTGACGGTTGCGGCGCCATCTTCGCTTGCGGCTTATATCGCGGCAAAGGGCTCAATCACCGTCGACGGCGTATCGCTTACCGTGAATGAGATTGCAGACCAAGCAGATGGCACGGCGTATTTCATGCTGAATATCATTCCGCACACGGCACAGATGACCACGTTAGACGCGCTCGACGTTGGGCGGCACGTCAATTTGGAAATTGACGTGCTCGCCCGCTATCTCAAGCGGATGGAAGATATCCGCGCGACTTAAAAGGGTAGCCAGCGCTGCTTTTTGGAAAAGCGCATGTAGCCGACATTTGCGCCCAACCGAATTCCTGCACCGACGCGGATTGGGATCAGGACAACATCACCGCGACGCAGATAGCTGGCGTTGAAACCTCCGCCTAAATAAGCAACGCCTTCTGCCGCGGGGAAGCGTTCATAAATGTCTTCTGTATCGTACAGATTATAGACCAAAATGAAGGTGTTTGCTGCATTTGCGCCAGCGTCAGGGCCAAGGGATGGGCCCGTCCAATAGACTGGCTTTTGACCTTCCACGCGGTGGCTGAGCGTGCCGGAACCATAACGAACGCCGAATAAAAAAGCACCGCCGCCTTCACGCCCCACAATATATCCATTGGGGCGGCCCTGTTTTTTGAGGATATCCTCAATCAACAAACCAAGCCCTTGTGCGCCTTTTCCAAACACGCCTTCAGCGGCGCCAATAAGGTCGTCTTGTTGATATGTATCGCCTGTTGGCACGGCCAATTGCCCTGCCGCAACATCAGCCTGGGTGGCGGAGTTATCTGCAGGTGCTGTTTCGGTTGGCACGCCATCTTGCATGACCGTTTCGCCTTGCGCCGTTGACGCAGTATCTGTGCGGGTATCTGGGCTAGCGGGCGGGGACCCAAGGTCTGCGTCAATCGCTTCATTTGGATCGACATTACTGATTTGTGCCTGTGCGGGTGCAGCAACAAGCGCGCCTGCCGCGAGCAGCATCACCAAATGCTGTATTGGTTTCTTTAAACCGATTTTCGCCAAAAACATGTGGACCCACCTCAAAAGTTATATTTCCTGCGCTATGGACTATCTGGATGAGCGCATGATGAACAGGCGACAAAGCAAGCCCATTGCGCGTCAAATTGAACTGGCACTCTTAATTTTCTTCTTATCCGTCGTCCGTGTCAATAACCATTGCAGCCAAATGCTTGCGCCGCTATAGGCCGCCGATGCCAAGCGCACTGGAGACGTGGGTGAGTGGCTGAAACCAACGGTTTGCTAAACCGTCGTACTGGTAAATCCGGTACCGAGGGTTCGAATCCCTCCGTCTCCGCCACTTTGCGGCATTGGCAAAAGAAATTCGCGATCCGTTGTCGAAAAAATGAAAAGGCGCTGCGCGTTTTTCGGCCTTTGCGCCCGCTAACGCGATCGGTTCTCGGTGCCCAAGCCTGCCGTGATGAACAATGCCGTCGCTTCGCCTTCAATATCCGCAGTATGCCAGCAGATTTTCGAGCAGATTAGGCATCATGCATTTGTCATTTCCAGCCAAAAGTAACACTAAGGCCTCACCTTACTCGTGCTTAAGCCGCTGCCGGTCCCATGACGAACGCATTCAGCTTGTTGCCATCGGGATCGCGGAAATAACTGGCATAGAATCCCTCACCGCGCGGTCCCGGAGGGCCCTCGCAGACACCGCCATTGGCGAGCGCGATATCATAAAGCCGCTGCACCTGATCCTTGTCCTTGGCTTCGAACGCAACCATCACACCATTACCGACGCTGGCTACATTGCCGTCGAAGGGCTTGGTAATCGCGATGCCCGCTGGACCGCCGATCTTACCCCAAGCGATAAATGTTTCAAATTCCATCATCCGCGGCGCGTCCATTTCCGCTGCAATCGCGTCATAGAATTTCGCAGCGCGCGGTAAATCATTGGTGCCGACTGTTACATATCCAATCATCGAATCGCTCCTCAAAATGAGAGGGAAAAATTACAGAAATATAATTTAAAATCAATTATTAATGGGCACCATTTTATCCTGCGTTTTGGTGTCGAAGTCGCTGGCGTCGTGTCGTTCATGCAATTGACTTGCTGGGTCGCCCATCACGCGGTTGACCATCCGTCCGCGCTTGACCGCCGGCCGCTCGGCAATCTGGTCAGTCCAGCGGATAACATTTTTATATTCATGCACCGCAAGGAACTTCCCCGCATCGTAAATCAGCCCTTTGACCAACGCGCCATACCAGGGCCAAATCGCCATATCGGCGATGGTATATGCATCGCCCGCCATATATTCGCGCTCTGCCAAATTGCGATCTAGGACGTCCAATTGCCGTTTTACCTCCATGGCAAAACGGTCAATGGCATATTCGAACTTGAACGGCGCATATGCGTAAAAATGGCCAAAACCACCGCCCAAATAAGGCGCGCTACCCATTTGCCACATCAACCAGTTGATGGTCTCGGTCCGGGCATGATGCTCCGTCGGAAGGAACGCACCGAATTTCTCTGCCAGATATAGCAAGATCGACCCGGACTCGAACACGCGTGTCGGTGTCGGCGTGGAATGGTCGAACAAAGCGGGGATTTTGGAATTGGGATTGGCATCGACAAAGCCGCTTGAAAACTGGTTGCCATCGCGGATGTTGACCAGCCATGCATCATATTCCGCGCCGTGATGGCCAAGCGCCAACAACTCCTCAAGCATTACCGTGACCTTCACGCCATTGGGTGTAGCAAGCGAATAGAGCTGCATCGGATGCTTGCCGATCGGACGCTCTTTGTCATGCGTGGCTCCAGCAATCGGCCGATTGATGTTGGCGAATTGACCGCCATTTTCGGTATTCCATTCCCAGACATCGGCCGGGGTATATTCGGAAAAAGTCTGGGTCATGATGATGCCTTAAATGTTAGGATATTGGTGCGACGTACGGCTGCGCCGACGTTACGCCGAGGTGTGCGGCGGCGCGCGCATATTTTCAAGTTGACGTGAACGTAAAGCGCGGCTTTAGTTCCAATGATAAACCAAGGGAGAGCCATTATGTCCGCAACCGTCGAAATCACCAACGACATTGCCCTCATCCGTATGGACGACGGCAAAGCCAATGCGATTAATTTCGAGATGGTCGCGGCTTTGAACGCTGCGCTCGACACGGCCGAGTCGAAAGCAAAAGCCATTGTCTTGACCGGACGCGATGGGCGGTTTTCGGGTGGATTTGACCTCAACGCTTTTGCCAGCCTTGGCGCGGACGGCGTGTATAAGTTGCTGGATGCAGGCGCGGAACTGTTGCTGCGCCTCTATGGCGGACCTTTGCCGGTGGTCGCGGCCTGTACGGGCCATGCGATTGCGATGGGTGTGTTTATCCTACATGCCTGCGATACCCGCATTGGCACGTCGGGCGACTATAAAATTGGCGCGAATGAGGCGATTACGGGTATGAACCTGCCTATCTTCGCAATGGAACTGGCGCGAGATCGGCTCAATCCATCGCATCTGACTCGCGCGATGATTCAGGGCTATATTTACAACCCGCAAGGCGCAGTTGAAGCGGGCTACCTCGATATGCTGGCGCCAGCAGATGAGGTGGAAGCGAAAGCTTTAGCCGTTGCCAGCCAACTCGCGCAGCTCCCCGCCCCTGCATATGCTTGGAACAAAAGAGCCATCCGCAAAGCAACGCTCGACCGCATCAAGGCGAGCTTGGGCGCGCACCATAAGCTTTGAGGGGCGTTAGCCTGCCGTCAACTCCGCACACGCCGCTTTCGTCCACGCCAGCGCTTCTCCGTCCAGTTGCGGCCCGACAATTGCCAGCACCTTGGCGTGGTAATCATTCCACCAGCGTAGCTCGTCGCTGTTCAGCAAGCTGACGTCGACCAAATTCTTGTCAATCGGCGCGAAGGTGAGCGTCTCAAACCCGAAATAGCGCCCTTCCGCGCCTGCGATCTTACGTTCCTCGACCAGGATCAGATTTTCGATGCGGATGCCATATTCACCGGATTTATAATAGCCGGGCTCATTGGACAGGATCATGCCTGCTTGCAATGGCTCGTCGCTGCCGGCTTGTCCGCCCGCGAATTTGGCGATGCGTTGTGGGCCTTCGTGCACGGCAAGGAAGCTGCCAACGCCATGGCCTGTACCATGGGCGTAATCCAAGCCAGCCTGCCACAGGGAAGCGCGGGCCATGCTGTCCAATTGTGCGCCTCTGGTGCCTTCGGGGAAGACAGCGCAGGCCAAAGCGATATGGCCTTTCAATACACGCGTGAAGCGGTCCTTCATCTCGGCGGTGGGTTGCCCCGGTCCGACCCAGATCGTGCGGGTGACATCGGTTGTGCCGTCCAAATATTGCCCGCCGCTATCGACTAGATAGATGCTATTGGGTTCAATGCTGCGGTTGGTGCTTTCATCGACCTTATAATGGCAATGCGCGCCATTGGGGCCGGTGGCGGAGATGGTGTCGAACGACAAGTCCTTAAGCATTCCTGTATCTTCGCGGAATGCTTTTAGCCGTGCAGCAGCGGATAATTCGTTCAATTCGCCTTTATACGCGGTCTCGTGCATCCAATGCAGGAAACGGCTCAGGGCAGCGCCATCTCGGGCTTGCGCGGCGCGGTGGCCGGATTGCTCAACGGGGTTTTTGACCGCCTTGGGCAGGATAGTTGGGTCCCGTGCCTCGACGATGTGCGCGCCGCCCGCTTGCAGTGCGCCGAAGATGGCGGCGACGGCGCGGTCGGGATCAACGGCAATACGCTTACCGTTCATCGACCGCAATTCTGGTACGAATTCAGATGGATCGCGCAGGCGCACGGCATTGCCCAGATGCGCGCGGACGGCGTCGTCAATCTTTTCGGGCGCAACAAATAGATCCGCTGTGCCATCGGCATAAGCCAACACAAAGCTGAGCGCCACAGGGGTATTAGACACGTCGGAGCCGCGGATATTCAGCAACCACGCTACCGAATCGAGCGCGGAAATGACGGTGCTGTCGAGCTTGTGCGCCGTCAGCCATTCGGCCACAGCGGCGCGTTTTTCGGCGCTGCTCTGCCCTGCATATTGGGTGTCGTGTACGATAAGCTTGGCCACGCTTTTCTGCGGCTGTTCAGCCCACACCCTGTCGATTGGATTGCTTTTGACCGCGACCAGCTCTGCGCCTTTTGCGGCCAGTGCCTTGGTTGCACTTTCGACCCAGCCTTTGGTGTGAACCCATGCATCATAGCCAATGCGCGCGCCGGTGGGGGCGTGGTCCTGCAACCAGTCAGCGATGCTCGTTTGGGGCACGCCTACATATTGCCAATATTTGCCATCGACCTGCTCGCGCACTTGCAGCGTGTAGCGGCCATCGGTAAAAATCGCAGCCTCTTCGGATAAGACCACTGCCGAACCCGCCGAGCCGCCAAAGCCGGTGAGCCAACCAAGCCGCTGCGCATAATCGCCGACATATTCCGACATATGTTCGTCACAGATTGGCACGACGAATCCGTCGAGCTGTTCATTCTTCAGTTGCGCTCGCAGCGCAGCAAGGCGGGCTTCATAGGTAGACATGTCGGACTTCCGTTCATATGGTTATAACATCCATATACGCGAGGACGTCGCCACATGAAAGCACTGCTCCCACTCATTTTTGTAACCAGCGCATTATCCTCGCCCGCATTCGCCCAGAAAGAAGCCATGACCGAAACAGCCAACGCGCATATCAAGCCACCCATCGCCGCAAAGCGTCCGCATCAGACGACCCATCACAATGTGACGATAACCGATGAATATCATTGGCTGCGCGATGCAAGCTATCCGACGATTGATGACAAGGAAATTCTCGATCATCTGAAAGCCGAAAACGCGTATTTTGAAGCACAAATGGCGCCTCAGGCCGAGCTTATAGAAACAATCTTTCAAGAAATGAAAGGCCGCGTCAAAGAGGATGACAGCAGTGTTCCGCAAAAGGATGGCGCCTATATCTATTGGTCGAAATTTGAAGAAGGCGCGCAATATCGTAAGCATTATCGTAAGCCCGTCGCGGGTGGCGCGGATCAGCTTATCCTCGACGAAAATGAATTGGCGAAGGGCAAGGCCTATTTCCGTTTAGGCGCTGCAGAAATCAGCCCGGATGGCAAGATTTTGGCCTATGCTTATGATGATAACGGGTCAGAACGTTTTGACCTGCATTTCCGCAATTTGGAAACCGGCAAAAAATTGGCCGACATCATCCCCGGCACGCTGTCTAGCATTGTTTGGTCATCGGATAATAAAGGCGTTGTCTATGGCCTGGCCAACGACAATTGGCGCACGGACAATGCCTGGTATCATAAATTGGGCGATGACCTGAGCAAGGCGAAGCTGCTCTATAAGGAAGACGATATCGGCTTTGGCGTTGGTGTTGGTCTGACCGCGCAAGAGGATTGGATCGTCATTGGCACCGGCGACAATGTCACGAGCGAAGTGCGTTTGGTGCCCGCAAATGATCCGACCGCAACGCCCATATTGGTATCGCCGCGCAAAACAGGGCGGCAATATAGCGTCGATGTGCGCGACGGGACTTTATTCATTCTGACCAATGATAATCATGTTAATTTCCGCGTGGCTACCGCCAGCATCGAGGCACCGGGCGACTGGAAAACATTGATTGCCGGTTCCGACCGCCATTATTTGACAGGCCTGTCTTTGTTCAAAAATTTCTATGTGACCGAAGGCCGCATTGACGGTCTCGATCAAGTTGAGATCCGCGATTATGCCGATGTTAAAAAGGTTGAGCGGATCAAATTTCCCGAGGCAAGCTATGATGCAGGCTTGGGTGATAATCCCGAATATGATGTGACGAAGCTGCGACTTGGTTATGAATCTATGGTCACACCGGATACCGTTTTTGACTATCATCTCGCCGACGGCCGCTTGGAAACGTTGAAGGTGCAGGAAATTCCCAGCGGTTATGACCCAAGCCAATATGTGACGGAACGCGTAATGATTACGGCGCGTGATGGCATAAAAGTTCCGGTGTCGATCCTGACCAAGAAGGGCTTTAAGAAAGACGGGAGCCAGCCGCTGCATCTTTATGCTTATGGCGCTTATGGCTATGCCATGCCGCCGGGCTTTAGCGCCAACCGCTTGTCGATGGTCGATCGCGGCTTTGCTTATGCGATTGCGCATATCCGTGGCGGTGATGACCTTGGCTACCAATGGTATCTCGATGGCAAGCTGACGAAGCGGACCAACACCTTCAACGACTTTGTCGATGCGGCCAAGGGTCTGATCGACTTGGGCTTCACCAGTAAAGGCAAGGTGACCGCAAGCGGCGGCTCGGCTGGCGGTGAGTTGATGGGCGCGGTGGTCAATCAGGCACCGGAATTATTTGGGGCGGTGGTTAGCCATGTAGCCTTTGTAGATGTGCTCAACACCATGTTGGATAAGGACCTGCCCTTGACGCCCGGCGAATGGCCAGAATGGGGCAACCCGATCACCGACAAGGCCGCGTTCGATTATATCCGCAGCTATTCGCCTTATGATAATGTCGAAGCAAAGGCTTATCCGCCGATGCTATGGACCGCAGGCCTGAACGACCCGCGCGTCACTTATTGGGAACCCGCCAAGATGGTTGCAAAGCTGCGCGACATGAAAACCGACGACAATGTGCTTTTGCTCAAAACCAATATGGGCGCTGGCCATGGCGGTAAGTCCGGCCGGTTTGAACGGTTGCGCGAAAATGCCGAAGAGGCAGCATTTATTGTGTGGCAAATGGGGTTGGCCAAGGCGGGCAAATGATACCGTTCGAACGATCTTTTACCGCGCAACCGGACGACATTGACGAGCTTGGCCACGTCAATAATGCCGTTTGGGTGCGGTGGATTCAGGATATGGCGACGTCTCATTGGCAGGCGGTGGCCGCGCCAGAGCATATCGCGGCTTATTATTGGGTCGTGACGCGGCATGAGATTGACTATCGCGGAAATATCGCAGCGGGTGAGAGCGTCACGGCACGCACATGGATCGAGAGCGAACCCAAGGGTGCACAATTTGACCGGCGGGTCGATTTTGTCGATGCCAAAGGCAAGGTGATCGTGCGTGCGAACACGACTTGGGCAATGATTGATAAAGCAACGGGGCGGCTGGTCCGCGTCCGGCCAGAGGTGTCGGCGCCATTTATGGAGTGACCATAGCGGCCAGCTTAAAAATCAATCGCAACGCCCTTTAATTCCCAATCACCATAGCGGACGGGATCGGGCCGTTCGGCATCAGGCTCAGGCGCGCGAACGACCTCTTCAGGTTCTGGAACTGGCGGGCTTTTGGAGAGATATTCCGGCGCTTTTACATGTGGTGGACGCGTGCCCATAGTTCGAAATTCCTTGAGCGAAATGGCTGATGTTGAATATCGGCTTTCATCCGCGCATTTGCAAGATGTGGTATCGCGCTTTGGAGTGTGCAGAACCGCTCTTCCCTTGTCAGCCGCAGACGCCTAGTGCCCGTGTCTATGACTGAAGAAATTTCTGGCTTCCCCTCCCGCCGTGCCGCCTTGCGGTTGCTTGATACCGTGATGCGCATGGGCACGCCGATGGACCAAGCGACCGCCAATGCGACCAAAGGCCTGTCGCCACCCGATCGCGCCTTGGCGATTGCAATCGCGCAGGAGACTTTGCGCTGGTCGGTAGATCTGGATTTTTTGATCGACAGCAAGACCAAACAAATTCTGCCGGACGATTCCAAGGCGCGGATGGTACTTCGCCTAGCACTGGCGCAGATTTTACGTTTGGGTACACCTGCCCATGCGGCCATCGCAACAGCCTTACCCTTGGTAGATGGCGGCCCAAGGCGGCTGGTGCATGGCGTGCTGGGATCCTTGCTGCGCGCTGAAGTCAGCTTGCCGGAATTGCCGTCCTTGCCTGAGGCGGTGATGATGCGCTGGCACCCTGTATGGGGTGATGAGATGATTGCGGGTGCGCAAAAGGCGTTGTCTGAACCACCGCCATTGGACTTGGCCTTGCGGGAACCAGCGGCGACCGGTGCATGGGCCGAGCGGTTGGGCGGAGTAAGTCTCATGCCCGGTCATGTGCGTTTGCCGCGTGGCACGGCGGTCGAAGAACTTGACGGCTATGACGAAGGCGCTTGGTGGGTTCAGGATCTGGCCGCCAGCCTGCCTGCGCGGCTTCTGGGCGATGGCGCTGGTAAACGCGCGCTTGATCTTTGTGCAGCACCCGGCGGCAAAACGATGCAATTGTCGGCGGCTGGTTTTGCGGTCACTGCGCTCGACAATAGCGCGCGGCGCATGGACCGGCTGATGACCAATTTGGAACGCACGCAGTTGAATGCGGAGCGTGTGAATGCAGATGCCATGGATTGGAAGCCATCGCAGCCGTTCGACGCCATTTTGCTCGACGCACCGTGCAGTGCCACTGGCACGATGCGGCGGCACCCCGATGTGCTGCAGCGGATCGACCTCAAGGCGATCAACAATTTGGCAGCGATCCAAAGTGCGATGTTGGACCGTGCTGCGGATTGGGTGAAACCGGGTGGCCTGTTGATATTCGCCACCTGCTCTCTGGAGCCGCATGAGGGCGAGGCGCAGGCCGATGCGTTTCTGGCGCGGCATCCCGAATATACAACATTGCCCGCGACCGCCGACGAGTTGCCCGCTGGCGTGGTTGCCAATGCCGCTGGACATGTTCGCACAATGCCGCCGATGCTGGCCGAAAAAGGCGGGCTGGATGGATTTTTTGTGGCGCGGTTTTCCAGAAATGCTTAATCAATTAACCACGTCGCTCCAGCGTAGGCTGGAGCCTATTTCGCATATCGTTCGAGATTGATAGACGTGATGGGCCCCAGCCTGCGCTGGGGCGACGGGGAGTATATGAAAGTTACCGCACCCACACTCACAACCGAACGTTTATCGATTGAACCCATGTCGCTTGCGCATTGGGAGGATTATGCCGCCGCATGGGCGGACCCGCGAATGACGGCCTTTATTGGCGGAGAGCCACGCAGCCGCAATGTCAGTTGGGGCAAAATGCTTCAGGGTATCGGCATGTGGTCGCTCTTGGGCTATGGCTATTGGTCATTTGTGGAGCGGGTAAGCGGCCGCTTTGTCGGCAATGGCGGGCTGGCGCAGTTTGAACGCGGCATAGACGCGCTGGAGGGCTTTCCTGAGGCTGGCTGGGCATTCACACCCGACGCTTGGGGGAAAGGCTATGCTACCGAGGCGATGACCGCGATTTTAAAGTGGGCGGACGGCAACGGATTGGGAGAAATTCGTTGCATCATTAAAACCGGAAATGCCGCATCGCATAATGTCGCGGGCAAGCTTGGTTTTGCGAAATTTGCAGAATCCCATGATGTCATTGGCGACCTGTTTATCTATCGGCGCTAGGTGCGCATATTGCGATAATCTGTGCATAACGCCCGCCGCCGCCTTGCTCGCCTGTAGTGCAGCGTCTAAGCGGGTAGCATGACCAACGCCGTCCGCATTGCGCCATCCATATTGTCTGCCGATTTTGCAAGGCTGGGCGAAGAAGTGCGCGCCATTGATGCAGCGGGATGCGACTGGATCCATGTCGATGTGATGGACGGGCATTTTGTCCCCAATATCACTATCGGCCCTGCTGTCGTAAAGGCCCTACGCCCGCATAGTGATAAGCCATTTGACGTGCATTTGATGATCGCGCCGGTTGACCAATATGTGCAGGATTTTGCCGATGCTGGCGCGGATATCATCTCGTTCCATCCCGAGGCTGGGCCGCACCCGCACCGCACCGTGCAGTTGATTAAGTCGCTTGGCAAAATGGCGGGCATCGTCCTCAATCCGCATACGCCAGCGAAGATGCTCGATTATCTCATCGACGATGTCGATCTCGTTCTGATCATGAGCGTTAATCCCGGCTTTGGCGGGCAGAGCTTTATCTCAAGCCAGCTACGCAAAATCGAAGCCGTCCGGAAAATGATCGAGAAAACGGGGCGCGACATCCGGCTTGAAGTAGATGGTGGTATTACGACCGACACGGCGCCGCTCGCAATATCGGCTGGCGCGGATACGTTGGTGGCTGGCACGGCCACATTCAAAGGCGGCGAGAGCCATTATGCCGCCAATATCCGGGCGCTGAGGGGTGAATGACCGGTAATTTTGAGGATGATATTGATCAACGGCAGGCGGCCTTAATCGTCAGGCCCAAGGGTGCGGGTCAAAATATTCTCGAGCGCCTCTCTCTCGAATTTTACAAGCTGACATGGCGGACGCCGCTGCACAATGGGCGGTTGCAGGGCAAGGTGCCTTTACGCCTTTTGGCGGCGCCGAAGGACCCTTTGCAAGGTGATGCTGCGCGTGGGCAGGCCCTGCGCATGGGCAAATTTTATTATCAGGGTTTCGAACAAGCATTTGATACATTGGATTATGACCGGCTCGATCTGTCGCCATCGCTGACGGATTATATCCACCGCTTTGACTGGCTTCGCGATCTGGCGGCCGCGACCAATCGCGGCGAAGGCGCGCCTGCCGCGGCGCATATTGCCGATGCTTGGTTACTCGCCAATGGCATGAAAACGCGCGAGCCAGCTTGGCGGGTCGACAATTGTGCTTGGCGGTTGTTGAACATGGCCGCCGGATCACCGTTTTTGCTGAGCAGTTCTGACCCCATTTACCGTGCGCGCGTTATCAACCATTTTGCGCGGGTGGCGCGCCATTTGGACCAGTCCGCACCAAGGGCGCAAAGCCATTTTGCTAAGACCGTTGGCTGGGCCGGCGTCGTTGCCGCGTCGTTATTATTGCCCGAAGGTAAAATCCGCCGCGCCGTCGGCGAAGATGGACTTTCGGAAGCCTTGCGCGTCACCATTTTCCCCGATGGCGGCGTTGTATCGCGCTCGCCAATCCAGTTGATGGAACTTATCGGTCTGCTGAGCCTGTTGAAGCAATGCTATGTCGCGCAACATGAGCCAGTGCCGGATTTCCTCATAGAGGCCTTGGGCCGTGCGGTACCTGCCTTATTGGGCCTGACTCATTCGGATGGCGGGCTTGGCGCGTGGCAGGGGTCGGCCCATATGACAGCCGACCGGATTGACGCACTTGTGGCAGCGAGCGAAGTCCGCGCCCGCCCGCACCGCCAAGCATTAGATTGGGGATATCAGCGTGTGTCCGCTGGCAAATCGGTGCTTCTGCTGGATGCGGGGCCGCCGCCGCTCGCGCGCCAGTCGTCATCGGGATGCGCGTCGACCCTCGCTTTCGAATTGTCGCATAATGGGCAGCGGATCATCGTCAATTGCGGCGGCGCTGCGTTTGTTGGCGCCACCATATCGGCGGACCTGGCCCGCGGATTGCGGACGACGGCAGCGCATTCGACCTTATGTCTGAATGACACCAATTCGACCGCCATTTTGCCGGGTGGTCAATTAGGCAAGGGCGTCACCGAAGTAGCTCTTGACCGTCGTGATATTGATCAGGCGACACGGATAGAAGCAAGCCATGACGGCTATGCGAAAAACTTTGGCTATAATCACAGCCGCTTGCTCATCCTGCGTTCCGACGGCATGGAATTGCGGGGCGAAGATACACTGCTACCGCAAGAAAAGCCGCGAACCGATGTGGTGGCGCATGTCCGCTTTCATCTGGGTCCAGATATTGAGATCACACCCTCAGACCAGCCACAGACCGCGCTGCTGCGTATGGTCGATGGTAGCAATTGGGCGTTTACCGCCTCTGAGGGGAATTTGTCGGTCGATGAGAGCTTGTGGGTTGACCAAAATGGCCGCCCGCACCCGACCCAACAACTTGTCATTGCCGCCGATACGGGTAAAGGCGAGCGCCATGTCAGCTGGCAACTGCGCCATTTAGGATAATATTATGCAAGACGTCGTCATTAAGCGGGCCCTATTGTCGGTGTCCGACAAAGCTGGATTGGTAGAGCTTGGCCATGCGCTGGCGGCGCGCCATGTCGAATTGGTCTCGACGGGCGGGACGGCCAAAACGCTCCGCGCCGCCGGCCTGACGGTGAAAGACATTAGCGAGCTGACTGGCTTTCCCGAGATGATGGATGGACGGGTGAAGACACTGCATCCGATGGTGCATGGCGGCCTGCTCGCGGTGCGTGATAATCCCGAACATGCTGCCGCGATGGCCGAGCATCATATTGGCGCCATCGACCTTGTGGTCGTCAACCTCTACCCCTTTGTGCAGACGGTAGCCAAAGGGGCGCCGCGTGACGAAATCATCGAGAATATCGACATTGGCGGACCATCAATGGTGCGTAGCGCGGCCAAAAACCATGCCTTCGTAACCATCCTGACCGATCCGGCAGATTATGATGATTTGATTGCCGAGCTTGAGGAAAGCGGCGGCAAAACCAGTTATGATTTCCGCCGCAAATGCGCAGCAAAGGCATATTCAGCAACGGCTGCCTATGACAGCATGATTAGCCAGTGGTTCGCCTTTGCGGATCAGCAGCAATTGTTTCCGGACA
Source organism: Sphingomonadales bacterium UBA656 (assembly GCA_002299895.1). Lineage (GTDB taxonomy): Bacteria > Pseudomonadota > Alphaproteobacteria > Sphingomonadales > Sphingomonadaceae > Sphingorhabdus_B. Next base: position 2,651 of record DBOC01000012.1, on the reverse strand, counting down.
TGTTGGCGGTCAATGGCAATCGCGTGGCCGAATTGCGCTATGGCGAAAACCCGCATCAGCGCGCGGCGCTATATGTGCCTGTTGGACCGCATATTGCGGGCATCGCGCAGGCCGAACAAGTGCAGGGTAAAGAGCTATCCTATAACAATTATAACGACGCCGATGCCGCGCTTGAGCTGGTCGCCGAATTTCGTGATGGCCCACCGACAGTCGTTATTGTTAAGCACGCCAACCCGTGCGGCGTGGCGACGGGCGCAACCTTGATTGACGCTTATCGTGCGGCGCTGGAATGCGACAGTGTCTCGGCCTTTGGCGGCATCGTCGCCGTCAACCGTCCGCTCGATGCGGCGACGGCCGAAGCTATTACCGAGATTTTTACCGAAGTCGTCGCGGCCCCGTCCGCCGATGACGCAGCCAAGGCGGTGTTCGCCAAGAAGAAGAATTTGCGGTTGTTGCTCACCGGGGAATTGCCCGATCCGAAACGCGGCGGCCTGTCTATCAAGCCGATTACCGGCGGGCTGCTCGTGCAATCGCGGGACAATGGTCATGTTGCAGATGATGCATTTACGGTGGTCACTAAGCGTGCCCCAAGCGCGCAGGAACTGGCCGATTGCCGCTTTGCGTGGACCATCGCAAAGCATGTAAAATCCAATGCAATTGTCTATGCCAAAGACGGCGCAACCGCTGGTATTGGCGCAGGCCAAATGAACCGGCGTGACAGCGCACGGATCGCTGCGATTAAGGCCATCGAAGCCGCGGAAACTTATGGGTGGGATGCGCCGCGCACATTGGGTTCGGCCGTCGCTTCTGACGCGTTTTTCCCCTTTGCCGACGGCTTGCTTGCGGCAGCAGAAGCAGGCGCAACGGCAGTCATTCAACCCGGCGGATCGATGCGCGATGATGAGGTGATTGCCGCCGCCGATGACGCTGGCTTGGCCATGGTCTTCACCGGCATGCGGCATTTCAGGCACTGATGCATAAAAAGCCGTCAAGCTGAACATGTTTCAGGATGACGGCTTTTCTGTAGTTTGTACTATCCAGCGCGCTTCACAGCCTTTTTGTAACCGCCCTTTTTAGGGCCGTAATTGCGTGCAGGTGCGCCGGGGTCGCGGCGGTTTTCGCTGCGCGCGGCAAAGGCGCGGTCAGCGGTGGGGCGACGGTCACCAGCTACGGCATTGTCGCTGCGCGGACGCGCATCACGGCCGCCTTCGCTTCTACCTTCACGGCTGCCGTCGCGCGGACCAATGGATGGCTGCCAGCCACCTTGCGGGGCATGCGTGCGGTTACGGGTTTCGCCGTTCAAGCCTGTCCCGCCATTATTGCCACCCAGTTTCTTACCCGCATAATTTGTCCGTCCGCCGCCGGGATGGCCGCCGCCGCGACCGCCACGTGCTTGCTGCGGTTTCTTATCGGCAACGGGGGGCGGCAAGGCTGCTACAGCTGCACGGAAGCCTTCGGGAAGGCCAAGTGTCATCGCGCGGACGCCCGTGAGACGTTCAATGTCTTTCATATAACCACGCTCGTCACCCGCAACGAAGCTCATCGCGATACCTTCACGGCCGGCGCGTGCGGTGCGGCCGATGCGGTGAACATATTGTTCGGGGACATTAGGCAGTTCGAAGTTGAACACATGGCTGACGCCGGGAACATCAATGCCGCGTGCGGCAATGTCGGTTGCCACGAGTATTTTGATCTTACCATCCCGGAACGCTTGCAGTGCAGCGGTACGCTGACCCTGCGATTTGTTGCCATGAATAGCAGCGGATTGAATGCCAGCACCTGCAAGCCCACGCACAACGCGGTCGGCGCCATGCTTTGTGCGGGTGAAAACCAACGCGCGGTCAATGTCTTCGCTTTGCAGTTTGAGCGTCAGCAAAGTTTGCTTTTCGCGTTGCTCGACAAAGGTCACAAATTGCTCAACGCGTTCTGCCGTCGTCGATGCTGGTGCAACCGAAACACGGACGGGGTTATTGAGGAAACGATTGCCAAGCTCGGCAATCGCCTTTGGCATTGTCGCTGAAAAGAACAATGTCTGACGCTGCTTGGGCAATAATTGGTCAATACGTTTCAGAGCGTGGATGAAGCCCAAGTCCATCATTTGGTCGGCTTCATCGAGGACGAAAATTTCGACGTCCTTTAACGTAACCGCACGTTGCTCAATCAGGTCGATCAAACGGCCTGGCGTGGCGACAAGAATATCGACGCCGCCGGCAAGGCGTTTTTTCTGGCTGAAAATCGGTACGCCGCCAAAAACGCAATCGACCTTCAGACCCAAAAATTTACCATAAGTGCGGAAGCTGTCGGCGATCTGCGCCGCCAGTTCGCGCGTTGGCGACAAGACGAGCATCCGGCAGCTATATTGTTGACGCGCCTTTGGCTTGGTCGCGAAATGGTGGAGTGAGGGCAACGCAAATGCAGCGGTTTTTCCCGTTCCGGTTTGCGCGATGCCGCATAGATCGCGCCCCTGAAGCAAGGATGGAATGGCCTGTTGTTGAATGGGGGTTGGCGTATCATAGCCTGCCGCTTCAAGCGCCTTCAGGATAGGTTGGGCGAGGCCCAGGTCTTGGAAATAAGACATTTTCATACTTTCAAAATAGTCGTCGCAGCCCGTTATGCGCGTCCTTTCATCAGGACCGCACGGGCGCAACAGC